>NZ_BAAATS010000006.1:595826-921341 GCF_039533535.1 Streptomyces kunmingensis
GGCGAGGCGCAGCGACTCGCGCAGGAACGCCTCGGCGTCGGTGAGCCGGCCGCGCCTGCGGTGCACGTAGCCGACGAAGGCGTGTGCGAGGGCGAGGTGGCCGCCGCTCCAGCCGGCCGTCTCGTACTCGCGGACGGCCTCGGTGAACAGGCTCTCGGCGCGGTCGAGGCGGTCGGCGAACAGATAGGAGCTGCCGAGCATGGCGAGGACCTCGAAGCCCCACTCGGGGTCGAGCCAGCCGAGTCCGGGCGCGAGGCGGCCGTTGACCAGGGCGCGGTCGCAGCGCTCGACGACCTCCTCCGCGTTCTCCCCGCGGGTCATCGCGTCGAAGGCGCGCAGGATGAGCAGGACGCGCTCCGCGTTGTCCCGGCCGGCGAGCTGGTCGGCGATCATCGCCAGGTTCCGGGAGCGCCCCGGGGAGTCCTCCTCACCGGCGTGGATGCCCTCCCACATGAAGTGGACGGCCTGCAGGCGCAGCCGGGCGGGACCGGGATCGAGCAGGGCGGTCTCGGCGTCGATGAGGCGCAGCGCCTCTTCCAGCTGGTCGTTGTGGACCAGCGCCTGGGACAGCCGGCACACCGCGTCGACGCGCAGGTCGCCGGTGAGCCCCGGTGTCGTGTCGAGCGCGGCGTCCAGGTGCCCGATGGTGGTGACGGGCGAGGTGAGCAGCGTGGCGCAGCCCAGCTCGTAGTGCAGATGGGGCCGGACGTCCGCGAGCGGCGGTTCCTGGAGGGCGCGCTCCAGACAGCGCCGGGCGGCGTCGGGCGCGCCGACGGCCAGGTGCTCGCGGGCGGCGGCGCGCATCTGCTCGACGAGCTCCGGGTCGTCGTCCGGATGCACTTCGAGCAGGTGCCGGGAGGCAGCGGCGGGTCCGTGCCCGGACGCGGTGACGGCCCAGGCGGCCTGCCCGTGCATGGCGGTGCGGGTGGCCGGCGGGATCGCGTCGTAGACCGCCGAGGCGATCAGCGGGTGGACGAACTCCAGGGCGGTCTCGGCGCCGTACACGGCGTCGGTCAGGATGCGGGCGGCGCGCAGCCGCTCGGCGCAGCGGCCGGCCTGCTCCGGGTTGAGTCCGGCGAGCAGAGCGGCGAGTCCGGCGTCGATACGGGTGCCGAGGATGGCGGCGGCCCAGGCGAACTTGGTCGACTCGATGCCGAGGCTCTCGAGGCGGGCGACGAGGCCGCGGCCGCGCGCCGACTTGTTCAGCGCGCGCAGTTCGGCGGCGGAGTCCTCCTCGGGGCGCAGCTCACTGTCCTGCACCTTGGCGAGCAACTCGACGGTCTCGTACGGGTTTCCGCCGGTGACCGCCCACACCTCGCGGCAGAACGGGTCGTCGGCGTGGCCGCCGAGCGTGGCACGGGTGAGGCCCGCGGTGGCGTCGGGGGTGAGGGCGCGCAGCCGGGCGGTGCCGGGCCGGGCGGCGGCGGCCACGGCGTCCAGGCAGCCGGCGGCGGCCTCGTCCTCGGGGTCGCGCTGCGCCACCACGACGAGCACCGGCAGGTCGTCGAGGCGCTCGGCGAACGCGGCCAGCCACTCCAGGGTCTCCAGGTCGGCCCAGTGCGCGTCGTCGATGAGGATGACCAACGGCCAGTGCAGGCGGGCCAGTCGGGAGACGGCGGCGACTAGGCCGTCGCGCACGCCCTGCGGGTCGGCCTGGCGTCCGGTGGGCTCGGCTATGCCGAGGGCGGGGCCCGCGATGTCGTACCAGTCGCCGAAGTACTCGCGGGTCTCCTCGTCGGAGAGCGCGAGGAGGGCGGGCTGCAGGAGTTGGCGTACGACGTTGAAGGGGACGGAGGTGACCGTCTCGCCGCCCCGGGCGGACCAGACGGTGGCGCGGCCCGCGGCCACCTCGCGCACCTGGCCGAGCAGCGCGGTCTTGCCGATGCCGGCCTCGCCCTTGTACACGACGAGGCTGCCCGACGAGGCGGCGTCTCCGCACAGGTCGTCCAAGGCCTTTGTCGCGACGCCCAGTTCGGACTCGCGCTCCCACAACTGCGGGCCGGAGGAGGCGGCGTCGGCGTGCCGTCCCTGAGTCATCCCGCACCCTCCAGGTGTCGTTCATGTCGGTTCCGGTCGACGCAGATCGACCGACGTGCTGGTCACGAGAGTAATGTGCCGCGCCGCGCCGTGGTGGGGCGTCCGGTGAGCCGGTGACATTTGGCCGGACCCAGGTCCCCGCGGCCGAAGGAAGCCGGTCCGTAACGATTGCGACCGCCGTGCGGACCCTCTCATCCCCTTTTCAGGCACGCCTCATACTGTTCCGTCCATGACGTCGCAGACTCCCGCAGGCTGGTACCCCGACCCCGGCCAGGTCCCCGACGGCCCGCGCACCGAACGCTGGTGGGACGGCAGCCGCTGGACCGATCAGACCCGGCCGGCCACGACCCCGCCGCCGCTCCCGCCGCAGACGGCCGCGCCGGCCCCCGCGGTCCCGGCGCAGCAGCCGCCCGCACCCGGGATGATTCCGACATATGGCAACTACCCGGTCTATACCGGTCAGTTGCCGCCGAAGCCGCGTAATCGTGCACGTATCGCGATCGCGGCCGCTGTCGCGGTGGTCGTGCTCGCCGGTGTCGTGGGCGGCGTCTACGCGCTCACGTCGGACGACGGCGGCAACAACAAGGCCGGTTCCGAGTCGCAGCAGCCCAAGGACCCGCAGCGGCCGGACGGCCCGGGCGGTGGCAGCGGTGGCAGCGGTGGGGACGACGCCTCGCCGGAGGCGCCCGGTTCGCCTCGGGCCCCGCTCGACGAGGGCTACGCCACCGACATCGTGAACGGGGTGGCGCTGCCGGTCCTCGACGGCTGGACGGGCTCGGACGGCGCGGGCGGCGCCGGGGTGCAGACGGGCACGTACAAGTGCCCCGACGACGTGGAGCAGAGCTGCGTGAAGGGCGGCGCCTCCGTCTCGTCGGCGGAGGATCTCAAACTCGACGGGACGACGGCCGAGGCGGCGGCGAAGGAGGACATCCTCAAGAACGCGCAGGCGTCCTACGGCGGCGATGTCTACGGCGGCATCGTCCAGCACGACGAGCTGCTGTCCGAGAAGGTCACGGTCGCCGGGCAGCAGGGCTACCGGGTCCGCTGGAACGTGGACACCAAGTCGAAGATCGACGCGTGGGTGGAGTCGGTCGCGTTCCCCTCGCCGGGCGACTCCAAGTCGCTCGTCGTCGTCCGCATAGGCGTCGACATACCGCGCACCAGCAAGGAAGAGGCCGCGGGGCCGGACAACACGTCGATCGACAAGCTCGTCAAGGGCATCAAGAAGGCCTCGGTCACCGGCGGCGCCACGGGCGGCAACGGCCAGGACGTCTGAGCCCCACGAGTCCCACGAGCCCCACCCGCACGGTGGAACACCTGGGGCCGGGCAGGTTCCTCTCCGCTCAAGAGGTACCCGCCCGGCCCGGGGGTGCGCGCCGCCCCCGTCCCCACGGTGCGGCGCGGGCAGACCACCGGCCGGTCATCCCTGCGACCGGTGGCCTCCCGTCTAGGTGGCCCGATCCGAAGCGGTCAGGCCGAGCCCCGGAATCAGCACGTTCACGACGAAACCGACCAGGTAGTCGGCGTCGGCGTCGCGCCCTTCCAGGACAGGGCGGCTGCGCATCACTCCGAAGAGCTGCGCGGCCAGATAGGGCAGTGCGGGGTGGTCGGCGGCGATCTCACCGCGCGCCACGGCCCGCTCGACCATCGCATGGACCGACGCGAGCTCCGGCTCGATCAGCGCTTCGCGCAGCGCGCCCCTGAGCTCGCCGTCCTGACGCACCGCGTGCCCGAGGGCCTGCATCAGCGCCGTGTCCGGCATCGCCTGCGCCGCCGCGTTCCGCGCGGCGGCCACGAGGTCTCCCGCGAGGCTGCCCGTGTCGGACGCGGAGAACTTCGTACAGCGTCCCGCCCGCAGCGCGGCGGCCACGAGCTGCGGTTTCGTCTTCCACTGACGGTACAGCGTGGATTTGCTGCAGCAGGCCTGGGCCGCCACGCCCTCCATGGTCAGGGCGTCGTACCCGTTCCTGCGCAGCTGGTCGAGGACCGCGTCGTAGAACTCCTGCGCACGCTCGGGAGTGATCTTGGACCGGCGCGAGGCGGTCGGCGCTGTCGCGGTGGCCTGTTCTCGCGTCGTCATGGACTCCCACTCCTCGCTCGGCGGCTCGTGTCGATGAGATCACACCCGCTATCGATACGCCAGTGTACCGGTACGCCAGCGTTTCGGTACACTGGCGTATCGATGAGTGCGGTTCCGTCCGCGTTTACCGACGCGCCACCGGCGCACCCGCGCCACAAGCGCACCCAGAACATCACGCACCACCCAGTCGTCACGAAAAGGGGCCGGGGGATGGATTCCCATACCGAGCCTGTCGAACCGGAGCCGGACAGCCGATCTGCCCGACCGCCCCTGGTCCGCGAGCTCCTGCTGGTCGTAGGACTCTTCCTCGTCTACAAACTCGGCCGCGGCCTCGCCAACGGCCACACCGCCGAGGCGTTCCGCAACGCCGCGGACGTGTGGAGCTTCGAGCGCGCCGCGCATCTGCCCGGCGAGGGCGCGGTCCAGGGCGCCCTGTTGCACAGCGATGCCCTGGTGCACGTGGCGAACACCTACTACGCGACCGTGCACTTCCCGGCCACGCTCGCCCTGCTCGTCTTCCTGTACCTGCGCCGCCCGCGCCACTACGTGTGGACGCGGCGGGTGCTCGCCGTGCTGACGGCCGCGGCGCTGGTGCTGCACCTCGGCTTCCCGCTGGCGCCGCCGCGGATGCTGCACGCCGCCCACCTCGTCGACACCGCGCAGGTCTACGGCCCCTCGGTGTACGCGGCGAAGCCCGCCACCGACACGATGGCCAACCAGTTCGCGGCCATGCCGTCGCTGCACTTCGGCTGGGCACTGATGGTCGCCATCGGGCTGATCGTCGCCACGAAGTCGCGGTGGCGCTGGCTGTGGCTGCTGCACCCGCTGCTCACCCTGCTCGTGGTCGTCGGCACCGCGAACCACTACTGGCTCGACGCGATCGTGGCCACGGCGCTGCTCGGGACCGCCCTCGCGGTGATCCGCATGCCGCACACCGTCGGCGCTCCCGCCGCGATCCGCCGGCACCTGCTGCCCGCTCCGGCGGCGACCACCTCACCGGCCGCGGTCCAGGCGCGCGGCACGCTGGAGCCCGCGCCCTGGCGGCCCGCCGCCGCGTTCCGTACGCCCCCGGACTCGCTGTCCGCACGGGACGTGCTGGAGCGGATGCCGATCCGGATCCCGCTGCGGGTGTCCCCGACGCCGGGGTCGACCTCGGCCGCGACCGCCCCGCAGCTCGTCACGACCGGAGCCCCGCGATGAGCGCCACCCTGTTCGCCGTGGCCCTCTCCCTCGTCTCCGCGGTGGCCTACGCGGCCGCGGCCGTGGCCCAGGAACGGCTCGCCGCCCGCACCGCGGACGCCGGGGCGGGCCTGTGGCGGCTGCTCGGCACGGGCTCCTGGTGGTGGTCGGTCGTGCTGAACGCCGGGGCCGCGCTGCTGCACGTCGCCGCTCTCAAGTACGGGCCGCTCACGCTGGTGCAGCCGCTCGGCGCGCTCACGCTCGTCGCGGCCGTCCCGCTGGGCGCCCGGATCGCCGGGCGGCACGTCACGGCGGTCGAATGGCGCGGCACGGCGCTGACCCTGGCCGGGCTCGGCGCGGTACTCATCACGGCGTCGGGGCCCGCCCCCGACGACACGCTCTCCCTGCCCGAGGCGCTCGCGGTGGCGGGGGCCACGGCGGCGCTCATCGGAGCCCTCTCCCGGCGCGGCGCGAAGCCGGGCCTGCGGCACGCGACCGCGTCGGGGATCGCCTCGGGTGTCGCGTCGGCGCTCACGCAGACCGTCACCGTCGCCGCGACGGACCGTTCGGGACCACTGCTCGCCCCGCAGGTCATCGTGGTGGCGCTGCTGGTCGCGGCGTTCGCCGCGGGCGGCCTGCTGCTGTCCCAGACCGCGTACCGCGGCGGGCTCGGCGCGCCGCTCGCGATGGTGACCCTGGCCAATCCGGTGGCCGCCGCGGTCATCGGCCTGTCGCTGCTGGGCGAGCGGCTTCAGGGCGGGGTCGCCGGGCTCGCCCTGGCCGGGGCAGGGGCGGTGCTGGCGGCGCGCGGGGTGATCCTGCTGACCCGCAGCCCGGCACCGGCCGCCTCGCCGGGGGCCACCGTGATGACGCTGCCGGCCATCCCGGCTCAGCCCGACCCGGAGTCGCTCACCCTGCGCGCGTCCTGAGGCCCGGGCGGCTTCGGCTCACCCGAAGCCGCGGGAGTCCTGCTTCAGTGCCGTGTCCACCGTCAGGGCCGTCGCCACGACGAGGCTGAGGAGCGGCTCGGGCAGCTGGAAGTGGATCTGCAGCACGTAGTTGTCCGCGGTCGTGAACATCGTCTTGGCGAGGCCCTCCCACGTCTTCGTGATGCGGGCGACCTCCTGGTCCGCGTGGTCGACGATCGCGAAGTTCCAGGCCCGCCAGTTCTCCGCCTTGATCGCGCCGACCTGCTGGCCGTTCACGTTCATCGCGAAGTTGATCTTGCCGATCATGTTCTGCTGGACGATCTCACCGACCGGCGAACCGTCCGGGCGCTCGACGACGACCCGCGACTTCATGAACTTCGCGGGGCGCGTGAGCACCAGCTGCGGCTGGCCGTACGCGTCCCGGATCTCCAGCTTGTGCGTCATGAACTGGTCGACGCTGGAGACGAAGCGCAGCGCCTTCTTCAGGCTGCTCTGGCCGATCTCGGTGACCGAGCCGAGCACGTTGCCGTTCTGGTCCATGACGCTGTACTCGTTGGTCAGCTCGATGAGCTTGGCCTTCTGGTTCACGACCAGAACCGGCTCGGTGAAGAGCGAACCACCGCCCTGCCCGGCCCCCGCTACCCCGGCCTGCTGCTGCACCTGCCGCTGCACCCGGCCCACGTCCGCGTTCTGCTGCGCCTGGGCGCCGTAGGGCTGCTGCTGCGCGGGGGCACCGAAGGGCTGCTGCGCCTGCGGCGGCACCTGCGCCGGGGCGGGCGCCTGGTTCTGGACCGGGGCCTGGACCGGAGCCTGGTTCTGGGCCGGGGCCTGGTTCTGGACCGGAGCCTGGTTCTGGGCCGGGGCCTGGGCGTGCGTGTGCTCGGTCCACCGGGAACCGTCCCACCAGCGCAGCGCCTGGGGAGCGCCCTGCGGGTCCGGGTACCAGCCTGCAGGGGTGTTCGATTGCGTCGTCACCGGGGCACACTACCCCGGCCCCCTGTGCCCCCGTGGTGACAAGGGGCACAGGGGTCCCAGAACTCAGGCGGTCGCGATGCGCGGGTCGCTCACTCCGGCCTGTCCGTTCTCGACGTGTCCGGCAAGGCGCCGCAGATATCCGGCGTTGCCCTCGACGACGATCTTCAGGTCGTACCAGCGCTTGGTGGCGCGCAGGTCGACGGTCTGCTGGGAGGTGGCACCGGCCCGCACCGTGTACGTCTGCGACGGTCCGCCGTAGGCGTTGGTGACGGTGAGGTGGGCGTCGGCCGTGGTGGGGTTCCGCAGGGTCAGCTTCAGGTTCCCGGTGGCGCTGTCGTGCCGTGCGGTCACCTCCGGCTCGGCGACCTTGTTGTTGCCCTGGAAGGAGCGCAGGAAGCCGTTCGGGCCGTGCACGGTGAGGTCGTACTTGCCACCGGAGTACACCGAGTTCCAGCTGTCGGAGAGCGACTTGGCGGCCTCGGCCGTGTACGTCCAGGGGCCGTCGCCGCGGCTCTGGGAGCGCACCTGGAAGGCCGCGCCCTTCTTCTCCCCGCCGCTGAACGTCAGCTTGTACTTGCCGGTCGCGAGATCCTGCGCGCCGTCGACGTAGGGCGCGTACGCGAGCGGTCGGCTGGGCCGCGAGCCCTTCTCCTGCTTGGGGAGAGCGCCCTGCGCCGGGGGCTTCGGGACGTAGCTGCTGTGGCGGTCGCGGTCCGGCGGCTCGTAGCCCGCCGTGTCGGGCAGCTCCGCCGGGTCGGTGACCTTGAGGGAGAAGTCGAAGGCCGAGGTCAGGTCGCCGCAGATGGCGCGGCGCCACGGGGAGATGTTGGTCTCCTTCACCCCGAACCGGTTCTCCATGAAGCGGATGATCGAGGTGTGGTCGAAGGTCTCCGAGCACACATAGCCGCCCGTCGACCACGGGGAGACCACGAGCATCGGCACGCGCTGGCCGAGGCCGTAGGGGCCCGCGGCGCGTGTACCGCCCGGGTAGTGGTCGAGCTTCGTGTCGACGGTCGACAGGCCCTGGTTCGCGGAGGCGGGCGGATAGGGCGGCACGACGTGGTCGAAGTAGCCGTCGTTCTCGTCGTACGTGATGAACAGGGCCGTCCTGCTCCACACGTCCGGGTTCGAGGTGAGGGCGTCGAGGACCTGCGAGATGTACCAGGCGCCGTAGTTCGCGGGCCAGTTGGGGTGCTCGGAGAACGCCTCGGGCGCCGCGATCCAGGAGATCTTCGGCAGCTTCCCGGCCTTCACATCGGCCTTGAGGAGGTCGAAGTACCCGTCGCCCGCCTTGGCGTTCGTGCCGGTGCGG
Source organism: Streptomyces kunmingensis (assembly GCF_039533535.1). Lineage (NCBI taxonomy): Bacteria > Bacillati > Actinomycetota > Actinomycetes > Kitasatosporales > Streptomycetaceae > Streptomyces > Streptomyces kunmingensis. Next base: position 604,339 of record NZ_BAAATS010000006.1, read on the forward strand.
GCCTTCTCGTAGAGGGCGTCGCCGGGCTTGGCGTTTCGGTAGGTGTTGAAGTACAGCAGGGAGTTGTCGCCGTAGTTGCCGCGGTAGGCGTCGTCGATCCAGCCCCAGCCGCCGGCCGCGTCGAGACCGTCGCCGATGTCCTGGTACACCTTCCAGGAGACGCCCGCCTTCTCCAGGCGTTCGGCGTACGTGGTCCAGCCGTAGCCCGCTTCCTCGTTGCCCAGGACCGGGCCGCCGCCGGTGCCGTCGTTGCCGACGTGGCCGGTGAGCATGTAGTAGCGGTTCGGGTCGGTCGCGCCCATGAACGAGCAGTGGTAGTCGTCGCAGACGGTGAACTTGTCGGCGAGCGCGTAGTGGAAGGGGATGTCCTGCCGGGTGAGGTGGGCCATCGTGCCGGTGCCCTTGGCGGGGATCCAGTTGTCGTACTTGCCGTTGTTGAAGGCGCTGTGCCCGCCGGCCCAGTCGTGGTCGAGCCCGGCGATGAACTGCATGCCCAGGTCGTCGGCGTCCGGGTGGTACGGCAGGGTCTCCTTGCCGCCGCCCGACTGGTGCCAGACCGGCTTGCCGCTGGGCAGCGTCACCGGACGCGGGTCCCCGAAGCCGCGGACGCCCTTCATCGACCCGAAGTAATGGTCGAAGGAACGGTTCTCCTGCATGAGGACGACGATGTGCTCGATGTCCTTGACGGTGCCGCTGCGGCGGGCCGCGGGGATGGCGGCGGCGCGGTCGATGGAGCCGGACAGCGCGGTGAAGGCGGCGGTGCCGCCGGCGATCTGGAGGAAGCGGCGCCGATTGAGTTCGGTCATGGGTGTGGGGGTCTCCTGTTGCTTCGGGGGTGATCCGTTCCGCATGAGGGGCAACGGGGAGTGTTCAAGACAGGCGGGGTGGAAGGAAAGGGAACTGAGGTGACAGTCGCGCAAAATGTGCGCGGCGGGGGCGCGACCTCACCGGCGCGTCAGCGCACGTCGTGCCACAGTTCGCGCTCCGCCGCCCGGGGGTCGGCCTCGGCGCGGCAGGCTCCGTCGTCGAAGACCATGGTCGTCCGCTCGCCCGCCGGGTCGTACGCGGCCCAGCCCGGGTCGCCCGTCCTGGCGAACGCCACCCACGCGGCGTGCACCGTCCTGGCCAGTTCGCGCGGCGCCTTCTCGCCCGTCATCGGCACGTAGTCGGGATCGTCGAGCAGGTCGAAGACGAAGCCGAGTTCCAGGGCGTGGCAGGCGCCGAGTTCGCCGTCGAAGCGCGGGGAGCGCCAGGCGAACTCGTAGACGTGCGAGCCGGGGACGGACTCGGCGAGGCGGGCGGCGGGGATCCGGTAGAACCAGTCGGTGCCGATCGCTTCCAGGAGTTCCCCGGGGCTCGCGCCGGGGCGGGAGGCCGCGTACCGGTCGAGGTCCATGCCGTAGGCGGCCGCGCCCCGCCGTGCGCGCTCATCCGTGATCGCGGTGAAGCGGCCGGTCGGGACCATGAACAGCCGGTTCTCCTCGCGGTTGCTGCCGACGAGGAGGTCGACGCCGAGGTCGGGGCCGGGCAGGGCGAGCCGCTCGGCGACCGGCTCGAAGACCATGCCGTTGAGGGCCGCGTCGCCCCACACCGCCGGGTCGGGCCTGCTCGCGAAGTCGGCCCTCAACTCGGCTTGCGCGTCGATGAGTTCGGGCAGCGGGACGGCCGCGAAGGCTTCGGCCGTGTGCGGGACGCCGAGCTGTCGCGCCATCCGCTCGCCGATGCGGCGCGCCGTGTCGGGACGGACGTAGTGGTGGCACGCCCCGCTCTGCAGCACCGCCCGCCGGAACAGGCCCTGGGCGCGCGGGTCCGCCAGCAGCCGCCCGATCGCCATGGCGCCCGCCGACTCGCCGAAGACGGTGACGCGGTCCGGGTCGCCGCCGAACGCCTCGATGTTGTCGCGCACCCACGCGAGCGCGGCGATCTGGTCGAGCAGGCCGCGGTTGTCCGGGGTGCCCGGCAGGTGCAGGAAACCGTCGACGCCCAGGCGGTAGTTGACGCCGACGAAGACGACCCCGTCGCGGGCGAACGTGTGGCCGCGGTAGCCGGAGGAGTTCGCGGAGCCGTTGGAGAAGGAGCCGCCGTGCAGCCACACCATGACGGGCAGCCGGGCGCCCGGGCCCGGTTCGGGGGTCCAGATGTTGAGGTTGAGGCACTCCTCGCCCGGCACGGTCGTCTCGGGGATGAGCACGTCGAAGGGCGGCGCGTACGGGGCCTTGGGCGCGGTCGGCCCGCACGCGGTGGCGTCGCGCACCCCGGTCCAGGGCTCGGCGGGCGCGGGCGCGGCGAAGCGGCGCTCTCCGAACGGCGCGGCGGCGTACGGCACGCCGAGGAACGCGGTGATCCCGTGCTCGGTGCGGCCGCGTACGGCGCCCTGCCGGGTCGTGCACTCGGGGGATGCGTCGGTCATGCGGTGGGCTCCTTCGGCCGGGCGGTCCTGCGGGGCGGCGCCCCGCGACGGACCGTCCGGTCCGAGCGCCGCGCGCCGCGTGCCCGGCGTTCGGGCACCACCCCCTCCGTACCGTGTCACGCGCCACCGCGTAAAGATCAAGGGTGGGTCGGGTCCGTGTCGCGCGTCGGGTCCGTGTCGCGCGGAGAACCGGCCGGGCCCGCGGACCCGGTCTCCGTCACGCGCGGCGTGTGGGGACCGAGCGGCTCTCCCGCGAGCCACTCCGCCACGGCCCGGCCGATGGGCTGTCCGGTCTCGATCTCCACGAAGCCGAACTGCCCGGACTGGTTGCATTCCAGGAACCACCAGATCCCGTCGGCGTCCTCGGCGAAATCGAAGGCGCCGTACGCCAGCTGGGACCGGGTGAGATAGGCGTGGACGGCGTCGGCGACACGCCGCGGCACGCTCACGGGCCGCCAGGGCCCCGCGTCGGGGTCGAAGCGGACGTCCACGACATCGGCGGCGTCCGGGATGTCGGGTATGCCGGGGACCTCGGGCGTCCCGCTCGCGGCGCGGGCGGCGAAGAGCCGGTCGCCGACGCAGGTGAGGCGGATGTCGGCGACCTTGCGCACCCTGCGTTGCAGCAGTGTCGGTCCGTGCGCCACGTCCCGGTAGTCCTCGTCGGGACGAACCCGGGTGGTCGGCACGGCCAGCGCCCCGTCGCCGGGGTGCGCCCCGGACACCGGCTTGACGACCAGGTCGGGGTAGCGCTCGGCGAACGCCCGCGCCACCCGCGGGAACGTCGTGATCAGTGTGGCGGGCACGGGCAGCCCGCACTCCCGGGCCAGCCACAGCTGCCAGGGCTTGTGCCGCGCCTGCCGGGCGGCGTCGGGATGGTTCATCCACCGTGCGTCGGTACAGCGCAGCATCCCGTACAGGGCCTGCGAGGCCTCTTCCGTGAGCCAGGCCGACGCGGCACGGGCGCGGGCGGCCGGCACGCCGGGTCTGCGTACCCAGATGGAGCGCAGCCCGCCCATGCTCACCACGCGTCCCCCCACGGAGAGGTGGCCCTGGAAGACGCCGTGCGCGTACTCCCCCGACACGTCGACCCCGCCCGGCAGTTCGGCTGGGTCGAGCCGCAGCACAGGGATTCCCCTGGCGTTCAATTCGACAACCGCCATGTCGGCTGTCACATCCTGATCACTCGTCAGGATCAGTACCGTCATTTCGCGCGGCCGTTCAGTCGTCGAAATGGGTTTTGGATCCCGCGGTGGAGGTGGTGGCCGCGCATTCTCGCAACACTGCGTAGTCGTGCGCGGCCACTCCGCCGTCGGGCAGCACATTCAATTGCAGTGCGGAGTCGTATGTGTACACCGCGCTGACCTCAGACTCTCGCGTGGGGCGAGCGTAGTTCAGGGCGAACGGTCGCATGGCTTCTCCTAGTTGGGGGGAGCACCAAGTCAAGCGCATGGTGACTCTCCGGCGTCACTGTCCTGAGGAATTTCTCAGATTCTCTCTGTAGAACGCATCACACCCGCGGAGGAGTTGCTTCCGCCACGGGGAGTGAGGGAGCGACGCCGGGAACGCGAAAGGGGCGGCCTTTCGGGCCGCCCCTTCCGACTACCGTCTTTACAAGCCTTTACACGTCCTTACGGCGTCCTCCACGGGAGAGGTAGGCGAGTCCGGAGTGCGCGCCGAGGTAGCCGTCGACCAGGCGGTCGGCCACTGTCACGGAGTCCACAAGAGGATGCAGCGCGAACGCCTTCACGGCGGTGGCGCGCGACCCCGATTCGGCGGCCGCGAGCACTTCACGCTCGACGGCCTTGACCGCGGTGACCAGGCCGGTGGCGTGCAGGGGCAGCGGGTCGACGGCGACCGGATGCGCGCCGTTGGCGTCGACCAGGCACGGCACCTCGATGACGGCGTCCTCGTCCAGGGCCGCGAGGGTGCGCCGGTTGCGGACGTTGAGGATGAGCGTGGCGCGCTCGTCGCGGGCGATGGCCCGCATCAGGGCGAGGGCCACCTTCTCGTAGCCGCCGGACTCCTCCAGGTCGGCGGCGTCCCGTTCACCCGCGCCGGACGCCTCCCGGTTGTGCGCCATGTACGTGGCCTCGCGCTCGGCACGGGTGCGGTCCCAGCTCGCCCAGGAGGGAGCGGCGTAGAACGCGGACTGCTGGTCGGCGAGGAAGGCGCCGCGGGTGCGCTCGGCCTCCCGGTAGGCGCGGACGGTCTCGCGGTTGAAGTAGTAGTAGTGCAGGTATTCGTTGGGGATCGCGCCGATCGAGCGCAGCCAGTCCGTGCCGAAGAGGCGGCCCTCCTCGAAGGAGCCGAGCAGCTTCTCGTCGGCGAGCAGGCGCGGCAGTTCGTCGCGGCCGTGGACCCTGAGGCCGCGCAGCCAGCCGAGGTGGTTGAGGCCCACGTAGTCGACCCACGCGTCGGCCGGGTCCGCGCCGAGGACGCGGGCGACGCGGCGCCCGAGGCCGACGGGTGAGTCGCAGATGCCGATCACGCGGTCGCCCAGGTGCCGGGACATGGCCTCCGTGACCAGACCCGCCGGATTGGTGAAGTTGATGACCCAGGCATCGGGGGCCACTTCCTTCACCCGGCGCGCGATGTGCACGGCGACGGGCACGGTCCGCAGCCCGTACGCGATACCGCCCGCGCCGACCGTCTCCTGCCCCAACACGCCCTCGGCCAGGGCGACTTGTTCATCGGCGGCGCGGCCCGCGAGGCCGCCGACCCGGATCGCGGAGAAGACGAAGTCGGCGCCGCGCAGCGCCTCGTCGAGATCGGTCGTCGCGCGCACGGCGGGCGCGTCGGGCACATCGGTGGCTTGTTCTCGCAGTACCCCGTTGATGGCCCGCAGCCGCTCCGCGTCGACATCGTGCAGCGTGACCTCGGTGACCCTGCCTGGTGCGTGATCGGCGAGCAGCGCTCCGTACACGAGGGGCACCCGGAATCCGCCACCGCCGAGAATCGTCAGCCTCATGGCGTGATCGTAGGGCAGCCTGGTCCCCGACCTGATCTTCGACCGGCGGAGGCCCCCCATGAACCGGCGCACGAGACGCCAGCTCCTCACTCTGACCGCACTGACGGGTGCGCTCGCGCTCGGCGCGGGTACCGCGTCGGGCTCGGCCGCACCCTCCTGGACCGAGACCGGCACGACGACCGTGAACTCGCTCACCGGCAGCCAGGGCCTGGCGAGCCGCGCCGACGGCTCGCTCGTCACCCGGGGGCTCGCCTCGATCCCGCTCGCCCTGCGCATAGCCGGCTGGTCGCACGTCGGGGACCCGGACGTGGCGGGCGGCTACACCTTCGACGCGTACCAGGGCGGCGACGACGCGAAGAAGAAGATGTTCGCGGCGACGGGCCCGGACGGCAAGCGCACGACGTACGAACACGCCCTCGATAAGGGCGAGTTGCTCAACAACTCGTTCGCTTCCGTGTCCCCGGACGGGCAGTGGCTGGTGTCCGGCGAGTGGGGCTCCATGAACCGGTTGCAGGTCTTTCCCACCCCGGTCCTGAACGCGTCCGCGCCGGCCCCGGGCACGAACCTGCCGCAGGCCGGGCAGATCACTTTGGACAAGGGCGTCCAGTCCATCCAGGGCTGCGACTTCACCGACGCCACACATCTGCTGTGCTCCTCCGACGACGCGGCCAAGGAGGTCCTGGAGGTCGCCCTGGACCGCCCGCTGGACGGGAAGCCGGTCGCGGGCCACGTCACGACCGCCTTCGCCATCCCGCAGCGCAGTGTCTGCTCGGGCAATTTCGAGGCGGAGGGCATCGACTACGACGCCGCGCGCGGCACCCTGCGCGTCGCGGTCGTGCCGCCTTCGCCGTGCTTGGTGACGACGACGGTGGTCGCGTACAAGCGGTCCTGAGGTTCCTGAGGTGTGGGGTGGCGGGGTTCGGGGGATGGTCGCGATCATGACAGATCGCACGACCCCGTCCCCGCCGCCCCCACCGCCGGCGCAGACCGTCACCGCTCCCCCGCGCCGCCCGGTCCGCCAGCTCCTCGCCGCCTCTGTAGGCAACGCCGTCGAGTGGTACGACTGGTACGCGTACACCTTCCTCGCCACGTACATCGCCGACCAGGTCTTCCCCAAGAGCGCGGCGAACTCGCTCGTCCCGCTGCTGTCCACCTTCGCCGTCTTCGCGGTCGGGTTCTTCATGCGGCCGGTGGGCGGGCTCCTCATGGGCGCCGTCGCGGACCGGCACGGGCGGCGCGCCGCACTGACCGTGACGATCCTGCTGATGGGCGGCAGCAGCCTGCTGGTGGGCCTCACTCCGACGTACGCCGCCGTGGGCGTCCTCGCGCCGGTCGTGCTGGTCCTGGCCCGGCTGCTGCAAGGGCTCTCCGTCGGCGGCGAGTTCGCGGCGTCCACGACGTTCCTGGTCGAGTCGGCCGGGCCGGGGCGGCGCGGGCTGTTCTCCTCCTTCCAGTACGTGTCCACGTCCATCGGCCAGCTGGCGGCGTCCGGCCTCGCCGCGCTCCTGGTGGCCACGCTCGGCGACGGGCAGATGGACGGCTGGGGCTGGCGCGTGCCGTTCCTCGCGGGCGCGCTGCTCAGCCTCGTCGGGTTCTGGATCCGGCAGGGCGCGCAGGAGACCCGCAGTCGGGAGCTGAACGAACCGGCCGCGCGTCCGGGCCTCTTCGACGCGCTGCGCCACCACCCCCGCGAGTCGCTGCTGATCTGCGGCATCACGGCGGGCGGCACGCTCGCGTACTACACGTGGACGTCGTACCTGCCGACGTACGCGGAGCTGAACACGGACATCACCAAGTCCGACGCGCTGCTCGTCGGCACGATCTCGCTCGCCTTCTTCGCGCTGCTCCAGCCGGTCGGCGGACTGGTCTCGGACCGCTTCGGCCGCAAGCCGCTGCTCCTCTTCTTCGGTGTCGGCTTCGCCCTGCTGAGCGTGCCGCTGCTGCACTCGCTGACCGGCTCGATCACGTCGCTGTTGATCACGTAGTGCGCGGGCATGGTGCTGCTGACCGGCTTCACGTCGATCTCGGCGGCGGTCAACGCGGAGATCTTCCCGGCGCGGGTGCGGGCGGCGGGCATCGGTTTCCCGTACTCGCTGACCGTTGCGCTGTTCGGCGGCACCGCACCCTATATGGGCACGCTGTTCAAGGAATGGGGCCACAGCGGGCTGTTCCCCTGGTACGTCGCGGCGCTCTGTCTGGTGTCCTCCGTGGTGTATCTGCGCCTGCCGGAGAGCGCGCACCGCGAGCTGGAGCGCTGAGTGCTCACCTGCCGAGAATGGTGGTCCCGCGGGCCTTGTCGGGTCGCGGCCGTCCTGCCTAACCTCCAGTGATCGAAGCGCTTCGACCCACCCTGGAGAGGTTCCGCATGACAGGCGGCCACCCGGTCATTCCCGGCTTCCATCCCGACCCCAGCGTCTGCCGCGTGGGCGACGACTACTACCTCGCGTGCTCCAGCTTCGAGTACTTCCCCGGAGTGCCGCTCTTCCACAGCCGCGACCTGGTGCACTGGACGCAGATCGGCAATGTCCTGGACCGGCCGGGCCAGCTCGATCTGCCCGTGGACTCCCCGTCCTCCGGCGGGATCTACGCGCCCACGCTGCGCCACCACGACGGACGGTTCTGGCTGATCGTCACCAACGTCAGCGACGGCGGCAATCTCCTGGTGACCGCCACCGATCCGGCCGGTCCCTGGTCGGACCCGGTCCGGCTGCCCGGCGTCCCCGGTATCGACCCGGACCTCGCCTGGGACGACGACGGCACCTGCTGGTGCACGGTCGCCGGGGTCTCCCAGATCCGCATCGACCCGTACACCGGGGAGACGTTCGGTGAGCCGCGGCGGATCTGGTCCGGCACGCCGGGCGCGAAGGCCCCGGAGGCGCCGCACCTCTACCGGATCGGCGATCACTGGTACCTGTTGATCGCCGAGGGCGGCACGGAGCGCGGCCACGGCGTCTCGGTCGCGCGCGGCCCGGCGCCGACGGGCCCGTTCGAGCCGTGCCCGGCCAATCCCGTCCTGACCCACCGCTCCACCGACGATCCCGTGCAGAACACCGGCCACGCCGATCTGGTGCAGGCGCCCGACGGCACCTGGTGGATGGTGCTGCTCGGGGTGCGCCCGCGCGGCGGTTCCCCGGGCTGGCACGTGCTGGGCCGGGAGACGTTCCTCGCGCCGGTGACGTGGGAGGACGGCTGGCCGGTGGTGGGCGCGCTCGTCAGTGGCGCGCAGGCGTCTCCCGTCGAGCACCGGGGCGGCCCCGGCGGCACCGGACCCGCCGCATATCGGGACGACTTCGAGGACACCGAACTCGCCCCCGCCTGGATCTCGCCGCGCAGCCGCCCCGCCGCGCACGTCACCACGAAGGAGCGGCCCGGTCATCTGACGCTGCTCGCCGCGGGAGCCTCCCTCGACGAGCCCGACGCGGTGTTCGCCGGGCGACGCCAGGAACACCTGTCGTGCCGGGTACGCACGAGCGTCGACCCCGCTCAGGGGTGTGGCGGTCTGGCGGTGCGCCTCGACGAACAGCACCACTACGAGATCGAGGCGGACGCGGCCGAGGTGCGGGTCGTCGCCCGGATCGGCCCGGCCCGCACCGTCCTCGCGTCGCGGCCCCTGAACGGGGAGCCGCTGGTCCTCGGTGTCGACATCGCCGAGACGCGGACCCTGAGCGACGCCCGCACGGGGCCGGACACCCTGACGTTCGGCGTGACGGAGCCGGACGGCACGTTCACCGCGCTCGCTGCCCTCGACGGCCGGTACCTGTCGACCGAGGTGGCCGGCGGGTTCACCGGCCGCGTCATCGGTCTCTACGCCGCGGCCGGCACCGTCCACTTCGACTGGTTCGCGTACGAACCCGTCTGATCTACAACTCCCGCACAGAGTACGGGAGTTGGGTTCCCGCGGACTCGACCGCCACCGCCCCGCCGTCCCCGTCCCGGCGTACCCGGTACGAGGCGGCGGGGGCGGTGGCCCCGTCCGGCCCGTGCCCCGGCACCGTCACCGTGACGTCCCGCACCCCGGGAGCGACCAGCAGCGTCAGACCGTCGGGCCAGTCACCGTCGGGGCGCCGGTCGTCCGCGCCCATCGGGAGCACCGCCCCGGGCCGGACGTACAGCGGCAGGCTGTCGAAGCCGTGTGTCTCGCGCCGCCACACCGGGCCCTGGACCTGTTCCCCGGTGAGCAGGTGGGTCCAGACGCCGGCGGGCAGGTAGTACTCGACGTCCCCCTCGGCCGAGAAGACCGGGGCCACGAGCAGGTCGGGGCCCAGCATGTACTGCCGGTCCAGTGCCCGGCAGGACGGGTCGTCGGGGAAGTCGAGCAGCATCGGGCGCATCACCGGCACACCCGTACGGTGCGCCTCGACCGCGGCCCCGTAGAGATACGGCATGAGGCGGTGCTTGAGCTTGGTGAACGTGCGGGCCACGTCGACCGCTTCCTCGCCGAACTCCCACGGCACCCGGTACGAGACGTTGCCGTGCAGCCGGCTGTGCGAGGAGAGCAGGCCGAAGGCGAGCCAGCGCTTGAAGACCGCCGGGTCGGGTGTGCCCTCGAAGCCGCCGATGTCGTGCGACCAGAAGCCGAAGCCCGAGAGTGACAGGGAGAGGCCGCCGCGCAGTGACTCGGCCATCGCCGTGAACGAGGCGAAGCAGTCGCCGCCCCAGTGCACCGGGAACTGCTGGCCGCCGACGGTCGCCGAGCGGGCGAAGACGATCGCCTCGCCGCTGCCCCGCTCCTTCTCCAGGAGTTCGAAGACGGTCCGGTTGTAGAGCTGCGCGTAGTAGTTGTGCATGCGCTCCGGGTCCGAGCCGTCGTGCCAGACGACGTCGGTCGGGACGCGCTCGCCGAAGTCCGTCTTGAAGCTGTCGACGCCCTGGTCGAGCAGGCCGCGCAGCTTGCCCGCGTACCAGTCACGGGCCGCCGGGTCGGTGAAGTCGACGAGGGCCATGCCGGGCTGCCACAGGTCCCACTGCCAGATGTCGCCATCGGGTCTGCGCACGAGGAAGCCCTGGTCGGCCGCCTCCGCGAACAGCGGGGACTTCTGGGCGATGTACGGGTTGATCCACATGCTGATGCGCAGTCCGCGCGCCTTGAGGCGGCGCAGCATGCCCACCGGGTCGGGGAAGACGTCCGGGTCCCAGGCGAAGTCCGTCCACTGGTACTCGCGCATCCAGAAACAGTCGAAGTGGAAGACGCTGAGGGGGATGTCGCGCTCGGCCATCCCGTCGACGAAGGAGGTGACCGTCTCCTCGTCGTACTCCGTGCAGAAGGACGTCGTCAGCCACAGACCGAAGGACCAGGCCGGCGGGAGCGCCGGGCGGCCGGTCAGCGCGGTGTAGCGGCGCAGCACGTCCTTCGGGGCCGGGCCGGCGACGACGTAGAACTCGACCGACTGGTCCTCGACGCTGAACTGGAGCTGTCCGACGGACTCCGAGCCGATCTCGTAGCTGACCTTCCCCGGATGGTTCACCAGGACGCCGTAGCCGTGCGAGGAGAGGTGGAACGGGACGTTCTTGTAGGCGAGTTCGCTGCTCGTGCCGCCGTCGGCCTGCCAGATGTCGACGGTCTGGCCGTTCTTGACGAAGGGTGTGAAGCGTTCGCCGAGGCCGTAGATCTGTTCGCCGACGCCGAGCGCGAGCTGCGCGATCATGTGGTGCGCGCCGTCGGGCGTCGTCGCGAAGGCGGCGCCCTTGCTCTCGACCGCGGTGAGGCGGCGCCCGGTCGTGGTGTCGTGGAACTCCAGGCCCCACTCCCCCGCGCTGTCCAGGCGTACGCGCAAGGGGCCGGAGGTCAGTTCGGTGACGGTGCCGTCGTGGGTGACGTGCGCGCCGCTGCCGCCCTCGGCGGGCAGCAGTTCGAAGTCGGGGCCGCGGCGGCGCCTGCCCGCGTGGTGGGTGAGGCGGACGCCGATGACGCCCTCGGCGGGCGAGAAGCAGTCGACCGTGATCAGCGGCTGATTGAGGGTGTCGCCCCGGTCCCTGACGTGCCGTACGGCGGCGAACGCCGTGAACCGGTCCGGTCCCGCCCTGACCTCGCGGACCTCGGTGGCGTATGCGGCGCGGACTCCTTCGCGCATCAGCCAGAAACCGTCGGTGAATTTCATGACGTGGTCCCCCGTGCGATGAAGGTGAGCCGGGCCAGGCGGACCCCGCCGCGCAGCCGGACGCGCAGGTCGCGCACGCCGGCGGCGGTGAAGTCGGCGTGCAGGGTGACGTAGTCGTACGGGCCTCCGGTCGCCGGGACCGTGATCACACACGTTTCCCCCAGCTCGACGACCCCCTCGCCCGCCGCCTCCACACGCACGCCGGACACCCCGTCGTCGCCGAAGTCGCAGTCGCTGTAGACGAGTTCACCCTCGTCGTCAACCGTCGTCACCGCGTCGCCCGAGATCTTCGTGCGGTCGACGATCTCGGTGCCGCGCTGCTCGTCGTAGGCCGCCGCCTCCAGGCCGTCGGTGCGCACCGGGCGCGGCGCGGGTTCGTCGCCCTCGACGGTCAGCTGTGCGGTGTGCCGGATGTCTTCGCTGGAGGCGCCGACGAGCAGTTCGTACGGGCCCGAGGTGACGCTCCACCGGTCGCGGGCGACATCGTGGTGGCCGAGGTCGCGGAACGGCACGGTGAAGGTGACGCGCTCGGACGCCCCGGCGGCGAGGGTGATCCTGCGGTGCGCGAGGAGCTGGCGGCGGGGTCGCGGCACGGCCGTGCCGAGCGGGCGGACGTAGAGCTGCGGCACCTCGTCGGCGGTGCGGGAGCCGGTGTTGGTGACGGTGAAGGTGAACTCCAGCGCCTCGCCGCCGCGTGTCACGAACGGCTCACCGTAGGCGAACGAGCTGTAGGACAGGCCGTGTCCGAACGGGTAGAGGGGTGTGCCCTCGAAGTAGAGGTAGGTCTGGCGCGAGCCGATGATGTCGTAGTCGAGCAGGTCGGGCAGGTCGGTGTCGGCCGCGTACCAGGTCTGCGGGAGGCGCCCCGCGGGGCTGACGTCACCGGCGAGGACCCGGGCGAGGGCGCGGCCCGCGGCCTGGCCGCCGTGCGCGGTCCACAGCAGCGCGGGCAGTGCGGTGTGGGCGTCGGGGACGGCGTACGGGTAGGCGGAGACCAGGGCGAGCACGGTGCTCGGGTTCGCCGCGCGGGCCGCGCGCCACAGCCGGTCCTGGTGCGGGGGCAGCGCGAGGGTCGTACGGTCCTCGGTCTCGCGGCCGTTGATGTGCGGGTCGTTGCCCGCGACGACGATCACCACGTCGGCGTCGGCGGCGGCCCTGGCCACGGCTTCCTCGCCGCGTTCGACGAACTCCAGCGAGAAGACGGTGCCTTCGTCGGCAACCTTCACTCCGTCGGCGGCGACAGACACGTACCTACCCGTTCCCGTGTGCCGCAGGAGGTGACCGTTTCCATGGGGTTCGAGCGTGTACGTCTCCTGGACGACCCAGCCTCCGGGCTGCTCGGCGGAGGCCCGTACGTGACCGTCCTCGGCGACCGACAGATACCGGCCGTCCGGCGCGCGCAGGGTGAGCACGCCCTCGCCCCAGTCGATCAGGGCGAGTTCGGTACCCGCGTCGCGGGTGGTGGTGAGCGGCGGCAGGTCGGTGCGGCCGGCGAGGAGAGCGGGGTCGAGGGCCGCTTCGGCGCCCTGTGCTACCGCACTCTCCGGGGCGTCGGGGACGTACAGCCGACCGTCGTCGCAGCGCAGCCGCACCCGGTCGGCGCCCTCCGCGAACGTGACGCGCTCGGTGCCGAACCGCTCCCGCAGGCCGTCGAGCGGCGTCGAGCGGTGCAGAAGGGTGCCGCTGTACCAGTCGAGCTTGCACTCGTCGGCGAGGAGCCCCACCACCGCGATCCGTGCGTCTTCGGGCAGCGGCAGCAGGCCGTCGTTCTTGAGCAGCACGATCGCCTGCTCGGCGCTCTCCTGGGCGAGGGCGCGGTGCGCCTCGGTGTCGAATTCCTGTACGTCCTCGAAGGGGCCGATCTCCTCGAACTCACCGAGCCGGCAACGGACTTCGAGCTGGCGGCGGGCGGCGGTGTCGATGTCGGCCTCGGTGATCAAACCCTGGTCGAGGGCGCGGCGCAGCCGTCCGACCATGATCGAGGAGTCCGTGCCGTGGTCGGTGAAGCTGTCGACGCCCGCGACGAGGGCGGCGGCGGTGGCCTCCTCGTGGGTGTCGAAGTAGTGCTCGGAGTCGACGAGGTTGCTGGGCGCTCCCGCGTCGGAGCAGACGAGCAGCCCCTGCTCCGTCCAGGTCCTCAAGTGCGCGCGCAGATACGGCGATACGTGGTTGGGGCGGCCGTTGACCAGGTTGTAGGCGGGCATGACACCGGCGACGGCGCCCGCCTCGACCGGGGCGCGGAACGCCCTGAGGTCGTACTCGTGCAGGACGCGGGGGCGCACGGAGGAGTTCGTGGTGTCCCGGCGGGTCTCGTTGTTGTGGGCGAGCCAGTGCTTGAGGACGGGGGCGGTGCGCCAGTACGTGGGGTGGGTGCCGCGCAGGCCGCGCGTGTAGGCGGTGGCGATCGCGGCGGTGAGGTGGGGGTCCTCGGAGTAGCCCTCCTCGTTCCTGCCCCACAGCGGGTGGCGCAGCAGGTTGATGGTGGGCGCCCAGACGTTGAGGCCGACGCGGTCGTCGCGGGCGCGCATCGTGCGCACCTCGGCGGAGACGGCGTCGCCGACGCGGCGCACCAGCTCGTCGTTCCAGGTCGCGCCGAGGCCGACGGCCTGCGGGAACACGGTGGCCGGGCCCATCCACGCGACGCCGTGCAGCGCCTCCTGTCCGGTGCGGAACGCGGCGAGGCCGACCCGCTCGACGGCAGGGGTGAACTGGTGCAGCAGCGCGATGCGTTCGTCGAGCGTCAGCCGTCCGAGAAGCTCGTCGACGCGCTTGTCCGTCGGTGCCGCGGCGTCCGGGTGGAGCGGGGGTGTTTCGGTCACGTACGCGTCCCTTGGCGAGAGATGGGCGGAGGTGTGGGAAGAGAGCGAGCGAGGTGCAGCGGAAGTTTCGAAGCGCTTCGATGCTCTGTACTCGGCCCAGCCAGTGTCAAGAGCGGGGCCAGGAAAGTCCGTTGACAAATTCCGTCCACCAGCCTTGTGACCCCGGAAACGTTCCCTTAGCCTCGCTGCAACATCGAAGCGCTTCGACAAATACGCGACGCGTTCCTTGAAGGGTTGCCGCAATGACGCCGAACTCGCCCTCCTCCTCCGCTCCCAGCCGGAGACGTTTCCTGGCCTCCACCGCCGTGGCCGCCGCGGCCGTGGCCGGTGGGATGCCGCTGCTCACCGCCTGCGGCGGATCGGACAGCAAGGACCGGGAAGGCGCCACCTCCGGGAAGGAGGCGGCCAAGCTGCTGCCGACGTTCGTGGCCAGCAAGTTCGCCGACCCGGACCTGCCGTCGAAGAACGGCTCGGCGGCCGGCTACACCGGCAAGGTGGAACTCTCGGCCATGACCGCCTCGGTCGCGGCCAAGCTCGGCACCGGCGCACCCCTGAAGATCATGTCCCCGTTCTGGGGGTCCCCGCCGAAGGCCGACTGCGCCTACTACAAGGCGCTCGACACCGCGGCCGGCACCAAGGTGACCTGGCAGAACCAGGACGGCAACACCTACGGGCAGAAGCTCGGCGCCGTCCTCGCCTCCAGCTCGATCCCCGACATGGTGGTCGTGCCGAGCTGGGAGCTGGTCGGCAAGATCTCGAACGCGGTCACCGCGAAGTTCATGGACCTCGGCCCGTATCTGGCGGGCGACAAGGTGAAGAAGTACCCGAACCTGGCCGCGATCCCCTCGGACTCCTGGCGCATGGGCATCTTCGGCGGCGCGCTGCGCGGCATCCCGATGCCGACCGCCGCCGCCACGTTCAACATCGCGTACTACCGCAAGGACATCTTCGACAAGAAGGGTTACGAGGTCCCCAAGTCGCCCGATGAGTTCATAAGTTGGGCCAAGGAGGCGACCAGCGCCAAGGCGAAGGTGTACGCCTGCGGCGACATGTCCTGGACGGCCTTCAACATCTTCGGCGTCCGCCCCTCCGGCACGCTCGGCTGGCACATCGGGGACGACGGCAAGCTGACGTACCGCATCGAGCAGCCGGAGTACCTCGAAGCCCTTGAGTGGACCCGCAAGCTGTTCGACGCGGGCGTCGTGCACCCCGATGACAAGGCCCGCTCGGGCGACGCGGGCCAGCGGTTCGGCGCCGGCCAGATCCTGATGTACAACAACGACATGTCCGCCTGGTACGGCAAGACAGCCGAACAGGCCGCCTCCAACCCCGACTTCAAGATGGACGCGATGGACATCTTCGGCCCCGACGGCGGCGACCCGCAACTGTGGTCGAGCCAGCCCGCCAACGTCTGGTCGCTGATCCGCAAGGGGGCCTCGAAGGAGACGGTCGAGAACGCGCTGGCCGCCGCCAACTTCGCGGCCGCCCCGTACGGCACCAAGGAGCGCATCCTCGTCGACTACGGCATCGAGGGCACGCACTACAAGGTCAAGGACGGCGTCCCGGTCAAGACCGACCAGGGCAACCAGGAGGTCATCAACGCCTGGGTGATGCTGGCCGCCCCCGCCCCCTACTTCGCGCACCCCGACTACCCCGACGTCGCCCGCAAGCAGGTCGAGTGGGAACAGCGGATGGGTGCCTTCATGAAGAAGACGTCCACGTACGGCATGAACATCGTCGAGCCGACGCGCTACGCCAATCTCTCCAGCCAGTTCGAGCAGCTGGAGATCGACTACGTGCGCGGCAACAAGAAGCTGTCCGACGTGCAGCAGGCCATCGCCACCTGGAAGTCCTCCGGCGGCGACAAGCTGCGCGACTGGTACAAGAAGCTCATCGACAAGAACGGCAGCGGCAACTGATGTCTCTCACCGCCGGGAGCAGGCCCGACGGGACACGTCCCGCGGCCGCCGTCGAGGAGCCGGTGGCCGCGCTCGTCCCGAAGGCGCTTCCGAAGAAGAAGGGCGCGGCCGGCCGGATCCCCTGGCGGGTCCGGCTGCGCCGCGACCGCGCGCTCATCCTGATGACGCTGCCCGCCATCGCGCTGCTCGTCCTCTTCAACTACATCCCGCTGCTCGGCAACGTCGTCGCGTTCCAGGACTACGACCCGTACGCGGCGGGCAACGGCGTGACCGCGATCTTCCACAGTCCGTGGCTCGGCGTGGAGCAGTTCTCGCGGATGTTCGACGATCCGCTGTTCTGGAGCGCGGCGAAGAACACGATCGTGCTGTTCCTGCTCCAACTGGTGCTGTTCTTCCCGATCCCCATCGCGCTGGCGCTGCTCATCAACAGTGTGATCCGGCCCCGGGTGCGGGCCGTCGCGCAGGCGATCATGTATCTGCCGCACTTCTTCTCGTGGGTCCTCGTCGTCACCGTCTTCCAGCAGGTCTTCGGCGGGGCGGGCGTCATCGCCCAGACCATGGAGAAGCACGGCTGGGGCGGCTTCGACCTGATGACCAACGCGGACCTGTTCAAGTTCCTGGTGACCGCGCAGTCCGTGTGGAAGGACGCCGGCTGGGGGATCATCGTCTTCCTCGCCGCCCTCGCGGCCGTCTCCACCGATCTCGACGAGGCCGCCGCCATGGACGGCGCCGGACGCTGGAGCCGCATGTGGCACGTGACGCTGCCCGCGCTGCGCCCGGTCATCGCGCTGCTCCTCGTGCTGCGGGTCGGTGACGCGCTCAGCGTCGGCTTCGAGCAGTTCCTGCTCCAGCGCGACGCGGTCGGGGTGGGCGCCAGCGAAGTCCTCGACACCTACGTCTGGAACATGGGCATCCAGAACGGCGACTTCAGCTACGCGGCGGCGGTCGGCCTGGTCAAGGGCGTGATCGGGGTCTGCCTCGTCCTCGCCGCGAACAAGTTCGCTCATCTGCTCGGTGAGCAGGGGGTGTACAAGAAGTGAGTCTCAACACGACGTTGATCCGCAGTCTCAAGGCGCCGGCCCGGCCCGCGTGGGAGGAGGCGCCGAAGAAGGCCGGGCTCACCGCGAAGGGCGGCTTCCTCGTCCTGTGCTGCCTGGGCGTGCTCGGCCCGCTGTGGATCGTGATCGTCACCAGCCTCTCCCCGAAACCGGTGATCGACCGGGTCGGCGGGCTCGTCGTGATCCCGCAGGGCATCACGTTCATCAACTACACGGAGCTGCTCAGCGGCGGCCAGGTCAGCCGGGCCATCCTGGTCTCGGTCGGCGTCACGCTCGTCGGCACCGTGTTCTCGATGGCGGTGTCGGTCCTCGCGGCCTACGGACTGTCCCGCCCCGGCAGCCTCGGCCACCGGGTCATCCTGATGATCCTGATGGCGACCATGTTCTTCGGGGCAGGGCTCATCCCGACCTATCTGCTGGTGCAGTCGCTCGGCCTCACCGACACGTATCTGTCGCTGATCCTGCCGAGCGCGGTCAGCGTCTTCAACATCCTGGTCCTGCGCGGCTTCTTCATGGGCATCTCACCGGAGCTGACCGAGTCCGCGCGCATCGACGGGGCGAGCGACCTGCGCATCCTGCTGACCATCATCATGCCGCTGTCCCGGGCGGTGCTCGCCGTCATCTCGCTGTTCTACGCGGTCGGCTACTGGAGCGCCTGGTTCAACGCCTCGATCTACCTCACCGACCAGGACATGATGCCGCTCCAGAACGTGCTCATCCAGCTGGTGCAGAAGAACACCGCGGCGCCGACCGGCCTCCAGCAGGCCGTGCGCACCGGGGAGCTGTCCACGCTCGGTCTCCAGATGGCCGTCATGGTCCTCGCGCTGATCCCGGTCGCCGTGGCCTCACCGCTCGTCCAGCGCCACTTCAAGAAGGGCATGCTGACCGGGGCGGTGAAGGGATGACCGTCGCAGCCCCGGCCATCGCACACGGCGACCGCCTGTTGTTCGGCGGCGACTACAACCCCGAGCAGTGGCCCGAGGAGGTGTGGGCCGAGGACGTGACGCTGATGAAGGAGGCGGGCGTCACCTCCGTCACACTCGGCGTCTTCTCCTGGGCGAAGCTCGAACCGCGCCCGGGGGCCCGGGAGTTCGGCTGGCTCGACCGGCTGATGGACCTGATGCACGCGCACGGCATCGGCGTCGTCCTGGCGACCCCGACCGCCTCCCCGCCGCCCTGGCTGGGCCGCCTGCACCCGGAGACCCTGCCGCGCGACGAGAACGGGCAGACGGTGTGGTGGGGCTCGCGCCAGCAGTTCGCGCACTCCTCCGGCGCCTACCGCCGCTACGCCGCCGCGATCACCGAGGACCTCGCGATCCGCTACGGCCACCACCCCGCGCTGCGGATGTGGCACATCAACAACGAGTACTGCACGTTCGACTACGGCGACGAGGCGGCCCGCGCGTTCCGCGGCTGGCTGCGCGCGAGGTACCGCACGCTCGACGCGCTCAACGAGGCCTGGGGCACGGCCTTCTGGAGCCAGCACCTCTCCACCTGGGACGACGTGATCCCGCCGCGCCGCGCCCAGTACCTGCGCAACCCCACCCAGCTCCTCGACTTCCGCCGCTTCACCTCGGACGCCCTCATGGAGTGCTACGTCGCCGAGCGCGACCTGGTCCGGCGCCACTCCCCCGCGCACATCCCGGTCACCACCAACTTCATGCCGCTGTGGGTGGGCCAGGACGCCTGGGCGTGGGCGGAGCAGGAGGACGTCGTCTCCGTGGACGTCTATCCCGATCCGCGCGATCCGCTGGGCGGCCAGTACAACGCGATGATCGCCGACATGACGCGCGGCCAGGCCCGCGGCCCCTGGATGATCATGGAGCAGGCCGCAGGACCGGTGAACTGGCGCGGGGTCAACCACCCCAAGCCGCCCGGGCTCAACCGCCTCTGGTCGCTCCAGGCGGTGGCCCGGGGCGCGGACGCGGTCTGCTACTTCCAGTGGCGGCAGTCCCGGCAGGGCGCGGAGAAGTTCCACTCCGGGATGCTCGGCCACGCGGGCGCGGAGGGCCGGTCCTTCGCCGAGGTGAAACGGATCGGCGCCGAACTCGCCCGGCTCGGGCCGGAGGTGGCCGGTTCCCAGGTCCCCGCGGACATCGCCGTGCTGCACGACTGGCACTCCTGGTGGGCGGGCGGCCAGGACGGCAGACCCTCCTCGCGGGTCGCGTACGAGGAGGTCGTACGGGCCTGGCACCGGGCTCTGTGGGAGGCCCACCTCACCGCCTCTTTCGCACACCCCGAGCACGACCTGACCGCGTACAAGATGGTCGTCGTGCCGCAGCTCTACCTTCTGACGGACGCGGCGATCGAGAACCTCGTGACGTATGTGCGCGGGGGCGGGACGCTCGTGTGCGGGTTCTTCACCGGGGTCGCCGACACCGACGACCGCGTACGGGCCGGCGGCATGGACGCCCGGCTGCGCGAGCTGTTCGGCATCCGCACGGTGCACGAGTGGTGGCCGCTGGAGGAGCGGGAGACGGTCGACTGCGGGACGTTCGAGGGCACGCTGTGGTCGGAGGAGCTGTCCGCGGAGCCCGGCGCCGAGGTGGTGGCCGCGTACCGCGGCGGCGACCTCGACGGGCTGCCCGCCGTGCTGCGCCGCGGCCACGCCTGGTACCTCTCCACCCTTCCCGAACCTCCGGCCCTGCGCTCGCTGCTCGCGGACGCGGCCGCCGGGGCGGGCGTACGGCCTCCACTGTCCGGCCTCCCCGCAGGTGTGGAGGCCGTACGCCGCGGTGACCTGCTGTTCCTGCTGCACCACGGGCGCGGCGAGGTCACCGTCACCCTGCCGGACGACGCGACGTACCGGGACGTCCTGAGCGGCGAGGAGCACACGGGTTCCGTGCCGCTCGGCCGGTTCGGCGTCGCCGTGCTCACGCGCGGGACACGGAGGTCCGGTGCTGCCTGAGCATCCGCATGGCACCTGGGAGCCGACGCCGGCCGGTCGCTGGGAGGACGCCTTCCTCAGCGGCAACGGCCGGCACGGCGCTCTTGTGTTCGGCGACCCGCACGACGACCGGGTGATCGTCACCCATCACTCCCTGGTCCGCCCGGACGGCGGCCCCCCGCCACGGCCACCCGCACTCGCCGCACAACTCCCGGCGCTTCAGGACCGGTTGCTGTCCGGCGACGTGGACGCCGCCGAGCGGTTCACGGACGGCCGGGACCTGCGGTGGGTGCGGGCGTTCCACCCGGCGTTCCAGGTGCGGTTCGTGCGCGACAGCGTGGTGTGGCGCGGCTACCGGCGCGCCGTCGACTTCGCCACGGGCGTGGCCGAGGCGCGGTGCGGCGGCTGGCACGGCCGTGCGTTCGTCTCACGCGCCGACGACGTCGTCGTGCAGTACGTCACCGGGCCCGGGCTCGACGGGGAACTCTCCCTCGACCACCGGCTGGCCGGGGTACCGGGCGGCCTCGGCGTCGGCCGCGCCGTCGTACTGACCGCACAGGGCGCCCAGTTGACGCTGCGCTGCCGGTACCCGGACAGCGATCTGGCGTACACGGGGGTGACCCTCGCGCTCACGCACGGCGGGCGCACCTCGGTGGGCGCGACGGGGCTGCGCGTCGAGGGCGCGGACGGGCTGCTGCTGCTCACCCGGGTCAGCCGGCACCTCGGGGAGCTGGACGCGGGCACCGAGGCGGCCGGCCTTGCGGCGCTGGTGACCGGCGATCCGGCGACGACGTACGCGGATCTGCTCGTCCGGCACGAGGAGCCGCACCGGGCCGCTTACGAGCGGGTGACGTTCGACCTGAACGCGCCGCGCGCCGAGCGCGGACTGCCCGGCAGCACGCTCATCGAGCGGCCCGGGAGCCATGCCCTGCTGGAGCGGCTGTTCGCCGCGGGCCGTTATCACCTGCTCAGCGCGTCCGGTGCGCTGCCGCCCCGGCTCACCGGACTGTGGACCGGCGAGTGGGACACGGCCTGGTCCGGCGCGTTCACCACGGACGCCAACCTCAACCTCCAGACGGCGTCCGCGGCGGCGTGCGCCCTGCCCGAGGTGAGCGAGGCTCAAGGCGCTTTCATCCAGGTGCAGTTGGCGGACTGGCGGGACAACGCGCGGGAGATCTTCGGGGCGCGCGGCATCGTCGCGCCCGCGCACACCGACGGCGAGTCGGGGCACGCGTACCACTTCCAGCGGGAGTGGCCGATGCACCTGTGGACGGCGGGCGCAGACTGGCTCCTGGCCCCGCTCGTCGAACAGGCCGAGACGACGGGGACCCGGCCCGCGTGGCTGGCGGCGGCGCTCACCGAAGTCGCCCTGTTCTACGAGGACTTCCTCACCCGGACCGCGCCCGACGGCCGCCTGGTGATCGTGCCGTCGTACTCGCCGGAGAACCGCCCGGCGAACGCGAGCTGGGGCACGTTGAACGCCACGATGGACATCGCGGCGGCCCGGCACGCCCTGCGCACCGCCGCCGACTGGCATCCGGGCCCCGACGGGGAGCGCTGGAACGCTCTCGCCGACCGGCTTCCCGACTACCGGGTCAACGCCGAGGGCGCCCTTGCCGAATGGGCCTGGCCGGACCTCGACGACTCCTACGACCACCGGCATCTCAGCCACCTCTACCCGGTGTGGCCGCACCACGAGATCAACCCGTACACCACCCCCGAGTGGGCGAAGGCGGCGCACCGGGCCCTCGAGCTGCGCGGCGCCGAGAACGGTTCGGCGCACGGCCATCTCCACCACGCCCTGATCGCGGCCCGGCTGCGCGACCCGGGCCGGGTCGCTGACGCCCTGCGCCAGGTGCTGACCGGCGACTACTTCCACCCCTCGCTGATGAGCGCGCACTATCCGCGCCGCGACGTCTACAACGCCGACGCGGCGCACACCCTGCCCGCGCTGCTCACCGAGTCGCTGGTGCAGTCCACGCCGGACCGGCTCGTGCTGCTGCCCGCGCTGCCCGCGGACTGGCGGCGCGGCGCGGTGTCGGGCCTGCGCACCCGGTTCGGCGCGCGCGTCGACCTCACCTGGGGCGGCGGCACGTGCACGGCCGTGCTCCGCCCGGACCGCGACGCGGACGTGGACCTCAAGACCCCCGCCGGCGGGCCCGGGCGACTGCGCCTGACCGCGGGCGCGGTCCGTGAACTCACTTTGAGAACACGGTAGTTCACCCCCACGAAGATCCCACGAAAACCCCCACGACCATGGAAAGGGACACCATGGCACCCTCGGCACACCACCCCGTACGACGCCGCACCCTGCTCGGGGCCGCGCTGGCGGCCTCCGCCGCGATCGCCCTCGCCGCCGCCCCCGCGCAGGCTGCGATCTGGTCGTCGTCCGACCAGTGGGGCAACTACACCACCTCGGACGGCTACACCCTCTACAACAACATCTGGGGTTCGGGCGCGGGCTCCCAGTCGATCTGGGCCAACTCCTCGTCGAACTGGGGCGTCTGGGCCAACCACCCGAACACGGGCGGCATCAAGTCCTACCCGAACGCCAAGAAGGTCGTGAACAAGCCGCTCAGCTCACTGTCGTCGCTGACCAGCAGCTACAACGTGACGGTGCCGTCGTCGGGCGCGTACAACACGTCGTACGACATCTGGGACAGCGACTACGACTACGAGGTCATGCTCTGGGTCAACTACAACGGAGCCGTCGGCCCGCTCGGCACCTCGCAGGGCAACGTCACGCTCGGCGGTCACACCTGGACCGTCTACAAGGGCAACAACGGCGCCAACGAGGTCTTCTCGTTCCTGCGCACCTCGGACTCGACGTCCGGCACGGTGAACATCCTGCCCATCCTGAAGTGGATCAAGGACACCAAGGGCTGGTGGGGCAACGAGACGATCGGTGACGTCCAGTTCGGCTACGAGATCACCTCGTCGTCCGGTGGCCTGGACTTCCGGACCAACAGCTTCAAGGTCTCCAGCAGCTGAGCCGTCCGCGGCAGGCGCGGTTCAGGCCCCCACCGGAGCCTGGGCCGCGCTCTCGCGCACGGTCAACTCCGGGGAGAGCAGGACGACTTCCTCCTGCGAACCGCGGCCCTCGATCCGCGCGATGACCTGCTCGACGGCGCGCCGCCCCATCTCCTGCGCGGGCACCGCGACCGAGGTGAGCGGCACCGAGGCGTGCGCGGCGACCTGCTCGGGGCAGACGGCGACGACCGACACGTCCTCCGGCACGGCGCGGCCCGACTGACGCAGCAGGGCGAGCAGCGGATCGGTCGCGGCCTCGTTCTGCACGACGAACGCGGTCGTGCCGGGGCGCTCGTCGAAGACCCGCGACAACGTTGCCGAAACCGAGGCGTACGAGCCTTCGCAGGGGCGGTGCAGCAGCTTCAGGCCCAGCTCCCTGCTGCGCTCGCGCAGGCCCGTCAGGGTGCGCTCGGCGAAGCCGGTGCGCCGCTCGTACACCGCGGCGGCCTCTCCGATGACCGCGATCTCGCGGTGTCCGAGATCGGCCAGGTGCTGGGCGCAGGCGGCGCCGGCGGCGGCGAAGTCGAGGTCCACGCAGATGAGTCCCGCCGTGTCGGACGGCAGCCCGATCAGGACGGCGGGCCGGCTCGCGGTGCGCAGCAGCGGCAGCCGCTCGTCGTCCAGCTCGACATCCATCACGATCATGGCGTCGGCGAGCGCGCTGCCCTCTATGCGGCGCACCGCCTGGGCGCCCTCCTCGCCGGTGAGGAGCAGGATGTCGTAGCCGTGGGTGCGGGCGGCCGTGGTGACGGCCATCGCGATCTCCATCATCACCGGCACGTACATGTCGGTGCGCAGCGGCACCATCAGCGCGATGATGTTCGACTTGCTGCTGGCCAGCGCGCGTGCGCCCGCGTTCGGGTGGTAGCCGAGCTGGCGGACGCTGGTCTCGACGCGCTCACGGGTGGCGGCGGAGATGGACCGCTTCCCGCTGAGGACGTAGCTCACGGTGCTGGCGGAGACTCCGGCGTGCCGGGCGACCTCTGCGAGCGTGACCATGTCGTTCTCCTGAGCCGTGACGAGGGGGGACGCCGACGCGGAGCGCTTCGACGGGGACGGACTGTGCGCTGTACGTTCGGCAGATCGACTTTATGGGGCCGACTCGTACCTGTCCAGAACGCCATCGAAGCGCTTCGACAGCGGGATCCGCCCCACTGTCACCTCACAGGTTAATGACAGTCGGCGGTCCTGGGGTCCCCCATGGTCGAGGTCAGGCCAGTTCGCCGGGTACCTGGCGCCTCGGTGCCCGGCCGGCGAGCCAGTCCACGACCCGGGCTGCCTCCTCCACCTCGCCCGCCCCGACTCCGGAAGCCTCCAGCGCGGCGGCGACCCGTTCCGGCCGGGCCAGTACCCGCCGGACCCGCGGCCGCACGGCCGCTTCCGCGAGCAGCCGGCCGGCCAGGGCGTGCGCGTCGTCGGGAGCGCTCCGCAGCCGCGCCGCGTACAGCTCTCTCGCCTGCTCCGCGTCCCCCGTCACCAGGCACGCGTCCGCGTCGGGGCCCGGCCGCGGCGCGAGATACAGAGCGGTCCGCGTGTCGTCCCAGTCCACGGCCGACGCCCCGGGCACGATCTCCGGCTCGAACCGGGACGGCGGCGCGGCGGCGCCCTCCCGCCACGCCCGGGCCAGCGCCTCCCGCTCGGACGCCCCGCACCGCAGGTTCCGCAGCCGCCATTCGACCCTGTGGCTCACCGCCGCGGCCCGGGCCCGGGCCGCCGCGCCGGGCTCCACCGGCTCACGCAGCCACCGGTCGAGTGTGGTGGCGAGGCCGCTGACCAGGCGCCGCCCCGCGGGTGTCAGGTCGGCGCGCGTGGCGAGGGTGCGGACCACCAAGCGCGTCTGCAGGCGGCGCAGGGCGAAGTGAAAGGGCGCCGTGTTCTGCGGATCGGCGGCCCGGTCCCCTATGCGGGCCCGCCAGAATCCGGTGACTCCGATGAACGCGTAGGCGCCGTGCAGCAGGCCGGGCAGGTGGCGCGGGTCGGCGCGCCACGGCGCGTAGTACCGCTCGGCCCGGTCGTCGGCGAGCAGCGGAAAGAGGTGGAGGAGCGCTCCGAGTTTGCTGTGCTGGAACTCGTGGACGAGGGACTCGGCGAGGTCGAGGGCGGTGTCGGGCCGGGACGCCATCATCGATCCGAAGGCGTCGCCGGTCGAGGCGCTCAACCGGGCGCCGGGCCGCTGCCCGGAGCTCCAGGGGACTATGCGGGTGAGGTCGCCGGGACGTACCGTGCCGACCGCGTCCTCAGCCGGCCCCGAGCCCGCCGGTGGCCGTAGGAGGGCGTGCGCCTCGGTCAACACCTGCTCCCACGCCGCGACTTCGTCGTCCGGGAGCCGTGCGGGGGCGACGGGTTCGTCGAGGTCCCGGTACGGGTCGATGTCGTCGAGGCACACACCGTCGGTCCCGAGCGTGCGCAGCGGATGCCACACCGGAGAGTCCGCGTCGTCCAGCGGGCGGACCGTGACCGGCCCCGCCGTCACCCGTGCCGACCGTACGGTGACGCGCACGGCGGTGAACCCGGGTGCGCTGTCGGGGAGTTGCAGAAGTCCGAGGGTCGGCAGGCTCACCGCTCCGTCCCGTGCGGGCACCGTCAGCTCGGCCTCGACCCCCGCGCGTACACATGCGGCGACCGCGACGCACGTGAGGTGTCCGGCGTCCGCCCACAGCGGCGGCCCGGAGGCGGCGCCGTGCAGGCGGCGCAGGGCGTGCGCGATCCACGACCCGCATTGCGGGCTCATGAGCAGAGCGTCCACCGCCGCCGGGGCACTCCGTGCCGCTTCCTCCACCGCCGCCCAGGCCGGCGCGACTTCACCCAGCGGGCCGAATACCGACGGGGATTCATCGATCCGGTCGAGAAGTTCGCGCAGCAGGAGCAGCCGTCTGGACCGCTCGCCTCCGCTCAGGAAGGCGACGGCCCGCTCGGAGCCGCCGCCCGTGGCCAGCTCGTCGAAGAGTGGTCCCGGCATGCGCAGCGCGGGGTGGGCGGTCTCGGTCGGTGCGCCGGACACGGGCCCGGACGATGCCCCCACGCGTTACTCGGCCCGGCCCGGGGGGTTGCCGCCGCCGCCCGCGATCGCATTGCCGCGAGGACGGCGCGTCTCGTCGAGAAGCCTGCGGCTGGGCGCGGCCGGGTGACGCCGCAGCTCCGCGACACTGATCGCGGCGAGGTCCGCCAGGTCCGACTCCACGTCGTCCGCCGGACGGTCGGCGCGTACCGGCTCTTTCAAGGTGTGCTCCCCCTTCACATACGACGGCACGCGATGCCGCCGTCCTGCATCCATCATGACGAAGCCTGCCCGGTCCCGGAACCCGCAGACCCGGACGAAGATCGAGAACGCCCTGTTGGCCGATTCTCGTCGGGCTCCGGGGTTCAGTCTTCCGCCAAACCCTCGATGGCGGTACTGAGTTCAGCGGCCCGGCCGGGATCGTCGTCCAGGGAGTTCACCGCCTCGTACAGAGCCCACAGGTCATCGGCTCGCCGGTCGTGCGCGCGCACGATGGCGACAAGGTCGGGGCGGGCCACCGGGCTGCGCCGCATCTGGGCGGTCAGGCGCGGATCGAGCAGCAGCACCAGGGTCTGGCGCTCGTCGGGGCTGTGGGCCAGCGGGTAGGCGAGCAGCGCGTCGACGACGCGGGTGAGCGCCGACAGGGCACCGCGGTTTCCGGCCCGCGCGGCGCCGGGCCGCAGTGTTTCCTGGCGGCCGGGTCTGCTGAGGATCAGTGTCGGCAGCTGCGTCGTACGTCCCGCTTCCCACTCCTTCTCGACCAGTGCGCGCACGTCCGCGAAGAGCGGTTCCGGATCAGGGGCGACGCCCACGCCCTGCCGGTCGAGCACCTTGAGCACCAGGTCGGAGAAGAGGCCGGTGCGCCGGACGGGGTCGTTGACGGCGCGCTGCCCACGGGTCACGGCGAGCATCATGGCCTGCTCGTGAACGTCGGTGCGGCCGCCCGCCGGGAGGTGTTCGGTGGGAAGGGAGTGCGGGAAGCCGTGCCGCTCGTCGAAGGTCTGGCAGGCGTCGACGACCCAGGTCTGCCGGTGGAATCCAGCGAGCGCGTCGCCGCCGAGGCGTCTGCGGGCGGACTCCAGGTCGATGTTGCGCCGGTCGTCCCCGGTGGCGTCGGCGCAGTAGAGCCGGATCCGCTCCTCCTGGTCGAGAACGCCGTGGCTGCCCCACCACACCCACAGGAAGTCCCCCTGACGGGCGGGCAGTTCGTGGACGAGGGCGTCGCGCAGCGTGGCGTGGTCGGCGCTTTTGTACGGCGGTCCGGGTATCTCGCCGTCGGCGGGCGAGAGGTGCAGCAGAATGTTGGATTCGGGCACCCCGCGCTCGCGCAGCCAGGCATGGAAGCGCAGCGCGTCGTGGGCGGGGCCGGGGAGCCGCCAGCTGTCGCCCGCCGCGTACCGTTCGACCCCGACGACGAGCGCCGTGACGCGGGTCGGGTCGATGTCCTGGTACGTCACGGGAGTCGGGCCGCGATGGCCCGGTAGACGTCGGGGTTGTCCCAGTAGGCGCTGTGCGCGACCGGGAAGGGCTGGCGGCTGTCGGCCGCGATGTCGGCGACCCGGCCGGGGAAGAGCGGGGCGCCGAGGTAACCGAGCAGGTCACGCGGGTCGTAGAGGTTCAGCCAGTCGGGCACGTGCGCGGGCAGCGGCGCCGGGTGCGCGAGGGAGGGCAGGGCGCCCGTCTCGTAGAGGAAGGGGCCTTGCGAGCCGACCGTGATGAGCAGTTCGACCCCTGGCTGCGGGTCCAGGACCAGCGTGTCGAGGGCCATGATGCCGCCGAGGCTGTGCCCGAGCAGGACGACCGGGGGCTCTTGCGCCGCGATCTGGTCGCGCAGCCCTCTTCGCGCCCCTTCGCCGCGCGCGAGGTAGCGCAGGATGTCTCCCGCGGCCGGGTGCGCGGCATCGGTGAGGGCCCGGCGGCGCCGGACCGCGATCCGTGAACCGGCTCTCATGGCGGGTCCCTTGAGGGCGCGCAGGAGCAGACCGCGGTCGGCTCCCGCCGGCGCGGCACCGAGCGCCTCGGCGATCCGGTCGACGGCGGCGTCCCGGGCGTCGCCCGTGCACTGGACGGGCGCGTCGGCTTCCAGGGCGGCGGCGACGGTGGCGGCGGTGAGGGCGCGGGCGAGCACCCGGGCCAGTTCGTCGGGGTCGAGGGCGGTGGCCGCGGGCGGCAGCAGCGGGGAGCGGGCGAGAGCGGCGGCGTGCGCGCCCAGGCCGGACCCCAACTCGGTTGCCAACCCGCCAATTTCGAGCAGCAGTCGGCGGGGCCGCTCGTCGGGGAACTCCGCCCCGGGCGCCGTCACGCCGCTCCCCGCACCGGCCGCGGCCAGGGCCAGCTCCGCCTCCGGGTCCGCGTACAGCCGCGCCCACCGCTCCGTCTCGTCCTCGCTCTCGTCGCCGAGGTCGCGGCTCGTGCCGCCGGGCGCGTCCGGCACGCTCGCCCCGCCCGCGGCCAGCGTGGCCCCGTGGGCTTCGCCCCAGTAGTAGGGGACGACGCGGGCGTGCGGTGCCACCGCCGCGAGGCCCGAGGTGATCCGGGTGTACAGCTCAGTGAAACGGGGTTCTCTGACCCCCGTGCCGTGAATGAAGACGATCGTGGTCATGCGTCGGCCCCCGTGACGATCCGCAGACTAGCTCTACGTTGTTGCTGCTGCGTCAGTTTTTCTGCGGTGCAGCGCCGGCTTGAGGTCGGCGCGTCGTGGGCGCAGGCGGCACCCACGACGGCCGGACATCACCCAGACGTCACCACGGCATCGGCGCGATGTCGAACTCGATGCGCTGGTGCAACTGCGCCGCCATGCGCCAGGGGTGCTCGGCGCCGAGCACCCGGGTGAGGCCCTCGACCGCCTCGGCGTGGAGCCGGTCCGCCCGCGCGGTCTCGCCGAGGCCACGCAGGTCCAGAGCGAGGTTGGCGGTGCAGGACAACGTCACCGGGTGCGCCGCTCCCGCGACTTCGGTCAGCAGCGGCAGCACGGCCTCGTCGACGGCGCGGGCCGCCGCGAAGCCGAGGCGCGCGTAGTGGTCATTGGCCCGGCTGAGCCGTGCGGTGAGCGTGGAGGGGTGCCGCTCCCCCACAGTGGCGGTGAACCGCTCGACGGCCTCGATGTCGCAGCGCTCGGCGGCGTCCACGTCACCCAGGGCGCGCAGGGTCGCCGCCAGGTTGACCAGGGCGCTCAGGGTGTTCGCGTGGTTCTCGCCGAACACGGCGCGGTACCGCGTCACGTTCTTCTCGCCCAGTTCGCGGGAGAGCGCCAGGTCGCCGGTGAGGCGGCGGTCGACCACGGCGTTCATCTGCGTGGCCAGCGTGCCGTCGTACTGCGTGCCGTAGCGCTCGGTGAACCGGACCAGCGTGTCCTCGGTCAGTTCCCGCGCCTCGGCGAAGGCACCGGCGCGGCGGCGGCACGCCGCGAGTTCACGGGCCGTGCCGAGGGTGGCCGCGTTGTCGAGGCCGAGGTTCGTCACATGCGTCTCGTACGTCGACTCCTGGAGGACGTGGGCCCCGAGGTAGTCACCGGTCTCCCGGACGTCGATCGCCAGGGCGTTGAGGGAGTTGAGGGTCAGACCGTTGGCGGGGCCGTAGAGCAGGTCGAACTGGCGGGCCGTCTCCTCGTCGAGGGCGAGCGCCTCGGCGAACGCGCCGCAGCAGCGCAGGGTCACGCCGTAGTTGTGCGTGGCCTCCAGGGTCTGGGGATCGTCCGGGCCGAAGAGGCGGCGGGCCATCGCCAGCGCCTCCTCGTCGAGCGCCCGAGCCGCGTCGAAGTCGCCCTGGTAGCGCTGGGCCATGGCCATCTGCCAGATGGAGCCGATGAGCTCCTCGTCCGGTACGTTCCCCTCGCGTGAGCGCTCCAGGGCCGTCTCGTTGAGCCGCATGGCCTCTTCGGGGCTGCCGAACTTGCGCAGCATGAACGCCAGGAACTTGGCCATCCTGATCACCAGGATGTCGTCGTCGCCCGACTGGGCCTGCCAGGCCGTCCATGCCTGCCGCGCCATGCTCATCGAGACGTCGTGGGCGCCCCAGAAGTAGAGGAAGGACACGATGTCGTAGACGAGGTCGCGCACCCAGGGATCGGAGCTGCGGACCGCGCCCGAGGCCTGCACGTGCGGCAGCAGCGCCTGGTAGGTCGGCCAGAGTTCGGGCGAGGCGCCCACGCCCGGTTTGGCGGTGGCGAGAAGCTGGTGGGCGGCCCGCCGCATCTTGGTCTCCGCTGCCTCGTCGAGGCCGGTCGCCAGCACGTTCTGCATCAGACGGTGCATCTGGAGGGTGCCGCGTTTGTGGTCGAGGCGGATCAGCGAGAACTTGCTCAGCTCACGCGTGGCGCGGGCGAGCAGCACCGGGTCGCGCAGGACCGGGTCGAGCTCGGGGCTGATCTCCACGTTCCGGCCGCCGCGCAGCAGGCTCAGCGGGATCGGTTCGGGCGCCATCAGGGCGCAGATCTCCAGGAGTTGACGGGCGGCGGGCTGTTCCTGCGCGAGGCGGTCGAGCGAGAGGTTCCAGGCCGCGGCGACCGGCACCGGGTAGTCCGGGTTCGGGTCGAGGTCGAGGATCTCGACGCGGCGCTGGGCGAGGAGTTCGAGGTGTTCCGCGACGGGCATGCCGGTGGCGGCGTGCCAGGCACCGGCCTGCTCGATGGCGAGCGGCAGGTCGCCGAGCGCCTCGGCGAGGCTGCTCGCGTCCTCGGTGCTGAGGTCCGGGGCGCGGCGCTGGAGCAGGGCGACGGACTCGGTGCGGTTGAAGACGTCGACGCTGAGCGGGGTGGCGACGCGCTCCCAGTCACGGTTGCGGGAGGTCACGATGATCTTGCCGGGTCCGCCGCTGGGGAAGTAGGCCCGGACCGCGTCGATGTCCTCGGCGTTGTCGAAGATCAACAGCCAGTTCTCGTACGGCTTTCCGGTGCGCAGCGCCTCCTGCACGGCGGGCACGGCGGTGTTGGCCTGCGGGCCCGTGTTCAGGCCGAGGGACCCGGCGAGTTCGGCGAGGGAGGCGAGGATCAGGGACTCGCGCTCGGCGGGGATCCACCAGATCACGTTGTACTCGGCGCTGTGCCGGTACACGTACTCGATGGCGATCTGCGACTTGCCGACACCGCCCATCCCGTGGAGCGCGTGCGGCAGGACCGCGGCCGTCTCCTTCTGGCGCAGCTGCTCGTCGACCGCTTCCAGGAGGATCTCGCGTCCCGTGAAGTTGGGGTTCTTGGGCGGGACGTTCCCCATGATCTTCGGCTGACCGCTCCGGACGAAGCGATGTTCGGGAGCCTTGAGGTCCATGGGCGTGTCAGCCTTCCCAGCGTCATTGTCTTCGGTTGTCTCAGGGCTCGCCGTGGGCACATCGTCTCCTGGTTCGGTGGTGCTGTCCGGAACCAGCCCTTCCCCAGGAGGCCCGCCGTTATGGCTCTGCGGGCCCTCGCCTCCCCCGTTCGGGACGGGTGCGCCGCCGGTGAGGCCGGCCACGATCCGCGCGGCACGCCGGGCGTGCGGCCCGGAAAGGGCCCGCAGGACCGCCAGTTCGACGCGCAGCCAGGGGCCGCCCGGGGCCGCGGTGTCCGGCAGGGCCGTGCGCTCCGGGTCGCGGACGGCGGCCCGCAGGGGTGCGGCTCCGCCGTGCCCCGAGCGGAGCTCGGCGAGCAGGTCGACGGCGTGGGCCAGCTGGCCGCGGTTGCCTGTGGCGAGCAGCGCCTCGCGCACCCCGTCCGCGAACTCGGGCCGGCCGTCACCGTCGTGGTCCCAGTCGATGAGGCCGCCCATCATCACCTCGGCGACGTGGTCCGGGCCGGCTTCGGGGACCGCGCGCTCGCGCAGCTCCTCGATGAGGTCGAAGTCGAGCGGGATCACCGCGAGCAGCAGCGCCAGGTGCCGGGCGAGCGGACTGGCCAGGCCGAGGAAGCGGGCGACGACGGCAGCCGCGGCGCGCGGTCCGTCGATGCGCGGGGCCCGCAGGCCGGGCGCGGGGGCGCCCTTGGCGAGGGCTCCGGCCAGGACGACGGGCAGGGTGCGGCGCACTCCGGGCTCGCCGGTGACGAGGTCGGCCCAGGCCGTGACCGACGCCGGGTGCGCGCTGAGCACCGGC
Source organism: Streptomyces kunmingensis (assembly GCF_039533535.1). Lineage (NCBI taxonomy): Bacteria > Bacillati > Actinomycetota > Actinomycetes > Kitasatosporales > Streptomycetaceae > Streptomyces > Streptomyces kunmingensis. The sequence goes on from NZ_BAAATS010000006.1 coordinate 636,589, forward strand.
ACCGGGACGCCGTCGTCGTCCGGTTCGGGCAGCGGGTCGGCGAGCGGGTGCGGCGGCCGGAAGGACAACTGCCGGTTGGGCGCGCCGAATCCGGCCGCGCCGAGCTCCGCGCGGAAGGGGTACAGCGAGGAGCGGTGGCGCAGATAGGGCGGCAGGAGGTGGACGAGGGCGGTCGGTCCGCCGCGCGCGAGCCGGGTGAGCAGCTCGTCGGCGCCGGGGGCGGCCCAGCCCGCGCCGAGTCCGTCGGTGACGACGAGGAAGAGCCTTCTGCCGCTGCCGTCGAGCAGTTCCCGCGCGTCACCCGTGCGGCCGCCCGGCCAGCGCAGTGACGCCGGCCCGGTCGCGGGCACCGAGATACGCACGGTGCGCACGTCGCGGAACACGCCGCTCTGCGTGGCCTCCTCGGTGACGCGTCGGACGGTGCCGCGCCAGACCCGCATGGTGAGCGTGTCGTCGACGAGGAGGACCAGGTCGAACGTGGGTTCCCGGTCGGGTCGCAGATACGGGATCCACAGGCCGTCGCTGAGTCCGTACTCGGCCGTGCGCTCCTCGTCGAGCCGGTTCAGTGTGTGCGTGGGCACCCGGCGGCCCAGGGCGCGCAGCGCGCGGGCGAGCCGCAGGGGCCGGGGGCCGGCCGGGGCGGGGAGCGGAGGCAGCCGGAAGACGGGTTCGGCGCCCGGTCCCTCAAGGGCCGGGCGCAGCAGGGGCAGGGCGATCCGGTGTGTCTCCTCGTCCGCGTCCGGGCGACGCGGCGCGGTCTGTGCGCGGGGCACAGGGAACGGTAAGGAAGGGGTGTCGGTGGGGGAAAGAGTGCCGGGGGGCGGCGGGGCGGGGGTCTCCACCGGATGATCCGGATGATCAGCTTCCGCCTGCTGGGTCTCCCGGAACCCGTGCCGTCCTGAGGCGAGCCACGCCGCCGCGAGCCAGGCGGAGTCCGCGAGATCGCGCCAGTCCGGTCCGTCGTCACCGACGCCGGTGGCCTCGCCGCTCCCGCCGTCGGTCGGGTCGGGGGCACGCTCCCTGGGCAAGCCGGTCATCAGCGGCCTTTCGCGAGGTCGCGCAGCAGCAACTCGACGAGCTTACGCCCGTGGGAGTCGTGCTGGAAACCACGCGAGGTCACCAGCTGGACGGCGTTGAGGAGTTGGTCGACGGAGTGGGTTCCTCCGTCCTGCACCTGGCGCTCGAACTGGTCCAGCAGAGGTCCGAGAACCTCCTCGCTGCCGGCCAGATGACTCGCCACGATCGCGACGAGCTGCTCGCGCGAGGGCAGCCGCAGCTCCAGCGGGAGACAGCGGCGGCGCAGCGGCAGCGGGAACTCGCGCTCACCGTTGCTGGTGATCACCACGATGGGGAACGCCCGGCATTCGACCCGGCCGCGCCGCACCGTGGTGCGCAGCCCCGGGTCGTCCGTGAAGACACTGACCTCTTCCTCGGCGCTGCGCATCAGCTCCGGTATGTCGTACGCCCCGTTCTCCATGACGTGGAGCAGATCGTGCGGCAGGTCGACATCGCATTTGTCGAGCTCGTCTATGAGCAGGACGCGCGGCTGTTCGTACGGGAGCAGCGCCGTGCCCAGGGGGCCGAGGGTCAGGAAGTCCCCCATCCGGGGCGCCCGTTCGCCGTCCCGCACAGGATCGGAGCCCGCGCGCCAGGCGGCGATGGCCTGGGCGCGGCCGATCGCGTCGTAGGAGTACAGACCGCCGGACAGCGTGGTGCGCGAGACGATGCCCCACTGCAGGATGCGGCCGAGGCCCAGCTCCTGGGCGATGAGGTACGCGAGGGTGGACTTGCCCACGCCCGGCGGGCCGGTCACCAGGAGCGGGCGGCGCAGCAGGATCGCCGCGTTGACGATGTCGATCTCCTCGTCGCGCAGCTGCACCAGGTCCTGTGCCTCGCCCAGGCGGCGTTCGGCGGCCCGTGCGTCGTCGAGGTCGGGCAGCGGCTGCGCGGGGCCGCCCGTGAAGCGCCGCCAGCGCGGCGGTTCGGGCAGCGCCGGTCCCTGCCCGACGGGGGCGCGGTGGCCGACGGCGCGGAACACACGCCAAGCGTGGGGCGCCCCGGCGGCACCGTACTGCTCCGTCATGCCGGCATCTCCTCACAGTCGACCAGGCGGTTCGGGTCGTCCCACAGGAACGCGATATGTCTGCCCACCAGGAGCGGTCCCACATCGTCCGTCTCGGCCTGGGTGCGCAACTGGTGCACTTTGGCGGGAAGTTGCGCAGGGGCGGTGCCGAGGATCAGCTGGAGCACCTCGACGGACCTCTCGTTGTTCTCCCGCCGGTCCCAGGCGGCGAGACCGACGCCCTCGGCGACGGCCGCGGCCAGCGCCTCCAGTCCGTTCCCCCGCACGGCGGGGTGCTGGAGGATCACGGCGGTCTTCTCCGGCGTCGCGGCGAGGGCGGCGCGCCACCGTTCGAGGTCGCCCTGTCCGTGTGCCCCGTTCCACCGGTACGTATCGGCCGCCGACGCCGCCTGGAAGGTGTTCCAGCGGGCCCGCCAGCGGCGCAGTTGGGCGGGGTCGCGGGCCCGCATCCGGTCCAGGCTGCGCAGATGCACGTAGTAACGCAGGCTCACCGGGAGCGGGGCGGTGTCGCCCTCGATCCCGAGCCGGGCCACGTCGTGGTTGAGCAGGCTGTGCGGCAGGACGAACTCGATGTGCACGGGGCCGTCGTCCGGCCGGTGCGCCCATTGCGCCTCGCCGTGGCGCACCGCGCGGTCGACGACGTCCGCGAGGGCGGTGAGCGTGGTGGTCTGCACGCCGAGGGCGACCGGCTGCCAGATCCCGGCGGCCGCGTTCACCCAGTGCCGTACGAAGATCCGGTCGGAGCTGTCGTCCGCGGGGTCGATCATGACGACGAGGGCGCGCGGCACGGACGCGTCGCGCGTCGCCGGCCCGGCGAGTCGCTCTCGTCGCTCCCCGAGGCCCGCGCTCTGGCCGGCTTCCTCGGCCCAGTTGTCGGACCAGGCCCGCAGTTCCGTGGCGCGGGCCGAGCCGAGAGCGGCGGTCACCTCGGCGAGGACGACGACCGGCGGCAGACCGTCGTACTGCGCGTTCTGCTCCAGCAGGTGGTCGAAGAAGTCCACGGCGTCGTCGCAGTCGGGCAGGTCGATGCGCAGTTCACGGGCGAGCTCGGTGTGCAGCGCGGCTCGGGGCACGGGGCCGGCGGCCAGTAACTCGCGTGCCTGACGGCGGGCCTTGTTGCTGAGCACGGGTGGTAACGCCGGGTCCCCGCGGGTCTCGACGCCGCGCAGCTCGCGCGCGGCGAGCAGGGCGAGGCTGTCGGCCGCCTCCACGGACGCGAGGGCCTCGACCGCTCCGCGCAGCGCGGGAAAGCCCCGCTGGTGGGGGAGGATCTTCATCAGAAGGGCGACCATCTCGGCGCGCGGCTCCAGACCCCGCTCGCTCACTTCGAGGCCCGACTCCTCGGCGACCAGTTCGATGAACAAGGAGCGCTGTCCGGCATCGCGAATGCACCCCAGCGCGATCAATTCCTTCGTGAGGACCGTCACCAGGCGCACCGGGACGCCTCGCGGTCCCTGTGTCGCGCCTGTCTCCACCGACCATCCCCCATGAACCGGTCCCGCGACGGGAACTGTCGGCGAAGTTACCACGCCAATTACCGTGCGAACAGGGCTGATTGAAGCTGCACGTGAGACGTGTGGGAGCCCCGGGGCGGAATGCGCCGACGGGGGTCGGCGGGGTCCCGGCACGGGCCGTCCGGCGGCAGGTGCGCGACCCGCGCCCGCACACGGCGAGCTGCGGACGGCCGTCCGCTTCCGCGGCCTACCGTCGGCGGTATGAACAGACGCGTCCAGTTCTCCCTCCTGTTGCTCGCCGCGGCCTCCGGGTGCGTCGACGCGCTGGCGTTCACGGTGCTGGGGACCGTGTTCGCCGGCGTGATGACCGGGAACCTCGTGCTGCTCGGTGCGGCGGTGGGGCACGCGGCGGGGTCGGGGGCCGGCACCGGCGAAGGGGTGGCCGCTCCTCTGTACGCGCTCGGTGGCTACGTCGTCGGTGCCGCGCTCGTCGCGCTCGTGTGCCGGGGTGCCGCGCGGCGGGCCTCGTGGCCGGGCCGGGTCGTGGCGTGCCTCGCGGGGCAGACCGTGATGCTCGCGGGTGTCGCCGTGGTGGGCGGGGTGCTCGACGGGCGGCCCGGCGGGGCCTGGCGGACGGTGCTGCTCGTGGTCGCCGCCCTGGCGATGGGCGGGCAGTCGGCGGCCATGGTCGCGGCCGGCTCCGGCGCCGCGCCGACGACCTACTTCACCGGGACCCTCACCGCACTCGTCACCGGAACGGCGGACGGATCGGGGCGCGGGACCGGCCGGCTGTGGGTCGCCGCCCGGCTCTGCGCGGTCGTCGCCGGGGCCGCGTGCGGCGTCGCCGTGCACGCGGGAGCGCCGTCCTGGGGCTTCGTGCCGCCCGCCGTATTCACGGCTGCGGCCGTGGGTTGCCAGAAACCTGCACAGCGATTGCGCAGGGCAGTCACGAGGCTCCACAAAAATCCGTTGCACCATACAAACAATGAAACCCATTGATGCGAGAGTGTCCATTTTGCTGAAAGTGATCCCCTCCTTCGCGCAATTCACGCGGTGAAGATTGTGAAGGAGCTGCCAGCGGCCGGTGAACAAGCCTGCACCAGGCGGTAATTGACCTCGCACATTCCCCCTGACCGGGGACGTTCCGATTGGCTGTGCGAACCGGCGGCGTGCTTTGATCCTCGGCACCGCAGGACATCAGGGATTCGCATCCACCGAATCCGTGATGCGTTCCGCGTTTTTTGAATTACCCGGATACCCACTGAGAAGGGCGGCTCTCCTCATGAGCAACACCCCCCAGGTCCAGACCCTCGAGATCTCCGACGCCGAGCTCGACAACGTCTCCGGCGGCCTCGTCGGCGGTCTCGTCGGCAACGTGAGCGGCACCGTCGACTCGATCGCCCCCGTCTCGGGCGTCGTCGCCGGCGTCACGGGCACCGTCGAGGGCCTGACCGGCATCAACGCCGGCGCCGTCACGGGTCTGGCCACCGGTCTGGTCTCCGGCCTCTGAGTCGGATCCCCAACGGATCACGCCGCCGCCGACCTGACCGGCAGCGGCACCAAGGCCTCGGGACCTCTGGTCCCGGGGCCTTCGGGCGCGTGTGGGCCCCGCCGCGCCTTGAGCAACGTAAGGGAAACACCCCGTGCAGTTCCGCCAACAGGCCCTCAGCAAGCTGCAGTCACCGGAGGAGCTCGACCTGCCGGTGCGCCTCGCGCGGCCGCAGGGAGTGCTCGCCCTCGCCGTGACCGTCGTCGTCATGGCCGCCGCCTGCGTATGGGCGGTGACCGGTTCGGTGTCCTCGACACTCAAGGCGAGCGGCATCCTGACCTACGGCCAGGGCAGTTACGTCCTGCAGACCCCGGTCACCGGTCAGGTCACGGGCCTGTACGTGAAGGAGGGGCAGCGGGTCGACGCGGACGCGCCCCTGCTCAAGGTCCGTACGGAGCAGGGGAACCGGGTGGTGCGCGCCATCGACGCGGGCCGGGTCACCGCGCTCGTCGCACGGATCGGCTCGGTGGTCACCACGGGCGCTGACGTCGCGACCCTGGAGAAGACGGCCTCCGCGCACGATCCGCTGCTCGCCATGCTGTACGTGCCCGCGACCGGCGCGGCGAACGTGCCCGCGGGCGCCTCGGTCGACCTCACCGTGCCCGCCGCCCAGAGCTACGGGGTGCTGCGCGGCAAAGTGAAGGCAGTGGGCCGCGGGGCGCAGACGCGGCGCCAGATCACCGACTTCCTCGGGGACGGCGAACTGGCCGCGCAGTTCACAAAGGGCGGCACCCGCGTGCCGGTGCTCGTGCAGCTCACCAAGGACACGGCCACGAAGTCCGGCTACGCCTGGTCGACGGCGGACGGGCCGCCCTACCCCCTCCCCTCCATGACCCTCGCCTCCGGCGCCGTGCACCTCGCCGAGCAGCGCCCGATCGATTGGCTGCTGCCGTGACCGCCGCCTCGCTCCCGCCCGCGGGCCACCGCCCCGACCGCCGCCGGGCCCGGTCCGCTCCCCCGCCGCCCAAGCGCCGCAAGAAGGTGCGCACGCCGACCGTGCTCCAGATGGAGGCCGTCGAGTGCGGCGCCGCCGCGCTCGGCATGGTCCTCGCGTTCCACGGCCGGCACATCCCGCTGGAGGAGCTTCGGATCGCGTGCGGCGTCTCCCGGGACGGCTCGCGCGCCAGCAACCTGCTCAAGGCGGCCCGTAGTTACGGCATGACCGCCAAGGGCATGCAGATGGAGCCGGCCGCGCTCGCCGACGTGCAGGGCCCCGCGATCCTGTTCTGGGAGTTCAACCACTACGTCGTCTACGACGGCATGGGGCGGCGCTTCGGGCGGCGCGGCGTGCACATCAACGACCCGGACAAGGGCCGCCGCTTCGTCGCCATGGAGGACTTCGACACCAGCTTCACGGGTGTGGTCCTGGTCCTGGAGCCGGGTGACGACTTCCGCTCCGGCGGGCGCCGCCCCGGGGTGCTGCGCGCCATGCCGGGCCGGCTGCGCGGCACGACCGGCACGATACTCGCCGCGCTCCTCGCGAGCCTGCTCCTCGTCGCCGTCGGCGCGGCGGTGCCCGCGCTCAGCAAGACGTACATCGACCTGTTCCTGATCGGCGACCAGACCTCGCTGCTCGGCGCGCTGTTCACGTCGATGGGCGCCATGGTGGCCCTGACGGGCGTCCTCACCTGGCTGCAACAGGCGAACCTGCTGCGTGGCCGCATCATCTCGTCGACGCTGAGCAGCGCCCGCTTCTTCCGCCATCTGCTGCGGCTGCCGGTCACGTTCTTCGCCCAGCGCAGCCCGGCCGACCTCGTGCAGCGGCTCCAGTCCAACGACGCGGTCGCCGAGACGCTGGCCCGCGACCTCACCGCGGCGGGCGTCGACGGCATCGTGGTGCTGCTGTACGCGGCGCTGCTGTGGAGTTACGACCCGCAGCTGACGATGGTCGGCGTCGGCATCGCACTGCTGAATGTCGTGGCGATGCGGATCGTCATACGGCTGCGCGCGACCGGTACGCAGAAGCTGCGGGCGGACTCGGCGCGGCTCACCAACACCTCGTACACCGGGCTTCAGCTCATCGAGACGATGAAGGCGACCGGCGGCGAGAACGGGTACTTCCGGCGGTGGGCCGGCCAGCACGCGACGACCCTGGAGGAGCAGCAGAAGCTCGGGGTGCCGAGCGCGTGGCTCGGTGTCGTCGCGCCGACGCTCGCGACCCTGAACAGCGCGCTGATCCTGTGGATCGGCGGGCTGCGCGCCGTCGAGGGGCATCTGTCGGTGGGTCTCCTTGTCGCGTTCCAGGCACTCGTCACCCGTTTCACCGCGCCGATCACCCGGCTCAACGGGGTCGCGGGCCGCATCCAGGACTTCGCCGCCGACGTGGCACGACTGAAGGACGTGGAGAACTTCCCTGTCGACACGCTGTACGCGCGCCCGGAGGCGGTGCAGAGCACGCGCCGTCTCAAGGGGCACGTCGAGCTGGAGGAGATCACCTTCGGCTACAGCCCGCTCGACAAGCCGCTCCTGTCCGGGTTCTCGCTGACGGTGGGGCCCGGGCAGCAGGTGGCGCTCGTCGGCGGTTCCGGCAGCGGCAAGTCGACGGTCTCCCGGCTGATCTCCGGCCTGTACACGCCCTGGGAGGGCGTCATCCGGATCGACGACCGGCGCCTCGACGACATCCCGCGCGGTGCGCTCGCGGCCTCCGTGTCCTTCGTCGACCAGGACGTCTTCCTCTTCGAGGGCACCGTGCGCGACAACGTGGCGCTGTGGGACCCGTCGATCTCGGACGAGGCGGTCGCCGACGCGCTGCGCGACGCGTGCCTGTACGACGTGGTGGCGCGGCGGCCCGGCGGGCTGCACAGCCGCGTCGAGCAGGACGGCCGCAACTTCTCCGGCGGGCAGCGCCAGCGCCTGGAGATCGCCCGGGCGCTGGTGCGCCGCCCCAGCATCCTCGTCCTCGACGAGGTGACGAGCGCGCTCGACGCCGAGACCGAACAGATCGTGATGGACAACATCCGGCGGCGTGGCTGCGCGTGCGTGGTCATCGCGCACCGGCTCAGCACCGTGCGCGACAGCGACGAGATCGTGGTCCTCGACCACGGGCAGATCGTCGAGCGGGGCCGGCACGAACAACTGGTCGCGGCCGGCGGTCCCTACGCCGAGCTGGTCAGGGAGCACTGAGATGACGTACACGCAACCGGAGTTCACCCCGCACGCCGCTTCCGACCAGGTGGTGGCCGCGTTCGGCGGGCTCGGTACGCCGGTCGACTGCGCGGGTCTGCGCAGCCTGTCGCTGGAGGGGCCGCAGGTGCTGTGGCTCGTCGTGGACGGCGCGCTCGACCTGTTCGCGGTGGACGCGTACGCGCAGGGCCACTGGCACTTCCTGGGCCGTCTGGAGCCGGGCACGCTGCTGCTCGGCCCGGTCGAGGGCACCCAGCACACCCTGGTGGGCCGGCCCCTCGCGGGCTGTGCGCTGCGCCGGATCCCGCTGCGCGAACTGCCGTACTCGCCGGCCGTGCAGCAGTACCCCGACGGCACGTACGACATGGCGTGGAGCCTGCTGGAGGAGGCGTTCGCGCTCGGCGTCGGGCGCGGCCAGCGGGTCCTGTTCGAGGCACCCCTGAACGAGCGCGCCGGTCGCCCGACGGACGACGAGGTCCCCGGCGACGACGACGTGCTGTGGCCCCAGCTCGCCCCGGGCAGCGTGCAGTACGGGGCCGCGTACACCACCGACGCGGCCGCCGATCTGCTGATGGACGGCGCGCTGTGGCAGCGGATGGTCAACCAGCAGTACCGCCTCCTGTCCACGCTCGACCGGTGGATCGAACGCCTGGAGAGCGCGCACGAGGACCGGGCGGCGGCCGGGATCCGGGCGGGCGAGGCCGTCCGCGAGCAGGCCGACCGGACGCTGCTCGCCTCGATCGGCACGCGCGGGCGGCGCGGTCGCGGAGCACAGGCCGGGGTCGACGCCACGTACGCCGCGTGCAAGGTGGTCGCGGACGCGTCCGGCATCCGGCTGGTGGAGCCGGGCCGCGGCGGCGCGGTCAGCGACCGGATCGACCCGGTCGAGCAGATCGCGGTCGCCTCCCGGATCCGCACCCGCCCGGTGCGGCTCGTCGGGGCCTGGTGGCGTCAGGACACCGGGCCGCTGGTCGGCTTCCGGGCCGCGTCCGGGGCGCCGGTCGCCCTGCTGTGGCGACGCGGCGGCTACGAGGCCGTGCACCCCTCCGGCGAGCGGCGCACCCGTATCGACGAGGACACGGTGGAGGATTACGAGGAGCGCGCCGTGATGCTCTACCGGCCGCTCCCGGACGGGGAGTTGTCGCCCTGGAAGCTGGCCCGGTTCAGCATGCGCGCCGCCGCCTCCGACGTGCGCAGGCTGCTGCTCGCGGGCCTGGTGACCGTGGGCCTCGGCGCGCTCGTGCCCGTCGCCACGGGCCAGGTCCTCGGCACGTTCGTACCGAACGCGCAGACCGGTCTGATCACGCAGGTCTCCCTGGCGGTCGTCGTCACGAGCATCGTGTCCGCGGTCTTCATGCTGTTGCAGAACGTGACCGTGCTGCGGGTCGAGGGCCGGGTGGAGAGCGTGCTCCAACCAGCGGTCTGGGACCGCTTGTTGCGGCTGCCGACGCGGTTCTTCGCGGCCCGTTCCACGGGTGAGCTGGCGAGCGCGGCCATGGGCATCAGCGCGATCCGCCGGCTGTTGTCCGGGGTCGGCCCGGTGGCCGTGCAGTCGGTGACGATCGGCGCGATGAACCTGGTGATGCTCCTCTTCTACAGCGTGCCGCTGGCTCTCGCGGCGCTCGGCATGCTGGTGGTCGTGGCGGCCGTCTTCCTCACGCTCGGCATGTGGGAACTGCGGTGGCAGCGGCGCCTGGTGGAGCTCGGCAACAAGCTCAACAACCGGGCCTACCAGACCTTGCGCGGCCTGCCGAAGCTGCGGGTCGCCGGGGCGGAGAGCTTCGCGTACGCGGCGTGGGCCAAGGAGTTCGCGCACAGCCGCGATCTGCAGCGCCGGGCGGGCCGCATCAAGAACGCGACGACGGTCCTCAACGCCGTGTACCTGCCGCTGTGTTCGCTGGTGATGTTCATGCTGCTCGCGGGCCCCGCGCGGGGCAGCCTGTCGGCGGCGGCGTTCCTCACCTTCAACACCGCGGTGACGATGCTCCTGACGTCCGTGACGCAGCTGACGGGCGCGCTGATCTCGGCGGCCGCCGTGCTGCCCATGTACGAGCAGATCAAGCCGGTGCTCGACGCGGAGCCCGAGGTGCGCGGCTCCGCGACCCAGCCGGGCGAGCTCACCGGAGCCCTCGAGGCGCGCGGGCTCTCCTTCCGCTACACCGACGACGGCCCGCTGGTCCTCGACGACGTGTCCCTGGCGATCCGCCCCGGCGAGTTCGTGGCCGTGGTCGGCGAGAGCGGCTGCGGCAAGTCGACCCTGCTGCGCCTGCTCATCGGCTTCGACGGGCCGACGTCCGGCAGTGTCCTGTACGACGGCCAGGACCTCTCCGCGCTCGACCAGGCGGCGGTGCGGCGCCAGTGCGGGGTCGTCCTCCAGAACGCGCAGCCGCTGACCGGTTCGATCTTCGAGTGCATCTGCGGCGCCGAGTCCTTCACGCAGGAGGAGGCCATGGCGGCGGCGGAGATGGCGGGCCTGGCCGAGGACATCAAGCGGATGCCGATGGGGCTGCACACGATGATCGCGGGCGGTGGCGCGATCTCCGGCGGGCAGCGCCAGCGCCTGATGATCGCGCAGGCGCTGATCCGCCGCCCGCGCATCCTGTTCTTCGACGAGGCGACGAGCGCGCTCGACAACGAGACGCAGCGCATCGTGATCGACAGCACGCGCGCGCTGCACGCGACCCGCATCGTGATCGCGCACCGGCTGTCCACGGTCCTGGACGCGGACCGGGTCGTCGTCATGTCGGCAGGGCGCGTCGTCCAGCAGGGCGCCCCGGCGGAGCTCCTCTCGGACACGAATGGTCGGCTGCACGAGCTTGTGCGGCGCCAGATGGCATGAAGCCCCGGCTCTGGGCGAGTGCGGCCCCGGTGGGGGCTGAGCGCGCAGTTCCCCCCGCCCCTCAGAGGTCGCATCTCGGCCGCGGCCCGGCGGGGCTTCTCGCGCGGTTCCCCGCGCCCCTGGAGTGTGCGGCTTCGCCGCAGCCCCGTGGACCGCTGAGATGGCGCACGCAGTGCGCAGCTCAGGGGCGCGGGGAACTGCGCGAGCAACCACGACCGTGGCGCGCCTCAAAGACCGGCGGGACATGGCAGACGCCTAGGGGCGCGGGGAACTGCGCGAGGAGCCCCACCGGAGCCGCACCCGTCCGACCGCCCCCAACCCCCGGCCGGGGCAGGCCTCAGCGCACGTCCCCGAACTCGCTCAGCACCCCCTCCGGCGCGAGCGCGTTCACGTAGCGCTCCGGCCCGTGGTCCTCGAAGGAGTACTTGAACGGGATCGACCGGGTCAGCGCGAGGCGCGCCGCGAAGAAGGCCAGCGGCGCGACGACGGCGAGGCCCGCGAGGCTCTCCATCTGCGGGTAGGGCAGGACGGGGTCACGCCGCTCTACCCAGCCGTGGGTCCGGGTGCGGCGCGGGACCCCGGCGAGCCGGCGCAGCCGCGGCAGGGGGTTGACGCCGCTGAGCAGGTCGCCCGGCATCGAGACCGCCTCGGCCGCCGCGTCGGCCGCCGCCCCGAACACCGCGTCCCAGCCCGCGCGGGGTGTGCGGTAGTGGAACTCGCGGCCGAACGCGGCGTACGGGCCCACGGGGCGCGGCGGCAGGGCGGGCACGACGTCGCGGTCGTGGATGTAGCGCAGGAGCCGGTCGCGCAGCAGGTGGGTGCCGCTGGAGTCGGTGGCGCTCTCACAGGCGTGGGCCAGTTCGGGGCCGCCGAGCATGGGCTGGCCGAAGGTGTAGACGGCGCGCAGACAGCGGGCGATGTGTGCGTAGCGCGGTTCGTGGACGAGGGTGACCGCCATCAGTGCGGCCATGGCCGCGCCGAGGCTGTGGCCGGTGATGTAGAGCGCTTCGAGGCCGCTGCCCCGGTCGCCCTCTTCCCCGGGGTCGACGGACTCGCCGCGTACCGCCCGGTCGAGGGCCTCGATGACCAGATGGCGGGTGGCACGCATGTTGCGGTAGAAGCCCGCGTGCACGGGGTGGCGCACGCCGTCGAGGTCGACGCGGAGCGTGTCGGGGTGCACGTCGGCGTCGGTGAGGATGCTGATGATGTCCTCGGGCGGGGTGCCGCGGTAGCAGAGGATCACGACGCGGCGGTCCCGGTCCTGGACGAGGTAGGCGGCCGAGGAGATGTACAGGGCGTCGACGCGCTGCTCGAAGAGACGGCAGCGGTTCTCCTCCAGCCCGAGCCGGGTCGCCATCATGGCCATCGTCCGGGTGTCGCCGCCCTGGTCGTGTCCGGCGTAGGCGTACGCCGAAAGGGTCGCGAGGGCATGCGGAATGATGCCGTCCGGGTCGGGGTGGCCCTTGTCGTCGAGGAGCCGGCCGACCAGGTCGGGGTAGACGGGGAACGTCGTCCGCCCCGGTTCCACGAACGTCGGTTCCTTGCAGGGACGCAGCTCGGAAAAGGTGGGGCCGTGCTCGGTCGTGTCCCGCATCGGGACCTCCCTGGGCGGGCTGCCGAGCACACCACCGGAGCGGGATGCCGTCAAGGCGTCGCCGACCGGCCATCGGCGGCGCCGTCGGGTGGGGCGGATGAGGGGCGGGCGGCGCGCGGTGTGCCGCCGTTGACCGGGCGGCCCGCCAGGACGCCGCTGACAAGCTCAAACCCCCTTGTGTGTAGGGGAGTTCATGCTCATGGCGGGGTGGCGGACATGGCGGGAACCTTCGCTGCGGCGTGTGTCGCGGCGCCGATAGCGTCACTGGCCCCTCCTCCTCCACGTACGAATTCTGTGTACGAGGCACGATCTCCCGACGCACGGCACACGACAGGGACGGCAACCGATGGCCGAGACCGAACGTCACACACCGTACGAAACGGCACAGTACGAGCGGTACGAGGGCGGCAGCCCCGAGGCCGAGCGCCTCGTGTTCGAACACCTCGCCCGAGAGATCATGAAGGTGCAGGTCGCGAACCGCAGGGCCAGTGGCGCCCCGGACTACGAGCGGGTCGTCCACGCCAAGGCCGCACTCGGCGTGGAGAACGCCCGCCTGCGCTTCGCCGACGACCTTCCGGCCGCTCTGCGCAGCGGCTTCGCCCAGCCCGGCGCCGACTATCCGGCGACGGTACGACTCTCCAACGCCAGTGGGATGCGCGGCCCCGACGGCGCGCCCGATCTGCACGGCATCGCCGTGCGCGTCCAGGTCACGGGCGACGAGAGCCATGACCTGATGGCGACCAGTTTCCCCGTGTCGCACGCGCGCGACGCCCGCGAGTTCGTGGCCTTCGCCAAGGCGATGGCCGGCGCGCGCACCCCGCTGCAGAAGGCCTTCGGGCTGTTCGTGAAGCTGCCGCTGGCGGTCGGCCTCGGCACCGCGAACCGGATGCGCCGCAACGTCCAGGCGGCGACCCGGCACACCGTCAACAGCCTGGCCCGCGAGACCTACTGGAGCCGGGGCGCGATCCTGTGGGCCGAGGCGGGCCCGGTCCGCTATCTGTTCCGGCCTGCCGCGAGCGGTGGCAGCGCCGCGCCGCACCCGGACCGCCGTGACCCCGACTTCCTGCGCGGCGAGCTGACCCGGCGTCTGTCCCGCGACGACATCGCCTTCGACCTGTGCGTGCAGCGCTGGGTCGACGAGCGCCGCACGCCCGTCGAGGACGGCTCCGTGGAGTGGGAGGACGCGATCACCCCGCCCATCGTGGTGGCCCGGCTGACGATCCCGCGGCAGGACCTCACGACGGCCGAGGCCGGTTCGGCGGAGCGGCGCATCGAGGAGCTGTCGTTCAACCCGTGGTACACGACGGACGCCTTCCGGCCGCTGGGCAACATCAACCGGGCCCGCAAGATCGCCTACCAGGCGAGCAGCGCACAGCGGCACGACATCCGCTTCACCACCCTGGAGCCGGCCAGGAACCGCGTGCTCGACGTCCCGGTCGCGTACGTCTTCCGGGTCCTGAACCGGGTCGTACCGTGGCACCGGCTGCCCCTCGAGGCGAGCCTGCTGAACCTGGTCTTCCTGCGCAAGGTGCTGCGCCGGCTCAACCTCATCGACACCGAGGTGCCCGAGGCGCCGCCGAAGGCCGAGCCGGTGCCGGTCGCCGTCGACGAGCGGCTGCGCACCTCACGCTCGTACGACGGCACCTACAACGATCTGTCGGCGCCGCAGATGGGCGCGGTCGGCGCGGCGTTCGGCCGGAACCTGAAGCCGCAGTACCGGCCCGATCTGTTCGACACCCCGAACCCGGTGACGGTCAGCCGTCAGCTCCTGACCCGGGAAAGTTTCGTGCCCGCGACGTCCCTGAACGTTCTGGCGGCAGCGTGGATCCAGTTCCAGGTGCACGACTGGGTGAACCACCGGCGGTACGGCGAGGGCGGCAAGACGGTCGAGGTGCCGCTGCCGCCCGGCGGGGGGACCTGGTCCAACTCCCCCGGCGGCCCGCAGGAGAACGTGATGCGGTTCGCCGAGAACGAGGGCGTCGAGCTGCCCGGCGACCAGCCGCCGATCCTCTTCGGGAACACCGCCTCGCACTGGTGGGACGGCTCCGAGGTGTACGGCGGCGACGAGGCGACGGCGAAGCAGCTGCGTGAACCCGAGGGCGGGGCACGGCTGTTGCTCGACGGCGGGCACATCCCGATCGACCGCAGCGGCATCCCGATCACCGGCTTCAAGGACAACTGGTGGATGGGGCTCAGCGCCATGCACACGCTGTTCGCCCGTGAGCACAACGCGGTGTGCGACGCGCTGCGCGCGGAGTACCCGTCGATGAGCGAGGACCGGATCTACCACACGGCCCGGCTCGTCGTCTCGGCGCTCATCGCGAAGATCCACACGGTGGAGTGGACCCCGGCGATCCTCGCGACGAAGGCGCTCGACATCGGGATGCACACCAACTGGGAGGGCCCGCCCAGGAACTGGCTGAACCAGCTGGGCCTGTGGCTGCTCGAATCGCACGCGCTCACCGGCATCCCGAAGACGCTCCCCGACCACCACGGGGCGCCGTACTCGCTGACCGAGGACTTCGTCACCGTCTACCGGATGCACCCGCTGATCCCGGACGACTACGAGCTGCGCGAGCACCACTTCGGGCAGCGCCTGGAGACCGTCGGCTTCAACGACATCCAGGGCGGGGCGGCCGAGAGCCAGATCCGCAAGACCGGTCTGGCCAACACCCTGTACTCGTTCGGCATCGCGCACCCGGGCGCGATCACGCTGCACAACTACCCCAAGTCCCTTCAGCACTTCCAGCGCGAGGGCGAGATCATCGACCTGTCGGTGGTCGACCTGGTACGCACGCGCCGGCGCGGGGTGCCGCGCTACAACGACTTCCGTGCCGGTCTGCACAAGGACCGCATCCGCCGCTTCGAGGACCTCACGCGGGAGCCGGAGACCCTGGCGCGCCTGAAGGAGGTGTACCGCACGGTCGACGAGATCGACACGGTCGTCGGCCTGTTCGCGGAGAACCCGCCGACCGGCTTCGGTTTCTCTGACACCGCGTTCCGGGTCTTCATCCTGATGGCGACGCGCCGGCTCCAGAGCGACCGGTTCCTCACCGTCGACTACCGCCCGGAGATCTACACGCCGCTCGGCATGGACTGGGTGGAGAAGGGCGGCATGAAGTCCGTCGTGCTGCGGCACTGCCCGGAGCTGGCGTCCCTGATGCCGCGCGAGGCGAGCGCGTTCGCGCCGTGGCGGCCGGTGTCGCCGGCCGCCAACGGAGGCTCCGATGACGCCGGTTGACGGCAACTCGGGCAACCGGGGCCTCGACGACCTGCTCGCCCGTCCGTTCCTCCAGACGGTCTGGCGGCGGCGCACCCACCGGGTCTCCCGGGGCGTGTCGGTGGCGGCCGGGTCGATGAGCTATCAGTCGCCGCACAAGGCGCAGCCGCTCACCGAGCTGGAGGAGGCGATGCTGATCGCCGTCACCGGCTCCACCGGGCTGACCATGCCGGACCGCCCGTTCGAGGACCCGCGCGACCACAAGCCGATCATGGCCAAGCCCAATCTGACCATGACGGGCCGCACGGCCGGCAGCCCCGACAACGCGCAGGGCACGTACTTCTTCCTGATCAACGACAGCGGTACGTACTTCCTGCGCAGGCTGGCGCCGGCCCCGCACGAGCCGTTCGACGCGCAGACCCTGATCGAGCGGGCCCGGCGGACCAAGGTGAAGATCCTGGACCACCGGCTCGACGTGGCCGAGGGACTGCGCGACTTCCCGGCGTATCTGGACTCGAACCGCTTCCTGTCCAATCTGCCGGGCACGACCGTCCTGTTCCCGGTCGTCGACCTCTCGCACCAGTACATCAACGCACTGATGTACCTGCTCACCCAGCCGGACCACGCGCGGCCGACGTTCGTCGACGACCGCAATCTGTACCGTCCGGCGGGCGTGAAGAAGTGGATGGACGACGGGTTCCTGAACAAGGACCTGAAGCTGCCGCTCGGCGCGCTCGGCCCGATGCGCACGCAGATCGAGGCGGATCTCCTCCTCCAGACGGTGATGCTGACGGCGGAGGCGATGGGGCTCGGCGCCTGGATCCACGCCTCGCTCAATCCGCAGATCGCGCTCGGCGACCCGAAGTTCAGCAGGGTGTACGGCAGGATGCTCGGCTTCACGTTCATCACGCCGCGCTGGCGCCCGGCCGACGTGTGGCGCTGGCACGTCCCGCTGCCCAAGTACGCCACGCTGCGCTCCCAGCCGGTGGGTCTGACCGACCCCGCGACCGGTGAACCACTGATCGCGGCGGCCTGCCCGCCGGCCCACGCCTCCATGTCGGACGCGGTCGACGCGATCGTCGAATCGAAGTTCGGCACGGGTGGCACCTACGGCGACAAGGACGTCTTCACCCGCATCTACAGGGAGGACTACGGACAGCGCTATCTCGCCGAGGCCAGTGAGTACGACGAGCGCGTCGTCGACTGCGCCCGCGACATCTGTACGTACATCCTGGCCACGCACCGCCGCTTCCCCGCGCACACGGACGCCATCCATGTGCCCGGGATCTGGCTCCAGGCCCACCACGTGGAGGGCGATTACTACGAGCGCTTCTTCACCAACGGTCTGACCGACGCGCATCGCGCGCACGACACGCTGTGGGACGGCGAACCGATGAGTTGAGAGCGGCTCGGCGGTCACCCTTCTCGTACGCATGACATCTGTTGTACGTATGACACCTGCCATCGCCTGTTCAGAAGGGTGACCCCGATGTCCGAGACCACTTTGAGCGATGTTCTGGCCCCGCACGTCACGAAGGGGCCGGTGCCGGGGGCCGTGGGTCTGGTGGCCCGCGGCGACCGGGTCGAGGTCGCGGCCGTCGGGTACGCCGACGCCGAGGGCACCACGCCGCTCGCGCGTGACTCGATCTTCCGGCTCGCCTCCCTCACCAAACCGGTCGTCGCGGCGGCCGTGATGGTCCTGGTGGACGAAGGCCGTCTCGCCCTCGACTCGCCGATCGGGCACTGGCTGCCCGAACTGGCCGCGCCGGACGTCGTGCGGGACCCGGCGGGCCCGGTCGAGGACGTCGTGCCGGCGGCCCGTCCGATCACGGTGGAGGACCTGCTGTCGTTCCGTGCGGGCTGGGGCTTCCCGTCCGACTTCTCGCTGCCCGCCGTGCAGCCGGTGTTCGCGCTGATGGACCCGCACGCTCCGCAGCGCCTGCCGGAGCCGGACACCTGGCTCGCCGCTCTCGGCCGTGTCCCGCTGCTGCACCAGCCCGGCGAGGCGTGGCTCTACAACACGTGCTCCGACATCCAGGGCGTCCTCGTCTCGCGGGTCACCGGCCGGCCGCTGCCGGACTTCCTCGCCGAGCGGATCTTCGAGCCCCTCGGCATGCGTGACACCGCCTTCGAGGTCCCGGCCGCCGAGCGCGCCCGCTTCACCAGTGCCTACGTACCCACGGCCGACGGCGGCGCCGAGCGCGTCGACACGCCGGACGGCCAGTGGAGCAGCCCGCCCGCGTTCCCCTCCGGCGCGGGCGGGCTCGTGTCCACGGTCGACGACTGGTGGGCGTTCGCCCGCATGCTGCTCGACGGCGGCGGACCCGTGCTCTCCGCCGGGTCGGTGGGCCTGATGACGACCGACTGCACGACCGCGGCCCAGCGCTCGGCGGCCGATCTGTTCCTCCAGGGGCAGGGCTGGGGCTTCGGCGGCTCGGTCGACATCGCAGCCCGTGACCCGTGGAACGTGCCGGGCCGCTACGGCTGGGTCGGCGGCACCGGTACGGCGGGCTACCTCACCCCCTCGACCGGCACGGTCTCCGTCCTGATGACCCAGCTCGCCCTGAGCGGCCCGTCACCGATGCCGTCGGTCATGCGGGACTTCTGGGCGTACGCGGGCCAGTAGCCGCCGCTGGGTGAGCGGGCCGGGCGAGGACCTGCGCCCGGCACTCGCCCGGCGTGCCCCACGCGCCGCTCAGCGCCCGTGCCTTCGTCAGCCACAGGCTCAGATCGAACTCGGCGGTGTAGCCGATCGCGCCGTGCAGTTGCAGTGCGGTGCGGGCGGCGGTGTACGCGGCCTCGCCCGCGGCCACCTTCGCGGCGGCCAGGTCAGCCGGGCGCATCGTCACGGCCGCGCCGAAGACCAGCGGGCGGGCGAACTCCAGAGCGATCAGGGTGTCGGCGAGCCGGTGCTTCACGGCCTGGAACGCGCCGATCGGCGTCCCGAACTGGGTGCGCTGCTTCACATGGGCGACCGTCCGGTCGAGCAGGGCACGGCCGACACCGAGGGCCTGGGCGGCGGTGGCGAGGCGGGCGAGCGCGGCCGCGTGCAGGACCGCTTCCCGCACGGCGGGCCCGGCGGCAAGGCACTCGCCGCCGGGCAGGGGCTCCGCGTACCGGCGGGCCGCGTCGAGGCCGGGACGGACGGGGCCGTGGCCGGGGGCGGCGCGCAGTGTCCAGGGGTCGCCGTTCTCCACGACGAGCAGTGCGTCGGCCGTGTCCGCGTCCAGGAGGTGCGGTCCTGCCCCGGGCACCTTGAGCGTGGCCAAGGCGTCCCCGGCGAGCAGCTCGCCCAGGAGGCCCTTGCCCGCGTCGACGAGGCCCGCACACAGGGACGCCGCCGCCACCGACTCCGCGTACGGTCCCGGCACCGCATGGCGCCCCAACTGCTCAAAAGCTACGGCGAGTTCTACGGGACACACCCCCGCAGCGTCGCTCTCCTCGGGGACGGCGAGCGTGAACAGGCCGGTGCCGGCGACGCGGCGCCACAGGGCGCGGCCGGGTCCGGGGTCGCCCGCGGCCCAGGCGCGCGCCGCCGCCGGGACGTCCGCCGCGCCGAGCAGCGCGTCGAGGGTGCGGCCGAACTCCCGCTGTTCGGCGTCGAGGAGGAAACGCATCAGCGCCGTCCCTTCGGCAGGCCGAGGAGGCGTTCGGCGATGATGTCCCGCTGGATCTCGTTCGTCCCCGCGTAGATCGGCCCCGCCAGGGCGAAGACGTAACCCTCCGCCCAACGACTGTCCGCCAACTCCCGTTCCAGAACATCGAGTTCGAGCGCCGTCTCGTGGAGCGCCACGTCGTACTCGGACCAGAAGACCTTGTTCAGGCTGGATTCCGCGCCGATGTCCTCCCCGTCGAGGGCGCGTGAGGCGTGGGTCCAGGTGAAGAGTTCGTAGGCACGGGCGCCGATCACGGCGTCGGCCACCCGGTCGCGCAGCGCGGTGTCGTCCGGGTCGCCCGCGTCCCGCCACTGCCGCTCCAACTCCGCGGCGCCGGCGAGGAACCGGCCCGGCGAGCGCAGGGTCAGGCCCCTTTCGCTGCCGGTCGCGGACATGGCGATGCGCCAGCCCTGACCGGGCTCGCCGATGACGTCGGCGTCGGGCACGAAGACGTCGTCGAGGAAGAGTTCGGCGAAGGCCGGTTTGCCGTCGAGGCGCGGGACGGGCCGGACGGTGACGCCCGGCGCGCGCAGATCGAACATCAGGTAGGTGAGCCCGCGGTGCGGCCTGTCGGTCCTCGCGGTGGCGGGATCGGTCCGGAACAGGCCGAACGCCCGGTCCGCGAAGGCGGCCCGCGACGACCACGCCTTCTGGCCGTTGAGCAGCCAACCACCCGGCGCGCGCACGGCAGTTGAACGGAGGGAAGCGAGGTCCGAGCCCGCCTCCGGCTCGGACCAGGCCTGGGCCCAGACGGTCTCGCCGCGCGCCATCGAGGGCAGGATCCGTGCGCGCTGCTCGTCGGTGCCGTAGTCGAAGAGGGTCGGCGCGAGGAGGCTGATGCCGTTCTGCGAGACCCGGCCGGGCGCTCCCGCCGCGTAGTAGGCCTCCTCGAACAGCAGCCAGCGCACGAGCCCGGCGTCCTGCCCGCCGTACCGCTCGGGCCAGGACACGACGGACCAGTGGTCGGCGGCCAGTTCGCGCTCCCACTCCCGGTGCGCGGCGAAGCCCTCGCCGGTCTCCAGGGAGGGCAGCGGCTCGTCCGGCACGTGCGCGGCGAGCCAGGCGCGCGCCCGCTCCTGGAACGCCGCGTCCTCGGCGTCGATCGTCAGGTCCATCGGACTCGCGCCTCCCCGGCTCCTCTTCCCTAACAAGTGTTTGGTAGATTAGCCTCCGGGTCGGACATCCGTCGAGATGCCGCCGCCCGAAGGAGGTACGCGCATGGGCACGCCGCCGCCGTACGAACCCGGTCACCAGCTGCTCGCCGGGCGGACCGCCGTGATCACCGCGGCGGCCGGAGCGGGCATCGGCGGGGCGACCGCCCGCCGCTTCCTGGAGGAGGGCGCCCGCATCGTCGTGGGAGACGCCCACGCGCGGCGCACGGCCGAGACCGTCGAGACCCTGGCAGAGGAGTTCGGCACCGACCGCGTGACGGGCGCCCCCTGCGACGTCACCGCCGAGGACCAGGTGCGGGCGCTGTTCGCGCTGGCCGAGCGGGTCCACGGCGGCCTGGACATCGTCGTGAACAACGCGGGGCTCGGCGGCACGGCCGAGCTGACCGAGATGACCGACGAGCAGTGGGCGAAGGTCATCGACGTGACGCTGACCGGCACGTTCCGCTGCACCCGGACAGCACTGCGGCTGATGAAAGCCTCGGGACGGAAGGGCGTGATCGTCAACAACGCCTCCGTGCTGGGCTGGCGTGCCCAGGCCGGGCAGGCGCACTACGCCGCCGCCAAGGCCGGGGTGATGGCGCTGACGCGCTGCGCGTCCGTCGAGGCGGCGGAGCACGGCATCCGCGTCAACGCGGTCTCGCCGAGCCTCGCCATGCACCCGCACCTCGCGAAGGTCACCTCGCCCGGGCTTCTGGCGGAGCTGACGTCCCGCGAGGCGTTCGGCCGGTACGCCGAGCCGTGGGAGGTCGCCAACGTGATCGTGTTCCTGGCCAGCGGCTACTCCTCGTACCTGACGGGCGAGGTGCTCTCCGTCAGCGACCGGCATGCCTGAGCGGCATGCCTGAGCGGGCAGCGCGCCGCGCCGAACTCCTCTCCGTGGCCGCGGGCGTCTTCGCCGAGCTGGGCTACAGCGCCACCACCGTCCGTGTCATCGCCGAGCGCGCGGGACTGCTCGCGGGCAGCCTGTACTACCACTTCGACTCGAAGGAGTCGATGCTGGAGGAGATCCTGCGGACGTTCCTCGACGCGCTGTGGACCGGCTACGACGCGATCCTCGGCGACCGCGCCCTCGGACCGCGCGAGACGCTGCGGGCGTTGGTCGTCGAGTCGTTCCGGGAGATCGACCGGCACGGTCCCGCGGTCGCCGTCTTCCAGAAGGAGGCCCGGCAGCTGGCCGCGCAGCCCCGCTTCGCGTTCCTCACCGAGGCGCAGCGGGACTTCGAGGACGCCTGGCGCACGACGCTGGAGAGGGGTGTCGCCGACGGCGCGTTCCGGCCCGACCTCGACGTGCGCCTCGCCTACCGCTTCCTGCGCGACACCGTGTGGGTGGCTGCCTCCTGGTACCGGCCGGGCGGCCGGCACACCGCCGACGCCATCGCGGGCCAGTACCTGTCGATGGTCCTCGACGGCATCTCCGTACGTTCCACCATCCCTACAGCGACCAGGAGTCGACCATGGCCGAGGCCTACATAGTGGACGCGGTGCGCACCCCGGTGGGCCGGCGCAGGGGCGGCCTGGCCGCCGTGCACCCCGCCGATCTGGGCGCGCACGTGCTCAGGGCCCTCGTGGAGCGCACCGGCGTGGACCCCGCCGCCGTCGAGGACGTCGTGTTCGGCTGCCTCGACACGGTCGGCCCGCAGGCCGGTGACATCGCGCGGACCGCGTGGCTCGCGGCCGGGCTGCCCGAGGAGGTGCCGGGCGTCACGGTCGACCGGCAGTGCGGTTCCTCGCAGCAGGCCGTGCATTTCGCGGCGCAGGGCGTGCTGTCGGGGACACAGGACCTGGTGGTCGCGGGCGGCACGCAGAACATGTCGCTGGTCCCGATCGCGTTCGCCTCGCGGCAGGCGGCCGAACCGCTGGGTCTGACGGAGGGCCCGTTCGCGGGCAGCGAGGGCTGGCGCGCCCGGTACGGCACGCAGCCCGTCAACCAGTTCCACGGCGCCCAGCTGATCGCCGACAAGTGGGGCATCTCGCGGACCGCCATGGAGGAATGGGCACTGCGCTCGCACCAGCGGGCGGTCCGCGCCATAGACGGGGGGCGTTTCGCGCGCGAGACGGTCGCGTACGGCGATGTCACCGTCGACGAGGGGCCGCGCCGGGACACGACCCTGGAGAAGATGGCGACGCTCGCCCCCGTCGTGGAGGGCGGCACCATCACGGCGGCGTGCTCCTCGCAGGTGTCGGACGGCGCGGCCGCGATGCTCCTCGCATCCGAACGGGCCGTCCGGGATCACGGGTTGACGCCGCGCGCCCGCGTGCATCACCTCTCCGTACGCGGCGAGGACCCGATCCGGATGCTGTCGGCGCCGATCCCCGCGACGGCGTACGCGCTGAAGAAGACCGGTATGTCGCTCGACGACATCGACCTGGTGGAGATCAACGAGGCGTTCGCCCCGGTGGTCCTCGCCTGGCTCAAGGAGACCGGCGCGGACCCGGCGAAGGTCAACGTGAACGGGGGCGCCATCGCCCTCGGCCACCCCCTGGGCGCGACGGGCGTGAAACTGATGACGACGCTGCTGCACGAACTGGAGCGCACGGGCGGCCGGTTCGGGCTCCAGACGATGTGCGAGGGCGGCGGCCAGGCGAACGTGACGATCATCGAGCGCCTGTAGACGGAGGGGGCAGGGACCTGTAGCCGGAGGAGAGGCACAGACCCCTGGAGGCGGCTACACCGATCGCAGCCGCTCCAAGGTCTCCCCCGCCTCCGCCACGATCCGGTCCACCAGTTCGCGGCACGACGGCAGGTCGTCGATGACGCCCGCGACCTGCCCGGAGGCCATGACACCGCCCCGCGGATCGCCGTCCACCATCGCGGACCTGAGCATCATGGGTGTGTTGGCCGCCAGCAGCACCTGGCTCCAGCTCAGGTCCTTGCCGTGCTTCATGGCGAGTCCGTCGCGTACCATCCGCGTCCAGCCGAGCCCGGACACCTTGCGGAACGCCGCCGCGTGCCGCACCGCCCGCAGCAGGGCGGCGGGCCGGCCCGCCCGCTCGAGCCCGGCGACGAGCTCGCTGCGCAGCATGCGGTGCGGCAGCCCGTCGACGGCCGTGGTGACCGTGACGTCCTGGACGCCCGCGGCGAGATAGCACGCCTTCACGGCGTGCGGCACGGTCGAGTCGGACGTGAGCAGGAAGCGGGTGCCCATGGCGATACCGGCCGCGCCGTACGCGAGTGCGGCGACCAGTCCGCGCCCGTCGTGGAAGCCGCCCGCCGCGATGACGGGAATGTCGACGGAGTCGACAACTTGCGGCAGCAGTACGGTCGTTGCCACAGCGCCGGTGTGGCCGCCGCCCTCACCGCCCTGTACGACGACCGCGTCGGCGCCCCACGCCGCGACCTTCTCGGCGTGCCGGCGCGCCCCGATGGAGGGGATGACGACGACGCCCGCGTCCTTCAGCTCGGCGATCAGCTCCTTGGAGGGCGCGAGAGCGAACGAGGCCACCTTCACGCCCTCGTCGACGATGATCCGTACACGTTCGCGCGCATCCCCCGCGTCGGCCCGCAGATTGACCCCGAAGGGCTGGTCGGTACGGGACTTCACCTCCCTTACGGCGGCCTTGAGTTGGTCGATGGTCATGGTCGCGGAGGCGAGCACGCCCAGCGCCCCGGCGTTCGCGGAGGCCGACACGAGGCGGGGCCCGGCGACCCAGCCCATGCCGGTCTGCACGATCGGGTACCGCACGCCGGTGAGTTCGGTGAGCGCCGTCCCGAAGGCCGGGCCCGCCGTCGGCGCGGTCTCACCACTCACGCGGGCACCTCACGATGACGCAGACCCTTGGGGTCCAACTCCGCGCGTATCAACCGCAGTTCCTCACCCGTCGGTTCACGGGTGTACGGGACCTCGGCGGGCAGCACCAGCTCGAAGCCCGTCGCCTCGCGGACCTCGTCGACCGTGACCCCGGGGTGCAGCGAGGCGAGGCGCATCGTGTGGTCCGGGGTGTCGAAGTCCAGCACGGCGAGGTTGGTGACGACGCGCGGCAGGTGATGGAAGCGGGTCGCGGACGGCCCGGCCGCGGCGGCGCTGTCGTAGCCGACGCCGCTCACCATGTCGACCTTGCTCACGAAGACCCGCCGGGAGTGCTTGGGCACCCAGTAACTCGTCGGATTGTTCAGCGTGTTGATCGGCGCTCCACGTACTCCGAGCAGCTGGCGTGTCGGCCGCCGCCAGTCGCCGATGCAGGAGATGTTCTGGTTGCCGAACCGGTCGAGCTGGCTCGCGCCCATCATCACGTGCCGCCGGCCGCCCGCCACGAACTCCAGGTGCTGGCGGTAGGGCAGCCAGCCCTCGCGCTCCCCGTCGGGGCCGATCAGCATGGCCTCGCCGTCCGTCAGCAGCAGGTCCGGCGCGAACGTGCGGCGGGCGAGCCGCGCCCCGATACCGGGGATCAGACCCATGGGACTGGCCAGCAGCTCGCCGCTGCCGCGCCACGCCTCCGCGCAGGCGATCACGCAGTACTCGGCGCGGGACACGGTCCCGGCCGCGGCGCCGTCCGTCGTGGTGGTCATCGGCCGCTCCCGTCTTCGCACTGCTGCCGCCACGTTCCGACCGCGGCCTGGTACGCCTGCTCGTCCCCGTCGAGGAACCGCGCCCGCAGCTCCTCGTACGGTGTGGTCGCGTACAGCTTCTGGAACGCCTCGTCACGGTCGTAGTCGGGGGCGCAGGACGTGAAGTGCGCGCCGTTCGGTGCCTCGACGACGCCGTTGACGCGGTGCCGTTTGATCAGCAGCGACTGCGCGGGCCCGCCCTTCGCCAGTTCGGCGCCGTCCACGATCCGCTCGCAGGAGACGTACGCCGCCTCGGCGGCCCCGCAGAACAGGTCGTCGAAGTACGGGTCGGGGCCCAGGTACTGCCCGTTGCCCGACCGGTCCGCACGGTTCATGTGGACGAGGGCCACGTCCAGGCGCAGGGCGGGCATCGCGACGAACGTCTCCCCGTCCTCGTACGGCGAAGTGATCGTGCGCAGAGCGGGGTTGACGCGCATGACGTCCGAGCCGAGGCCCGCCCGCACCGGCAGGAACGGCAGCCGGTTCGCGGCGGCGCGCAGCCCCCACATGAACATGGCCTCGTCGACCTCCATCAGCTCGATTCGGCCCTGCTCGCGTGCGGCGCGGAAATGCGGCTCCAGGGGGATCGAGTCGAGGGTGGCGAAGGACGCGACGAGCTTGCGGATCTTTCCCGCGGCGGCCAGCAGGCCCACGTCCGGGCCCGCGTACGAGACGACGGTCAGGTCGGTGACGTCGCTGCGCAGCAGGGCCCGTACCAGCGCCATGGGTTTGCGGCGCGAGCCC
The DNA here is from genome assembly GCF_039533535.1 of Streptomyces kunmingensis. Lineage (NCBI taxonomy): Bacteria > Bacillati > Actinomycetota > Actinomycetes > Kitasatosporales > Streptomycetaceae > Streptomyces > Streptomyces kunmingensis. Next base: position 662,569 of record NZ_BAAATS010000006.1, read on the forward strand.
CAGCCGCCGATCCCGACCGTCATGCCGCTGCGCAGCCGCGCCACCACGTCCTCGGCGGACAGGGTCTTGTCCGTGCTCATTTCGCCTCCTGAGGGGCGGCGCCGAAGGTGGCCCGGACGCGGTCGGCGACGCCACTGAGGTTCGCCTCGAAGGTGAAGCCCTGCTCGTAGCGGTAGCTGCGGTGGACGTCGACGGGGTCGATGCCGTTGAGGGCGGCCTTGGCGAGCCGCAACAGGTAGCCGTCCTTGCGTGCGATCTCGGCCGCCAACTCCAGCGCACTGGAGCGCAGTTGCTGTCGCGGTACGACCTTCCACACCGAGCCGTGCGCGTGCAGTTCGGCGGCGGTCACGGTGCGCGAGGTGTAGTAGAGGGCGCGCATCAGGTGCTGCGGGACCAGGCGGGCCAGGTGGGTGGCGGCGCCGAGCGCGCCCCGGTCCAGTTCGGGCAGGCCGAACGTGGCGTCGTCGCTCGCCACGATCGCGTCGGCGTTGCCGACGAGCCCGATCCCGCCGCCGAGGCAGAACCCCTGCACGGCGGCGACGACGGGCACCTCGCAGTCGTACACCGCGGCGAAGGCGGCCGCGCAGCCCCGGTTCGCGCCGATCAGCGCCGCGTGGCCGCTGTCGCGCTGCATCTCCTTGATGTCGACGCCCGCGTTGAAGCCGCGGCCGGACGCGGTGAGCACGACGCAGCGCGTGTCGGGGTCGCGGCCCGCCGCGCGCACGGCGTCGGCGAGGTCGTACCAGCCCTGTACCGGCAGGGCGTTGACCGGTGGGTGGTCGATGTCGACGACGGCGATCGCCTTGCCCGCCGGCGAACCGTCCGGCGCGCCTTCCAGTGGGCCGTCCGACGAGCCGTCCGCGAACGAGAGGGAGACAGGCATCTGCGACTCCGCCACCTTCCAACCAAACGTTTGTTAGTCAGCTGGGGTGAAGGTAGCAGCGAAGGCCCCTGGGGAACAGACGCTCTCGCCACTCCCCAGGGGCCTTCGTCGGCCGGTCTCAGCGCCTCGACGTGTCCCGTTCGGACTCGTGCCACCCGGCGTGCAGTGCCTGGTACTCCTCCGCGGTGGCCTTCGGCACGTACGTTCCCGGCCCGTACATGGCCTTCGCGAGGCGTGCCCGCACCCGCTGGCGCACGGTGAACTTGCGCGCCACCCCGTTCTCGTCGAGCTTCGGCCCCAACTCGTAGGCCGGAGGCTGCTCGTGGATGTTGAGGGTGTACAACTCGGCGCGCGTGAGCGGCTCGTGGACCTCGATGTACTCGCCGTGCGGCAGCCGCTTGATGATGCCGGACTCGCGGCCGTGCAGGGCCTTCTCCCGGTCGCGGCGCTGCAGCCCGTTGCAGATCCGCTTGGTGACGATGAACGCGAGCACCGGGACGAGGAAGAAGCCGACCCGCACGGCCCAGGTGATGGCGTTGATGGACAGATGCAGGCGCAGGGCGATGATGTCGTTGCCTCCCCCGATCAGGAGCACGGCGTACAGCGACAGCCACGCGACGCCGAGTCCGGTACGGACGGGGTGGTTGCGCGGCCGCTGGGCCAGGTGGTGCTCGCGCTTGTCGCCGGTGACCCACGCCTCGAGGAACGGGTACACCGCGATCACCGTCATGACCAGCGGGAACAGCATGAACGGGAGGAAGACGCCCAGTTGTAACGTGTGGCCCCAGAAGTTGATCTCCCATCCCGGCATCACCCGGATCAGGCCCTCGGAGAAGCCGAGGTACCAGTCGGGCTGGGCGCCGGTCGTGACGAGGTCGGTCCGGTACGGCCCGAACGCCCACACCGGGTTGATCGTCGCGACCGCCCCCATGAACGCGAGCACGCCGAAGACGAGGAAGAAGAAGCCGCCCGCCTTGGCCACGTAGATGGGCATGAGGGGCGCTCCGACCACGTTCTTCTCGGTGCGGCCCGGGCCCGCGAACTGGGTGTGCTTGTGGTAGAAGACCAGGATCAGATGGGCCGCGACCAGGCCGAGCATGATGCCCGGCAGCAGCAGGATGTGGACCGGGTAGAGCCGGGCGATGAAGTCCTCACCGGGGAACTGGCCGCCGAAGAGGAAGAACGACAGATACGTGCCGACGATCGGCACCGACAGGATGGCGCCCTGCGAGAAGCGCAGGCCCGTGCCGGAGAGCAGGTCGTCGGGGAGCGAGTAGCCGGTGAGGCCGGTGACGATGCCGAGCATCAACAGGGTCCAGCCGAACAGCCAGTTGACCTCGCGCGGCTTGCGGAACGCGCCCGTGAAGAAGACCCGCATCATGTGGCAGAGCATCGCCGCGACGAAGACCAGCGCGGCCCAGTGGTGTATCTGCCGGATGAGCAGACCGCCGCGCACGTCCATGCTGATGTCGATCGTCGACTCGTACGCCCGGGTCATGATGATGCCCCTGAGCGGTTCGTAGGAGCCGTTGTAGACGACCTCGGCGCTGCTGGGCTCGAAGAAGAAGGTCAGATAGGTACCGGTGAGAATGAGGATGATGAAGCTGTAGAGGCAGATCTCGCCGAACATGAAGGACCAGTGGTCCGGAAAGACCTTGCGCATCTGGGACTTGGCGAGCTGGTAGATCCCGAGCCGGCCGTCCGCCCAGTCCGCGAGACGCTCCCCGCTTCTCGGAGGGCTCGCCCGTCGGCCGCCGTTCTGGGTGCGCTCGATGCCATCGCTCATGCGACTCCCCCTCGAAGCCCGGTGAGGCACAGTCAGCGTAGAGCGCGTGGGGGCGGCCCGACAGGGGTCAGCGGGGCGTTGCGTTGTGCAGGCGGATGCCGCTGAAACTCAGGGTGCTGATGGTGACCGCATCCCGGAAAGTCCACAGGTCATTGACCAACCGCCTTTGCTTGTCGGCTTCTTGATGGGCAGTCAGCCTTCCCGGGCGCAGGCCTCATTCCTCGCCTGACTCCGCCTGCTCCGCCTGCTCCGCCTGCTCCGCCTGCTCCGCCATGCGTGCCATGGCCGCCTCCACGGTCTCGGTGTGTGCCCATGCCGCCTTGGTGGCCGCCTCCGGGTCGCGGCGCGCGATCGCCTCGGCCAGATCGTCATGGGCACAGGCGCCGGGCAGCTCGGGCGCCCAGCTCGGGAGCAGTGACGCGATGCTGTCCCGCACCGACGCCGTGATGCTCTCGTACAGGTCGGTCATCAGAGGGTTGCCGCTCGCCGCGACGACCGCCCGGTGGAACTCGAGGTCCCGGTCCACGAACGCGGCCGGATCGTTGCCCTCGTCCGCCCGCCGCCGGGCCAGCAGCGCGGAGAGGATGCGGGCCAGATCGTCCTCGCCCCGGTGCACGGCGGCGGCGGGCGCCGCTTCCCGCTCCAGGGCGAGGCGCACCTGGAGTACGTGCTTCAGCTCGGCGCGGCGCAGTCGCCGCCGCAACGCCGCGTTGAGGTCGCTGGCGGCCCGTACGTACGTCCCGTCGCCACGGCGCGCCTCCAGCAGGCCGGTGTGGCACAGCGCCCGGACGGCCTCGCGCACCGTGTTGCGCCCCACCCCGAACGCCTCGACGAGCTGCCCCTCCGCCGGAATCCGGTCCCCGACGGCCCATTCACCGCTCTCGATGCTCCGCTCGATCCGCCCGATGGTCCGCTGGACCAGGGTGGCGCCGGTGCGGGGTGTCTCGGACAAGGCGGGGCCTTTCTCGTACGGGAGGGGACGCGGCGCGACCGGACATCGGGGTCGGGGTCGGGCGGCTCAAATATCCCACATCTACCGGCAGCCCGTGGCCCGCTTTGCTAGGAAAGGTTAGCAATCCAGCCCCTCTGCGCTCGAAACATGGGATGTTACGTTGGAGCACATGCCGCACAGCGCCGACCCGTCGACCTCAGCTCAGCCCGCCTCCCGCACCACGTCCCGGACCGTTCCCTCGCAGGCCGCGGGCGGACTGCTCGCCGCGGGCATCCTGCTGATCGCCATGAACCTGCGGCCGGGCGTCGTGGCCGTCTCCCCCGAACTCGACGCCGTACGGCACTCCACCGGGCTCAGCGGCTCCCTCGCGGGGCTGCTCACCACGCTGCCGATCCTCTGCTTCGGGCTCCTGGCCCCGTTCGCGGCGAAGCTCGCGCGACGGATCGGTATGACGCGGGCGCTCGGCGCGATGATGGCCCTGCTCACGGGGGGTATCGCGGTACGGCTCGCGCCCGGCCTCCCCGCGCTCTTCGCCGGCACGGTGCTGATCGGCGCGGCGATCTCCCTCTCGAACGTGCTCGTCCCCAGCGTCATCAAGCGCCACTTCCACCATCGCACCGGGCTGATGATGGGCCTCTACTCCGTCGCCCTGTTCTGCGGCGCGGCTCTCGCGGCCGGGGTGACGGTGCCGCTCGGCGACGCGCTCGGCCTCGGCTGGCGCGGGGCGATCGGTGTCTGGGCGGTGCTGTCGGCGGCGGCGTTCCTGTTCTGGCTGCCGCAGTTGCGCCGCGCGGACGTGCCGGCCGCCGCGACCGGTACGGCGGCCGACTCCCGTACCCCGCTGCGGCGTTCGCGCCTCGCCTGGCAGATCACGCTGCTCATGGGGCTGCAGTCCCTGGAGTACTACGCGTGCGCGGCGTGGATCCCCGCGATGCTCACCGAGGAGGGCATGTCCAGCACGCAGGCCGGCTGGATGCTGTCCCTGATGAGCCTCGTCGGCATCGCCGGTTCGCTCGCCTTCACCGCGCTCGTCGGACGGGCCGGAAACCAGGTGGCGTTCGCCCTCACCGGCACCACGCTGTTCTTCGTCTCCCTCATCGGCTTGATCGTGGCGCCGGTCGGCGGCGCCTACGCGTGGATGCTGATGCAGGGCTTCGGCTCTGGGCTGCTCATCAGTACGGCTCTCGCGGTGATCGTGCTGCGCTCCCCCGACGCGGCGCGCGCCGCGGAGATGTCCGGAATGGCGCAGGGCGTCGGCTACCTGCTCGCCGCGGCGGGCCCGTTCCTGCTCGGTGCGCTGCACGACGCGACGGGCGGCTGGACGGTTCCGTTGACCCTGCTCGCGGCGCTGTGCGTGCCGATGGGGATCGCGGGGGTCGGGGCCGGGCGGGCACGGCAGTTGGAGGCGTGACGCCCAGGGCTTTGCCACTGCTACGGGTGAGGGGAGATAGGCTTTCGCGGCCGGGGGTCCGTTGGAGGCCACGCCTGGCACAAGTGAAGGCGCACTGACTCGTAGCCGGGGGTCTGCCGATGATGTTCGACGTGGGGGCGTGGATGACTGGTCCGCTGGTGCCGACCCGGGCTGTCGCCCGGCAGGCGTGGTGACCCCCATGGAGACCAACGGCGAGAACGCGGTCCCGGACCGCGTCAAGACCCCCCTCCCGGTGCGCCGCCGCGACGAGACCCGCCTCAACCCGGGCACGGTCCGCCCCCGCCCGCCGAAGCCCCGCGCGCAGAACTCCGCCCCACGCCCCAGCACGGAGGCCCCGGCACGACAGCCCCGAGCGGAGACGCCGGTGCCACGCCCTGCGGAGACACCCGAGCCGCTGCACACGGAGGCTCCGGCACCCCTGCACACGGAGGCTCCGGCACCCGTGCCTACGGAGACGCCGGTACCGCTGCACACGGAGACGCCGGCACCCCTGCACACGGAGACGCCGGCACCCCTGCACACGGAGGCTCCGGCACCCGTGCCTATGGAGACGCCGGTACAGCTGCGCACGGAGGCTCCTGCACCTCTGCCTACGGAGACGCCGGTACCGCTGCACACGGAGGCTCCGGCACCCCTGCACACGGAGACGCCGGTACCGCTGCACACGGAGGCGGCCGAGGCTCAGCCGCCTACCGAGACTTCGGCCCCGCCGCTCACGGAAGCGCCCGAGGCGCACCCCCGGGCTGAAGGCTCCGCGCCACCGCTTACGGAAACCTTCGCGCCGCAGCCCCTCGCAGACACCCCCGCGCCGCCGCGCGCGGAAGCCCCCGAATTCCGGTCCCGAGCGGACGCCTTCGCGCCGCCACAGACGGAAGTTCACGCCCCACAGCCGCGTACGGACTCCTCCGCGTCGCCGCTGGAGGCCCTCGCGCCCCAGCCGGGTGCGCAATCCGTCCCGTCGCCGCTAGCAGGGGCCCCCGAGCCACAGCCGCCTGTCGACGCCTTCGCGCGCCCGGTCACAGACACCCCCGCGCCCCAGTCCCACGCAGGCGCCTCCTCCCCGCCGCTCGCCGACGCCCCGGCACCCCGGTCCCGTCCAGACGCCTTCGCACCGCCGCTCACGGAAGCGCCCGCGCCGCCCGTGGACAGAGGCGTTGCGCCGCAGCCCCCCATAGACACCACGCCCCGCCCCATTCCGGGGACGCAGCCCCGACCGGCGCCGGCCCCCGGGGAGACCGCCGCACCGACGTCCCGTGTCGAGCCCGCCCCGCAACCGCTCCCGGTGCAGCCCCAGCCCGCCCCGCAGCCCCGCGGAACCGTCACTGCGACCCCGCCCCGCATCGACACCACCCCGCGGCCCCTCCCCGTATCGCAGCCGCCTGCCGCCGTACCGGCGTCGGACCTCAACGGCGCCCAGCCGCAACCCCGTACGCACGTCGCCGCCCCGGCGCCGAGCATCGACACCACGCCCCGCCCCATCCCCGGGACGCAGCCCCAGGCAACCCCCCAGTCGCTCCCCGTACCGCCGCCCCAGCAGCCCGCGCCCGGGCACGGAGTCGCCGGGGCGCAGCCGGGTGGCGTGGGGGCACCCCCGATGCCGCCCGCACCACCCGCGGCCAGCGGCTCCGCACCACCCGCGGCCAGCGGCTCCGCACCACCCGCGGCCAGCGGCTCCGCTCCGCCCGCGGCTCGCGCCTCCGTGCCGGCCGTCCGCCCCCGGCCGGGGCTCGCGCTGCCCGCCCCCGAGCCCGTGCTCACCGTCGACCCGCGCCTCACGCAGGCCACGGGCAAGCCGCAGCACGGCGACTCGGTGGCCCGCCGCTCCGGGCAGTCGTTGCGCCGGCTCGCCCGGCCGTCGGCCCAGGCCGGCGGTGAAGAGGCCCGCTGGACAAGGGAGTTGCAGCACCCGGTGACCAAGGGCCGGGTCGTCGCGGTGACCTCGATCCGGGGCGGCGTCGGCAAGACGACCACCGCCGCGCTCGTCGCCCGCACCCTCCAGCGCGTCCGCCAGGACCCCGTACTGGCCCTGGAGGCGGACGCCGCCCTCGGCACGCTCGCGGTGCGGCTCGGTGCCCAGTCCGTCCGCTGGTCCGCCGCCGAACTGGCCCAGATCCTGAAGCCGTCGATGCATCTCCTCGACATCACCGGCTACTTGGTGCCGCTCCCGGACGGCGGCTGGCTGCTGCCCGCGAGCCAGGGCCGGGTCGGCCCCCCGCTCGACGTCACCACCTACCGCACCGTCACCCTCGCGCTGCGCCGCCACTTCGCCATGACGGTCGTCGACTGCGAGACGCTGCCGGGCGATGTCGCGCGTACCGCCATGGACACCGCGCACGCCCGCATCATCGTCGCCCCGATGACCGCCGAGGGCGTCGGCGGCACCCGCGTCGTCCTGGACTGGCTGGCCGGTCTGCCGCATTCCACGCTGCCGTCCACCGTCGTGGCCCTCACCTCGGGCGCCCCGGACCAGAACCTCGACCTGGCCGTCGCCACCGCCCACCTCCGCGAGACGGGCGTCGGCGTGGTCCACCTGCCGTACGACCGGCATCTCGCCGCGGGCGGCCCGATCCGCACGGAGCTGCTCGCCTCGGCCACCCGCGGCGCCGCCGCGGAGCTGGCGGCCGAGGCGGTGCAGCGCGCGGTGCGCAGCCGGTGAAGGTCTCGTGAGCAACCCCGGCGGCCCGTGATCCCGGTCGATCGCAGGCATTGACGTACCCCTCTCCCGCTGCGATCTTGGCAAGCGCTTTCCAGCGCCTGGCGTCGAGGGGGACGTATGAGGGACAGGGAATCCACCGCACAGGCCCGCACCACGGACCCGCCGCGGGAGCGGCGTCGCGCGCTGTTCTCCGGGCATCACACCCACCTCTGGGGTTTCCTGCTCGCGGGCTGGCTGGTCAGCTACGCGGACCGCACGGTCACCGGCCCGGTCGTCTCCTGGATGATCGAGAACAAGGCCGGTTTCATCGGCGACGCGTCGAACCCGGCGACGCTCGGCGGCCTCATCGGCTCGATGTTCTTCACCGGCTACATGCTCACGCAGTACGCGGGCGGCCGGCTCGGCGACCGGTACGGGCACCGCGAGATGCTCGTCGTGTCCCTGCTCTGGGCGGGTCTGCTGACGCTGGCGTCGGGACTGACCGGCGGCCTGATCGGGTTCGTCGTCGCCCGCGTGCTCACCGGCCTCGGCGAGGGCGTCTTCTACTCCAACGACCGTGTCCTGGTCATCGATCACACGCCCCCGGCCCGCCGCACCATCGGCCTCGGCGTCGTCCTGTCGGGCCTGTCCATCGGTCTGACCGTCGGCATCGTCGCCACCCCGCATCTGATCGACCTGGGCGGCGCGTGGGGCCTCGGCGACCGGGCGTGGAGCATGCCGCTGTACGTGTTCGGAGTCGTCTCCCTGCTGGTGGCGGCGGCCACGTGGAGGTTCTTCCGGGCGCGCGGCGACCGCCCGTTGCGTCTGGGGCCTCCGGCGCTGCGCCTGATCGGTTACTCGGTCCCGGCGGCGGCCGCCATCGTCGCGCTCTTCGTCCTGGCGGACGAGTTCAGCTGGCCGGAGTGGCTGACGGCGGTCGGTTCGGGCGTGCTGTTCCTCGTCATGGTGACGATCGTGATCCGCGGCATCGTGCGCACCGGACGCTCGTCCCGGCTTCTCAACCGCAACGTCTGGCTGATCTACCTCAGCTTCATCGCGGTGATGTGGAACCTGTGGTTCTTCTCGTTCTGGTCGGTGCAGATCGTCGCGGAGAGCGCGCACAGCAGTCTCGGCGCCGCCGCCCTGACCGCGGCGTTCAACGCGGGCGCGGGCATCATCGGCTTTCCCGTCGGCGGCTGGATCGCGGACCGGCGGGTGCGCGCGGGCAAGGGCCGCAAACCGCTGGCGGTGACGTGCGCCGCGGTGCACACGGTCCTCGCGGTGGCGTTCGGCGTGAGCCTGCTCGACGGGCGCCCGTCGCTGCTCCTGCTGGGCCTGATCCTGTTCTGCTCCGGCCTGTTCTTCAACGCGCTCCAGCCCATCGTGCACAGCCTCCTCGGCGACCTCGCCGCCGACGAGGACCGGGGTTCGCTGTTCGGCCTCTTCAACCTCGTGGCCGAGATCGGCGCGGTGGCCAGCCCCGTCGTCAGCGGGGTGCTGCGCGACGCGACGGGCAGCTGGGCGCCGGGCGTGTTCACGGCCGCCGGTGTGATGGCGGTGTCGGTCGTGCTGTACGCGATGGTGAAGGAGCGGATACCGGCGGTCGCCTGACCCCGGGCTCGCTCAACAGCCCTGCTCGATCGGCTCGAACGTGACCTTCGCGCGCGCGTCCGCCTCGTTGACCTCGCTGTAGGTCGCGGGGCGGACGCGGTACCAGACGTCGTCCTTGGCGGGCTTGCCGTTCACGTCGTCGAGCCGGACGCACCAGCGTTCCTGGCGGACGACGCGCGTGTACGTCTCGGTGCCCTTGCGCACCTTCTTGCAGTCCTGGTGCCTCTCGGTGGAGTACCAGGTCTTGGTGCGGCCCTTGCTGCGCCGGGTGTGCTTGACCTTGCGGGTGTCGGTCGCGCACTTCTTCACCAGGTGCGGCCGTGTGCCCTTCGTGGTCCGCCGGGTGACGTGCCGTACGGAGTCACGCACTCCGGCGATCTCGACCGGCCTGTCCTCGCGCTGCGCGGCGGAGGAGTCCTCGCCCTTCGCCGGACCGGCGTGCGCCGACGACCCCTTGTCCGCACCGCCGCCGCACGCCACGAGCACGGTCACGAGCACCATCGTCAGCCCGGCGAGTGCCGGACGCCGCTTCCAGGACATAGCTCCTCTTGGTGTACATGCCGTCAGGGTTGGGCAGCGTAGCCGATCATGGACGGCCGCCGGCTCCCGGGGTCAGAGGGGCTCGCCGGGGCGAAGGAAGCGGTAGTCCGTGTCGGTCTCCTGCGCGAGCCATCCGTTGACGCTGCTCAGACCCCGCTCGTTGATCTGCGCGTCGTGCACGGCGAACGCCCGTCGCGGGCCCACCGAGTTGACGAAGTCGATCGCCTGCGCCGTACTCAGCCACGAGCCGTGGACCGGGACGAGAAGCGTGTCCACCGGCCCCTCGGGCACATGCAGCGCGTCACCGGGGTGGTAGACGGCGCCGTCCACGACGTAGCCGAGGTTCGCGCAGTCGGGCTCTCCCCCGTACACGGTGGCGTGCCGGCCTCCGACCGCCCGGACGTGGAAGCCCGCCACGGTGAACTCCGCGCCCGCGCGCACCCGTTGGGGGTTCAGGCCCGGGAGGTCGGATTCGACCGGGGCGTGCACGGGCACGCCGAGCGCCCGCAGGCGCAGGACGTCCACGTGGTCGGCGTGTTCGTGCGTCACCAGGACGGCGTCCGCCCCGGTCAGGGCGGACGGCTCGCTCCAGATCCCCGGATCGACGACCAGCACGCGCCCCTCGTGTTCGAGCCGTACACAGGCATGGGTGTACTTCGTGATCCGCATGAGGAGGGACCGTAGCGCCTCTGCGGACCGGCCTCACCTCTGCGCCGCCTCAGGCCTGGTACGACGCCCGTCGCGCCGTCGCCACGATCTTCGTGGCGTCGGCGTGGACGTCGCTGAGCGTCGACGCGATGACGCCGGGCTCGCCCCAGAACTCGCGGTTGCTGGTGCCCCCGATGGCGTACATGCGGGGCGGCACGACCATGTCCCAGAAGTTGCGGACGGCGTCGCGGTAGCGGCGCTCGCCGGTCTCGTCACACAGATCGCCTCGACGATGCCGCCGAACTCGCCGCTGGAGAAGATCCCCCACATCCGTTGCAGGGTGGCCGCGGGCAGCCGGGAGAGCCGCGCGTACGTCCAGTCGCACAGGCCCTCGCCAGGTCGAGCGCTTGCGCGTCGCCGGTGGCGGTGTGCGCGTCGAGGAGGCCGCGCAGTGGCCCTACCCGGCGGTCGGCGTCCAGCCGCCGAGCCAGTCGGCGACCTCCTGCCCCGCGGCCTGCGCGTCGCTCAGCTGCGGCCGGTCGGCACTCGCCGAACCCGCGCCCGCCCCGGTGTTCTTGTACTCGGCGAACCGGTCGTCCTTCCAGGAGAAGCCGCCCATGTCCGTCCACGGTGTCGACTTGATGGCCGCGCTCAGCGTCGAGTTGCGGACGGTGGCCTGCGGGTCGAGGGCCGCGTTGCCGCCCGCGTGCCAGTTGCGGCCCAGGTAGAAGCTGCCGTTGGTGACGTCACCGCTGATGGTGGTGCGGTTGATGAGGATGCCCTTGTTCGCGGCGGCGGTGCTGGGCGCCGCGACGTACCCGGCGGACGTGCCGTTCCACCGCTTCTTCAGCGTGATCACGGACTTGTCGATGACGGCGGTGGCGCCGCCGAAGATGAAATCGACGTTGCCCACGACGTAGGAGTTCGTCATGTAGACGCGCTTGCCGGAGCCGTCGACCAGCAGGGTGTCCTGGTCGCCGCTGACGATGACGCTGTCGAGGAAGACCTGGTCGGCGTTGGTGCGCAGGGCCACGGCCTGCCCGGCGATGGACTGGTTGGCGCCCTCGTCGAAGTCGTTGGTGACGCTGAGGTTGCGCAGCTGGCTGTCGGCGCCGAGGACGTGCACGGTGGCGCTGCCCGAGGTGCCGTACGTCGAACCGTCCGGCTTGGTCGACCCCGCGGCGTGCCCCTCGACGATGACGGTGTCCTTGCGACTGGAGCCCGTGCCCCGCAGGGTGACGTGCGGCTTGTTCGAGGGGATCGTCACCGTCTCGCGGTACGTGCCCGGCGCGATCAGGATGTCCACGCGCGCGGTGTTGCCCGTGGGCACGGCGTCGACGGCGGCCTGCACGGTCTTGTACTGGCCGCTGCCGTCCTTGGCGACGGTCAGCGTGGTGGCCGCCGCGGCCTTGGCCGAGACCGCGGTACCGATCGAACTCCGCGGCCCCGCACCGGACTTGAGCAGTGCCGGCACGTCGGCCGCCTTGTCGAGCGTGTACGCGTAGAAATCCTTCGGACTAAAGGCGCTGCCCCCGCTCTCGTTACGGCCGCTGGTCCCGGAGAAGACACTGCCGCGCTGCTCGATGGTGGCGGTGGCGTCCTTGGTGACGGGGTTCTTCATGCCCTGGAAGTAGCTGTTCTCCAGGACCATCCTGGTCCGGCCCCGGGAGTAGTTGCCGTAGGACGAGGTGATGGCGGTGTTCGGGTCGTCCTGGAGGTAGTTGTTGTAGAGGTGCGCGTGGGCGCAGTTGTCGGTGGACGGGTTGCGCTGCTCGGTCTCGCGGATCCAGTTGTGGTGGATGGTGATGTCGGTGACGAGGTTGTCGGTCCAGCCGATGCCGAAGGCCTTGTTGTCGTTGCTGAGCTTGTTCCAGGACACGGTCACGTTCGTGCTGTCCTTACGCACGTCGATGAGGCCGTCGGCCATGCGCCGCAGGTCGTTGTGGTCGATCCAGACGTGGTGCGCGCCGTCCATCTGGATGGCGTCGAAGTCGTGGTCCTTGTCGTTCCACGTGCCCTGGTAGGTGTCGCGGATCGTCAGATTGCGGATGATCACGTTGTGCACGCCGGTGCCGAGGAAGAAGCCGCCGCCGACGATCTGTCCCGAGGTGCCGGAGCCCACGATCGTCTTGTCGGAGGCGACCTTGATCTCCTTGCCGACCGGGCTGATGGTGATGGCTGCCGCGACGACGATGACGTAGGGCTCGCTCGCGGTCGCGTACTTCTCCAGGTCGGCGGCGGTCTTCACGGTCACGGTCCGGCCGTCGCGTCCGCCGTACGTGCCCTTCTGTCCCTGGGACTCGACGGACGCGAAGCCGTCGGCGACATCGGCGGCCCAGGCGGTGGCCTGCGCGGTGGCGGTGTCGGTGGCATCGGCGGTGGCGGCCGAGGCCCGGTCACCGCCGTCCGCGCCGAGGACGCCGCCTCCGTAGGCGAGGGCGAGGGCGGCGACCGCCGCGAGCGGCGCTCCCGCGCCGAGGACGGTGCTGCGTTTACGGTGCCGGGCCTTGCTGCGGGCGTTGTTCATCTGCGGCTGCACTCCGTCGGGGGGGTGGGGGTCGCCCGTGCCGGATGACACGGGCCGGTGTGCATGCAGTCGCCGTACGCCCCCCGAAAGGTTGCCGCCGATACGTCAGGTACCTGCCAGCGCGGAGCGGATCGCGTCGTAGGCGGGCTTGCGCCGGAGGTTCTCGTCCCAGGGGAGGGCCGCGCCCTGGCCCGGGAAGGTGGACGGGATCCACGAGTGGCCGTCGGAGTAACCCCACAGCGTGATGCCGACGCAGCGCCTCACGGCGAGGCAGGCCTCGGTCACCTGCCGGTACCAGTCGGCCTGTTGGGCCAGTTTCGTGGCGTCGTACGGCAGGATCATGCGGATGTCGAGCTCGGTGATCGCGACGTCGAGGCCGAGGTCCGCGAAGCGCTGGATGTTCTGCTCCATCTGGTACGGGAAGCCGTACTGCAGCGCCAGGTGGGCCTGCATACCGAATCCGTCGACGGGGACACGGTCGGCCTTGAGCTGCTTGATGAGCGTGTAGTACGCGTCCGACTTCGCGCCGGTGCCTTCTACGTTGTAGTCGTTGAGGTACAGCTTGACCTTGGGGTCGGCGGCGCGGGCCCAGCGCAGGGCGTCCGCGATGTAGCCGGGGCCGAGGGTCGTGTAGAAGAGGTTCTCCCGGTACGTGCCGTCCTCGTTCATGATCTCGTTGGCGACGTCCCAGGCGAAGACCTTGCCCCGGTAGTGCTTCACCACCTGGGTGATGTGGTTCTTGAGGATCGCGCGCAGTTCGTCGGCGGTCCAGGTGCCGGAGGTCAGCCAGCCCGGCAGCTGGCTGTGCCACAGCAGGGTGTGGCCGCGCAGCTTCAGGCCGTGCGCCTTGGCGTACCGGACGATCTCGTCGCCGGCCGTGAAGTCGAAGACGCCGCGCTGGGGTTCGGTGGCGTACCACTTCATGCCGTTGCCGGGGGTGGTGGAGTCGAACTCGGTGCCGAGGAGGTCCGCGTAGTCGGTGTCGGCGAGTTCGGGGTTGTCGACGGCCGAGCCGAAGTAGCGGCCGGTGCGCTCCGCCAGGTCGCCGAGCGTCGCCGTCCGGTGGTGGTGGGGGGTGTCCGCCTGGGCGGAGGGTGCCGCGGCGAGGCCGAGCAGCAGGGCCGTGGCGGCGGCGAGTCCGGCCGCTCTGACGCGGGTCCGGCGTGCGGGAGTACGCGGGGTGGATCGCATGGTGGATCTCCTCGACTCGACTGGATGGGGTCTGCCGATGGACGGCTGGGGTCTGCGGAGGGACGGCTGGGGTCTGCGGAGGCACGGCTGGGCGTGCGTGGGGCGGCCCCCGGCTACTTGACGCGCGTCTCGCACCGCAACCGGCGCTCGTGCCCGACCTCGCGCACCGGTCCCGTCAGGGTGAGCGGCACGGTGTGGTGTACGAGGGTGCTGGAGGCGGCCACGCGCAGTTCGAGGGCGCCCGGTTCGACGACGCGGCGGCCGTCGGCGCCGGTGTAGGCGGCCAGGTCCGCCGGGAACGTGGCGTGGACCTGCGCGGACTGACCCGCGTCCAGCGGGACCCGGGCGTAGCCGACGAGCCGGATCTCCGGGCGGGCGACCGTGCCCACCGGGTCGTGGAGGTAGAGCTGGACGACCTCGGTGCCGGGGCGCTCGCCCGTGTTGCGGACGGTGAGCCGGAGCGTCGTCTCGCCGTCGGTGGACAGTTCGGGGGTGTCGCACTGCGGGGCGGACCACTCGAACGTCGTGTACGACAGGCCGTGCCCGAACGGGAAGAGGGCGCTGGGGTCGACGTTGCTGGGGTCGCCGCGCAGGCCCAGCGGCGGGGCGAGGTAGGGGGCGGGCTGGCCGCCCGGGGTGCGCGGGACGCCTACGGGCAGCCGGCCCGACGGTTCGACGCGGCCGGACAGGACGCCCGCGACGGCGGAGCCGCCCTCCTGGCCGGGGAAGAAGGCCTGGACGACGGCGGCGGCCCGGTCCGCCCAGCGGCCAAGCGCGTACGGGCGGCCGCTGAGCACAACGAGCACGACCGGCGTACCGGAGGCGAACACCTCGTCGAGCAACGCGCCTTGCTCGTAGGGGAGTTGGAGGTCCTCGGCGTCACATCCCTCGCCCGACGAGCCGCGTCCGAACAGGCCCGAACGGTCGCCGACGACGGCCAGGCACACGTCGGCCGCCGCCGGATCGTCGACGAACACGGCGTCCGGCAGCTCCACGGGCAGCGCCTCGGCGAACGTCGGGACGTCGACGCCCGCGGGCAGCTCGGGGTGATTGACGCCGACGTGCCGCGGGAACGTGTAGCAGCCGAGCATGGCGGCCTGTTCGCCGGCGAGCGGTCCGACGACGGCGATACGCGGTCCGCCGGTGAGCGGCAGAACACCGGAGTCGTTGGCGAGCAGCACGACGGACTCCTGCGCGACCTTGCGCGCCAGGTCGCGCAGGTGGGGCGGGTTCAGGTCCACGGGTCCGTCGTCGACGGCGGCCGGCTCCTCGTCGGGGTCGAGGAGGCCGAGCTCGCACTTCTGTGTGAGGACGCGCAGGGCGGCCCGGTCGAGCTGCTCCTCGGGAAGGTGCTCGGCGTCGGTGAGGCAGCGGGCGATGGGGAGTTCGACGTCCACGCCGGCCGCGAGGGCGAGCCGGGCCGCGTCCGCCGCCGAACCCGCGACCTTGTGGGCGGACTCCAGGAACGAGAGGGCGAAGTAGTCCGAGACGACGGTCCCTCTGAACTGCCACTGCTCACGCAGGATGCCGGTCAGCAGGGGCACGTGGGCGTGGGCGGGCAGGCCGTCGAGGTCGTTGTAGGCGGGCATCACGGAGCGGGCGCCGCCCTCGCGCACCGCCATCTCGAACGGAGGCAGGATCACATCGGCCAGCTCGCGCGGGCCCAGCGGGGCGGGCGCGTGGTTGCGTGCGGCGCGCGAGGCGGAGTAGCCGGCGAAGTGCTTGAGGGTCGCGACGATCCCGGCCGCCTCCAGACCGCGTACGTAGGCCGTGCCGATCGTGCCCACGAGGTACGGGTCCTCGCCGATGGCCTCCTCGGTGCGGCCCCAGCGCGGATCGCGGACGACGTCGAGGACGGGGGCGAGGCCCTGGTGGATGCCGACCGCGCGCATCGACGCGCCGATGCCCTGTGCCATCTCGGTGATCAGCGCCGGGTCGAAGGTGGCGCCCCACGCGAGGGGCGTCGGGAAGACGGTGGCCTGCCAGGCGGCGAAGCCGGTCAGGCACTCCTCGTGGGCGAGGGCGGGCAGCCCGAACCGGTTCCCGGCACGGATCCGCCGCTGGAGCGCGGCCAGCCTGGCCGCGCCTTCCGTGGGTTCGAGGGGGACGGTGCCGAAGGGGCGGGTGAGGTGGCCGAGGCCGTACGGCAGCAGGGCGTCGAGGACGGCGCTGTGGGCGGCGTAGGCGTGCTGGCCCGGCGCGACCGCGGCGCTGCCGGTGTCGATCTCGGCGCCCAGCCACACGCTGGACAGCTGGGCGGTCTTCTCCTCGGTGGTCATCCGGGCGAGCAGGTCCGCCGCCCGGACGTGGGCGGGCAGGGTGGTGTCCTGCCAGGGCTCGACCAGGGAACTCCTCCAGGGCTTGACCATGGAACTCCTCGGGTGCGGGGTGGTGTGCGGCGACGGCGTCGTCAGCCGTGAAGGGGTGCGTCAGCCCTTGGTGGCGCCCGTCGTGATGCCGCCGATCAGCTGCCGTTCGGCCACCGCGTAGAAGGCGAGGGCGGGCACCATGGCGAGGACGAGGTAGGCGAAGACGCGTGCCATGTCCGTGCCGTACTGGCCCTGGAACTGCTGGACGCCGACGGGGATCGTCCACCAGGCCGGGTCGCTGAACACGAGCAGCGGCAGCAGGAAGTTGTTCCAGCTGCCGACGACGGCGAGGACCGAGACGGTGCCGAGGGCGGGGCGCGCCATCGGCAGCAGGATGCGCCGGAAGAAGCCGAACGGGGAGCAGCCGTCGAGCGTGGCCGCCTCCTCCAGTTCGCCGGGGATCGCGCGGAAGAAGCCGCGCAGGACGACGATGGTCATGGGCAGCCCGAACGCGGCCTGCGGCAGGATGACGCCCCAGGGGTTGTCGAGCAGTCCGAAGGTGCGCAGCAGCACGAACAGGGGCAGGATTGCCACGGCGAACGGGAACATCAGCCCCATCGTGAACAGGGTGAACAGCAACTCCCGTCCACGGAAGGCGAATCGGGCGAGCGCGAACGCGGCGAGGGCCGCCGCGCCGACGGTGAGCAGGGTCGTGCCGACGGCGATCAGGGTGGAGGAGCCGAGGGCCCGCCAGAACGCGCCGTCGCCGAGGAGGGCCGTATAGTTCCCGGTCACCCAGGGCGAGGGCAGCCCGAAGGCGTTGTCGGAGAGCTGGTCGGTGGATTTGAATCCGGAGACGAGCGCGTAGAGCAGCGGCGTCACCATGACCACGCCGACCAGCCACACGGTCACGTACAGCGGGACCGAGCGCAGCCGGCGGCGCGCGGCCGGGGTCGTCCTCATCGGGACGCCCGCTTCACGGTCGCTCGCACGGGGGTCGTTCGCATCGTGGTGAGGGCTCCTTCGGTGTCGCGGCGCAGCACGAAGCGCTGGTAGGCGAGGGCGAAGACGAGGCTGATGAGGAACATGGCGATGCTGATCGCGCTGGCGTAGCCGACCTGGTAGCGCTTGAAGCCGAACTGGAAGAGGGTGACGGCCATCGTCTCGGAGTGGTGGTCGGGGCCGCCCTGGGTCACCACCCACACGAGGTCGAAGAGCTGGATGGCGCCGATAACGGACAGGAAGACGCTCATCCGGATCGTCGGTCCGAGCAGCGGCAGGGTGAGGTACCGGAACCGCTGCCAGGGTCCGGCGCCGTCGATGCGGGCGGCTTCGTGCAGCTCGGCCGGGATGCCCTGGAGGCCGGCCAGGTAGAGCATCATGTGGAAGCCGAAGTACTTCCAGGTCATGACGAGGAAGAGGGTCGGCAGGACGGTGTCCTGGCCGGCGAACCAGAGTCCGCCGACGCCGTCGAGGCCGATCGCGCCGAGCACCCGGTCCGCGAGTCCGCTGTCGGGCGCGAAGATCATGCTGAACAGGACGCCGGTGACGACCTCGGACAGGACGTACGGGGCGAAGAACAGCATGCGGTAGACGGCGCGGCCGCGCAGCCGCTGGTTGAGCACGACGGCCATGGCGAGCGCGAACGGGAGTTGCAGTCCGACGGAGAGCGCGACGAGCAGCAGCCCGCGCCACAGGTCGCCGAGGAAGACCGGGTCGTCGAGCAGGCGGCTGAAGTTGTCCAGGCCCACGAAGTCCGAAGGCGCCCCGAATCCGCCCCAGTTGAAGAGGCTGACGTACAGCGCGTACAGGATCGGCGCGAGGACGAGCAGCAGGAACAGGACGAGGGCCGGGACCGTGAAGAGGACGGCGGTCAGCCAGTCGCGGGCCCGGCGGGCGAGCGGACGGGGCGCGGTGTGCACCGGGGGCACGGCGGGTGCCGGCGGCGCGGCGGTGGTCGTGTCGGTCATCTGCCGACCCGTCTACTGGCTCTTGGCGACCTGGGTGACGGAACGGGTCACCTGCTCGGGCGACTTGGAGCCGGCGATGAGCGCCGCGACCGAGTCGTTGACCTCCTGGCCGACGGCCGGAGGGTAGGCCTGGTCGAGGTAGAGCTGGAAGCCGGTGGACTTGTTCAGCATGGCCAGGACGGCCTTGAGGTTGGGGTCGGTGAGCGCGTCCTGCGCGTCCTTGTTCACCGGGATGATGCCGGTGCCCTTGACGAGGAGGCGCTCGGACTCGGCGCTGACGAAGTACTTCAGGAAGTCGACGGCCTCCTGCGGGGCGCCCTTGCGCAGGGCGTATCCCCCGCCGCCGCCGAACACGTCGGTGCCTCGGCCCTTGCCGCCCTCGACGGCGGGGAACGGGAAGAAGCCGAGGTCGTCGCCGATGCCCTTGCCCGCGGCGGCCTGTTCCCTGGGGGCCCACTGGCCCATCAGTTCCATCGCGGTCTTTCCGTTGCCCATGGTGGCGGCCTGGCCGGTCGGCGAGGAGTAGGGGGCGCCGAGGAAGCCCTTCTGGAACGGGGCGAGGTCGACGAGGTCCTCGAGGTGCTCGCCCGCCTTGACGAACGCGTCGCCGGTGAAGTCCTTGGCTTCGGCCGCCTGTTGCATGCCGTCGACACCGGCGAGGCGCATCGCCAGATACGCCCAGTAGTACATGCCGGGCCACTTCTCCTTGCCGCCGAGCGCGATCGGGGTGATCCCGGCGGCTTTCAGGGTGCGCACCGTGTCGAGGAAGGCGACCCAGGTGGTGGGCGGGGACGCGATCTTGGCCTTCTTGAAGAGCGCCTTGTTGTACCAGAAGCCGACGGCGCCGATGTCGTTCGGGACGGCGTAGGTCTTCTTGTCGAACTCGTAGGGCTCGCGGGACGCGGGCACCAGTGTGTCGATCCAGGTGCTCACGGAGTCGGTGAGGTCTTCGACGAGGCCCGCGTCGACCTGCTGCTTCAGGACGCCGCCGCCCCACGTGTGATAGACGTCCGGAAGCTTTCCGGAGCTGGTCAGGGCCGTGAGCTTCGACTTGAACGCGTCGTTCTCCAGCGTCACGACCTTGATCCGCACGTCGGGGTGCGCCGCCTCGAAGGCTTTGGCCCGGGCGTTCCAGAGGCCGCGCGCGGGCTCGGACGTCGAGATGTGCCACCACTCGACGACGGTCCGGCCCGAGCCGTCCTTGGCCCCGGAGTCGTCGGAGTCCCCGCAGGACGTGAGGACGGCGACGCCGAGCCCGGCCACGGGGACGGTGCCCAGAAATCTGCGGCGGGACAGACCTGACGCGGCACCGGACGCGGGCAGAGGAGCTCGTTCGGAGGCTGGCATGGGCGCACCTTCCGGAAGTGGACCGAAATATATCGGGAGCTGGCCACGGAAGTTACGGACGCACGAAGGGGGTGTCAACGCCCTTGACAGGAATGGCAGTTGACACCCCCCGGTGAGGCGGCGGCCCGCTACGTCCGGCGCGGAGCGGCCGTACTGGCCCTGACCACCAGCTCCGTCGCCAGCTCGACCCGGGGAGACGCGGGCTCCACCGACCGCGCCAGATCGAGCACCGACCGGGCCGCCAGCTTGCCCATGTCGGCCAGCGGTTGACGGACCGTGGTGAGCGGCGGCGCCGACCACCGCACTTCCGGAAGGTCGTCAAAGCCGACGACGCTCATGTCCTCCGGTACCCGGACGCCGCGCCGCCGCAGCGCCTCGATCGCGCCGAGCGCCATCTGGTCGCTGCTCGCGAACACCGCGGTGGGCGGTTCGGGCAGGTCGAGCAGCTGGTTGCAGCCGGTGAACCCGGACTCGTGGTAGAAGTCGCCGGGCACGATCAGGGCGTCATCCACCGGCACACCCGCCACATCCAGGGCGGCCCGGTAGCCGTCGAGCCGGGCCCGTGAACAGAGCAGCCGTGGCGGCCCCTCGATGAAGCCGATCCGCCGGTGCCCGAGGGCGATCAGGTGCTGCGTCGCGGCCATCCCGCCCGCCCAGTTGGCGGCGCCGACGGTCGGCGCCTCGGTGGCGGGCGAACCGGCCGGGTCGATCACCACCAACGGCACGCCCAGGCGCCGCAGTTCGTCGTGGAGGCCCGGTTCCAGGACCGACGTCACGAGGATCACGCCGTCCGAGGCGCGGGCCCGCAGATTGGTCATCCACTGCCGCGCGGCTCCCGCCCGGTCGTGTATCGCGGAGACCACGGTGCCGACGCCCGCGTCGTGCGCGACCTCCTCGACCCCGCGGATGATCTCGACCGCCCAGGGACTGTCGAGGTCGTTGAAGACCAGGTCGAGCAGGGCCGCCCGGTCGCCGGGCGCGGGCGGCCGGCGCCGGTAGCCGTGCCGGTGCAGCAGCTCCTCCACGCGGGCGCGGGTGGCCGGTGAGACGTCGGAACGCCCGTTGACGACCCGCGAGACGGTCGGTACGGACACCCCGGCCTCCCGCGCGATCTCGGTGATCGTCACCTTGGCCGGCCCGTCCGGGCTCCGCGTGGCTGCCTTGCGCTGGGCGCCTTCCCGGGCCACGTTCCCCACCTCCGTCGACATGTGTGCCCGGAAGATCTCCGGGGGCTTTCCGGAAAACCGTAAGTCATACGGCCGCGGACTCCAGAATCCCGCGCAGCCACGCCAGTTGGCGCCGCACGTGCACCGCGTCGCCGCCCTCGTGCCCGTTGAACGGGTAGGCGTGGATCTCCCGCTCGGGGTCCTGTCCGGTCAGCTCGCCGTAGCGGTGGTATGCCGCGAAGGCCCCGCTGGGCGGGCAGACCGTGTCCCGCAGGCCGACACCGAAGTGGGCGGGCGCCTGTGCACGACGCGCGAACGAGGCGCCCTCGACGTACGAGAGCGTGCGGTACGCGGCGCTCTCCGCGCCCCGGTGCACCGCGAGGTAGGCGGCGATCTCCCCGTAGGGCCCGGCGTCGGTGAGGTCGAGCGCGCGCCGGATGCCGCACAGCAGCGGCGCCGTGACCAGGGCCGCCGCGAGATCCGGAACGAGTCCGGCGACGGCTAGGGCCACTCCCCCGCCCTGGCTGTTGCCGGCCGCGGCGACCCGGTCGCGGTCGACGCCCGGCAGTGCTCGCAGCGCGGCGACCGCGCACACCGCGTCGGTGATCAGACGCCGGTAGTGGTGGTCGTACGGGTCGAGCAGTCCGCGCACGATCGGGCCCGGGCCGCCGGGCGCCTGGGCATGCGGGTCGGGGGTGGCGCCGCCGTTGCCGTACTGGTCGCCCTGGCCGCGGTTGTCCATGAGCAGATGCGCGTAGCCCGCGTTCGCCCAGGTGAGGCGCTCGTGCGGGAGTCCGCGGCCGCGGCCGTACCCGGCGAACTCGACGACGCCCGGCAGGAGTTGAGGCGCCCCGGCCGGGCGGCTGTACCAGGCGTGGACCGGGTCGCCCGCGAAGCCGCGGAAGGTGACGTCCCAGCTCTCGACGAGGCGCAGCCCGTTGTCGGCGGGGCGGGCGCGGATCAGCGGTTCGGGGTGCTCGGCGGCGTGCAGCGTGGCGGCCCAGAAGGCGTCGAAGTCGGCTGGTTCGTCGAGTTCGGGTCGATGGCGCCGCAGAGCGTCCAGGGGCAGGTCGAAGGCGGGCACAGGCACCTCACAGACGGAGCAGGGGTCAACTCCCGTTGCTGCGGGCCCCATTGACAGGGGTCGGGAGCGGCTTCTAGGTTGCGGCGACGTTACCGGAAGATTCCCGGAAGTTCTCGGCCACGCTTCTGCCTGCTTCTGCTTGCCTCGGCCATGCTTCTGCTTGCTTCGGCCATGCTTCTGCCCGGCGAGGGCCCCGCGACCCGGCCCGGGTTCTGCCACCCTGCCCGGGCCCCGCCCCCGGCCCGCCCCCGGCCCGGGCCCGGCTGCCTCTGTCCCGCCCGTGTGACGAAAGGCCCTGCATGAGCTCCTCCACCATGACGGGCAAGCGGCCCCGTCCCGGCACCTCCCAGGACCCGCCGCGCGCGCGACGCGAGCGGCTGCCGTCCGGCCGCCGCCCCTGGCGCCAGGCGCTGCGCCGGGACTGGCAGTTGTACTCGCTCGCCGTGCTGCCGATCCTGTTCTTCCTGGTGTTCCGCTACCTGCCCATGATCGGCAACGTGATCGCCTTCCGTCGCTTCGAGCCGGGCGGCTCGATCCTCGGCGAGGAGTGGGTGGGCCTGCGCTATGTGCGGATGTTCCTCAGCGACCCCACGTTCTGGCAGGTCTTCCGGAACACGCTGTGGATGGGGCTGCTGACCCTGCTGTTCTGCTTCCCGGTGCCGATCGTCCTGGCGCTGCTGCTGAACGAGGTGCGGCGCCGCTCGCTGAAGCGGTTCGTGCAGTCGGTCTCGTATCTGCCGCACTTCCTGTCGATCGTGATCGTCGCGGGCATCACGATGCAGATGCTGGCCACGGACGGGCCGGTCAACCATCTGCTCACGGCGTTCGGCCACGATCCGATCCGGTTCATCCAGGAACCCGGCTGGTTCCGGACGATCTATGTCGGCTCGGAGGTCTGGCAGACGGCCGGCTGGGGCACGATCCTCTATCTCGCCGCGCTGAGCACGATCGACGAGGACCTGTACGAGGCGGCCCGGATCGACGGCGCTAACCGCTGGCAGCAGACCTGGCACGTCACCCTGCCCGGCATCCGCCCGACCATGATGACGCTGCTGATCCTCAACATCGGTACGTTCATGGCGGTCGGCTTCGAGAAGATCCTGCTCCTCTACAACGCGCTGACGTACTCGAAGGCCGACGTCATCTCGACGTACCTGTACCGCACCGGTGTCGAGTCGAACTCGTTCAGCTACGCCGCCGCCATCGGGCTCTTCGAGGCGGTCATCGGCCTCGTCCTGATCACCTCGGCGAACCAGCTGTCGCGCAGGAGCGTGGGGACGAGCCTGTGGTGAGCGCTTCCGTGCACCGGCCGGGCCGCGGCTACCGGATCTTCCAGGGCGCCAACGGGGTGATCCTCACCCTGGTCGTGGCCGTGACGCTCTATCCGTTCCTCACCATCATCGCCCGCTCCTTCAGCGGGGAGCGGCAGATCCGGGCGGGCGAGGTGACCCTGTGGCCGAAGGGCTTCAACCTCACCACGTACAAGATCGTCTTCCAGGACGACGTGTTCTGGCGCAGCTACGGCAACACCGTCCTCTACACCGTGGTGTCCACCGCCGTCGCCATGGTCCTCACGACGATCTACGCGTACGTCCTGTCGAAGAAGGAACTGCGCGGTCGCGGCCTGCTGGTCGGCGTCGCCGTGTTCACCATGTTCTTCACCGGCGGGCTGATCCCCAACTACGTACTGATCACCGGCCTCGGCATGAAGGACTCGATCTGGGCGATCGCCCTGCCGAACGCCATCAGCGTCTTCAATCTCCTCGTGATGAAGGCCTTCTTCGAGAATCTGCCGACCGAGCTGGAGGAGGCCGCGCAGATCGACGGCCTGAGCACGTACGGGATCCTGCTGCGGATCGTGCTGCCGCTGTCGAAGGCGGTCATCGCGACGATGGTGCTCTTCTACTCGGTGTCGTTCTGGAACTCCTGGTTCTCGGCGTTCCTCTACATGGACAGGACCGAGCTGATGCCGGTCACCGTCTATCTGCGCAACCTCATCGCGGGCGCCACCACGGGCGGCAACGCCGGCGCCGCGACCGATCAGCTCTCGCAGGCTGCCGCGAACATCCAGTCGGTGACCATCGTGCTCACGGCGCTGCCGATCCTCGCCCTCTACCCCTTCGTGCAGCGGTACTTCGTCTCGGGCGTGATGCTCGGCGCGGTCAAGGGCTGACCC
This sequence comes from Streptomyces kunmingensis, assembly GCF_039533535.1. Taxonomy (NCBI): domain Bacteria; kingdom Bacillati; phylum Actinomycetota; class Actinomycetes; order Kitasatosporales; family Streptomycetaceae; genus Streptomyces; species Streptomyces kunmingensis. The sequence goes on from NZ_BAAATS010000006.1 coordinate 686,826, forward strand.
CCAGCAACAGGCGTTCCTTACAAGGGAGTTCATGTGTCGAATCACGGCCAGTTGTCGAGACGGTCCCTGCTCGCCGCCGCGGGTTTCGCGGGTCTCGCCGCCCTCACCGGATGCGGCGGCGGCGAGGACGGCGGCGACGCCAAGGACCTGTCGAAGAAGCAGGACGGCGCGATGAGGACGTACCGCGCGGGCGAGCAGTTCAAGGCGACAAAGGCGCTGTCCCTGTCGCTGCTGCACAACAACAACCCGGTGTACCCGACGAAGAAGGACTGGCTGTTCTGGAAGGAGGTCACCCGGCGCACCGGTGTCACCCTTGAACCGGTCGACGTGCCGCTGAGCGACTACGAGAAGAAGCGCAGCCTGCTGATCGGCTCCGGGGACGCCCCGTTCCTGATCCCGAAGACGTACCACCCCTCCGAGGTCGCGTTCGTGTCGTCGGGCGCGATCCTGCCGGTGAGCGAGTACGTGCACCTGATGCCCAACTTCCGGGACAAGGTCAAACGCTGGAACCTCCAGCCGGAACTGGATGCGATCCGCCAGTCCGACGGCAAGTACTACCTGCTCCCCGGCCTGCACGAGAAACCCAAGGCCGGCTACTCGATGGCCTTCCGCACGGACGTCCTCGACAAGATCGGCGTGAGCCTGCCGACGACGTGGGACGAGGTGCACGAGGTTCTGAAGGCGCTCAGGGCGGAGTATCCGGACCGCTACCCGTTCACCGACCGGTGGAGCACCAACACCGTCTTCCCCGCGGCCGCCCTGCTCAGCTACCTCGGCCAGGCGTACGGGATCCGGGCGGGCTGGTCGTACGACAACATCAGCTACGACGCCAAGACGGAGAAGTTCGTCTTCACCGGGGCCACGGACGGCTTCCGGCAGATCCTGGAGTTCCTGCGGGGGCTCGTCGCGGAGAAGCTGGTCGACCCGGAGAGCTTCACCCAGTCCGACGACGAGGCGGTGAAGAAGCTCCTCGGCGAGAAGTCCTTCGCGATCAGCGCCAACCCGCAGGAGCTGGTGCAGAACTACCGCTACAACCTGGAGCGGCAGGTCAAGGGCGCGAAGATCGAGATGGTGCCGGTGCCGCTCGGCCCGGCCGGGGAGATCGTGCTCGGCGGCGTCCGTCTGGAGAACGGCGTGATGATCTCCAGCGAGGCACTCAAGAGCGACACCTTCGTCGCGACGCTGCAGTTCGTGGACTGGCTGTTCTACGCGGACGAGGGCCAGAAGCTGTGCAAGTGGGGCGTCGACGGCGTCACGTACACCCAGTCCGGCGGGAAGTACCAGCTGAAGCCGGGCATCAGCCTCATGGGCTCCGACCCGAAGGCGCCGAAGGATCTGCAGAAGGACTACGGCTTCTTCAACGGCGTCTTCACGTACGGCGGCAGCTGGGACCTGGTCTCCTCCTCGTTCGGCCCGGACGAGAAGGCGTTCCAGGACGCGATGGCCACGCGCGAGCAGACGCCGGTCGATCCGCCCCACCCGCTGCAGTCCGCGGAGCAGGAGCAGGCCTCGCTGTGGGAGACCCCGCTCAAGGACCACGTGAACCAGAGCCTGCTCACGTTCGTGCTCGGCAAGCGGCCGATATCCGAATGGGACGACTACGTCACCGAGCTGAAGGCCAAGAACATGCAGCAGCTGGTCGATCTGCACAACAAGGCCCACGAGCGGTACCAGAAGGAGAACGGATGACCGGCGCCGTCCGGCGCCCCGCCCGCGCCTTCGGCGAAGGCCCGCTCTCGCGCGGCTGCGCGCTCGTGCACACGCTGCTGACCGTCGAGGTCCTGCTCCTTGTCACGCTGGCGCCGGGCGGCGTGGGGCTGTTCCTCCTGGGCGGCGACCCGGGAAATCTGCCGCTCGCCGCGGTGTGCCTGGTACCGGTCGGCCCGGGTGTCGCGGCCGCCCTGTACGCGTTGCACCACCGCACCGGCGACCTCACCGAGCTGCGTCCCGCCCGCGCCTACTGGCGAGGGCTCCGCCTCAACTCCCGCGCCGCGCTGCGCATTTGGGTGCCGCTGCTCGCCTGGCTGACGGTCATCGCGTACACACTGACGCACTTCGCGGCGACCGGGCTGCCCGGCTGGTGGGCCGCGCTGCTCGCGGCCGTCGGGGCGGGAGCGCTGCTGTGGGGTGCCCACGCGTTCGTCCTGACCGCCCTGTTCACGTTCCGTACGGTCGACACCGCCCGGCTCGCCGCGTACTTCCTGCTGCGGCACGGGCGGGCCACGCTCGGCGCGGCCAGCCTGCTGATCGTCGCCGGCGCCGCCACGCTGTGGGCCACCGAGGTGCTGCCCCTGCTGCTCGCGCCGCTGCTGCTCCTGTCGCTGCTGCACACCGGCCGCCCGATCATCGCCGAGACCCAGGAGGACTTCACCGTATGAGCGGCCTGCCCGAGACCCCCAAGATCCCGTACGGCGGTGACTACAACCCCGAGCAGTGGCCCGAGGAGGTGTGGGACGCCGACCACCGGCTGTTCGGCCGGGCGGGGATCGACACCCTCACGGTGGGCGTCTTCGCCTGGTCGCTGCTCCAACCCGCGCCGGACACCTACGACTTCACGGTCCTCGACCGGATCCTGGACCGCGCGGCGGCGGAGGGACGCCGTGTCGTCCTGGCCACCGGCACGGCCGCGCTGCCGCCCTGGCTGGCGCGGGCGCACCCGGAGGTCAACCGCACCGACTTCGAGGGCCGCCGGCACGGCTACGGGCAGCGCCACAACTTCTGCCCCAGCTCACCGGCGTACCGCCGGCTCTCCACCGCGCTCGCCGGCCGGATCGCGCGGCGCTACGCGGACCACCCCGCGCTCCTCGCCTGGCACATCAACAACGAGTACGGGGGCGCCTGTTACTGCACGTTGTGCGCCGACGCCTTCCGTGGCTGGCTGCGGGAGCGGTACGGCTCGCTCGACGCGCTCAACGACGCCTGGTGGTCCACGTTCTGGTCGCACCGCTACACGGAGTGGGCCGAGATCGAGCCGCCGAGCGCGCTGACCGAGCACTGGCGCGGCCCCGACCACACCGCCTTCCAGGGCCTCACGCTCGACTACCGCCGGTTCACCACGGACGCGCTCCTCGGCTGTTTCCTCGCCGAGAAGGAGGCCGTGCGGGAACACAGCCCGCACACCCCCGTGACCACCAATTTCATGGGCATGTTCCGGCCCCTCGACTATCACCGCTGGGCGCCGCACCTCGATTTCGCGTCGTGGGACAGCTATCCGCCGCTGGACGCGCCACCGACCCGGTCCGCGCTGGCCCATGATCTGATGCGCGGCCTGAAGGACGGCGCCCCGTTCTGGCTGATGGAGCAGACTCCGTCGACGACGGCGTGCCGCGACGTCAATCCGCTGCGCCGGCCCGGCGAGCTGCGCCTCGCGAGCTGGCAGGCGGTGGCGCACGGCGCGGACGCCGTCCTGTACTTCCAGCTGCGGGCCTCGCGCGGCGCGTGCGAGAAGTACCACGGCGCGGTGATCGGCCACGCGGGCCGCGACGACACCCGCGTGTTCAGGGAGGTCGCCGAGCTGGGACGGGAGTTGGCGGAGGCCGGGGCGCTGTCGCTCGGCGCCCGGACCCCGGCCCGCACCGCGCTGCTCTTCGACTGGGACAGCTGGTGGGCGCTGGAGATGTCGGACGGCCCGTCGCGGCTCGTGAAGTACCTCGACGTGGTGCACGACTACTACCGGGCGGCCCGGGCGGCGGGCGCGGACGTCGATGTCGTCCCGGTCACCGCGGACCTGGATCCGTACGACGTGGTGCTCGCGCCCGTGCTGCACCTGGTCAAGGGTGATCTGGCGGCCCGTCTGGAGGCCGTGGCAGAGCGGGGCGGGACCGTGCTGACGACGTTCCTGTCCGCGCGCGGCGACGAGCACGACCGGGCGTTCCTCGCCGATGTGCCGGGCCCGCTCGGGCCGCTCATGGGCGTACGGGTCGACGAGTGGGACTCACGGCCCGCCGGCGTCACCGGGCGCGTGCGGCTCGGCGCGGACGAGGTGGCGGCCCGGCTGGTCTTCGAGATCGTCGTCCCCGTGGGCGCCGAGCAGGTCGGTACCTATCTGTCCGACTTCTACGCGGGCACGCCCGCCGTCACCCGCAACCGCTTCGGCGAGCGGGGCGGCGAGGGCTGGTACGTGGCGACGCGGCTCGATGACGCGGGCACCGACGAGGTGGTGCGCCGGGTGCTGGCGCGGCACGGGCTGACCGGCCCGTACGCGGACGCGGCGGCGGCCGGTGTGGAGACGTCGGCCCGTGTCACGCCGGACGGCACCCGGCTGCTGTTCCTCCTCAACCACGCCGGCACGGAGGCGACGCTGACCGCGCACGCGACCGGCACCGACGTGCTGACGGGCAAGCGCTACGAGAAGGGCGAGCCGCTCGTCCTCGACCCGCTGGGCGTGGTGCTGCTCCGCCTGGAGTGACCCTCCCGCGAGGGTCTCAGTGGATGCGGCGCCCGCCCGCGTCCGGCACCCCGGACTTGCGCAGGAAGTAGCTGTTCACCTGGTCCCGCCACTCACGGGCGCCGCGCAGCTGCTCCTCGTACCGCTCCGCCACTCGCCGGTGCCGGGCGGGCGCCACCAGATCCGCGAGCGACTGCCAGGTCCGCCGCGCGGCCTCGACCTCCTCGACGCCTTCGAAGTGGGTGTCGTAGATGTGCTGGATCACCGTCTTGCCGCTGTGCAGACGATGGCCGTAGGGCACGTGGTGGAAGAAGAGGAGCAGTTCGTCCGGGCAGCTCTCGGGGGTCTCGTACGTCTCGGACCACGGTTTGGCGTACTGGGCGGCGTAACCGGTCCCGGTGGCCAGGCTGCGGTCGACGCCGATGCCGTCGCGGTCGGCGAAGTGATAGGTGCCCCAGGGGCTGTACTCGTAGCCGTCGATACCGGGACCGTAGTGGTGCCCGGGCTGCACCATGAAGCCGCTGCCGAGAGGCGCGGTGTACTTCTCGTACGTCGTCCACGAGTCGCGCAGCACGGCCCGCAGTCCGGACCGCAGGCGCGCCGGGTCGGCGCAGCGGTCGGGCGTGAACGTCAGCTCGATCCATTCGTCGAGGAGTGCGTCGGGGTCGGCGTCGGGCTGCCAGGCCAGGCGGCCGAACGCGTACAGGTTGAACTGGGCGAGGGGGTGGCCGGTCCAGAACGGATCGTCTCCCGCGTTCGAGACGGCGACCAGGCCGCCGCCGCGGGCGAGGCGGCCGATGTCCGGGCCGTCGGCCCCGTCGGGCCGGAACCGCAGCACCTCGGACCATGCGGGGGCGAGCGCGCAGACGTGCCGCTGCTGCCCGGTGTACTCCTGGGTGGCCTGGAGCTCGACGGCGACGCGGGTGCGGGACAGGGCGCCGATCACCGGGGAGACCGGCTCGCGGACCTGGAAGTCCATCGGGCCGTGCTTGACCTGGAGGATCGCGTTGTCCCTGAACCGGCCGTCGAGCGGGGCGAAATGGTCGTAGGCGGCGCGCGCCCGGTCCGTGGTGCGGTCGCGCCAGTCCTGGCGGTGGTCGTAGACGAAGGCCCGCCAGTGGACGGTGCCGCCGTGCGGGGCGAGCGCGTCGGCGAGGAGGTTGGCGCCGTCCGCGTGGCTGCGGCCGTGGGCGAAGGGCCCCGGCTGCCCTTCGGAGTCGGCCTTGACGACGAAGCCGCCGAAGTCGGGGATGTGCGTGTAGACGTGCTCCGCCGCCTCCCGCCACCAGGCGCGGACCGCGGCGTCGTGCGGGTCGGCGGTGTCGAGGCCGCCGAGGAGCACGGGCGCGGCGAAGCTGACGGAGAGGTGGACGCGGATCCCGTAGGGGCTCAACTCCCGGGCGATGGCCGCTACTTCGTCGATGCGGTCGGTGAGGAGGTGGGCCTCCGTCTCGTGGACGTTGACGTTGTTGACGCCGAGGGCGTTGATGCCGCAGGCGGCGAGGAGGCGCGCGTAGGCCCGTACCCGGGCGAGGTCGCCGCGCGCCCGGCCGTCCCGCCAGAACAGCGAGCCGCCCGCGTAGCCGCGTTCGACCTGCCCCATCACGGGGTGCACGGCCACGTTGTCCCAGTGGTCGAGCATGCGCAGGGCGAGTGCGGGCCGGTGCGTCTGCGCGGGCGCGGCGGTGAACGCGGCGTCGCCGAGCCGTACGACATGGAAGAAGCCGTGGAGGAGCCCGGCCGGGTCGGTGGCGGCGACGGTGGTGCGGGAGCCGTCACGTTCCAGGGTGAAGCCCTCGGGCCCCGCGTCACCGCCGTCGGCGATCCGCAGCAACAGGTCGCAGGAGACGGCGCCGCTGTGTCCCGCCTCGGCGGCGAACTTGGCGTGCGCGGCGGCGACTTCGTGCCGCACGGTGTCGACGAGCGGCCCGTCGCCGAGGACCTGGACGGGCCGCGTACCGACCGCGCGCAGCGCCTCGTCGGGCAGCCACGCGGGGTCTACGTCGAGGAGCTGGGTCACGACTGCGCCACGTCCAGCGCGCTGATCCCGACCGCGCCCTGGGGTGTGCCCGGACGGCCGCTGACGATGTCGAGCCGGAGCCGTCGGCCGCGGACGGCGTCGAAGGTGATGACGGTCGGCTCGCCGGACGCCGCGGCCCACTCGATGTCGGCGTCGGGCACGGGGACGTACCGCTTGCCGTCCCACACGGACACGGCGACCGTCTCGGGCAGCGTGTGCCGGGCGTCGACGGTGAAGGAGATCTCGACCCGGCCGATCGTCCGCTCCTCCTCCCACTCCACCGAGACCCAGTCGCGCGGCCGGGCTCCGTCGAAGGCGGGCAGCAGGGCGGTGGCGGCCTTCTGGAAGGCGTTGGACCACTGGGTGGCCGCGTCACCGTCGAGCATCGCGGCGGGCAGGGTGGAGGTGGCGCCGGAGTAACTGGCGTCCGCGAGCGGGTACTTGGGTGCGTCGGGGCCCGGGTCGGGAGTGAAGGGCCGGGTCGGGGTGACCGGCGCGCCGGCCGGCCCGGTGACCCGTACGGACGCCTTGCCGGAGCGCAGTCCGTCGGCCCGCGCGGTGACGGTGAGCGCGCCGGGCCTCGTTCCCGAGCGGACCATGGCGAGCGCCAGTCCGTGGAAGGCGGTGCGCGTACTGGCCTGGTACCGCTCGGCGCTCTCCTGCCGCCCGTTGTCGAGTCCCGCCAGGTGCCCGCCGTCGACGGTGAACTCGACGAGGTGCTCGGCGTCGGGCACGACCACGCCGCGCGCGTCGACGATCTCGGCCGTCACGAAGACCAGCGAACGCCCGTCCGCGGCCGCGGACTTGCGGTCGGCTGTCAACCGCACGGCGTGCGCCTTCCCGGCCGTGCGCAGGACGTCCGTCGCCACCGTCTTGCCGCCTCGCCGCGCCACCGCCTTCAGCTCGCCGGGCGCGAACGGCACCTTCCACGTCAGATGCAGCTTGCCCGCGCTGCCGTTCGGGCTGGTGTAGCTGCCCGGGTAGGCGCCGGAGGTGACGGTCTTGTCGTCGCCGGTCGCCTCCGTCGTCTCCAGGTACGCCCGGCCGTCGACGGTCTTCTTCTCGTCGAAGGAACGCACGCCGAGCGAGCGGCCGTTGAGGAAGAGTTCGACGTCCGCGACGTTCGCGTACGCCCACACCTCCACCTCCTCCCCGTCCTCATGCGTCGTCCAGTCCATCGGCAGCAGATGCACCATGGGCTCGTCCGACCACTGGCTGCGGAACAGGTGGTACATGTCCTTCGGGAACCCGGCGGTGTCGACCGCGCCGAAGAACGACGCCTTCACCGGGAACACGTCGTACGGGGTGGGCTCGCCGATGTAGTCGATGCCGGACCACAGGAACTCGCCCGCGAAGAACCGCCGGTCACGGTCCTTCTTCAGGCCGTACTCGCCGCTCATCGTCCACGAGGCGAGGTTGTTGTCGTACGAGGACGTGGCGCGCCGCCCGGGCGTGTGGTTCTCCCCCGTGTTGAGGTGCTGGGGCTCCTGGTACGTGCCCCGGCTCGACGTCTCCGAGGACGACTCGGACTCGAAGAGGAAGAGGTGCGGGTAGCGGGCGTGCAGCGCGTCGACGGAGACGGCCGTGTTGTAGTTGAGACCGAGGCCGTCCAGCTTGCCGAGGATCAGATCGGCGGGCGATCCGACGGCGGGCAGCGAGCGGTACTTGTCGGAGCCGATGACGACGGGCCGCGTCGCGTCGAGCGCCTTGACGGCGTCGACGAGGCGCTGCGCGATGGCGATGCCCTCGGTGCGGGTCGAGTCGGGGATCTCGTTGCCGATCGACCACATCAGAACGGCCGGGGAGTTGCGGGCGGCGCGCACCATCTCGGCGATGTCGGCGTCGCTGTGCTCGTCGAAGAAGCGCCCGTAGTCGTAGGTGTTCTTGCCGGTGCGCCAGCAGTCGAAGGCCTCCACGAGCATGATGAGGCCGAGGTCCTCGCAGGCCTCGATCACCTCGGGCGCGGGCGGGTTGTGGGAGGTGCGCAGGGCGTTGACGCCCATGCTCTTCATCATCCGCAGCTGGCGCCGCACGGCATCGGGGTGGACGGCCGCGCCGAGCGCCCCGAGGTCGTGGTGGAGGTCGACGCCCTTGATCTTCGTGTGGGTGCCGTTGAGCGAGAGCCCGTCCTCGGGGTCGAAGACGGCGTGGCGGATGCCGAAGCGGGTGCGGTACGTGTCGACCGTGCGGCCGTCCACCCGCAGATCGGTGACGAGCGTGTACCGGTGCTCCGGCGTCTCGATCGACCACAGCTGCGGGTTCCGCACGGTGAGGCGGTCGTGGGAGGTGCCCGGTCCGGCCGCCGTGACGCCCTCGAGCACGGACTCGGTCCGCGCGACGCGTCGCCCCTTGGGGTCGCGGACGGTGGAGACGACGGTGACGTCCCGCGCCGCGCCGGTCTCGCCCACGACCGTGGTGCGCACGTCGACCGTCGCGTACCCCTTGTCGAGCGTGGCGGCCAGGCCGGGCGTCGTCACGAACGTGCCCCAGCGCTCGACGTGCACCGGCTCGGTGACCACCAGCCGGGCATGGCGGTAGATGCCGCTGCCCGAGTACCAGCGGCTGCTGGGCAGCCGGTTGCGGACCTCGACGGCCAGGACGTCGGGGGTGCGGCCGTCGGTGTGCACGAGGTCCGTGATGTCGTACGCGAAACCGGTGTAGCCGTACGGGTGGTTGCCGACGAGCGTGCCGTTGACGTAGACGTTCGCGTCCATGTAGACGCCGTCGAACTCGACCGAGATCCGTTTGCCCGCGTAGCCGCGCGGCACCGTGAACGTCTTGCGGTACCAGCCGAGACCGCCCGGCAGGAAGCCCGTGCCGCTGGTGGTGTTGTGCTCGGTGGTGGGGGTCTGCTCGATGCTCCAGTCGTGCGGGACCGCGACCGTGCGCCAGTGCGTGTCGTCGAATCCGGGCTGCTCGGCGTCGGTGTAGGCACCAGTCGGATCGGCGATCCCGCCGGGGTCGACGAGCGCGAAGCGCCAGCCGTCGGTCAGCTCGACGGTGCGGCGCCCGACGGTCCCGGTGCGCTCGGCGGCCCCGATGCGCTCGGAGGCGTGCGCGGCCGGCGCGGTGAGCGCGCCGGCGACGGAGGTGGCCGCGCCCGCGGCCAGCACGGTTCTGCGGGTGACAGGCATGAGCGGGTCCCCTCGAAGCGAACATGTTCCACCAGAAAGCCACTGGCGTGCGGTAACGGATCCTTCGACTTCGAACAGGCATTAGTCAAGGCCCTTACGGAATTCCGTCCGTGAGGCTGCCGTTGCCCGCGAGGTTTTCCGCCACCGCGCGCGCGAGCAGCAAGTGGCCGCGGTCGCCCGGATGTACGCCGTCCACGAGGTGCTCCGCGGTGAGCAGGTCGCGGCCGGGCAGCAGGACGAGCCGCTTGTCGCCCCCGTCCACGGCATCGCGCGCGGCCCGCTCGACCGCGTCCCGCAACTCGGCCAGGGTGGCGCCGAGTTCGTTGGGGGCCGCCTCGGCCTCCGGCCGGAGCGCCGGGGAGAGCACGAGCAGCGGGACGTACGGGTGGCCGGCGCGGACGACGGTGAGGAACGCGCGGAGCGTCTCGTACAGCAGCGGCGCCGAATGCGGTGTCCGGGACCAGCAGTCCGTCCCGAACGCGATGGTCAGCAAGTCGGCTTTCAGAGAGGCGAGTTGTTGTGCGGAGGCGAGTTCGCCTCGGGCGGCGCCCGCGTATCCGAGGTTCACGTCCTCCACGCCGAGCGCCCGTCCGGCGACGGAGGGCCAGGTGAAGTGCGGGCGCGTGGCGGCCCGGCCCTCCGCGAGGGAGTCGCCGTACACGAGCCAGCGCGGGCGGGGCGGTGCCGGTTCGAGCGTTCCGTCGCCGCGCACGCGAAGGTCCCGGATCAACGGCCGCAGCCTTTCGGGGAGTTGCACGGTGTAGGTGCCGTCGGGGCGCGGCAGCGGCAGCCGTGCGACATGGGCGCCCGGGTCGGCCCGTACATCGACGCCGCCGATCACCGTGAAGACGGGCGGCATCCCGCGGCGGCCGTCCGCCTCCGAGGGCTCCTGCGCCTCGTAGGCGACCTCGACCGCGGTGACGCCGCGCGCCGTGAAACGCAGCCGCACCCCGGCCGGCATCCGGGCCCGTTCCCAGGTGTCGGCGGGCAGCCGGTCCCGGTCGGCCGGGTCGGCGCGCACGGGCCGCCCGTCCGGCGCCCACCAGGCGGCGCCGCGCACGAACTCCCTCACCGCGGGGCGAGTGACATCAGGCCCGCGGACCTCGATGGTGTGCGGGATCTCGCGGTGCCGGTCCATCATGTCGCTCCTCCGGAAGGTGACCTGCCGCCGAGGGGGCGGCCTGCCCGATGCCGTGCGCGGTGCGGACGCTGGGGGACGATGCGGGAGATGTGATGACGTGTCAAGGGATGACGGGACGGGTAGGCGGACGGGCGGTCGAGAACCGGAATGTCCGGCATGCGGATAGCGTTGACCGCATCGAGGAAGCTCTACGGATTCGGCAGCGTCCGCGGACCGGGAACGGCCGGCGGACCGGGGACTGCCGCGGGCTCGGAACAGTCCGGGGCGGAAGGCGGCGCACAGTGCACGGCGAGTACAAGATCCCTGGCGGCAAGCTCGTCGTCGTCGACGTCGAGGTGGCGGACGGCGTGCTGCGCGATGTCCGGGTGGCGGGCGACTTCTTCCTGGAACCGGACGACGCGCTCCTGGCGATCAACGCCTCGCTCGAAGGCGCCCCGGCCGACGCGGACCAGGCGACGCTCGCCTCCCGCGTCGACGCGGCGCTGCCGCCCGGCACCGCCATGCTCGGCCTGACCACCGACGGCGTCGCCACGGCCGTGCGCCGCGCGCTCGCCCAGGCCACCGACTGGCGCGACTACGACTGGCAGCTCGTCCATGACGCCCCGCAGTCCCCCGTGCTCCACATGGCGCTGGACGAGGTGATGACGGAGGAGGTCGCGCTCGGACACCGCCCGCCGACCCTGCGGGTGTGGGAGTGGGACCGCCCGGCCGTGATCATCGGCAACTTCCAGTCGCTGCGCAACGAGGTGGATGCCGAGGGCGTGGCCCGGCACGGGGTCACCGTGGTGCGGCGGATCTCCGGCGGCGGCGCGATGTTCGCGGAACCGAAGTCGACGATCACGTACTCGCTCGCCGTCCCCGAGTCCCTGGTCTCGGGCCTCTCCTTCCAGGACTCGTACGCCTACCTCGACGACTGGGTGCTCGGCGCGCTGGCCGACATGGGCATCAAGGCCTGGTACCAGCCGCTCAACGACATCGCCACGGACGTCGGCAAGGTCGCGGGCGCCGCCCAGAAGCGGATCGTGGCGGGCGCGGGCGCCGTGCTGCACCACGTGACCATGTCCTACGACATCGACGCCGACAAGATGGTCGAGGTGCTGCGCATCGGCCGCGAGAAGCTGTCCGACAAGGGCACGAAGAGCGCCAAGAAGCGCGTCGACCCGCTGCGACGGCAGACCGGACTCCCCCGCGAAGAGGTCATCGCCCGCATGATCGACTCGTTCCGCGGCCGCTACGGGCTGACCGACGGCGGAGTGAGCGAGGCGGAACTGGCCCGGGCGCAGGAACTCGTCCGTACGAAGTTCGGCACGCGGGAGTGGACGGCGCGGGTGCCGTAGAGCCCGGCTCTGGGGGCCGACGCGAGGCGGGTCCTAGAGCCCGCTCTGGGGGGGCCGACGCGAGGCAGGTCCCAGAGCCCGGCTCTGAGGGCCGGAGCGAGGCGGGTCAGTCGAGCGCGATGTCCCCGGAGCGCGTCGGGACGGCGTCGAGTGCGGCGAGCGTCGCCTCGTCGAGGGTGAGCGCACCGGCGTCGACATTGGCCCGCAGGTGCTCCGGGTCGGCGGTGCCGGGGATGAGGAGCACGTTCGGCGCGTGGTGGAGCAGCCACGCCAGGCCGATCTGCGCGGGGGTGCTGCCCTGGGCCCGGGCCGCTGCGATGACGGCGGGTTCGTCGGTCACCTTCGGCATACCGGCGAAGGCGCTGCCGAGCGGGAAGTACGGCACCCAGGCGATGCCCTCGGCGACGCAGAGCTCCAGCATCTCCTCGTCGCCGCGCGCCACGAGGCTGTAGGCGTTCTGCACACAGGCGATGCCCGCCGGGAGCCCCCTGCGCAGTTGCTCGGGAGTGACACTGCTGAGGCCGATCTCGCCGATCTTGCCCTCGTCGCGCAGGGCGGTCAGCACGGCGAGCTGGTCGTCCATGTCGACGAGCTGGTCGCCCTCGGCGCGCAGGCCGGGGCCGGTGTCGGCACGGCGCAGGTTGACGAGGGGGATCCGCTCCACCCCGAGGCTCTTGAGGTTGTCCTCGACGCCGGCCCGCAACTGCTCGGGCCGCTGCGCGAGGCGCAGCGGGATGGGGCCGTCGGCGTCGGGTTCGGCGCCGACCTTGCTGACGACAAGGACGTCGTCCTCGGGGCGGAGCGCTTCGGCGATGACCTCGTTGACGAAGCCGTGCCCGTAGAACTGGGCGGTGTCGATGTGGTCGATACCGAGCTCGACGGCTCGGCGCAGCAGGGCGACGGCGGCGCCGCGGTCGCCCCGCAGCCGCTCCAGCTGCATGGCGCCGAAGCCGACGCGGGAGACGGTGCGCCCGGCCAGCGAGCCGGGCCCCCCGGCGCGGGCCGCTCCGGTGGCTGTGAACTGGTCGGATCGGTTGATGGAAGCCATGACAGTTCCGCCCTCGTGAGACGATGGGGTAAACGGAGGAACCTCCGTTACCGAGACCGTAGCACTAAACGGAGGGCCTCCGCTTTGTCCGCGCCCGATTCCGCGCATCCCGGCCGCCACGCGGCGGCTGACGCCTGCCCGGACACCGCACGTCCGGACACCGCACGTCCGGACACCGCCCGTCCGGACACCGCTCGCCCGGCGGCAGCTCGTCCGGCTGCCGCTCGTCCGGCCCGGGCCGACGCCCGGCGCAATCGCGAGAAGCTCCTCACCGCCGCCCGCACCGTCTTCGCCTCGACGAACGAGGGCGCGCCGCTGGAGGCCATCGCCCGCGAGGCCGGCGTCGGGATCGGCACGCTCTACCGTCACTTCCCCACCCGCGAGGCCCTCGTCGAGGCCCTCTACTCGGCCGAGCTGGACGCCGTCGTCGACAGCGCGCCCGTGCTCCTCGACGAACTCCCGCCCGAGGCCGCGCTGCGCGCGTGGGTGGAGCGGTACGCCGCGTTCCTCGCGACCAAGCGCGGTATGTCCGACACCCTGCGCGCGGGCTGGGCCTCGGGCAGCATCGCGACCCCGGCCACACGGGAACGGATCACGGCGACGATCGCGATGATCCTCGAAGCGGGGGCGAGGACGGGCGCCCTGCGCGCGGACGTGGAGGCCGAGGAGGTCACGATGATGCTCCTCGGCGTGTTCCTCTCCACCCAGGCGGTCAACTCCCCGGAGCGGACGAGCCGGCTCCTGGGCCTCGTGGTCGACGTCCTGCGCCCGGCCTGAGCCGCAGACGAGGCACGACCCAGAGGGACGAGACCCGAAGGGATGAGACCCAGGGGACGAGACCCGAGGGGGTGAGACCCGGGGGGGGGGACGAGACCCAAGGGGACGAGACCCGGGGAAGACGGGACCCGGGGGAACGAGACCCGAGGGGACGAGGCGGGCGCGACCCATAGGGTTCGCGCCATTTCGCGCGGGTTCGCCTACGGCGGCAACCTTCGGCCCGGCGGCGGCAACGACACAGTGAGCCGCTCATCGGAAACTCCCGGACCCCCGAAGGAGACGTTCCATGACCGTTCCCCGCTTACCCAGAATCGCCGCGCTTGCCGGCGCCCTGGGCCTGGCCGCCGCGAGCGTCCTGGCCCTGCCCGGCACGGCCACGGCACATGGCGTGGCCCTGACGCCCGGATCGCGCACCTACCTCTGCTACAAGGACCTGCTCGCCCATTCCTCGACCCAGATGCCGGCCAACCCCGCGTGCAAGGCGGCGGTGCAGGCGGCAGGCACGACACCGCTGTACAACTGGTTCGCGGTGCTCGACTCGAACGCGGGTGGCCGCGGCGCGGGCTACGTCGCGGACGGCAAGCTGTGCAGCGCGGGCGACCGCAGCCCGTACAACTTCTCCCCGTACAACGCCGCTCGTACCGACTGGCCGGTCACCCACCTCACCTCCGGCGCCACCATCCAGGTGAAGTACAGCAACTGGGCGCATCACCCGGGCTCGTTCCATGTGTACGTCACCAAGCAGGGCTTCGACCCGGCACAGCCGCTGGACTGGGCGGACCTGGAGAAGGTGCAGACCGTCCAGAACCCGCCGAACAACGGAGGCCCGGGCACCGAGGCAGGCCACTACTACTGGAACCTGCAACTGCCCCAACGCACCGGCCGCCACATCATGTTCGTCCAGTGGGTCCGCTCCGACAGCCAGGAGAACTTCTTCTCCTGCTCCGACCTGGCTTTCGACGGAGGAAACGGCGAGGTCACGGGCCTGTCCGACCAGAAGCAGTCGGCGACCCAGGTGGCCGCGATCGGCGCGGGCACGGCGAACAGCCAGGCGGACGCGGTGCACGCGGGTCACCACGAACACCACGCGGTGACAGCGGCGGCATCCGACCCGCAAGAGGACGCGGCGTCCGCCATCGATCACGTCGGCACGCTCGCGGCGACCAGCGCCGTGGCCCTGCTCGGCGGCACGGTCCTGCATCTGCGTATGCGGAAGCCGCGTACGGACGGACGCTGAGGGCACCCATACAGAAATCCCCAGGTCAACGTTGCGACCTGGGGATTTCAGTGAAGCAAGGGTTGTTCAGTGGTGTCCGAGGGGGGACTTGAACCCCCACGCCCGATAAAGGGCACTAGCACCTCAAGCTAGCGCGTCTGCCATTCCGCCACCCGGACAAGGTGTCTGTCGTTCGCGGGGTGTTCCCCGCGGCGACATGGACAACAATACCAAGGTTTCGG
The DNA here is from genome assembly GCF_039533535.1 of Streptomyces kunmingensis. Classification (NCBI taxonomy): domain Bacteria; kingdom Bacillati; phylum Actinomycetota; class Actinomycetes; order Kitasatosporales; family Streptomycetaceae; genus Streptomyces; species Streptomyces kunmingensis. The sequence goes on from NZ_BAAATS010000006.1 coordinate 702,128, forward strand.
AGTGGCTTTCACCTGTGTATCCGCGCCCGTGACCTGCGGCTTTACATTCTCACCGTGTGTGACAGGGCGGCCACGCGGCGGGAGTGGCCGGGCAAGGAGGCGAGGTCACGGCATCAGGTGGTACTCCGGGAAGTTGCCGGGCAGCCGCTCCCCCGCCGGTCCGACGGTGACCGCCCTGATCAACAGCTCGCCACCGACGAAGGCGCCGCGCCAGGACGCCCCGAACCCGCCGAACAGCTCCTCCCGGTCGCCGCGGGAGCGCGGCTTGCCGTGACCGACCTTGAAGGCGCGGATCTGCGGAACGAGTCGTTCGTACGTCTGCTCGTCGTCGGTGGAGAGGGTGGCCACCAGGGCGCCGTTCGAGGCGTTCATGGCGGCGAGCAGCTCCGCCTCGGTGTCGACCAGGACGATCGTGTCGACCGGGCCGAAGGGTTCGGCGTGGTGCAGGGGTGAGGACGGGGGTGGGTTGAGGAGCGTGACGGGGTGGACGTACGCGCTGGTGTCCTGGCCCGGCAGGAAGCGCGCGGGGTCCGCAGAGGAGCGGTGGAGGGGGACGGCGCCGCGGTCGATCGCCTCGGCGACCTGATCGCTCAGCTCCTTGGCCTTCGCCGCGTTGATGAGCGGACCGAAATCCAGCTCCGGGTAGGGGTCCGACGGATCGGCCACGGCCAGCGGGTGGCCGACGCGCAGGGTGCGTACGGCCGGCAGGTACGCGGCGAGGAACGCGTCGAAGGCGTCGCGCTGCACGACGAAGCGCGGGTAGGCGGTGCAGCGCTGCTTCCCGTAGTCGAAGAGCTTGGGGATCGTCGCGGTCAGCTCGGACCAGCCGGTGAAGTTCCAGATGCCCCAGGTGTTGAGTCCTTCCTGTTCGAGGATATGGCGCTTGCCGAGGTCGGCGACGTCCGTGGCGACGGAAGCACCGGTGTCGCGCCCGCCGACGAAGGACACGCAGCCGATCTCGGGCGCCCGCACCAGCGCCTGGGAGAGCTGCCCGCCGCTGCCGCTGACGAGCGTGACGGGAATGGCCTCGCGGGCGGCGAGGGCGCAGGCCAGGGTGAGGCAGGAGACGCCGCCGTCGGTCGGGGCCTTGGCGATGACCGCGTTCCCCGCCAGTGCCTGTACCAGCACTGCGTGAACGAGCACGCTCATCGGGTAGTTCCAGCTGGCGATGTTCGACACGGGGCCGGGCAGCGGGGTGCGCTCGCCGAGCATGGTGTCGATGCCGTCGACGTACCAGCGCACGCCGTCGATGGCCCGGTCCACGTCGGCCTGGGCGAGCCGCCACGGCTTCCCGATCTCCCAGACGAGGAGGAGGGCGAGCAGTTCGCGGTACTGGGTGAGGGCGTCGAGGGTGGCGGCGACGCGGGCGCGCCGCTCGGCGAGGGGGATGTGCCGCCAGGCGCGGTGCTGGTCGAGCGAGGCGCGTACGGCCTGGTGGGCGGTGGACGCGTCGAGGCGCGGCGGACCGGCGATGGGTGTGCCGTCGACGGGGGTGGTGGCGGGCAGGGGGCGGCCTTCGGCGTGCCAGGCGCCGTTCCAGAGGTTGAGGACGCGGTCGTCCCGGAAGGCCTCGGGTGCGACTGCGAGGCAGCGTCGCCAGGCGTCGTCCCAGGAGGTGCCGGCCTTGAGGGTGGTGGGCGTGGTGGGCGTGGTGGGCGTGGTGAGGGTGGTTGGGGTGGTTGCCATTTTTCGATCTCCGCTCACGGTGCACAGTCGGGGCGGGGCGTGGGTCATGGCTTTTCGAGCTGAGGGCTGTCGTGCTGAGGGCTCGTCGCGCTGAGGGCTGTCGTGCTGGACGGGAGGTGCCCGGTGGGCACCTCCCGTACGCCAAGAGGGCTAGGGAAAGGGCCGGTTGACGTGTATGAGACGCGTCACTGCCCGTCCCGCTCCCGGTCCGCGAGCCGGTCCAGGACGAGCCGGGCCGTCTCCGTCGGGGTGGATCCGACGCGTACGCCGACCGCCTCCAGGGCCTCCTTCTTGGCCTGCGCCGTGCCGGACGAGCCGGAGACGATGGCGCCCGCGTGGCCCATGGTCTTGCCTTCGGGGGCGGTGAATCCGGCGATGTAGGCGACGACCGGTTTGGTGACGTGGGCGCGGATGTGGGTGGCGGCCCGCTCCTCGGCGTCACCACCGATCTCCCCGATGAGGACGACGAGGTCGGTGTCCGGGTCGTTCTCGAAGGCGGTGAGGCAGTCGATGTGCGTCGTGCCGATGACGGGGTCACCGCCGATGCCGACACAGGTGGAGAAGCCGATGTCCCTGAGCTCGTACATGAGTTGGTAGGTGAGCGTGCCCGACTTGGACACGAGTCCGATGCGGCCGGGCTTGGTGATGTCGGCGGGGATGATGCCGGCGTTGGACTGGCCGGGCGTGATCAGGCCGGGGCAGTTGGGGCCGATAACGCGGGTGCCCTGACGGCGGGCGTACGCGTGGAAGGCGACCGCGTCATGTACCGGGATGCCCTCCGTGATGACGACGGCGAGCGGGATGCGCGCGTCGGCGGCCTCGACGACGGCGGCCCTGGCGAAGGCGGGCGGCACGAAGACGACGGTGGTGTCGGCTCCGGTGGCCTCGACGCCCTCGGCGACGCTGCCGAAGACGGGGACGGCGCGGTCGTCGAAGTCGACGGTGCGGCCGGCCTTGCGGGGGTTGACGCCGCCCACCACGTTCGTGCCCGAGGCGATCATGCGGCGGGTGTGCTTCATGCCCTCGGCGCCGGTCATGCCCTGGACGAGGACCTTGCTCTCCTTGGTGAGGTAGATGGCCATGTCCCGGCTCCTTATAGGGGGTTGGCGGTCAGGGCGAGGTCGGCGGCCTGCCGTGCGGCGCCGTCCATCGTGGCGGCCTGCTGGATCAGCGGGTGCGCGCGGTCGTCGAGGATGGCGCGGCCACGGGCGGCGTTGTTGCCGTCGAGGCGGACGACGAGCGGCTTGGTCAGCCGGACGCTGTCGAGGGCCTCCACGATGCCCTCGGCGACGGCGTCGCAGGCGGTGATGCCGCCGAAGACGTTGACGAGGACGGATTTCACGGCCGGGTCCAAGAGGATGACGTTCAGTCCGTCGGCCATGGTGCGGGCGGAGGCGCCGCCGCCGATGTCGAGGAAGTTGGCGGGACGGGCGCCGCAGCCCGCGACGACGTCGAGGGTCGACATGACGAGTCCCGCGCCGTTGCCGATGATGCCGACCTCGCCGTCCAGCTTCACGTAGTTGAGGCCCTTGGCCGCCGCCTCGGCCTCGAGCGGGTCGTCGTGCGTGACCTCTTGCGCGCCCCAACGCTCGCGCCGGAAGCGGGCGTTGTCGTCGAGGGTGACCTTGCCGTCGAGCGCGAGGATCTGCCCTGCGGCCGTGCGCACGAGGGGGTTCACCTCGACGAGGACGGCGTCCTCGCGGGTGAGTACGCCCCACAGCCGGACGAGAACGTCGACGGCTTGCGCGGGCAGTCCGGCGGCATCGGCAATCCGGGCGGCCTTGGCGGCGGTGACGCCCTCGGCCGGGTCGACGGGGATCCGCGCGACCGCTTCCGGCCGGGTGGCGGCGACCTCCTCTATGTCCATGCCGCCCTCGGCGGAGGCGATGGCGAGGAAGGTGCCGGCCGCGCGGTCGAGGACGTAGGAGACGTAGAACTCGCTGTCGATGTCGACGGGTTGGGCCAGCATCACCGTGTGTGCGGTGTGGCCCTTGATGTCCATGCCGAGGATCCGGCGTGCCGCCAGCTCGGCGGCGGCCGGGTCCTCGGCGAGCTTCACGCCGCCCGCCTTGCCACGGCCACCGGTCTTGACCTGCGCCTTGACGACGACGCGGCCGCCCAGCCTGCGCGCGATGGCGCGGGCCCGCGTGGCGGAGTCCGTGACCTCGGCCTGCGGCACCAAGATGCCGTGTTCCGCGAAGAGTTCCCTTGCCTGGTGCTCGTACAGGTCCATTCCGGCTCCTGATCTGAAAGTGCCGCACGCCCCCTGGACACCACTCATCGGATGCGGGATAACAAGGTTCATACAGTATTCGTCGACTGTATGCAATGTACGAGCGACGCACGAGAGCCATGCCGGAGCCGTGCCTGTCACGCCTCCGACCTGCTCTTCCACTCCCCTATGAAGGGACGGGACTTCGTCATGCCCCAGTCCGACGCGGACAACGGCCAGGAACAGATCTCCGGTGGACACCTCGTCGCCAAGGCACTCAAGGCCGAGGGTGTGGAGGTCATCTACACCCTGTGCGGCGGCCACATCATCGACATCTACGACGGCTGTGTCGACGAGGGCATCGAAGTCGTCGACGTCCGCCACGAACAGGTCGCCGCGCACGCCGCCGACGGCTACGCGCGCATCACCGGCAAGCCCGGCTGCGCCGTCGTGACGGCCGGCCCCGGCACCACCGACGCCGTCACCGGCGTCGCCAACGCGTTCCGGGCCGAGTCACCGATGCTGCTCATCGGCGGCCAAGGGGCCCACACCCAGCACAAGATGGGCTCTCTGCAGGACCTGCCGCACGTCGACATGATGACCCCCATCACCAAGTTCGCGGCGACCGTGCCGGACACCGCGCGGGCGGCCGACATGGTGTCCATGGCGTTCCGCGAGTGCTACCACGGGGCGCCCGGCCCCTCCTTCCTCGAGATACCCCGCGATGTGCTCGACGCGAAGGTGCCCGTGGACAAGGCGCGCGTACCGGAAGCCGGCCGGTACCGGGCCTCCACCAAGTCCGCCGGAGACCCGGAGGCCGTCGAGAAGCTCGCCGACCTCCTCGTGCACGCCGAGAAACCTGCGATCCTGCTCGGCAGCCAGGTATGGACGACGCGCGGCACCGAGGCCGCCATCGAACTCGTCCGCGCCCTGAACGTGCCCGCCTACATGAACGGCGCCGGCCGTGGCACCCTGCCGCCCGGCGACCCGCACCACTTCCAGCTGTCGCGCCGCTACGCCTTCTCCAACGCCGACCTGATCGTCATCGTCGGCACGCCCTTCGACTTCCGTATGGGCTACGGAAAGCGGCTCTCCCCCGACGCGACCGTCGTCCAGATAGACCTCGACTACCGCACCGTCGGCAAGAACCGCGACATCGACCTCGGGATCGTCGGCGACGCGGGCCTCGTCCTCAAGCAGGTGACCGAGGCCGCCTCCGGACGGATCAACGGTGGCGCGGCCAAGCGCAAGGAGTGGCTCGACGAGCTGCGCGCCGCCGAGCAGACAGCGCTCGAGAAGCGGCTGCCGAACCTGCGCTCCGACGCCTCCCCCATCCATCCCTACCGGCTCGTCAGCGAGATCAACGACTTCCTCACCGAGGACTCGATCTACATCGGCGACGGCGGCGACATCGTCACCTTCTCCGGGCAGGTCGTGCAGCCCAAGTCGCCGGGCCACTGGATGGACCCCGGTCCGCTCGGCACGCTCGGCGTCGGCATCCCCTTCGTCCTCGCCGCCAAGAAGGCGCGGCCCGACAAGGAGGTCGTCGCCCTGTTCGGTGACGGCGCCTTCTCCCTGACCGGCTGGGACTTCGAGACGCTCGTGCGCTACGACCTTCCCTTCGTCGGGATCGTCGGCAACAACTCCTCGATGAACCAGATCCGGTACGGCCAGAAGGCCAAGTACGGCGACGAACGCGAGCGCGTCGGCAACACCCTCGGCGACGTCCACTACGACAAGTTCGCCCAATTGCTGGGGGGTTACGGCGAAGAGGTCCGCGACCCCGCCGACATCGGCCCGGCCCTGCGCCGCGCGCGCGAGTCCGGCAAGCCGTCGCTGATCAACGTATGGGTCGATCCGGACGCCTACGCCCCCGGAACCATGAACCAGACCATGTACAAGTAGTGAGGTGCCCCCGCGATGACTGACACGACCGACACGACGGCCGGTACGCCTGTCGCGTCCAAGGCTCTGCAAGGCATCCGCGTCCTCGACATGACCCACGTCCAGTCGGGGCCCTCCGCCACACAGCTCCTCGCGTGGCTCGGCGCGGACGTCGTCAAACTGGAGGCGCCCTCGGGCGACATCACGCGCAAGCAACTGCGCGACCTGCCCGACGTCGACTCCCTCTACTTCACGATGCTCAACTGCAACAAGCGGAGCATCACCCTCAACACCAAGTCGGAACGCGGCAAGGAGCTGCTGACCGAGCTCATCCGCCGCTCCGATGTGATGGTCGAGAACTTCGGGCCCGGCGCCGTGGACCGGATGGGGTTCACCTGGGACCGCATCCAGGAGATCAACCCACGGATCGTGTACGCCTCCATCAAGGGCTTCGGCGAGGGCCCGTACACCAACTTCAAGGCGTACGAGGTCGTGGCGCAGGCGATGGGCGGATCGATGTCCACCACCGGCTTCGAGGACGGGCCGCCGCTCGCCACGGGCGCCCAGATCGGTGACTCCGGCACCGGCATCCACGCGGTCGCCGGCATCCTCGCCGCCCTGCTCCAGCGGGAGAGCACCGGGCGCGGCCAGCGCGTGAACGTCGCCATGCAGCACGCGGTCCTCAACCTGTGCCGCGTCAAACTCCGCGACCAGCAGCGCCTCGCGCACGGCCCGCTCGCCGAGTACCCGAACGAGGACTTCGGCGACGAGGTGCCGCGCTCCGGGAACGCCTCGGGCGGCGGGCAGCCCGGGTGGGCCGTGAAGTGCGCGCCCGGCGGACCCAACGACTACGTGTACGTGATCGTGCAGCCGGTCGGCTGGCAGCCGCTGAGCGAGCTGATCGGGCGCCCCGAACTGGCCGGCGACCCCGAGTGGGCGACCCCCGAGGCGCGGCTCCCCAAGCTCAACAAGATGTTCCAGCTGATCGAGGAGTGGTCCTCGACGCTGCCCAAGTGGGAGGTCCTGGAGAAGCTCAACGCCCACAACATCCCGTGCGGTCCGATCCTCTCCACCAAGGAGATCATCGAGGACGCCTCGCTCGTCGCGAACGAGATGGTCGTCGAGGTGGAGCACCCGCAGCGGGGCTCCTTCACGACCGTCGGCTCCCCGCTCAAACTCTCCGACTCCCCCGTGGACGTCACCAGTTCCCCGCTGCTCGGTCAGCACAACGAAGAGGTCTTTGTCGGCGAACTCGGTCTCGGCGACGAGGAGTTGCGCCTTCTCAAGTCGAACGGAGTGATCTGATTGATGGCCGAGGACCGTGAGCTGACGGTACGCGCGCTGCTCGACGCCGTACGGGCCGAGGGACGCGCGGCGCTCACCGCACCGGAGGGGAAGGTGATCGCCGACGCGTACGGGATCGCCGTCCCCGGCGAGGAGTTGGCCACCGATGTCGACCAGGCGGTGGCGGCCGCGGCGCGCTTCGGCAAGCCCGTCGTGCTGAAGATCGTCTCCCCCGACATCCTGCACAAGACCGACGCGGGCGGAGTCGTCGTCGGGGTGGAGGGGCCGGCCGACATACGTGCCGCGTTCCACCGGATCATCGACAACGCGCGCGCGTACGCGCCCGATGCCCGCATCGAAGGCGTACAGGTGCAGGAGCTGCTGCCGACAGGGGCGGACACCCAGGAAGTCATCGTGGGGGCGGTCACCGACCCGACGTTCGGCAAGGTCGTCGCCTTCGGGCTCGGTGGCGTGCTGGTGGAGGTGCTGAAGGACATCACCTTCCGGCTCGCCCCGGTCGACGCCGACGAGGCGGTCGGCATGCTCGACTCCATCGGCGCGGCCGAGGTGCTGCGCGGGGTGCGCGGCGCGCGCGGCGTCGACCGGTGGGCGCTGGCCGAGCAGATCCGGCGCGTGTCCCGGCTGGTCACGGACTTCCCGGAGATCGCCGAGGTCGACCTCAACCCCGTCATCGCCACCCCGGAGGGCGCGGTCGCCGCCGACATCCGGGTGATCCTCGCCGAGGGCGCGCCGAAACCGCGGCGTACGTACACACGCGAGCAGATCCTGACGACGATGCGGCGACTCATGCAGCCGCGCTCGGTCGCCGTGATCGGTGCCTCCAACGAGCAGGGCAAGATCGGCAACTCCGTCATGCGCAACCTCATCGACGGCGGCTTCTCGGGAGAGATACATCCGGTGAATCCCCGGGCCGATGACATTCTGGGCCGCAAGGCGTACAAGAGTGTCACGGACGTCCCCGGTGAGGTGGATGTGGCGGTCTTCGCGATCCCCGCCAAGTTCGTGGCAGCGGCCTTGGAGGAGGTGGGACGCAAGGGCATCCCGAACGCGGTGCTCATTCCGTCCGGCTTCGCGGAGACCGGTGAACAGGCCCTCCAGGACGAGATCGTGGCCATCGGCGAGCGCCACGGGGTGCGCCTCCTCGGGCCGAACATCTACGGCTACTACTCGACGTGGCAGGACCTGTGCGCCACGTTCTGCACGCCGTACGACGTGAAGGGCGGCGTGGCTCTCACCTCGCAGTCCGGCGGCATCGGGATGGCGATCCTCGGCTTCGCGCGCACCACCAAGACGGGTGTCTCGGCGATCGTGGGGCTCGGCAACAAGTCGGACCTGGACGAGGACGATCTGCTCACCTGGTTCGGCGAGGACCCCCACACCCGGTGCATCGCCATGCACCTGGAGGACCTCAAGGACGGGCGTGCCTTCGTGGAGGCCGCGCGGGCGACGGTGCCGAAGAAGCCCGTCGTCGTCCTGAAGGCCGGACGGACGGCCGCCGGGGCGAAGGCCGCCGGATCGCACACGGGCGCCCTCGCCGGCGACGACGCCGTCTACGACGACATCCTCAGGCAGGCCGGTGTCATCAGGGCCCCGGGCCTGAACGACATGCTGGAGTACGCGCGGGCGCTGCCCGTGCTGCCCACTCCGCAGGGCGACAACGTCGTGATCATCACCGGCGCGGGCGGTTCCGGTGTGCTGCTGTCGGACGCGGTGACGGACAACGGGCTGCATCTCATGGAGATCCCGGCCGACCTGGACGCCGCCTTCCGGAAGTTCATCCCGCCCTTCGGGGCCGCGGGCAATCCCGTCGACATCACGGGCGGCGAACCGCCGTCGACGTACGAGGCGACGATCCGCCTCGGCCTGGAGGATCCGCGCATCCACTCGCTCGTGCTCGGCTACTGGCACACCATCGTCACCCCTCCCATGGTCTTTGCGGAGGTAACGGCCCGCGTGGTCCAGGAGTTCCGCGAGCGCGGCGTCGAGAAGCCCGTCGTCGCGTCGCTGGCCGGGGACGTCGAGGTCGAGGAGGCGTGCCAGTACCTCTTCGAGCGCGGCGTGGTCGCGTATCCGTACACGACCGAGAAGCCGGTGGCCGTGCTCGGCGCCAAGTACCGGTGGGCGCGGGCGGCCGGTCTGTTGGGGGGCGGTCGATGAGGTGACCTTGGGCGGGTCCGGTCGGCGGTGCGCGTCGGCCGGACCCAGGTCCCGTGCGCACACGAAAGCAATTTGGACAGGGGGCGCTGGCCAGATCTTTCGACGCAAGGGGTGCGACCGTCATGACAACCACCGAACTACCCGCCTCCGTCCCGTACCGGGAGGTGGCGGACGTCAACGGCCGGGTGTACCGGGTTGGCGAGACCGACATCGACATCATGGGCCGCAAGCGCAAGTGGATGGTGATCCTGCCCTGGGTGGGCATGATGGGGATCTCCTCCGCCGAGTACGCGTTCGCGTCCGCGGAGGACACCCTGCACACCGCGCACGACTGGAACAGTCTGCACATCTTCTGGATGATGACGGTCTGGGTGTTCTTCCAGGCCGCCGTGGCCTTCCCCGCGGGCAGGCTGCGGGAGAGCGGCAGGCTGCCGGCCCGCTGGACGATGATGATCGGCGCGGCGGGCACCTTCATGGGGTACCTCTCGCTCGCCCTCGCGCCACACGTCGTCGTCGCCTACATAGGCTTCAGCATGCTCAGCGGCATGGGCGCGGGCATGGTGTACGCCACCTGCGTCAACATGGTGGGCAAGTGGTATCCGGAGCGCAGGGGCGGCAAGACCGGCTTCGTCAACGGCGGATTCGCCTACGGGTCGGTGCCGTTCGTCTTCCTCTTCACCGGCTACATGGATCTGACCAACTTCCGCTGGGTGCTGCTCTCGGTGGGCGTCCTGCTCGCCGCGATGGTCGCGAGTGCCGGCTACTTCTTCAAGGACCCGCCGAAGAACTGGTGGCCCGCGAACATCGATCCGCTGAACCCGCCGGAGGACCCGCGCGCGCGGCGTTCCCTGGAGAAGAACCCGCCGGCTGTCAAGCAGTACACCCCCATGGAGGCGTGGAGGACTGGCCGGGTCGCGCTGATGTGGTTCTGTCTGGCCTGCACGTCCGGCGTGAACATCTTCGGTATCGCCTTCCAGGTCGACATCGGTGAGGAGGCGGGCTTCGCGGGTGGCATCGTGGCCACCGCCATGTCACTCAAGGCGATCGTGAACGGCACCGGGCGCGGCGTCATCGGCTGGCTCTCCGACCGCTACGGCCGCAAACAGTGTCTGCTCGCCGTCTGCGCCATTCTGGGCGGCGCCCAGTTCGGCATCCTCTTCTCGGCCGAGGCCAAGAACCTTCCTCTGTTCCTGATCTTCTCCGCGATATCGGGCTTCGGCGGCGGCGCCATCTTCCCGATGTTCGCGGCACTCACCGCCGACTATTTCGGCGAGAACAACAACGCCACCAACTACGGCATGGTCTACAGCTCCAAACTCGTCTCTGGACTCGGCGCGGGTATGGGAGCCGTGGTCGTCGGCGCCTGGGGACACTCCGGCGCCTTCATCCTGGCCGGCTGCATCTCGTTCTTCGCCGGTTTCATCGCTCTCTTCCTGTCGCCGCCCGGCAGGCCCAAGTCCCGTGATGTGAAACCCAATCCGCAACCGCTCGGTGAGGAGATGGCTTGATATGACGGCGGAGCCCATCGCCGCAGGTAACACTGCACCGGCCACTGGCACGAAGTACCGAGAGATCACCGACGAGAACGGCCGCGTCTATCGCGTAGGCGAGACGGACCGCGACATCCTCGGCCATTCCCGTAAGTTCATGGTGTACCTGCCATGGGTCGCGATGATGGCCATCAGCGTCTCCGAATACGCCTATGGTTCGGCAGAGGACACCCTGTCGAGCGCCCACGGCTGGACGCAGTCGAACACCTTCTGGATCCTGAGCATCTGGGTGTTCTTCCAGGCGGGTATCGCCTTCCCGGCCGGATGGCTGCGGGAGAGGGGAATCCTGACCGCGAAGAGGGCGACGATGACCGGCGCCTTCATGTGCTTACTGGGATTTCTCGCCCTGTCCCACTTCAGCAACGTGTGGCTGGCGATCCTCGGATTCGGCGTCATCGGCGGCCTGGGCTCCGGCCTCGTCTACGCGACCTGTATCAACATGGTCGGCAAGTGGTTCCCGGAACGCAAGGGCGGCAAGACCGGCTTCGTCAACGGCGGTTTCGCCTACGGGTCGTTGCCTTTCATCTTCATCTTCAACTACGGGTTCGACACGTCGAACTACCACCGTGTCCTCGACATGATCGGCGTGTACGTCCTGATCGTCGTGCTGGTCTCGGCCTTCTTCTTCAGGGATCCGCCGAAGAACTGGTGGCCGAACGAAATCGACCCGCTGGCCAAGAGCGGGACGAGCAAGAGCGAGAGGAGCCTCGCCAAGAATCCGCCCGCGGTACGGCAGTTCACCCCCAAAGAGGCCATCAGAACCGGGATGCTGCCGCTGATGTGGCTGAGTCTGGTACTGACGGCCGGAGTATCGATCTTCGGTATCTCCTTCCAGGTGGACTTCGCCAGGGAAGTCGGCTTCGGTCCTCTGGTCGCCGCGTCCTCGATGGGGGTGATGGCCGTCATCAACGGTGTGGGCCGTGCGGTCGTCGGCTGGATGTCGGACATCCTGGGCCGCAAATCGAGCCTCGTCTTCGTGATCGTCGTCCTCGGCCTCGCCCAGTTCGGAGTCATCTGGGCGGGCGACGTCCGCAGCGAATGGCTGTTCCTGTTCTTCGCCTTCCTCTCCGGGTTCGGCGGCGGCGCCTTCTACCCGATGTTCGCGGCGCTGACCCCGGACTATTTCGGGGAGAACTACAACGCCACCAACTACGGGCTCGTGTACAGCGGCAAACTCATCAGCGGCCTCTTCGGCGGCGGACTCGGCTCGATGGTGGTCGCCTCGTGGGGCTACAACGGGGCGTACGCGCTGGCCGGCGGGATATCGATGCTGGCGGCCGCGGTCGCGCTGCTGCTGCGCCAGCCGGGAAGGGAGCGGGGCGCTGCCGCGCAGTGAGACCGGTACCAATGGAGTGGGGCCCGGCCTGTTGGCCGGGCCCCACTCCATTCATCGCTTCGGTGATCAGCGCTTCTTGCGCAGGGCCGCCAAATTGTCGTAACCGGTCCTGGCGTACTTCAGTGACTGGCCGAGGTCCGTGGAGCTCGGTGCGTTGTCCTGCTCGACCATGGGATTGTGGTAGTTCTTGTCACCGACCCGGCTGAAGAATGTGCGGTAGTCGATGACGCCCTCACCGAAGACGCCCATGTCGTAGCCCTCCCCGCTCGTCTCGTTGCGCGTGCCGTCCTTGGCATGGAACAAGGGGTAGCGCTTGTTGTGGCGGACGACGAGCCCGGCCGGGTCGAAGACCTTCTCCCGCTGGGAACCGTCGTGCGCGGTGTACGTGTGGAACTTGTACTGCGCGACGTGCGCCCAGAAGATGTCCATCTCCAGCCAGACCGTCCTCGGGTCGGTGCCCTTGAGGAAGTACTCCAGCTTGCGGATGCCGGAGCTGCGGGTCGGGCGGCCCTGCGCGTCGAGCGGGCCGCCGTCGAGCAGGAAGCCGTACGCCGCGTCATGGTTGTGGGTGTAGAGCTTGATGCCGGCCTTGCGGGCGATGGCGCCCAGCGCGTTCCACTTGTCGGCGGCGACGTCCCAGTCCGCCTTGTACGAGCTTGAGGTGGGGTCGCCACCGGTGCCCATGTGCTGCATGCCGAGGATGTTGGCGATTTCCAGGTGCTTCTTGAACGTGTCGATGTCGGCCTGGCTGAGCGGCCACGACGACGGGATGAAGCCGTGGTTGCCCTGGGCGCGCAGACCGTACTCGTCGAGCCAGGAGCGCAGCAGCTTGGCGCCGGCCACGGACTCGAGGTTGGCGCCGCCCGGCGCGTTCGCGTGCTGGCCGTAGCCGGCGAACTCGACCTGCTTGTAGCCGTAGCGGGCCAGTTCCTTGAACACCTCGCGGAAGCCGGAGGGGAGATTGCTGGCGAGCGGGTCGCGGCCGGTCGCGTCGCGCACGGTGTAGAGGATGATGCCGCGTTTGTTCGCGGGCACGAGTTCGTGGCCGCGGCCGTGTCCGCCGTGGTCATGCCCGTGTCCGTGGCCGCCACCGCCCGTCTGCGGCTGGGCGAAGGACGGTGCGGCGCCGAACACGGGCGCGGCGATCGCACCCGCGGCGACGGCGGTGCAGGTGCTGAGGAAGCGGCGGCGGTTGATGCCGAGACGCAGTCTGAGGGCGTCGTCGGCGGGGGTGTCCTGGAAGTCGGTCACGGGTGCCTCTCTTCGACGTGCGGGCGAATCTGGCGGATACCACTGGCGTGTTGTCAGTGGCGCGTGCTTCACTCTCTGTAACTGGTCCTGGTCAGACGCGGGTCGGGCCGAGGTCTGTCTCAGCTCAGGCCTGCCAGTTCCAAGAGCAGGGATTTCACAGCGGTGGCCGGGATCCGGCCGGGAAGTGCGTGGGGGGTGGAGCTGATGATGAGCGGACCTTCGTCGTCGCTCGTGGGCAGGCGGCCGTGGCTGCCGCGAATAGGTGAGGGGTCGAGGGGCACGACCGCCATGCGGTAGCGCATCCCGAGCTTCTTGCGGGCGAGCGCGCCCGCGGCCTTGACCTTGACGTAGGGGTCGAGGGGGTCCATGAACAGTTCGACCGGGTCGTAGCCGGGTTTGCGGTGGATCTCGACCAGCTGCACGAAGTCGGGCGCGTGGGCGTCGTCGAGCCAGTAGTAGTACGTGAACCAGGCGTCGGGTTCCGCGATCGCGACGAGTTCGCCGGAGCGCGGGTGGTCCAGGTGATGGTCCTTCTTGCCCTGGTCGTCGAGGAGTTGCTCGATGCCGGGCAGGTCGGCGAGGGCGTCGCGGGTGGCGTCGAGGTCCTCGGGGCGGCGCACATAGATGTGCGCGATCTGATGGTCGGCGACGGCGAAAGCCCGTGAGGTCATCGGGTCGAGGTACTCCATGCCGTCCTGCGTGTGCACCTCGAGGAGGCCGGCGCGGCGCAGGGCCCGGTTGATGTCGACGGGGCGGTCGGCGCGCGTGATGCCGTACTCGGAGAGGGCGACGACGGTGCGTCCCTCGGCCCTGGCGTCGTCGAGGAGCGGGGCGAGGGCCGTGTCGAGTTCGGCGGCGGCCCGGTGGGCGCGGGGGTCGTCGGGGCCGAAGCGCTGCAGGTCGTAGTCGAGGTGAGGGAGGTAGCACAGAGTGAGATCGGGGTGGCGGGTCGCCATGACGTGGCGGGTGGCGTCGATGATCCACTGGCTGGAGACGATGTCGGCGCCCGGGCCCCAGAAGTGGAAGAGGGGGAACGTGCCGAGTTTCTCGGTGAGTTCGTCGTGCAGGGCCGGGGGCCTGGTGTAGCAGTCGGGTTCCTTGCGGCCGTCGGCGTAGTAAACGGGGCGGGGGGTGATCGTGATGTCGGTATCGGCGCCCATGGCGTACCACCAGCAGATGTTGGCAACCGTGTAGCCGGGGTGGGCGCGGCGGGCGGCGTCCCAGAGTTTGTCGCCGGAGACGAGGCCGTTGTGCTGGCGCCACAGCAGGACGTCGCCGAGTTCGCGGAAGTACCAGCCGTTGCCGACGATGCCGTGCTCGGACGGCATGGTGCCGGTCAGGAACGTGGACTGGGCGGCGCAGGTCACCGCGGGCAGGACGGTGCCGAGGGGCGCGCGGGAGCCGGACTGGCTGAGGGCTTTCAGGTGGGGCATGTGGTCGAGGAGACGGGGGGTGAGGCCGACGACGTCCAGGACGAGGAGCGGGGTGGGGCGGGTGTCCGTCATGGCAGCTCCTTGAGGCCGAGATCGGTCAGCAGGTCGCGGGCGAGGGCGAGTTCGGCGGCGATGCCGTCGGCGAGCTGGGTCCGGGCCCGGGGGCGCAGTTCGGGCGGCAGTGCCTGCCAGGTGTACGTCTCGACTTCGAGGTGCTGGGTGAGCGGGTGCGCACCGCCGACGAGGCGGGTCAGCGTGGACTTGAGGACGGGCAGCGTGGAGGTGAGCGGGGCGGCGGGGGCCGCGTGCAGGGGGACGTGGAAGTGGGCGCGCCAGGGTGTGTCGTCCGGCAGCGCGGCGCCGTCGAGGGCGGGGCCGAGGTCGTCGGTGCCGTGCAGGCCGTCGGCGGCGACGGTGCGGGTCTGGTGCAGGAAGCGGGGTTCGTCGAAGGCGGCGAGTGCCTCGCGGACTTCGGGTAGATGGGGGTGTTCGGCGTGCAGGGCTGCGGAGAGCTGCGATTTGACGACCGGGATGTGGGCGGCGGCAAGGCCGTCGAGCGCGGTGTCCGGGTCCTCGAAGGAGGTGGCGAGGTGACAGGTGTCGAGGCACAGGCCGATGCGGTCGGGGCGGGCCACGGCGGTGAGCGGCGCGATGGCGTCGGCGGTGGTCTCGACGATGCAGCCCGGTTCGGGTTCCAGGCCGACGCGGATCGAGCGGCCGGTCAGTTCCTCGAGGGCGTCGAGGCGTTCGGCGAGCGTGACCAGGGCGGCGCGGGCCGTGTCGGCGCGCTGCGCGTCGTGGACGGTGCGCCAGGCGAGCGGGAGGGTGGAGATGGTGCCGTCGGTGACGTCGGCGGGGAGCAGCGCGGCGAGGAGGCGCGCCAGTTCGATGGTGTGGCTGAGGCGTTCGGGGTCGGCCCAGTCCGGTTTGTAGACCCGGTACTTGACCTCTTCGGCGCCGAAGCCCTCATAGGGGAAGCCGTTGAGGGTGACGACCTCCAGGCCGCGCCGGTCCAGTTCCGCGCGCAGGCCGCGCAGTGCGGCCGGGTCGGTGGTCAGGGTGCGGGCGGCGTTCCTGGCGAGCCACAGGCCGATGCCGAGGCGGTCGCGGCCGAGGCGTTTGCGGACGGGTTCGCAGTGGTCGCGGAGCTGGGCGAGGACGCCGTCGAGGGTCTCGGCCGGGTGCACGTTCGTGCAGTACGCGAGGTGGACGGTGGACCCGTCGGGGTGGCGGAATCGCATGGGTCACGCTCCCCCGCGCAGGATGGAGTTGCCCTCGTGGGTCGCTTCCGGCGGGGTCACCGTGTCGAGTTGCAGGCGGCCGCTCAGCCCGTAGAAGGCGACCGGGTTGCGCCACAGGACCCGGTCGACGTCGTCGTCGGTGAAGCCGGCGGCGAGCATCGCATCGGCGACCTTGCGGGTCTTGAGGGGGTCGCTCTTGCCCCAGTCCGCCGCGGAGTTGACCAGGACCTTCTCGGGGCCGTAGAGGCGCAGGATCTCGACCATGCGGTCCTCGTCCATCTTGGTGTCGGGATAGACGGAGAAGCCGAGCCAGCTCCCGGCGTCCTTGGCCTCCTTGACGGTGGTCTCGTTGAGGTGGTCGACCAGGACGTGGTCGACGGGGAGCGCGGACTCGCGGACCACGTCCAGGGTGCGGCGCAGGCCGACGAGTTTGTCGCGGTGCGGAGTGTGCACCATGGCGGGCAGTTCGTGGTCGGCGGCGAGTTGCAGCTGCGCGGCCAGTGCCGTGTCCTCGGCGGGTGTCATGGAGTCGTAGCCGATCTCGCCGACGGCGACGACGCTGTCCTTGACGAGGTAGCGCGGCAGGGCGTCCAGGACCGGGGTGCAGCGCGGGTCGTTGGCCTCTTTGGGGTTGAGCGCGATGGTGCAGTGGTGGGCGATGCCGTACTGCGCGGCGCGGAAGGGCTCCCAGCCGAGGAGTGCGTCGAAGTAGTCGAAGAAGGAGGCGGGCGAGGTGCGGGGCTGGCCGAGCCAGAAGGAGGGTTCGACGACGGCGCGAACGCCGGCCGCGTACATGGCCTGGTAGTCGTCGGTGGTGCGCGACGTCATGTGGATGTGGGGGTCGAAGATGCGCATCAGGCCTCCTTCTTCGCGGGTGCCGTCTGGGTGAGCACGCGGTGCAGGTCCTCGGGGACGGGCCGGCCCGCGGCGGTGCGCTTCTGGGCGAAGTCGCCCAGCATGCGCGCGAGTTCGGTGTTCCCGTCGGCGCGCCGAGGCAGTTCGGCGACGACGTCGACGGGGACACCGGTGAACAGGCACTTCAGTACGGCGTGCCGCCAGTCGTGGTCGGGCAGGTGCTGGGCGGCGTACGGGCCGACGGCGGCGGCGACCAGCCGGGTGTCGTTGGTGCGCAGCGCGTCCTCGACGAGGGGCAGGCCCTCGGAGCCGGTGACGAGGTGGGGCAGCGCCTCCAGGACGGCGCGGCGTTCGGCGGCGGTGCCCTGCGCGTACAGGCGGGTCAGGGTGGCGGTGTCGGCGCGGGCCGCGTGCAGCAGCAGGACACGGGTGGCGTCGGCGTGGTCCTGGCCCGCCCTGCGGCCCGCCTCGGCGAAGCGCAGTTCCCAGACGGGTGGGGGGCTGTCGTCGCCGGATCCGGGGTGCGCGGCGGCTTCCTCCACGGCCTGGTCGAGCCAGGCGCGGGCGGCCGGCGTCAGGGTGGTGTCGAGGTGGGCGCGGAGTTCGGCGATCGTGGCGGGCCTGGTCATACGCGGCCTCCTTGTGCTGCTGTACGCAGGAACTCCATGGACCGGGCGGCCAGTTCGGGGCCGGCGTGGGAGTGCCGGGGCAGTTCGACCACCGTCAGTCCCTGGTAGCCGGTGGCGGCGAGCGCCTCCAGCACCGGCGGAAAGTCGATCTCGCCCTCCCCGAAGGGAAGGTGTTCATGGACGCCGCGGCGCATGTCCTCGATCTGGACGTGCCGCAGCCAGGGCGCCGCCGCGCGCACGCAGTCGGCCGGTGGGTCCGGTTCCAGGCACTGGCAGTGGCCGATGTCGAGGGTGAGGCCCAGGGCGTCGGGGCTGCCGAGGGCATGACGCAGTTGGTGGAAGTCCGCGAGGCTGCCCAGCAGGTGGCCGGGTTCGGGCTCGATGGCGAGAGGGACGCCGGCGGTGGTGGCGGCCTCCACGACCGGGCCGAGTTCGTCGGCGAGCCGCTTCCACGCGGTGTCCGGGTCGGTGCCGTCGGGGGTGATGCCGCTGAAGCAGTGCACCGCGTGGGCGCCGAGGTCGGCGGCGACGCGGACGGCACGAGTGAGCAGCCGGGCGCGGGCCGCGCGGGCGTCCGGGTCGGGGTCGAGGAGGGAGGGGCCGTGCTTGCGGCGCGGGTCCAGGACATAGCGGGCGCCGGTCTCGACGGTGGCCGTGAGTTGGTACCGGTCCAGGAGCCGGGCGACCTGGCGGGTGCGTTCCGCGAGGTCCGGGGTCAGCGGGTCCAGGTGCATGTGGTCGAGCGTGAGACCGACACCGTCGTAGCCGAGGTCGGAGAGGAGAGCGAGGGCGTCGTCGAGGCGGAGATCGGTGAGGCCGTTGGTGCCGTAGCCCCAGCGCGGGGCGCTGCGCGACGGATGCGGGCTCATGTGACGCTCACCTTCTTCGCGAAGCGTGGGGCCGGTGGGACGAAGGCACGGGTGGCCCAAGCCGCCTCCGGAGCCCTCGTGCGGGGACCGGGGACGGGGACGGCTGTGGCCCAGGCCGGCCCCGGGGCTCCCGCGCGCGGGGCGCGGCTTCGCCGGTGCGGGCTCATGTGACGCTCACCTTCTTCGCGAAGCGGCGGGCGAGGGGGGCCAGGGCTGCGGTGGCAAGGGCTGTTCGAGGGGCTCCCGCGCGGGCGGCGAGCGCTGCCTGGAGCGGGATCATGGCGCGGATTCCGGCGCCGACGGCTCGCTGGGTCAGGGGCGGGGACGGGTTGAGGGTGGCGTGGAGGAGGGGGCGGAGCGTGGTGGCGGCGTATGCGGTGGGACCCGACAGGCCGAGGGGGGCTGCGGCGCCTCGGCCTGCCGGGAGTCTGAGGAGGTGCCTGGTCAGAACCGCGGTGGTGAGCAGGGCCGCCGCGGGGGCGGCGGGTGTGCCGCCTGTCGTCTCGTTGCGGGAGACGGTGGTGACGGCGGCGGTGTGCGTGGCCAGGGTCAGGGCGGACGGTGCGGCGGCGCGCAGGGGTGCGGTCCTGTCGGGAGGGGTGGCGCCGTCCGGATGCCCGGCGTGGTGGGACGCGGCCGCTCCCATGAGGACGTCCAGGCCCCGGGCCGCGCCCATCGCGGCCGGTCCGGCGGGGGTCCGCTTCAGGCCGAGGTCGTACGCCCAGACCGTCGCCGCGAGCGCCGCGCTCAGCATGCCCGGCGTGCGGCCCGCGCGGAACGCCAGACCGAGGCCGGCCGCGGTGAACGCGCCGGCGGCGGTGAGTGCCGCCGCGGGGCGGACCCGCCCGGAGGGGATCGGGCGGTGGGGGCGGTCGACGGCGTCCTCGTCCCGGTCTGCCCAGTCGTTGAGGGCCATGCCCGCCTCGTACAGGCACAGCGAGGAGCCGATGGCGAGGAGGGTGCCGCGGCCGGGGCGGGCCCCCGCGGCGGCGGCGCCCGCGAGAGCGTCACCGGGG
This sequence comes from Streptomyces kunmingensis, assembly GCF_039533535.1. Taxonomy (NCBI): domain Bacteria; kingdom Bacillati; phylum Actinomycetota; class Actinomycetes; order Kitasatosporales; family Streptomycetaceae; genus Streptomyces; species Streptomyces kunmingensis. The sequence goes on from NZ_BAAATS010000006.1 coordinate 721,552, forward strand.
ACGGTGAACAGGGCGGGCAGGCGCAGGAGTTCGGCCCAGGCGCGCAGGCTGCTCCGGGTGGCGGTCGGTCGGGCCTCCGCGGGCGACGGCCGGCCGGGGGTCGCACCCTGCGGCGGTCCCCCGGTCACCGTCCGGCCTCGTCGCGCAGCAGCGCGGCGAAGTCCACCAGGGCGGCGAACTGCTCGCCCAGCGCCGACGAGGAGTCGCCGTCCGGGTCCTTGAAGTAGAACCCGAGCTCCGGGCGGGGGCCGGTCAGGCCGATGTCGGCGGCGCGCAGCAGCAGCCGGGCGAGGTCCAGGACCAGGGGCGCGGCGAGTGCGGAGTCGCAGCCCTGCCAGGTGGTCTGGAGGACCATGCGCGCGCCGAGGAAGCCGTCGAAGGCGATGTGGTCCCAGGCGGTCTTCCAGTCGCCGAGGGCGGGCACGTCGTCGATGTGGACCTCGCCCTGGGGGGCGGCGCCGAGGGTGTCGGCGAGGACGCGTTCCTTGCCGGCGTTCTTCGCGGCGGCCGCGGCGGGGTCGGCGAGGGCGGCACCGTCGCCGCCGCCCAGCAGGTTGGTGCCGGACCAGGCGCGTACGGCGAGGGCGCGTTGCAGGAACATCGGGCCGAGTACGGAGCGCAGCAGGGTCTGCCCGGTCTTGCCGTCGCGGCCCGCGTAGGGGACGGATGCGGTGGCGGCCGTGGCGGCGAGGTCGGGGTGGTGCAGACCGGTGGAGGGGGTGAAGTTGACGTAGGGGCAGCCGGCGCGCAGGGCGGCGGCGGCGTAGAGCGAGCTGGGCGGGAGGAGTCCGTCGGCGGCCGGTGCCGGTTCGGTGGAGGCGACGTTCACGACGACGGCGCCCGCCAGGTTCTGGGCGTGTATGAAGTCGCGTATGTCGGTGGCGAAGGTGGTGATCAGTTCGTCCTGCGTGCGGTCGTCGTCACGGCCGGGCAGGGGGCCGCCGGGCTTGATCTCCCGGTCGGCGGCGGCCAGTTCGGCTGCCACGGCGGAGGGCAGTCCGTGCGGCAGGACACCACCGTCGGCGAGGTGTTCGGCGCGTTTGGGCAGCGGGCAGTCGACGGTGTCGTGGCCGCCGAAGACGAGCGACGACAACGTTGGCAGACCCACGTCGGTGAAGGGGGCGGTCTCGGTGACCATGCCGGTCGGCGGGTGCAGTCCCGCGGCGACGGCGGCGCATCCCGCGACGGCGGTGGTGGCGACGGAGCCGCGTGCTCCGACGAGCCAGACACCGTAGCGCGCAGGGGAGGGCGAGGGGGAAGACGAGAGGGAGGACGAGGTGGGGGTCGGGGAGGAGAGGGGGGACGAGAGGGACGGTTCGGCGGACATGGGCAGCCTCCTTGTCAAACACGAACCGGCGGTCGAACACGAACCGGGGGTCGTACGCGATACGGGGACGAGCGGTGCCGGAAGGGGCCGGGTGAGACGGCGGGCGGAGGTCCGGCGTCCTCCGCCCGCCGCCGTTCTAGTCGCCCGTGGTGGGCAGTTCCTTGAGCTGGATGTTGCGGTAAAAGACCTGGTCGTCGGCGCCGTGGTTCTGGATGCCGATGTAGCCGTCCTTCAGGCTCCGCTCAGGGTTCTTGTTGGTGAAGTCGTTGATCTTGACTCCGTTGAGGAACACCTGGAGGCGTTCGCCCTGGACCTTGATCTCGTAGGAGTTCCACTGGCCGGGCGGCCGCAGGACCTGGTCACGGGCTTTGATGTTCGCCGACTTGAACGTGTAGACCGCGCCGGTGGTGCGGTCGGCGGCGTCCGTGGCGTCGATCTGGATCTCGTAGCCCTTGTTCACCGCGGACCAGGGGTCGTCGGATTCGGGGAAGCCCACGAAGATGCCGGAGTTGTCGTCGCCCTGCATCTTCCAGTCGAGCTTGAGGGAGTACGACTTCAGCTCCTTGGCCTGGTACCAGAGCAGGCCCATGCCGCCCTCGGACTCCAGGGTGCCGTCCTTGACGTTGAACTTGCCGGGGCCGGCCTGCTTCCAGCCGTCCAGGGACTGGCCGTTGAAGATCGGCCGGTAGTCCTTGTTCGGCTTGCAGTCCGCCTTGGCCTGGCCGCTGGCGTACTTCAGGCCGCCGAGCAGGTGGGTGCGGAAGGCGTCGTCCGCGTAGGACTCCTTCGTGTGGCCGAGGCCGGTGTAGAAGGAGCGGCCGCCGCCGTAGTTCTGGCACCAGGCGATCGGGTGGTCGCCCTTCATGTTGCCGCCCTGGTACGTCGTCTCGTCGAGAGAGGCGAGGACGTGCACCTTGTCGCGCGGGTTGGTGCGGTAGTTGTACAGCTCGTCGGTGCGCTCCCAGGCCTGGCCGAGGTGGGCGGTGGCCGGGTTGGCGTTGTCCTCGACGCGGACGGTGGCCTTCTGGATGGCCGGGTGCGAGTCGAAGTAGGCGCCGACGAGGCCGCCGTAGTACGACCAGTCGTACTCGGTGTCGGCGGCGGCGTGGACGCCCATGTAGCCGCCGCCCTTGGCGATGAACTCCTCGAACGCCTTCTGCTGGGCGTCGTTCAGGACGTTACCCGTGGTCGACATGAAGACGACCGCGTCGTAGCGGGCGAGGTTGTTGGTGGTGAACTGGGCGGCGGACTCGGTGGCGTCGACCGTGATGTTGCTGGTCGCGCCGAGTTCCTTCAGGGCCGCGATGCCCTCGGGGATCGCGTCGTGGCGGAAGCCGGCCGTCTTGGAGAAGACGAGGACCCGCTTGGCGCCCTTCACGGGGGCCTCGTTGGAGATCTCGAAGTCGTCGACGTCGTAGAGCGCGCCGTCGCCGCCCTCGAAGACGAGGTACAGGTCGGTCGTCTTCTTCGGGACGTTCTTCAGCGGGACGTCGATGTTCTGGAAGGTCTCCCAGCCGCCGGTGACGGGGACCGGGGCGGAGCCCAGCAGGGTGCCGGTCGCCGATCCGGTGCGCACCTCGAGGAAGCCGCCCGCGCCGCCGGAGGAGATCCGGGCGGTGAGCTTCTTGGACCCGGTGAGGTTGTAGGGCGTGAAGGAGATCCAGTCGCCGTCGTTGATGTCACCGACGGTCCGGCCGCCGTTGGCCTCGGTCTTGTTCTGCGGCGTGGTGCCCTGCTGCGCGGTGTAGTGCTCGGCCTGGCGGTGGCGCGGCTGGAGCTGGACCTGGTCGTGTGTGGTGAGCGCGGCCTGACCGCCCCCGCCGCCGTCGGTGTACTCGGCGTCGAGCACGCCGTAGATGTTGGCGTTGGGGTCGTGCTCGGCGTCGGCGGGTGCGGTGATGGTGCCTTCGCAGCCGTTGGCCGAGGTGATCGCGTGGGCGTGGTTGTCGTGGCCGAGGAGGTAGCGCACGGTGACCTTGGAGCAGTCGATCGTGCCGTCCTCCGGGTCACTGACCGCGACCTTGAACGGGATGGTGTCGCCGAACTTGAACAGCGATCCGTTCGGCGGGTTCTGGAACTTCACCGAGGGAGCGGTGTTGCCGACGACGATGCGTACGTTGGCGGAGCCCGTGCGTCCCGTGCCGTCGTCACCGGTGACCGTCACCACGTACGTGCCGTCCTTGCGGTACGTGTGGCTGGGGTTGGCGCCGGTGCCCTTGGTGCCGTCGCCGAAGTCCCAACTGTAGGTGATCGGGTCGTCGTCGGCGTCGGTGCCGGTCGCCGTGAAGTTGGTGCGCAGCGGCGACTGGCCGGAGGTCTTGGACGCCTTGGCCTCGACGATCGGCGAGTGGCCGCCGGTGGCGTTCTCGATGCGGTACAGCGCCGAGTGCTCGTCGCCGCCGAACCAGGAGAGGCCGTAGTCGAGGACGTAGAGCGCGCCGTCGGGGCCGAAGGCGCTGTCCATGACCTGGGTGCCGGACCACGGGAAGTCGTTGATCTTCTCGACGTTTCCGGAGCCGTCCTGCTCGATCCGCTTGATCCACTGACGGCCGAACTCGGTGGCGAAGAAGTCGCCGTCGTACTCCTCGGGGAACTTCACCGGGGAGTCGAGGTTCGCGTCGTAGCGGTAGACCGGTCCTGCCATCGGCGACTCGGAGCCGGAGCCGAACTCGGGCACGGAGGCGTTGTCGTACGGGATCCAGGCGGGCTGGGCCGGCGGCAGGTCGGTGATGCCGGTGTTGTTCGGCGACGTGTTCTTCGGCGCGTTGCAGTCGAACGTGGCGCCGGACGCCTTGGTGGCGAAGTCGTAGTCGACGTAGGCGTCGTTGTTGCCGGTGCAGTACGGCCAGCCGAAGTTGCCCGCCTTGGTGATCTTGGCGAACTCGACCTGTCCGGCCGGTCCCCGCTTGGGGTCGGCGGCGCCGGCGTCCGGCCCGTAGTCACCGACGTAGACGGTGCCGGTCGGCTTGTCGACGCTGATGCGGAACGGGTTGCGGAAGCCCATCGCGTAGATCTCGGGGCGGGTCTTCTCGGTGCCCGGCGCGAAGAGGTTCCCGGCGGGGATGTCGTAGGTGCCGTCCGCCTTGACCTTGATGCGCAGGACCTTGCCGCGCAGGTCGTTGGTGTTGCCCGAGCTGCGCTGCGCGTCGAAGGCCGGGTTGCGGTCCGCGCGCTCGTCGAGGGGGCTGTAGCCGTCGGAGGCGAACGGGTTGGTGTCGTCGCCGGTCGACAGGTACAGGTTGCCGTCGGCGTCGAAGTCGATGTCACCGCCGACGTGGCAGCAGGTGCCGCGGGAGGTCTTGACCTCCAGGACGTTCTTCTCGCTGGCCTTGTCGAGGGTGCCGTCCTCCTTGAGGACGAAGCGGGCGAGGCGGTTCACACCGTCGAACTTGGCGAAGTCGGCGGCGGTGCCGGTCTCGGGGGCGTCACCGGCCGGAGTGGACAGCGGCGGCGCGTAGAAGAGGTAGATGAACCGGTTGTCCTTGAAGCCCGGGTCGACGCCGACGCCCTGGAGGCCTTCCTCGTCGTGGTCGTACACGTCGAGCTTGCCGGCGACGGAGGTGGAGCCGCCCGCGTCCGTGAGGCGCAGCGTGCCGTCGCGGGAGGTGTGCAGGACGCTGCGGTCCGGCAGGACGGCCAGCGACATGGGCTCGCCGGTCTCGTCCGCGCCCTTGGCGAGGGTGACCTGCTGGAAGTCGGAGTCGGCGGCGGGCGGGTCGGGGTCCGGGTGCGCGCTGGCCGTGCCGGGCACGGCGAGGGCGAGCGAGGAGCCGACCAGCACGGAGCCGGTGAGCAGGGCGATCGTGGTCCGGAGTCTGGAGCGCCGGGTGGTGGTGCCGTTGCGGTTTCTGCTTCTGCTGCTGTGCACGAAAGTCCCTCCGGGAACGGGGTGGGCCGTACGGAATGGGTGCGAAGACGTGCGGTGCGGGCGCCGGGGTGCGCCGTCACCCCGGAGGTGTGTGTTACCTGAACGCTTCAGGGACCGTAACCGCGTTTGTCCGGGGGGAACAGCCCTTGCGTCACTACTAGTTGAGCTTTTCCCCAACGCAGGACAAAGCCGGTTCCGGGCAGGCCGGACCGGGGACCGGCGTGGGTCGCCTGCCCCTGGTTCCGGCCCCGGCCGGGTCGGTCAGCTGTTGAACGCGGCGTCGAAGGACGCGCTCGGCGGCTCGAAGTCGAGCTTGCGCAGATGGCTCAGCGCCTCGGGAGCGCCCTGGAGCCGGTCCATGCCGGCGTCCTCCCACTCCACCGAGATCGGCCCCTGGTAGTCGATCGAGCGGAGCATGCGGAACACGTCCTCCCAGGGCACGTCGCCGTGTCCGGCGGAGACGAAGTCCCAGCCGCGACGCGGGTCGCCCCACGGCAGATGGGAGCCGAGGCGCCCGTTGCGGCCGTCGAGGCGGCGCCGTGCCTCCTTGCAGTCGACGTGGTAGATCCGGTCGCGGAAGTCCCACAGGAACCCGACCGGGTCGAGGTCCTGCCACACGAAGTGGGACGGGTCGAAGTTGAGACCGAAAGCCGGACGGTGGTCGACCGCCTCCAGGGCCTTGTGGGTCGTCCAGTAGTCGTACGCGATCTCGCTCGGGTGCACCTCGTGGGCGAAGCGCACGCCCTCCGCGTCGAACACGTCGAGGATCGGGTTCCAGCGCGTGGCAAAGTCCTCGTAGCCGCGTTCGATCATCGACTCGGGAGCCGGCGGGAACATGGCGACCAGATGCCAGATCGACGAGCCGGTGAAGCCGATGACGGTGTCGACCCCGAAGGCGGCGGCCGCGCGGGCCGTGTCCTTGATCTCGGCCGCGGCGCGCCGGCGTACACCCTCGCCGTCGCCGTCGCCCCAGATCCGGGCGGGCAGGATCGCCTCGTGGCGTTCGTCGATGATGGAGTCGCAGACGGCCTGGCCCACCAGATGGTTGGAGATGGCGAAGCACTTGAGGCCGTACTTGTCGAGCAGCGCGTGGCGCGAGTCGAGGTACGCCGGGTCCGCGAGGGCCTTGTCCACCTCGAAGTGGTCGCCCCAGCAGGCGAGTTCGAGGCCGTCGTAGCCGAAGTCGCGGGCCAGGCGGCAGACCTCTTCGAGCGGCAGATCCGCCCATTGACCGGTGAACAGGGTGAACTGGCGTGGCATGGTCGGGGGCCTCCTCAAGCCTGAACGGGGGTGTACACGGAGTTCTTCGCCGCGCTCTCCTCGACGGCCGCGAGGACGCGCTGCACCTGGAGGCCGTCGGCGAACGACGGGGCGGGCACGGTGCCTTCGGCGATGGCGTGGACGAGGTCGCGGGCCTGGTGGACGAAGGTGTGCTCGTAGCCCAGACCGTGGCCCGGCGGCCACCAGGCCTCCAGGTAGGGGTGCTCGGGTTCGGTGACGAGGATGCGACGGAAGCCGGCGCTGACCCCGGGCTCGGTCTGGTCGTGGAAGTACAGCTCGTTCAGGCGCTCCAGGTCGAAGGCCAACGAACCGCGTTCGCCGTTGAGTTCGACCTTCAGCGCGTTCTTGCGGCCCGTCGCGAAGCGGGTCGCTTCGAAAGAGGCAAGAGCGCCGGAAGCGAAGCGGCCGGTGAACAGGGCCGCGTCGTCGACCGTGACCTGACCGACGCCGCCTCCCCCGGTCCCCGACAGTCCGGCCGAGGCGCCTGCCGGGATCGGGCGTTCGCGGACGAACGTCTCCATGAGCGCCGAGACGCCCGCCACGGGCTCCCCCGCCAGGTACTGGGCCAGGTCGACGGCGTGCGCGCCCAGGTCGCCGAGGGCGCCCGAGCCCGCGTACGGCTTCTGCAGCCGCCACGTCAGCGGGAACGACGGGTCGACGAGCCAGTCCTGGAGGTAGCTGACGCGCACGTGCCGCAGGGTGCCGACGCGGCCTTCCGCGATCATGCGGCGGGCGAGGGCCATGGCGGGCACCCGGCGGTAGTTGAAGCCCGTCATGGCCACCTGGCCGCGTGCGGCGGCGAGTTGGGCCACTTCGGTCATCGCCTCCGCCTCCTCGACGGAGTTGGCGAGGGGCTTCTCGCAGAGCACGTGCTTGCCCGCTTCGAGGGCGGCGACGGCGATCTCGGCGTGGCTGTCACCGGGCGTGCAGATGTCGACGAGGTCGACGTCGTCCCGCTCGATGAGCGCCCGCCAGTCCGTCTCGGCGGCGGCCCAGCCGAGCCGGTCGGCCGCGGCGCGCACGGCGGAGCCGTCACGGCCGCAGACCGCGGCGAGCCGGGGGGTGAGCGGCAGGTCGAAGACCCGGCCCGCGGTGCGCCACCCCTGTGAGTGGGCGGCGCCCATGAACGCGTAGCCGACCATGCCGACCCCCAGGACCGGCTTCACCTCTCCGTCGTTGTCGCCGCCGCCCGTAACTCGAGCCGCCGTACCCGTGTTGCTGCCTGCCATGCGGAAGTCCTCCTCGTCCACGCGGTGATCGCCAGGTGCCTCGTGCCGGCGCCGGTCACTTGAAGCCGGTCGGCATGTACTGGCCGACGTTCTCCTTGTCGACGACCGCGGAGAACAGGGTCACGTGGGCGGGGATCTCGAACTCGGCCATGCCGCTGATGCCCTTGCCCTGGCCGAGCGCGCGGGCCAGGTCGATGGCGGACGCGGCCATGGTGGGCGGGTACAGGACGGTGGCCTTCAGGACACTGTCGTCGGCCTCGATGGCCTGCATGGCGGAGAGGGCGCCCGCGCCGCCGACCATCAGGAAGCCGTCGCGGCCCGCCTGCTTGATGGCGCGCAGCGCGCCGACGCCCTGGTCGTCGTCGTGGTTCCACATGGCGTCGAAGCTCTTCTGCGCCTGGAGCAGCTGGGCCATCTTGGCCTGGCCCGACTCGACGGTGAAGTCGGCGGCCTGGCGGGCCACCTTCTCGATGTTCGGGTAGTTCTTCAGCGCGTCGTCGAAGCCTTGCGTGCGCTGCTTGGTGAGTTCGAGGTTGTCGATGCCCGCGAGCTCGATGACCTTCGCGTTCTTCTTGTCCTTGAGCTTCTCGCCGATGTAGTTACCGGCGCTCAGGCCCATGCCGTAGTTGTCGCCGCCGACCCAGCAGCGGTAGGCCTGCGGGGTGTTGAAGATGCGGTCGAGGTTGACGACGGGGATACCGGCGCGCATCGCCTTCAGCCCCACCTGTGTCAGGGCCTTGCCGTCGGCGGGCAGCACGACGAGGACGTCGACCTTCTTGTTGATGAGGGTCTCGACCTGGCCGATCTGCGCGGCCGTGTCGTTCGAGCCCTCGGTGGCCTCGAGGGTGACGTCGGCGTACTTCTTCGCCCGTTCCTTGGCGTTCTCGTTGATGGCGTTGAGCCAGCCGTGGTCGGCCTGCGGTCCGGCGAAGCCGATGGTGACCTGCTTGCCCTTCTTGTCGTCGGCGACCGGCTGGTCGGCGGCCTTGCTGCTGTCGCCCTTGTCACTGGGCTCGTTGCTGGTGCAGGCCGTGAGCAGGCCGCCTGCGGTGACGGCTGCTGCCGCGCCGAACAGGAGTCCTCTGCGGCTCGTGGTCTCTGGCATGGCGTCGTCCCTTCCCGGGGCTGAGCGGGGCTGAGGAGGTCAGGAGTGCGTGTTCGCTGTGCGTCGCTGGACCAGGACCGCGGCGACGATGATCGCGCCCTTGGCGATCTCCTGGACGTCGCTCTGGAGGTTGTTCAGCGCGAAGATGTTGGTGATGGTGGTGAAGATCAGGACACCGAGGACGGAGCCGACGATGGTGCCGCGGCCGCCGGTGAGGAGGGTGCCGCCGATGATGGCGGCGGCGATGGCGTCGAGTTCGTACAGGTTGCCGTTGGTGTTCTGGCCCGATCCGGCGAGCACGATCAGCAGGAACGCGGCGATGCCGCAGCACAGGCCGGACAGCAGGTAGAGGTACAGGCGCTGACGGCGTACGTCGATGCCGGCGAGGCGGGCGGCTTCCGCGTTGCCGCCGACGGCGACCGAGCGGCGGCCGAACGTGGTGCGGTTCAGGACGAGCCAGCCGATGACCGTGACCGCGGCGAAGACGAGGACGAGCGGTGGGATCCCGAGGATGTAGGAGTCCCGCTCGCCGAGCTTCAACACGCTGTCGACGGTGACCACTTGGGTGCTGCCGTCGGTGATCTGCTCGGCGAGGCCGCGGCCCGAGGCGAGCATCGCGAGGGTGGCGATGAAGGGGACCATGCCGCCGTACGCGATGAGGACGCCGTTGACGAGGCCGCAGGCCACACCGACGACGACCGCGGTGAACAGGATGCCGATGAAGCCGTACTCCTGGGTGGCGACCGTCGTGGCCCAGCAGCTGGCGAGGGCGACGATGGCGCCTACGGAGAGGTCGATGCCGCCGGAGATGATCACGAAGGTCATGCCGACGGTGACCACGCCGATGACGGACGCCTGGGTCAGGATCAGCTGGACGTTGTCGGTGTCCAGGAAGGAGTCCGGCTGGGTGATGCCGCCGATGATGATCAGGGCGGCGAGGACGCCGAGCAGGGAGAGCGTGCGGACGTCCAGGCGGACGGCCTTCACGGTGTGGGGAGCGGCGGCGCGTTTGGGCTCCGCCGGGCGGGTTGGGGTGGCGGGCTGCGTCATGACGCCGGGGTCCCTTCTGAGGAGATCGACCACTCGCCGTGATACGGCTGTTCGATGTCGGGTGCGGGTTGTGGCTGGTTGCTCGCGCCCCGCGGCGGAGCCGCTGATTGACACAGCCCCGCGCCCCTTTCGGGGCTGCTCATGCCGGGGTGCCTTCCATTACCAGGTCCAGGACTCGGTGTTCCGTGAGTTCTGTGGCCGGGGCCTCATGGACGACACGGCCCTCGCGCAGGACCAGGACGCGGTCCGCCAGGCCGAGGACCTCGGGGACCTCGCTGGAGACCAGGAGGACGGCGAGGCCGTCGTCGGCGAGGCGGCGGATGACCGCGTAGAGCTCGGCGCGGGCGCCGACGTCGACGCCGCGGGTCGGCTCGTCCAGGAGCAGGACCTTGCAGCCGCGGAGCAGCCAGCGGGCCAGCACCGCTTTCTGCTGGTTGCCGCCGGAGAGGGTGCGGATGGGGACGGACGGATTGTCCGGGCGCAGCGACAGCTCGCGGACGACCTGGTGCGCGGCCTTGCTCTCCCGGCCCTGGTCGACCCAACCCCCGTAGGAGAAGCGGGACATGGAGGAGACCGAGACGTTGCGCGTCACGGACTCCAGCATCAGGAGACCTTGCGCCTTGCGTTCCTCGGGTGCGAGGCCGAGGCCCGCCCGGACGGCCGCGCGTACGCTGCCCGGGCGCAACGCCCGGCCCTCGACGCTGACCTGACCCCCCGTCGGTTTGCGGGCGCCGTAGATCGTCTCCAGGATCTCGGAGCGGCCCGAGCCGACCAGTCCGGCCAGGCCGACGATCTCGCCGGGGCGGATGTCGAGGTCCAGTGGCTCGAACTCGCCGTCGCGAGAGAGGTTCTGGACGCGCAGAACCGGTTCTGCCGTCGGTGGGGCCGTCGGGCGGTCCGGGAAGACGTACTCGACGTTGCGGCCCGTCATCAGCGCCACGACGTCACGCGTCGGCGTGTCCTTCGCGGGGAGTCCGCCGGCCACGGCCCGGCCGTCCTTGAGGACGGTGACCCGGTCGCCGATGCGGCGGATCTCCTCCAGGCGGTGCGAGATGTAGATGACCGCCACGCCGTCGGCCGTGAGGCTCGCGACGGTCCGGAAGAGGTTGTCGACCTCGTCCGGGTCGAGCGCCGCGGAGGGTTCGTCCATGACGATGAGCCGTACGTCGTGGGAGAGCGCGCGGGCCATCGAGACGATCTGCTGTCCGGCCGCCGAGAGGTCGCCGACCAGGGTGCCGGGGTCGATCTCTCCGTGGCCGAGTCGTCGCAGCAGGGCGGCGGTCGACGCCTTGGCGTCCCGCCCTCGTACGACGAAACCGGCTGCGGTGGGTTCGTGGCCGAGGAAGACGTTCTCGGCCACCGACAGGCCGCCCACCAGGTCGAGTTCCTGGTAGATGGTGGCGATGCCGAGGCGCATCGCGGCGATCGGTGAGCGCAGGGAGACCGTCTCGCCGCGCCAGGTGATGGTGCCCTCGTCGGGCTGGTGGGCGCCGGCGAGGACCTTGATGAGGGTGGATTTGCCCGCGCCGTTCTGGCCGAGCAGGCAGTGCACCTCGCCCGCCTGGACCTCGAGGTCCACGCCGTCGAGAGCACGTACGCCGGGGAACGACTTGGTGATGCCGTTCATGGTGAGCAACGGTGGTTCTGGTGCCGAAAGTGCCATGGCGGTTCCCCTAGCAGCGGGTGCGGGCCGGTTTCAGGGCAGGGCAGAGCAGTGCGCCGTACTGAGTGGTGTGGTGATGCGGTGGTGCCGGGTGTCCTACGCGGGTGAGAACAGGTGGTCGCTGATCAGGCGGGCGCCGCCGATGACGCCCGCGGCGGGGCCCAGCTCACCCAGGACGATGGGCAGGTTGCCGGTCGCCAGGGGGAGCGACTGGCGGTAGACCTGGGTGCGCAGGGCGGCGAGGAGCGTATGGCCGAGGCCGGTGACTCCGCCGCCGATGACGACCAGGCCCGGGTTGAAGAAGCTGACGAGGGAGGCGATGACCTGGCCGGTGCGGTTGCCGCCGTCGCGGATGAGATCGAGGGAGGTTCCGTCACCGGCGGCCGCAGCCACCGCGACATCGGCGGCGCTGAGCTTTCCGGCCGCCTCCAGGCGTCCGGCGAGCTCGGGCGAGCGCCCGTCACGGGCGGCCTCCTCGGCGTCGCGGGCGAGCGCCGCGCCGCTGAAGTAGGCCTCCAGGCAGCCCCTGTTGCCGCAGGCGCACTGCCTGCCGTCGGGTTCGACCTGGATGTGGCCGATGTCGCCGGCCGATCCGGTCGTGCCGCGGTAGACCTCGCCGCCGACGACGATGCCGCAGCCGATACCGGTACCGATCTTGACGCAGAGGAAGTCGCGTGCGGAGCGGGCGACGCCCGCGTGCTGCTCCCCCACGGCCATCAGGTTCACGTCGTTGTCGACCATGACGGGGCAGCCCAGCTCCTGGCTGAGTGCCTCGCGGACCGGGAAACCGTCCCAGCCGGGCATGATCGGCGGAGCGACCGGGACACCTTCGGGGAAGCGGACGGGGCCGGGCACGCCGATGCCCGCTCCGTCGAACCCCTCGGCGAGTCCGGACGCCTTCAACTTGGCTGCCATGGCGAGTACTTGCTCGAAGACCGCGACCGGCCCCTCGCGTACGTCCATGGGCTGGGTGATGTGCCCGAGGACCTCCAGCTCGGCGTTGGTGACGGCGACGTCGACCGAGGTCGCGCCGATGTCGACGCCGAGGAAGCGGAGTCCGGGCGCGAGCCGGATGTTGTGGGAGCGGCGGCCGCCGCGCGAGGCGGCGAGTCCGTCGGCGACCACGAGTCCGGTCTCCAGGAGGCGGTCCACCTCGACGGCCAGCTTGGAGCGGGACAGATCGATCTGATCGCCCAGCTGGGCGCGGGAGTTGGGTCCTCCGTCGCGCAGCAGTCGCAGCAAGCGCGCCTGGTGCGCGTTGGCGGGTCGAGCCGTCATGCGTCTCACGTGCCCCTCCCCGCCTCTTCGGGCTCCGGTACTTTCGCCGTTCTTTCGATGGGGAACGTAGCAGTGCCTGCCGGGTGTGGGAAGAAGTTGCGCAGGAATTACCCATGACTTTCTCCAGTCACAGGACAAAGGTGGATCCGAAGATCGGCCCGGGGGCCGGTCCTCCCGTAGCCTGTCCATCGCGCGCGGCAACGCGCCACGTCACAGGGGGAGTTAGGACATGACGCCGGAGACGGCACCATCACAGGAGCCGGCGAGAGCCGCACGGCCGGAGCCCGCGGTCCCACAGCGGGTCACCTCGCTGGAGCTCTTCTTCGACCTGGTCTTCGTCTACACACTGACCCAGCTGACCGTGCTGATCGCGCACGATCTGTCGTGGGCCACCGCGGGCCGCGTCGTGCTCATCTTCGCCGTTCTGTACTGGATGTACTCGGCCTACGCCTACCTCACCAACCAGGTGCCGCCGGACCGGCCCTCCCGCCGGGCGCTGATGCTCCTCGGCATGGCGGGCTTCCTCATCTGCGCCCTGTCGATCCCGCACGCCTTCGACCCGCACTCGAACGCGGGCGTCGTCTTCGGCCTCGGCCTTCTGCTGGTCGTCGTCGTCCACAGCGTCCTCTACACCCGCAGCCACGGCCATGACGTCGTCTGGTACGCGGCGCCCAACGCCACTGCCGCGCTCGCCGTGACGGGCGCCGGCCTGTGCACGGGGGCACTCGCGAACGGGCTGTGGGTCCTGGCGATCGTGCTGCAGTTCGTGACGCCGCTGATGGCGGAGCACGGACCGACGCGCGGTTCGGGCCGCGCGTCCGCCGAACTCCGCTCCCAGATGGGCGCGTTGAACCCCGGTCATTTCGTGGAGCGGCACGGGCTGCTGCTGATCGTCTCCTTCGGCGAGTCGATCATCGCGATCGGCGTCGGCATCGGCGACCTGCCGTTCACGGCGAGCGTGTTCACCGGCGTCTTCCTGGCCCTCGCCCTCGCCGGAGCGCTGTGGTGGACGTACTTCGTGCGCGACGAGGGCGGGGCCGAGCACGCGTTCGCCGCGACACCGGCCGACCGGCGCTGGCGCCAGGCGATGACCGCGTACTACTACGCGTTCCTGCCGATGCTGCTCGGCGTCGCGTTCCTCGCCGCCGGGATCAAGAAGTCGCTCGGGCACATCGGCGAGCAGTTGCCCACGGGCCCGGCGCTCGCGCTGGCTGGCGGGGTCGCCCTGTTCCTGGCGGGCGACGTGGCGTTCCGGGCGGCGATGCGGCTGCTCCCGGTGGGCTACCGGGCGCTCGCGGTACCGGTGGTGCTCGCGACGGCACTCCTCGGCCTGCACGTGTCCGCCCTGGCCCAACTGCTGGCGCTGGTGGCCCTGTTGGTCCTCATGCTGGCCGCTGAGGCGCGCTGGTCCCCCCGCGCGTCCGCCACCGGGGCGGGCGCCGGAGCAGGGGAGCTCACATGATTCTGGTGACGGGGGCGACGGGCAACGTCGGCTCGCAGGTCGTCCGTGCCGTGGCCGCGGCCGGGGCCCCGGTGCGGGCCCTCAGCCGCACGGGCCGGGCCGAGGGGCTGCCGCCCGGCGTCGACGCGGCGGCGGGCGATCTGGGCCGGCCAAAGACGCTGCGGCCCGCGCTCGCCGGCGTGGAGGCGCTGTTCCTGCTGCCCGGATACAGCGGCCAGCGGCAGGTCCTCGCCGACGCGCGGGAGGCGGGGGTGCGGCGGGTGGTGCTGCTGTCGAGCGCTTCCGTCCCCGGCGGCGAGGAGTCGAACGCCGTCACCCGCTACATGATGGAGTCGGAGGACGCGGCGAGGGAGTCCGGCCTGGCCTGGACGTTCCTGCGCCCGTGCGCCTTCGCGTCCAACACCCTGGAGTGGGCCGACCAGTTGAAGAAGGGTGACGTGGTCCGGGCCGCGTTCCCCGGCGTACGCGCGGCGGTGCTCGACCCGTACGACATCGGCGAGGTGGCGGCCCGCGTCCTGCTCGCGCCCCCGGGCCCGTACGACGGCCGGGCACTCGCCCTCTCCGGGCCCGAGGCGCAGACCCCGGCGGACCGGGTCCGCGTCCTCGGTGAGGTGCTCGGCCGGCCGCTGCGCTTCGAAGGCCTGACGGACGAGGAGGCGCGGGCCGACTTCTCGGCCCGGATGCCCGAGGCGTACGTCGACGCCTTCTTCCGGTACTACGTGGACGGGACGCTGGACGAGTCCCCCGTGCGGGACACGGTGGAGCGGGTCACGGGCCGGGCGCCGCGCACGTTCGCGCAGTGGGCCCGGGAGCACGCGGGCGCCTTCGACGCCTGAGACGGCACCCGGGCCGGTCCGGACGGCGGGCTCAGTCCTGGTTGCGGTGGTGGTAGGTCTCGCGGGTGTGCTCCGTGTGCGCCCGCATCACCGCTGTCGCCCGTGATTCGTCGCGGGCCGAGATCGCCGCGATGAGTTCGCGGTGCTCGATCCAGGACTGTTTGCCGCGCTGGCGGGCGACGGGCTGGTAGTACCAGCGGACGCGGGCGTCGACCTGGCCGGCGAGTTCGGCCAGGACCACGTTGCCCGCGAGTTCCATGACCTTCGCGTGGAACTCGGCGTTCGTCGCGACGACCACGTCCACGTCCCCGTCGGCGACGGCCTGCTCACCCTTGGCGCAGAGCTCCTCCAGGGCGGTGATGCCGGTCTTGCCCGCGTTGGCCGCGGCGAGCCGGGCCGCCTCGGCCTCCAGCAGCGTGCGGACGGTGAGGAGCTGGTCGGCCTCCTCCTCCGTCGGCTCGTGCACGAACGCGCCCTGCGCGGGGCGCAGATCGACCCAGCCCTCGGTGTTCAGGCGTTGCAGCGCCTCGCGCACTGGCTGGCGCGAGACCCCGAGATGCCCGGCCAGCTCACTCTCGACGAGGTGCTGGCCGGGCTGGAGGGCGCGGGTCGTGATGAGTGCGAGCAGCGCCTCGTAGACCCGCTCGCGCAACGGGCCGGGGCGCTCGAGCTTGGGCACCGCCCCCTGCGGCAGTCCTGTGGACAACATCGCGGTCCCCCTCGTGGGCGTTCGATTGTCTTTGGAATACAGTTTACCGAGCACAATCGCTACCACTAGGGGCAGTTGGCCTCGTCACATCCCGCACACCTCGGAGCACGGGCGGCGCGCACCTCAGATCACGGGCAGCGGACGACGTACGTCACGGACAGCGGACGACGCCCGTCAGGGGCAGCGCACGACCTGGCCCGCGTACGAGAGGTTTCCGCCGAATCCGAAGAGCAGGGCGGGCTCCCCGCTGCGCAGCTCCCCCCGTTCGATCAGCTTGGACAGCGCCATCGGCACGCTCGCGGCGGAGGTGTTGCCGGAGTCGACGACGTCCCGGGCCACCACCGCGTTCACGGCGCCGATCTTCTCGGCGAGGGGCTCGATGATCCGCAGGTTGGCCTGGTGCAGGACGACCGCGGCGAGGTCGGCCGGGGCCAGGCCCGCCTTCTCGCAGGCCTCGCGGGCGAGCGGCGGCAGCTGCCGGGTCGCCCAGCGGTAGACGGACTGGCCTTCCTGGGCGAAGCGCGCGGGTTCGCCCTCGATCCGTACGGCGTTGCCCATCTCCGGGACCGAACCCCACAGGACGGGGCCGATGCCGGGCTCCTCGCCGTCGGCGCACGGCTCGATGACCACGGCGCCCGCGCCGTCGCCGACCAGGACGCAGGTGGTGCGGTCGGTCCAGTCGGTGACGGCCGACATCTTGTCCGCGCCGATGACGAGCGCGCGGGTGGCGGCCCCGGCACGCAGTGTGTGGTCGGCGGTGGCCAGGGCGTGGGTGAAGCCGGCGCAGACGACGTTCAGGTCGAGCGCGGCCGGGGACGGGATGCCGAGCCGGTGGGCGACGCGGGACGCCATGTTCGGCGAGCGGTCGACGGCGGTGGAGGTGGCGACGACGACCAGGTCGATGGCGTCGGCGCTCAGGCCCGCGGCGGCCAGCGCCTTGGCGGCGGCGTGCGCGGCGAGCTCGTCGACCGGTTCGTCGGGGCCCGCGATGTGCCGGGTACGGATGCCGACGCGCGAGCGGATCCACTCGTCGTCGGTGTCGACCATGCCCGCCAGGTCCTCGTTGGTGAGGACTCTGGCGGGCTGGTAGTGACCGATGCCGACGATGCGCGAGCCGTTCATGGACGTCCCCTCGTGTAGCTGGCCCGCCCCCGTGCGAGCTGCGGACGTTCAAGTCTGCTCAGCGACCGGCGAGTAGGAGGTGACGTATGCAACAGGATTGCGGTGGATCGGTTGGAGACTTCCGACCGATCGGCCCGACCGGTCAGCCTGTGAACAGTTGTGTGGCCTTTTGCACTAGTTCGTACAGTCCGTAGGCGAGCGGCGCGCCGACCCACAGCCAGGCGAAGGCGATCAGGCCCCGGCGGCTAGGCGGGCTGCTGGTGGTCACGGTCGGCGGTGTCATCGGCGGGCTCCCTGGGGGTGGGGACGTGATGGCGGGCGTGGACGGGCCGGATGAGTTCGTTGGCGACGAAGCCGACGACCAGGAGGCCGATCATGATGATGAACGAGAGTCCGTAGAGGGACGAGCCGTGTTTCCCGGCGGACTCCTGGCTGTCGGAGACCCAGTTGACGATGAGCGGGCCGAGGACGCCCGCCAGCGACCAGGCGGTGAGCAGCCGCCCGTGGATGGCGCCCACCTGGTACGTGCCGAACAGGTCCTTCAGATACGCGGGAGCGGTCGCGAAACCGCCTCCGTAGAAGGAGAGGATCACCAGCGCGCAGATGACGAACAGGGGCTTGGAGGCATCGCCGTACAGGGCGATGAGGAGGTACATCAGGGCGCCCACGCCGAGGTAGAGGCGGTAGACGTTCTTGCGGCCGATCAGGTCGGAGGTGGAGGACCAGCCGATGCGGCCGGCCATGTTCGCGGCGGAGAGCAGGGCGACGAATCCGGCCGCGGCGGATGCGGTGACCGGGGTGCTGGAGTCTTTGAAGAAGTCGGTGATCATCGGTGCGGCTTTTTCGAGGATGCCGATGCCGGCGGTCACGTTCAGGCACAGGACGAGCCACAGGCACCAGAACTGGGGGGTGCGGATGGCCTGTTTCGCTGATACCTGCGGGCCGGTGGGGGTTACCGTCTGCGCGGTTTCCCGCGCCTCTGGCGGCGACTTCTTGCCCGGCACCCGTATCAGCACCACGCCCAGCGTCATGAAGACCGCGTAGACGAGGCCGTGCACGAGGAACGCCAGGGCGATGCCGTCGCTGTCCGATCCGAACGAGTCCAGCATCTGGGCGCTCCACGGCGACGCGATCAGCGCGCCGCCGCCGAAGCCCATGATCGCGATGCCGGTGGCCATGCCCGGCCTGTCCGGGAACCACTTGATCAGGGTGGAGACCGGGGAGATGTAGCCGATACCGAGGCCGATGCCGCCGACGAAGCCGTAGCCGAGCACGATCAGCCAGTACTGCTCGGTGGCGGCGCCGAGGGCGGAGAGCAGGAAGCCCGAGGAGAAGCAGACGAGGGCGACGGACATCGCCCAGCGCGGGCCGTTGCGTTCGACGAGCGTGCCACCGAACGCGGCGGACAGGCCGAGCATGACGATGCCGAGCTGGAACGGCAGCGCGCTCTGGGTGCCGCTCAGGTTCAGGGCGGATTCGAGGGGCGGTTTGAAAACGCTCCAGGCGTACGCCTGGCCGATGGAGAGATGGACCGAGAGGGCGGCGGGCGGTACGAGCCAGCGGCTCCAGCCCGGGGGTGCGACGGGGGGCCTCATGATCCAGAACCGTAGGCAGCGGCGGAGGCGTTGGGAAGGGGTGGACGGCACTCCGCACAGAATTCGTCGACGGTATGCAATGCCGTTGAGTACTCCGAGCCGCATGCCGGTACGTATGCCGCTGCGCAATGCCCTGGCAAGCCGAGGGGCGAGCCGGTGCGCGGAGTCTTGTCGACCCAACTTCCATACTGTAGACAATATTCCATCGACAGTCTCCACCGTTCCTTGTGACAGTCTCCACCGTCCCTTGTGACGGCCTCCGCCGTCCCGTGTGACGGCCTCCGCTCGTCCCCTGTGACAGCCTCCGCTTCTTTCCCCGGACCGCCACTGCCCGTGCGAGCAGGGCGGAGCCGGACCCTCGACCGGACGGAGCCAGCCAGTGAAGGTCGCAGTCCTCGGCGCCGGAGCGATCGGCGCCTACGTCGGAGCCGCGCTGCACCGCGCGGGCGCCGACGTCTCCCTCGTCGCCCGTGGACCGCACCTGGCGGCCATGAGGCACAGCGGTGTCCAGGTCGTCAGCCCGCGCGGCGATTTCACCGCGCGGGTCCACGCCACCGACGACCCGGCCGAGATCGGGCCCGCCGACTATGTGTTCCTGGGCCTCAAGGCCAACTCGTACGCGGCGTGCGGGCCGCTGATCGAGCCCCTGCTGCACGACCGTACGGCGGTCGTCGCGGCACAGAACGGCATCCCCTGGTGGTACTTCCACGGGCATGGCGGCCCGCACGACGGCCACCGGCTCGAGAGCGTCGACCCGGCCGGAGCCGTGAGCGCGGTGCTCGCCCCCCAACGCGCCGTCGGTTGTGTCGTCTACGCGGCAACGGAGCTGGCGGCGCCGGGAGTTGTGCGCCACTTGGAAGGGACGCGGTTCTCCGTCGGGGAGCCGGACCGCTCGGTGTCGGCGCGCTGTACCGCGTTCAGTGACGCGATGCGGGCGGGCGGCCTGAAGTGCCCCGTCGAACCCGATCTGCGCTCCGACATCTGGATCAAGCTGCTCGGCAACATCTCCTTCAACCCGATCAGCGCCCTGGTCCGCGCCACCATGCGGCAGATGTGTCTGCACGGCGGTACCCGCCGGGTCATCGAGATCATGATGACCGAGACCCTCGCCGTCGCCGCGGCCCTCGGCTGCACACCCGACATCTCCGTGCAGCGCCGCCTGGCCGGCGCCGAACGGGTCGGCGACCACCGCACCTCCACGCTCCAGGACCTGGAACGCGGAAAGCCCCTGGAGCTGGACGTGTTGCTGGCCGCGGTCGTGGAGCTGGCGGACATCACGGGCGTCGAGGTGCCCACCCTGCGCACCGTGCACGCCCTCTCGGACCTGCTCGCCCACGGCATCAGGAGGGACGCCGCATGAAAGAGACCATGAAGCGCAAGCGGCGCGACCGCACCCCGAAGACCTACACCCGGCTCACCCACCCGCTGGTGCGCTCCGTTCCGGGCGACCGCAACTCGCCTTTCAGGCAAGCCACTTGGGACGAGGCTCTGACGCGCGCGGCCGACGGTTTCCGGCGCACCCGCGAGGAGCACGGAGCGGACGCCTTCGCGATGCTGTCCTGCGCCCGCGCCACCAACGAGATGAACTTCGTGGCGCAGAAGTTCACACGTGTCGTCATGGGCACCAACAACGTGGACTCCTGCAACCGTACGTGTCACGCGCCGAGCGTCGCCGGTCTGTCGGCGGTGTTCGGCTCCGGCGGCGGCACCTCCTCGTACGAGGAGGTCGAGCACACGGACCTCATCGTGATGTGGGGCTCCAACGCCCGCTTCGCCCACCCGATCTTCTTCCAGCACGTACTGAAGGGGATCAGGAACGGGGCCCGGATGTACGCCGTCGACCCGCGCCGCACCTCGACCGCCGAGTGGGCGGAGAGCTGGCTCGGCCTGAACGTCGGCACCGACATCCCGCTCGCGCACGCCGTCGCCCGGGAGATCATCGCCGCCGGCCTGTACAACAAGGCGTTCGTGGAACGGGCGACGACCGGCTTCGAGGAGTTCAAGGCGCTCGTCGAACCGTGGACGCTCTCCCTGGCGGAGAAGGTCACCGGTGTCCCCGCCGCCGCCATCCGCGACCTCGCCCACGCCTACGCACGAGCCGAACGTGCGCAACTCTGCTGGACGCTCGGGATCACCGAGCACCACAACGGCACCGACAACGTCCGCGCTCTGATCAACCTGTCGCTCCTCACCGGCCACGTCGGCCGGTACGGCGCCGGGGTGCAGCCGCTGCGCGGCCAGAACAACGTGCAGGGCGGCGGCGACATGGGCGCCATCCCCAACCGGCTGCCCGGCTTCCAGGACCTCCTCGACGACGGCCACCGGGTCAAGTTCGAGCAGGCCTGGGACACGGTGATCCAGCCGCGGTACGGGATGACCCTCACCGACATGTTCGAGGCGATGGAACACGGGCGGCTGCACGCCGTCTACTGCATCGGCGAGAACCCCGCGCAGTCGGAGGCCGACAGCGAGCAGGCCATGCGCAGGCTCGCCGCCCTCGACCACCTGGTGGTCCAGGACATCTTCCTGACCAGGACCGCCGAGCTGGCCGACGTGGTGCTGCCCGCGACGGCCGCCTGGGCCGAGACCGACGGCACGACCACCAACAGCGAACGGCGGGTCCAGCGCGTACGGGCCGCGCTCACCCCGCCCGGCGAGGCGCGCGAGGACATCGACATCATCTGCGACGTCGCCGCGCGCCTCGGCCACGACTGGAAGTACGCGGACGCCGAAGCCGTCTGGAACGAGCTGCGCGCCCTGTCGCCGGACCACTTCGGCATGACGTACGACCGGCTCGCGGAGCACCAGGGGCTGCAGTGGCCCTGCCCCGACGTGGACGAGCTGCCCTCCTCGTATCTGCACGGGCGGCTGTGGGACACCGACCCCGAACGGCGCGGGCGGCTCGCGCCGTTCGGGCTCGTCGAGCACGATCCGCCGGTCGACCTCACCGACGAGTCGTACCCGATCCGGCTGACGACCGGGCGCCGCCTCGACTCGTACAACACCGGTGTGCAGAGCGGGGGTTTCGCGTCCCCGCTGCGCCGCGGCGAGTACGTCGAGCTGTGCCCGGAGGACGCCGAACGGTACGGGGTCGTGGTCGGCGAGGAGGTCCGGGTCTCGTCGCGGCGCGGGGTGGTCACCGCGCCGGTCTGGGTCGATCCGGGCCTGCGTCCCGGGCTCGCCTTCATGACCATGCACTTTCCCGACGAGGTGGACACCAACTCGCTGACGATCGAGGCGAACTGTCCGATCGCGGGGACGGCGGAGTTCAAGGCGTCGGCCATACGTATCGAGAAGCTGACCGTGTGACGTGTGAGCGGAGAGGGGCTGGGCGACCGTGGACCTGCGCTTTGGTGACAGCAAACCGACCGACGAGGAACGGGAGGCGGTCGACGCGCTGCTCGGGCCGCCGGAGTCCGCGTGGGAGGGGGCCGATGACCGCTCCGACGCGGATCTGCGGTGGGCGCGGGGTGGGCGGGCCGCCCGCGAGCGGCGGGATCTGTTGTTGCCGGGGTTGCATGCGGTCAACGACCGGGTGGGGTGGATCAGCCCTGGCGCGCTGGACTATCTGTGCCGTCGGCTGACGGTGCCTCCGGCTGAGGCGTATGGGGTGGCGACGTTCTATTCCATGTTCTCGGTGCGGGAGCGGCCTGCGGCCGTGCTTCATGTTTGTACGGATCTGGCGTGTGCGCGGGTGGGGGGTGCGGAGTTGTGTGCGGCGGCGCGAGCAGGGTTGGGGCCTGATGTTGATGTTGCGGAGTCACCGTGTCTGGGGCTTTGTGAGCGGGCGCCGGCTGCTCTGCTTGTGCGGGCCGGGTCTGTTGCGTCGGCCGTGCCTCTCGCGCCGTTTCGGGGCTCCGCCCCGGACCCCGCTGCCTCTCGTCCCGGAGCGGGGCTGGATTTGGCCGGCGATGAGCCCGTCGCGTCAGCAGCTGTGCCCCAAGCCGGTGACCCGGGCCTCGTCCTTCTCAAGCGCGTCGGCCGCGTCGACCCCGCCTCCCTCGACGACTACCGGGCCGCCGGCGGGTACTCCGCTCTGCGCCGCGCCTTCGCCATCGGGGCCGCCGGGGTGATTCGGGAGGTCACGGAGGCGGGGCTGGTGGGGCGGGGTGGGGCCGCGTTTCCTACGGGGCGCAAGTGGCAGGCCACCGCGGCGCAGCCGGACGGGCCGCACTATCTCGTGTGCAACGCCGACGAGTCCGAGCCCGGCACCTTCAAGGACCGGGTCGTGATGGAAGGCGACCCGTACGCGCTCGTGGAGGCCATGACGATCGCGGCGTACGCGACGGGTGCGCGTCACGGGTATCTGTATCTGCGCGGCGAGTACCCGACGGCACTCGCCAGGATGAGTCACGCCATCGAACAGGCCAGGGTGCGGGGGTTGTTGGGGGAGGACGTCCTCGGGCAGGGGTTCTCCTTCGACATCGAGATCCGGCGCGGTGCGGGTGCCTACATCTGCGGCGAGGAGACCGCGCTGTTCAACTCCATCGAGGGGTACCGGGGCGAGCCGCGCTCCAAGCCGCCGTTCCCCGTCGAGAAGGGCCTGTTCGGCAAGCCGACCGCCGCCAACAACGTCGAGACGCTCGTCAATGTGCTGCCGATCCTGACCATGGGGGCGCAGGCTTACGCGGCCATCGGCACCGGGCAGTCGACGGGCCCCAAGCTGTTCTGCGTCTCCGGCGCCGTCGACCGGCCCGGCATCTACGAGCTGCCCTTCGGGGCGACCCTGGGTGAACTGCTCGACCTCGCCGGCACCCCTGGCCCGCTGCGGGCGATCCTGCTCGGCGGCGCCGCAGGCGGCTTCGTACGCCCCGACGAACTCGACATCCCGCTCACCTTCGAGGGCACCCGCGCCGCGGGCACCACGCTCGGCTCCGGTGTGGTGATGGCCTTCGACGACGCGCTGCCGCTCCCGCGCATCCTGCTGCGCATCGCGCAGTTCTTCCGCGAGGAGTCCTGCGGGCAGTGCGTGCCGTGCCGGGTGGGCACGGTGCGCCAGCAGGAGGCGCTGCACCGGATCGCCGAGAAGAAGGGCATCGAGGCCGACGACGACATCGCCCTGCTGCGCGAGGTGGGGCGCGCCATGAAGGACGCCTCGATCTGCGGTCTGGGCCAGACCGCCTGGAACGCCATCGAGTCCGCCATCGACCGCCTGGGGGCGTACGCGTCATGACCGCCGTTGAGCTGGGGATCCCCCGGCGCCTGCTGGAGTTCACGATCGACGGGGAGCCGGTGCGCGCGGCCGAGGGGGCGACGATCCTCGAGGCCTGCCGCGCCGCCGGGAAGGACATCCCGACCCTGTGTCAGGGCGACACCCTGACGCCGAAGAACGCCTGCCGGGTGTGTGTCGTGGAGGTCGAGGGGGCGCGGACGCTCGTGCCCGCGTGTTCGAGGAGAGCCGAGCCGGGGATGGAGGTGCGCACGGACACCGAGCGCGCCCGGCACAGCCGCAAGGTCGTCCTCGAACTCCTGGCGTCCTCGGTCGACATGTCGACCACCCCACATGTCGCCTCGTGGCTGAAGGAGTACGAGGCGAAACCGGACCGGTTCGGCCCGGACGCGGAGCGGCTCGGCGAGGAACCGAGGGTCGACAACGACCTCTACGTACGCGACTACGACAAGTGCATCCTCTGCTACAAGTGCGTCGACGCCTGTGGCGACCAGTGGCAGAACACCTTCGCGATCTCGGTCGCAGGCCGCGGTTTCGACGCACGTATCGCCGTCGAGCAGGACGCGCCGCTGACCGACTCGGCGTGTGTGTACTGCGGCAACTGCGTCGAGGTGTGTCCGACGGGAGCGCTGTCGTTCAAGTCGGAGTTCGACATGCGCGCCGCGGGTACGTGGGACGAGTCGGCGCAGTCGGAGACGACGACCGTGTGCGCGTACTGCGGAGTCGGCTGCAACCTCACGCTCCATGTGCAGGACAATGAGATCGTGAAGGTCACGTCACCGCACGACAACCCGGTGACGCACGGCAACCTCTGCATCAAGGGCCGCTTCGGCTACCAGCACGTACAGAACCGGGACTGATCAAGACATGGGACGAGTCACGGAACGGCGCAAGGTGATCCGGATCAGGGACGGGCGTGTCTCGACCCGGCCGGACACCCTCGTCGCCGAGGAACCCCTGGAGATCCGGCTGAACGGCAAGCCGCTCGCCATCACCATGCGCACGCCGGGCGACGACTTCGCGCTCGCCGCGGGCTTCCTGGTCAGCGAGGGGGTGCTGGGCGGCGCCGACGATCTGCAGAACATCGTGTACTGCGCGGGCGCCACGGCGGACGGCTCGAACACCTACAACGTGGTCGATGTGCGCACCACGCCCGGCGTCGTCCTGCCCGACATCACGCTGGAGCGCAACGTCTACACGACCTCGTCCTGCGGGCTGTGCGGCAAGGCGAGCCTCGACGCGGTGCGCACCACGGCCCGGTTCCCGATCGCCGACACTCCCCCGCTCCGCCTCACGCCGGAGCTGCTCTCCGCTCTCCCCGACCGGCTCCGCGAGGACCAGCGTGTCTTCGACCGGACCGGCGGCCTGCACGCGGCGGCCCTGTTCGACGAGGAGGGGCAGCTCGTCGACATACGGGAGGACGTGGGGCGGCACAACGCGGTGGACAAGCTCGTCGGCCGCGCCCTGCAGAACGGGGACCTGCCGCTGTCGCGGTCGGTCCTCATGGTGTCCGGACGGGCCTCGTTCGAGCTGGCGCAGAAGGCCGTCATGGCGGGCATCCCGATGCTCGCCGCGGTCTCCGCGCCGTCGTCGCTCGCCGTCGACCTGGCCGCCGAGACGGGCCTGACCCTGATCGGCTTCCTGCGGGGCTCCTCCATGAACGTGTACGCGGGTGAACACCGGGTCGCTCTGCAGGCCGCGACGGCCGTTTCACAGCAGGGCTGACCCGGCCCCCGCCACACGGCGGCGGGGGCCCGGCCCGGCGGGGAGCGCCCCCTGCGCCGGCCGGGCCCCTACGCCGCCGTGTCAGCTGTTCCTGACGGGGCGTCCGGTCCCCGGGTCCCGTGCTGCGCCGATGGCCTGAACCTCCGGTCCCGCGATGCACGGTTCTTGTGGGGTGACGAGCCGCCCCAGTAGCGTCTGTCACGCATACGTTGGACGTGGGATGTCCGGTTGTCCGTATGACCTGAAAGGGTAGGACGCGCCATGCGACGAAGAAACATGCGCACACGTCTGAGATCGGCGGTGGCGGCGCTGGCCGTCGCCGCGGCACTGCCCGCGCCGGTGGCCGCACACGCCGCCACCGCCACGGAGACCCCGCCCTCCTTCGAGCAGCAGGTCCTCTTCAAGGCGTCTCAGGACCCCGGATACGCCTGCTACCGGATCCCCGCCGTCGTGAAGACGGCGAAGGGGACCCTGCTGGCCTTCGCCGAGGGCCGCACGAACGACTGCTCGGACGCCGGTGACATAGACATCGTCGTCAAACGGTCCGAGGACGGCGGCCGTACGTGGTCACCGCTCCAGGTCGTCAACGAGGGCGCGGGTGACACACACGGAAACCCGGCGCCGATCGTGGACCTGCGAACCGGTCG
Source organism: Streptomyces kunmingensis (assembly GCF_039533535.1). Lineage (NCBI taxonomy): Bacteria > Bacillati > Actinomycetota > Actinomycetes > Kitasatosporales > Streptomycetaceae > Streptomyces > Streptomyces kunmingensis. Next base: position 747,619 of record NZ_BAAATS010000006.1, read on the forward strand.
CATCGTGCTCGGCGAGACGTACAACACCGGCCGCACCGACGGCAAGAACTGCGACACGCCGTGCGATCGCACCCCGCACCTGCAGTACAGCGACGACGACGGCCGCAGCTGGTCCGCGCCGCGCGACCTCAGTGACGAGCTGCTGCCCCCCGACTTCAACTCCTGGTACGCGACCGGGCCCGTGCACGGCATCCAGCTGACCAAGGGCCGCCCGATCGCGGACGACGGCACGTTCCGCCAGAAGCCGTCCGAGATGACGCTCGCCGAGCGCCCCGACGGCACGATCTACGTCAGCGGCCGCGAACAGGACGGCACCGACCCCGGACATCGCACGCACGCGGTGAGCCGGGACGGCGGGAACTCGTTCGCCCGCCCCTTCGCCACGCAGCCCGACCTGTACGCGCCGCAGGTGCAGTGCTCGGTGCTGCCCGCCGGCCGGGGCGGCAGGCAGCTGCTGCTCGCCTGCCCCGGCGATCCGGACCGGCGCCGCACCATGACCGTCCGGTCCTCCTACGACGGCGGGCGCACCTGGGACAGCTTCGACCGGAGCACCGTGGTGACCACGGACTGGTCGGGCTACTCGGATCTGGTGCAGGCCGACCGTGACCACGTGGGCCTGATGTACGAGGGCGGCGCGGTCGACGCGCGCGACGAGATCCGCTTCGCCCGGTTCATGCCCGACTGGCTGAAGAAGCGGCGCGGCGCCGATCCGACGACGGACGACGTCGCGCCGGGCGCGCGGCGGGCGGCTGTGCTCGGCGGGGCGTCGGTGACGGACGGGGCCGCCGGGCGGGCGCTGTCGTTCGACGGGGTCGATGACGCGGTCCGGCTGCCGTACCGGCCTGGAATAGCGCTCGGCGAACGGGACTTCGCCGCCTCCGTACGGTTCCGGTACACGGCGACCAGCGGCGAGCAGCCGTTCCTGTGGATGGGCGGAATAGGAACGACTCAGCCGCAGGTGTGGCTGCGGGGCGAGCCGGCCTCGCACCGGATCATCGGGTTGATGACCGCCCGCGACGGCGCGGGGGCGCCGCGCTCCGTTTCGGTGAGCAGCTCGTCCGCGTACAACGACGGGGCATGGCATCAGGCCGAACTCCGGCGCGCCGACGGCCAGTTGACGCTCACCATCGACGGCGTCGTGGTCAGGAGCGCGGCCGCCGTTCCCGGGTCGGTGAGCAGGAACTCGCCGTTCGGGGTGCATGTGGGGCAGCGGATGGACAGCCGAGCGTACTTCAGCGGGGCCCTCGACGATGTGCGGGTCACCTCCGGTGGGCGGTCGGTTGTGTGGTTGCCGCTGGATCAGGTGCGGGGCACCCGGTAGCTACGCGTGGCGTGGGGGGCGTGAGCGATCGTTGGCGTCTCGCGACCGGTGAGGGCTGGTCGCGCAGCTCCCCGCGCCCCTGACCGGGCTTCATTCTGGCCCTCAGCCGGAACGTGTCGCTGTACCGGCCGCGGTTCGGGCCTCGACGGCCGGGGTGAGCGGCTCGCCGCCCGGCTCCTCGGGGTCCTTCGCTCGGCGCTTGGCGATGACCGCGCACACCATCAGCTGCATCTGGTGGAAGAGCATCAGGGGCAGCACCGCCAGCGAGGCGTGCGCACCGAACAGGACGCTCGCCATGGGCAGTCCGGAGGCCAGGGACTTCTTCGAGCCGGCGAACTGGACGGCGATCCGGTCGGCGCGGTTGAAGCCGAGGGCCTTCGCGCCGTACCAGGTCGCGGCGAGCATCACCGCGAGGAGCACGGCCTCGACGGCGAGCAGGCCGGCCAGGCGGACGGCGCTGACCTGGTGCCAGATGCCCTGCACCATGCCTTCGCTGAACGCCGTGTAGACGACGAGCAGGATCGAGCCGCGGTCGACGTAGCCGAGGATCTTCTTGTGGCGGGCGATGAAGCCGCCGACCCAGCGGCGCAGCAACTGGCCCGCGAGGAACGGCACGAGCAGCTGCAGCACGATCTTGACCAGCGAGTCGGCGGAGAAGCCCCCGCCGCTGTTGCCGAGCAGCGCCGCCGCGAGCAGCGGGGTGAGGACGATGCCGGCGAGGGAGGAGAAGGAGCCCGCGCAGATCGCCGCCGGGACGTTGCCGCGCGCGATCGAGGTGAACGCGATCGACGACTGGATGGTGGAGGGGACGAGGGTGAGGAAGAGCAGCCCCTCGTACAGGTTCTGCGGGAGCAGGACGGGGACGAGGCCGCGGGCGGCGAGGCCGAGCAGCGGGAAGGCCACGAACGTGCAGGCGAGAACCGTGACGTGGAGCCGCCAGTGCCGCAGGCCGTCCATCGCCTCACGGGTCGAGAGTCTGGCCCCGTAGAGGAAGAAGAGGAAGGCGACCGCGCCGGTCGAGGCGCCCGAGGCGACATCGGCGGCGGCGCCGCGGGCCGGGAGGAGTGCGGCGAGGCCGACTGTCCCGATCAACGCCAGAATGTACGGGTCGATCGGCATCCAGCTCGGCCAGTGCAGGCGTTTCATTGGTTCCTTGCTCTCGGTTCAGGTCGTGCCCTCTCCATGGTCCTCCTGATCACCGTGATCGGGAATCCTGCATACCGTTCTGACTGTGATCGTGTTGCGTGATGAGCGGGGTAGGGTCGGAGCATGTACGACCCCGGGCAGTTGCGGACGTTCCTCGCCGTCGCGCAGACGCTGAGCTTCACGCAGGCCGCGCGCCGGCTCGGGCTGCGGCAGTCGACGGTCAGCCAGCATGTGCGGCGGTTGGAGGACGCGGCCGGGCGCACGCTGTTCACGCGGGACACGCACTCCGTGGAGCTGACCGAGGACGGGGAGGCGATGCTCGGGTTCGCGCGGCGGATCCTGGAGGTCCACGAGCAGGCCGCCGCCTTCTTCACAGGAACGCGGCTGCGCGGGCGGCTGCGGTTCGGGGCCTCCGAGGACTTCGTGCTGACGCGGCTCACGGAGATCCTGGAGGCGTTCCGGCACGAGCATCCCGAGGTCGACCTGGAGCTGACGGTCGAGCTGTCGGGGACGCTGCACGAGCAGCTGGACGCCGGGAAGCTCGATCTGGTCCTGGCCAAGCGGCGGCCGGAGGATCCGCGCGGGGAGTCCGTGTGGCACGACCGGATGGTGTGGATCGGCTCCGAGCGACTGCGGATCGATCCGGAGCGGCCCGTGCCGCTGATCGTGTACCCGCCGCCCGGGATCTCGCGGGCGATGGCCCTCGAAGCGCTGGAGCGGCACGGGCGGGCGTGGCGGATCGCCTGTACGAGCGGTTCGCTGAACGGGCTGATCGCCGCGGCGCGGGCCGGTCTCGGCGTGATGGCGCACGCGCGGGGGCTCGTCCCTCCGGGGCTGGTGCGGGTCCCTGACCGGGTGGGGCTGCCGGAGCTGGGGGAGGTCGATTTCGTGCTGCTGCACGGTTCCGCGGGGCGGGGGCGGGAGCAGGGTGGGGCCGGTGCGGCACTGGCTCAGGCGATCCTGGCCGGTGGGGATCGGTTGCATCGGGCCGCTCGTTAGCGCCTTCGCGCCGTTGTTTCGCCGCTTGCGTCGCGGCTTCACGTGCGTCGTGGTTGCTCGCGCCGTTCCCCGCGCCCCTTGGCGGGGTTGTATGTGAGCTGCTTCACCCTGCGGGAGAAGGGGGCCGTTTCCACGTGTTCCACTCCCTTCAGGTGGCCGAGTTTGCCGCTCACGTAGGCGTAGAGGTCCGCCGTGTCGCGGGCCACCGCGGTGACCACGATGTTCGAGGGGCCCGCGGTCGCGGCGGCGTAGGCGATCTCCTGGTGGTCGGCGAGGGCGCGGCCGACCGCGTGGAGGTGGCGCGGGGCCGCAGTGATCCACAGGACGGCCGCCAGTCCGTAGCCCAGGCGCGTCGTGTCGTACTCGATGTCGACATAGCAGGCGCCGGAGGCGAGGAGCTGGGCCAGGCGGCGTTTGACCGCGGATTCCGAGGTGCCGGTGGCGCGCTGGAGTTCGGGGTAGGTGGCGCGGCCGTCCCGTTTGAGGACGGCGAGCAGCGGGGCGTCGTCCTGGGTCGGCAGAGCCGGTTCGGCCGTGGGCGGCGGCGGGCGCAGCGCCTCGACCTGGTCAGGGGTGAGCAGGCCGTGCTTGCGCAGCCAGCCCTGGGGGCCGCCGAAGTACCGGTGCAGCATCTGCAGGGCCCGGATCTCCACGATGTGCGGCGTGCGCGGGAGTTTGCCGAGGAGCAGGTCGTCGTGGTCGCCGGGGGTGCGCGGCACCGTGATGCAGACGACCTCCGTGCCGCCGGAGGTCAGGCCGATCCACGCCGTGTCCGGTCGGCGCGCCAGTGCCGTCGCGATGGTCTCGGCGCCCTCCGGCGCACAGCGCAGCCGCAGCATCCAGGTGTCGTGGCCGAGCAGATGGCTGTCCTGGAGGCCGACGACGCGCAGCCCGCCGCTCGCGACGAGCTTGCGGTAGCGGCGGGCCACGGTCTGGTCGGAGACGCCGACGACCTCGGCGATCCGGCTGAAGGGGGCACGCCCGTCGATCTCCAGGGCCTGGAGGATCTTGAGCTCCACCTCGTCGAACGTGTGGGAATCCATGCCGTTTCCGCCTTCAGTTGTCGGATTCCGTCTCCTGAGCGCCGCTGATCGTGGTGATCGACCGCCGCAGCGTCATCGTACGGAGGCATTACGAGAGACGACGAGAGACGACGAGTGTCGACGAGTGTCGACGAGTGTCGACGAGACGAGAGGCCGGATTCACGATGCGTACATGGGGGACCTTGACCGCGGTCTGCCTGGGCACGTTCATGCTGCTGCTGGACGTGTCCATAGCCGTGGTCGCGCTGCCGGACATGGCCGGCGCGCTGCACGCCTCGCTCAGCGATCTGCAGTGGGTGATGGACGGGTACGCGCTGGCGCTCGCCGCGCTGCTGCTCGGTATCGGCGCGGCCGCGGACATCCTCGGGCGGCGCCGGGTGCATGTGGCGGGTGTGGTGGTGTTCGCGGTCGCCTCGCTGGTGTGCGGGCTCGCGAGCGGGCCGGGGATGCTCGTCACCGCGCGGGTCGTGCAGGGGGTGGGCGCCGCGGCGATGTTCGCGACGACGCTGCCGATCCTCGGCTCCGTCTACCAGGGGCGGCAGCGCTCCGTCGCCCTGGGTGTGTTCGGTGCGGTGAGCGGTGGCGCGGCCGCCATCGGGCCCGTGCTGGGCGGCCTGCTCACCGAAGGGCCGGGATGGCGGTGGATCTTCTGGGTCAATCTGCCGGTCGGTGTCGCGGCGGTGTGGCTGACCCTGCGGGCCGTGCCGGAGTCGCGCGGGCCGCGGGAGCGGCGGATCGACTGGGCCGGGACCGTGACGTTCGCGGCGTTCGCCGGAGCGGCGACGTACGGCGTCATCCGGGCCGGCGAGCGGGGCTGGGGCGAGCGCGGCGCACTCGGCGCGCTGGCCGCGTCCGGCCTGGCCCTGGTGGCGTTCGTCCTGGTCGAGCGGCGGTCGGCGCATCCGATGCTCGATCTGGCGCTGCTGCGCAAGCCCGCGTTCGTGGGCGTGATGGTGGGGGCGTTCGCCTTCAACGCGGCCGCGTTCGGTGTGCTGCCCTACACCTCGCTGTGGCTGCAGACGCTGCTCGGGATGAGCCCGGTCCGCGGCGGCCTGGTGTTCTTGTCGCTGTCCGGGGCGTCGATGGTGGTGGCGATCGCCGGCGGGAAGCTGCTGCACGGGGTGCCCGCGCGGATCACGGTCGGCGGCGGGCTCGTCCTGATCGGGGTCGGCCTGTGCTGCCAGGCCGTGCTCGACGCGGGGTCGACCTGGCCGGCGCTCGTGCCGGGGCTGCTCCTGACCGGCGTCGGGGTCGGGTTCGTGTCGCCGGGCATCGCGGGCGCCGCGCTCGCCACGGTCGAGCCGGCCCGGGCGGGCATGGCGGGCGGTTCGCTCAACACGTTCCGCCAGCTCGGGTACGCGCTCGGCATCGCCGTCTTCGGCACCGTGGTGATCTCCGGGATGCAGGACACGCTGCCGCGCGGGGCCGCGCATGCGCTCGCGGGCGGTGGGGCAGACTCCATGCGCGGCCGGGTGCCGGAGCACGCGCTGCACACGGCGTTCGCACACGGGCTCAACTCGGCATCGGTGCTGGCCGGTTGCGTGGCGCTCGTCGGGGGCCTGGCGGTGCTCGTCCTGGTACGGTCGCCCAAGGCGCCCGTAGCGGAACCGACCACTCCGTCCAAAAAGGCGGTCGGCGCGCCTCAGTGACCTCTCCGTACAGATTCCGTGGAGAGTGGTGAAGAGCGCCGGGAGATTACGCCCCCGAAACTTACTCAAGCGTAAGTATTCTGTCCCGCCGCTTCCCTTGTGGCCGTATTTACCCGGCTGACCTGTGCATATTCCGCGCGCTCCCGGCGACTTGGTACCCCTCCCGCCGAGGCGCGCGGTCGGGTACCGTCACCGACGCTGTGCGGAGCGCCACAAGGAGCAACTTTGCGCGAGTTCACCAACCCCGCTCTGGCGACGGCGCCGCCGGTGGGCGGCCTGGCCGACGCCGTCTTCGATCACGCCCTGGAGGATCCCTCACATATCGCCTTCGGCCGCAAGGACAAGCAGGGCCAGTGGCACGACGTCACCTCGGGCCAGTTCCGTGACGAGGTGCTGGCCCTGGCCAAGGGTCTGCTCGCGGAAGGCATCAGATTCGGCGACCGCGTCGCGATCATGTCCCCGACGCGCTACGAGTGGACGCTGTTCGACTTCGCGCTGTGGACCATCGGCGCCCAGGTCGTCCCGGTCTATCCCACGTCCTCCGCCGAGCAGGTCTTCTGGATGCTGTACGACGCCCAGGTGACGGCCGCGGTGGTGGAGCACGAGGACCACGCGATGACCATCGCCACGGTCATCGACCGGCTGCCGCATCTTCAGCGGTTGTGGCAGCTCGACTCCGACGCGGTCGGCCAGGTGTCGGCGTCCGGCACCCACATCGACGACGAGACGGTGCACCGGCACCGCCGCGCGGTCACCCCGGACTCGGTCGCCACCATCATCTACACGTCCGGCACGACGGGCCGCCCCAAGGGCTGCGTGATCACACACGCGAACTTCATGTTCGAGGCCGACACGATGGTGACCCGCTGGGAGCCGGTCTTCGCGTCCAAGCGCGACAGCGTGGCGTCCACCCTGCTGTTCCTGCCGCTGGCGCACGTCTTCGGGCGAATGGTGCAGATCGCCGCCGTACGCGGCGGCGTGAAGCTTGCGCATCAGCCGCGACTGAACGCGGCGGCGCTGCTGCCCGACCTCCAGGCGTTCCGGCCCACCTTCATCCTGGCGGTGCCGTACATCTTCGAGAAGGTCTTCAACGCGGCCCGCCGCAAGGCCGAGAAGGAGGGCAGGTCGGGGGCGTTCGACAAGGCCGTCGAGTGTGCCGTGAAGTACGCGGACGCCCAGGAGGCGAAGGCGTTCGGCACCGGCCCGGGGCCGTCGGCGTCGCTGCGGATGCAGCACTCGGTCTTCGACAAGCTGGTGTACTCCAAGGTGCGCGAGGCGATGGGCGGCCGGGTGCGGCAGGCGATGTCCGGCGGTTCCGGCATGGACCGGCGGCTCGGACTGTTCTTCGCGGGCGCGGGCGTCGCCGTCTACGAGGGGTACGGGCTGACCGAGTCCACGGCCGCGGCGGCCGCGAACCCGCCCGAGCAGACCCGCTACGGCACGGTCGGCAAGGCCATTCCGGGCACGACGGTGCACATCGCGGACGACGGCGAGATCTGGCTGTACGGCGACAACATCTTCCAGGGGTACCTCAACGACCCGAAGGCGACGGACGCCACTCTGCACGACGGCTGGCTGGCCACCGGTGACCTGGGCTCGCTCGACGAGGACGGCTACCTCACCATCACCGGGCGCAAGAAGGAGATACTGGTGACCTCCGGCGGCAAGAGCGTCTCGCCGCAGCAACTGGAGGAGCGCGTCCGGGACCATCCGCTGGTCGCGCAGTGCATCGTCGTGGGCAACGACCGGCCGTACATCGCGGCGCTCGTCACGCTCGACTCCGAGGCCGTCGAGCACTGGCTCGGCATGCGCGGCAAGCAGCTGATGACCCCCGCCGACCTGGTGCGCGACGGTGACCTGGAGATGGAGGTGCGGCGGGCGGTGGTGGCCGCCAACACGCTCGTCTCGCAGGCGGAGTCGATCCGAACGTTCCGGATCCTGGCCCATCAGTTCACCGAGGAGCACGGGCTGCTGACCCCGTCGCTGAAGCTGAAGCGGAAGTCGATCGAGTCGGCGTACGCGGCGGAGGTCGACGCGCTGTACCGCAGCTGATCCGACGCGTCACTGAGCAAGTCCAGCCTTGCACACGGCTCCTGACGGCCTATCAGAAACTGCTGCGTCGGTTATTGACGGTTCGTCAGGTCGCACACAGAATCTGCCTCACTCCGACGGAGGGGGCCGACCGTGTCGCGACCGATCCGCGCCATCACCGCCACCGTGGCGGCGCTCCTGCTCGCCACCGCCTGCAACTCCACGGCGAACAGCACCTCATCGGCAGGCGAGGGAAGTTCCGTACGAGGGGTGAGCGACGACACCGTCAGGGTCGGCGGCATCGTCTCCATGACGACCGCGAGCGGGTACAGCAAGAAGGACACCGACCTGGGCGCGAAGGCCCGCTTCGCCAGGGCCAACGCCGAGGGCGGGGTCAACGGCCGGAAGATCGACTACCTGGGCGCCGAGGACGACGGGCAGGACCCCGCGAAGAACCTGGCGGCGGCCCGCAAACTCGTCCAGCAGGACAAGGTGTTCGCCATCGCCCCGATGAGCTCGGTGACGTTCTCCGGCGCCGACTTCCTGCAGAAGCAGCGGGTTCCGACGTTCGGCTGGGGCACGCTGCCGGCGTTCTGCGGCCCGGCCTACCTCTACGGGTTCGGCGGCTGCATGGTGCCGATGCCGGGCGGCACGATCTCGCAGACCTGGCCCGAAGGCCTCAAGAACGTCACGGGCGGCGCGCGGGGCAGGTCCGTCGCGATCCTCGCCAACGACAACGACGCCGGCACCTTCGCCATCCGCACCTACAAACAGTCCTTCGCCTCCGCCGGCTACAGAGTGACGTACGCGAAGGCGTCCGTACCCGCCACGTCGGTCCCCAGCGACTGGTCCGCGTACACGAAAGAACTGCTGCGCAGTGACCGCGGCAAGGCGCCGGACGTGGTCGTCTCCGTGATGCAGACCCCGTACAACATCGGCCTGTTCACGGCCGTCAAGCGCACCGGCTTCAAAGGCGTGCTGACCGATCCGACCGACTACGACCCCGGGCTGCTCGCCAAGAGCGCGACGAAGCAGGCGCTCGACGGGGTGCACGTGCTGCTGTCCTTCCAGCCGTTCGAGTCGTCGACCGCGGCGATGAAGCAGTTCAAGGCGGACATCAGGAAGGCGGCCGACGAGGACGTCCCGTTGAGCATGCACATGATGACCGGCTACATGGGCGCCGATCTCTTCCTGGCCATCGCCGAGAAGGCGGGCAAGGACCTCGACCTCGACTCGTTCCAGAAGGCGGCGGCCGGTTTCTCGGACACCGGGACGATGGTCGGCGACCGTGAACTGCCGCGCGGGCAACGGGAATCGTTCGGCTGCGGGGCGCTGGTGCAGCTGAAGGGCGGAGCGTACCGGGTCTCGTCGCCGTTCAGGTGCTACGCGCCCATCCCGTTCAAGTAGTTCGAGTAGGCCCGCCTGAAGGGGTTCTCGCATGGCTGACCTGCTTGCGTTCGTGCTGAGCGGCCTGGTGTCGGGCGCGCTGTACGCGCTGCTCGCCACCGGGCTCGTGCTCTCCTACTCGGCCTCCGGCCTCTTCAACTTCGCGCACGGCGCGACGGCGTATCTGTGCGCGCTGGCCTTCTACGAGCTGCGTTCCGGCTTCGGCTGGCCCGCCGTGCCGACAGCGCTGCTGCTGGTGCTCGTCGTATGTCCCCTGCTGGGCTGGGGACTTGACCGGATGATGTTCCGCAAGCTGGCGCGGGTCGGCGAGAGCGCGCAGATCGTGGCGACGATCGGGCTGCTCGTCGCGCTGCCCGCTCTCGGTCTGTGGGTGGTGGAGCTGCTCGACGACGCGGGGGCCGCCGTGAAACCGGCGGAGAACCAGTTCGGCCTGCCGGGCGTCGGGCCCAGCCCGGCGGAGAGCTGGCAGCCGATGGACGGCGTCGGCGTCGACTCCGACCAGCTCATCACCTGGGTGGCCACGGCCGTCGTGGCGCTCGGCCTGTGGATCCTGCTGCGGCACACGGCCCTCGGTCTGAAACTGCGGGCCAGCGTCGACAACCGGACGCTGGTCGAGCTGCGCGGGATGAGCGCGGACCGCCTCTCGTCGGTGGCGTGGATGCTGTCCTCGGGGCTCGCGGGGCTCGCGGGCGTGCTCGCCACTCCCCTGCTCGGGCTCTCCGCGCACGACTTCACCCTGTTCCTCTTCGTGTCGGCGACGGCCGCGGTCCTCGGCCGGTTCATGTCGGTCCCGCTGGCCTTCGCCGGCGGCCTCGGCCTGGGGGTGCTGCAGAACCTGGTCGCGGGGTACGCCTCGTTCGCCGAGAAGATCACCGGGTTCCGTACGGCGGTGCCCTTCCTGATCCTGTTCGCCGGGCTGCTGCTGCTCACGCGACGCCGGCGCACGGCGGGCACGGCCGCGACGGACGCCCCGCCGGTGGACTACCTGGCGGGCAGGTCGTGGGCGCGGCGATGGGGGCCGTGGGCGGCGGCCGCGGTGCTGCTCGCGGTCTCCTTCTACACGGTGACGACGCCTTTCTGGAGCGGGATCCTCGCGCAGGGCCTGGCGATCTCCCTGGTGTTCATGTCGTTCACCGTGGTGACCGGGCTCGGGGCGATGGTCTCGCTCGCGCAGGCGTCGTTCGTGACGGGCGCGGCGCTGGTCGCCGGGCTGCTGATGAGCCACGGGGTGCCGTTCCTGGGCGCGGCGCTCATCGGGACGTGCGCGGCGGCGGCGCTCGGCGCGGTGGTGGCGCTGCCCGCGCTGCGGCTCGGCGGTCGCTCCCTCGCCCTCGCGACGCTCGCGCTGGCCTTCCTGGCGGACCAAGTCCTGTTCCAAATGGGCTGGTTGCGCAACGGCGACACCGGCTGGGAGATCCCGCGTGCCGTCCTCGGGCCCGTCGACCTCGGGGACGACCGGGCGATGGGTGTCGCCATGGTCGTGCTGTGCGCGGCGGGCGTGGCCGCGCTCAGCGCCCTGCGGGGCTCGCGGGCCGGGCGGGCCATGCTGGCGGTGCGCTCGGCCCCTGCCGCGGCGATGGCCTCCGGTGTCTCCGTGATCCGCACGAAGCTGCTGCTGTTCACCGTGTCGGCGGGGCTCGCCGGATTCGGCGGCGTGATGTACGCGTCGTTCAACACCCGCGTCACAGCGACCGACTTCACCGCGATGACCGGACTGATCTGGCTCGCCGTGGTGGTCGCGGCGGGGGTGCGCCGCCCGCAGTTCGCGGTGGTCGCGGGCCTCACGTTCGCCGTCGTACCGCATCTCGTCAGCGACTACGCGACGGAGTCGGTGCAGGTACCGGTCATCCTGTTCGGGCTGGCGGGGCTCGCGCTCGCCAACGATCCGGACGGGTACTGCGCCGCGTTCTCGGTACGCAGACACCGGCGCGGGGCGACCGCGGCCTCCCCGCCGAAGACCCGGGCGGCGACCGTCCCCGACCCCGATGCGGGACTCCAACTCCTCGACGTCCACGCCGGATACGACGGAGCGCCGGTCCTTCAGGGTGTCGGCCTGAGCGTCCGCCCCGGCGAGATCGTGGCGCTGCTCGGACCGAACGGTGCCGGGAAGTCGACCATGTGCAAGGTCGCGGCGGGACTGCTGACACCGCTCCAGGGGCAGGTCTACGTCGCCGGGCGCGCCGCGGGCCGGGAGGGTGCCGTCCGCCGGGCGCGGGCCGGGGTGGTGCTCGCGCCCGAGGGCCGCGCGATCTTCCCGTCCCTCACGGTCGACGAGAACCTGGCCCTTCAACTCCCCTCCACGCACGGCCGATCGGCGGTCTACGAGCGGTTCACCGGACTCGCCGCACGGCGAAGCGTCCCGGCGGGCTCGCTCTCCGGCGGCGAACAGCAGCTCCTCGCGCTCGCCCCGCTGCTGCACCGCCCCCCGCGGGTGCTCATCGCGGACGAGCCGTCGCTCGGACTCGCGCCCCGCGTCGTCGACGAGGTGTACCGGCTGCTCGCCGAACTCCGCGACGCGGGCACGGGGTTACTGCTCGTCGAGGAGAAGGCGTCCGAGATCCTCGGCGTCGCCGACACCGTGGCGTACCTCGCACAGGGCCGGGTGACCTGGTGCGGCCCACGCTCGCAGGTCGAGACGGAGCGGCTCACCGACGCCTATCTGGGCCTCGCGGCACCGGCACCCCGGCCCGCACCGGCCGAGGAGGCGGGGCGGGCATGAGCCACGTACTGAAGGCAGAGAGCATCGGGGTGCGGTTCGGCGGGGTGCGGGCCCTCGACGGGGTGGGCCTGCGGCTCGCGGCGGGCGAGGTGTGCGGCCTGATCGGACCGAACGGCGCGGGCAAGACGACCCTGTTCGACGTCGTCTCCGGGATCCTACGGCCAGACACCGGCCGGGTGCTCCTGGACGGCGCGGACATCACGCGGCGCTCCCCGGTGTGGCGGGCACGGCACGGGATGCGCCGCACGTTCCAGCGCCGGCAGTTGTTCGGGCAGCTCACGGTCGGGGACAATCTGCTGGTCGCCCAGGAGTGGCGGCGCGGCGGCGCGGACCCCGGCCGGGCGGCGGCGCTGCTGCGGGCCTGCGGACTCGACGCGCTCTCGGACGCGTACGCGGGGACACTGCCGGTCGGGCAGGCGCGCATGGTCGAGCTGGCGCGGGCCGCCGCCGACCGGCCGCGCGTGCTGCTCCTCGACGAGCCGGCTTCGGGCATGACGGCGGAGGAACGCGCACTGCTCGCGGCGGCGGTGCGGCACCTCGCCGAGGACGACGGGTGCGCGGTGCTGCTCGTCGAGCACAATGTGGCGTTCGTGATGGAGCTCTGCTCCCGGGTCATGGTCCTCGATCTGGGGCAGGTGCTCGCCGAGGGGACACCGGCTGCGATACGGGCTGACGAACGGGTACGCGAGGCGTACCTGGGGACGCAGACCCCGGCATGAAATTCACATACGTGACTGGCATGCTGGTGGTCGGCAAGAGTCCCGTGGTGCTCCCCCGGGCAGGAATGCACGTACTCCCGCGATCGTTGATCATGGGAGTACCAATCGACGACTTAAGGATCGACACCTCGTGAGCAAGGTCCCCCCGATCATCCTGAACAACGGCGTCGAGATGCCGCAGCTCGGTTTCGGCGTCTGGCAGGTGCCGGACGACCAGGCGGAGACGGCCGTGACGACGGCCCTGGAGTCCGGGTACCGCAGCATCGACACAGCGGCTGTCTACGGAAACGAAGAGGGCACCGGCAGGGCGATCGCCGCGTCCGCCGTACCCCGCGAGGACCTCTTCGTCACGACGAAGCTGTGGAACGCCGACCAGGGTTACGACTCCACCCTGCGCGCCTTCGACACCTCGCTCGCCAAGCTGGGCCTCGACCACGTGGACCTGTACCTGATCCACTGGCCGCTCCCGGCCAAGGACACGTACGTGGACACGTACAAGGCGTTCGAGAAGATCTACGCGGACGGCCGCGCCAAGGCGATCGGCGTCTCGAACTTCCTTCCCGAGCACGTCGACCGGCTGACCGCCGAGACGTCCATCGTCCCGGCCGTCAACCAGATCGAGCTCCACCCGCACCTCCAGCAGCGGGTCTCCCGCGAGAAGCACGCGGAGCTGGGCATCGCGACCGAGGCCTGGTCGCCGCTCGGCCAGGGCAAGGGCCTCCTCGAGGTCCCGGCGATCATCGCGATCGCGCAGAAGCACGGCCGTACACCCGCGCAGATCGTGCTGCGCTGGCACATCCAGCTCGGCAACGTGGTGATCCCCAAGTCCGTGACGCCGTCGCGGATCAAGGAGAACATCGACGTGTTCGGCTTCGAACTGGACGCCGAGGACCTCGGCGCGATCAGCGCACTCAACGAGGACCGCCGCCTGGGCGCGGACCCGGCCTCGTTCGACGTGGTCTGATCCCGCCGGCACGGTCGCGGTAGAGCTGGATCCGTCGGGGCCGGGGGTGTGGTGTTCGCCCGGCCCCGACGGAGTCGGGCTTTCTTACAGTGCCGGGTAGGCGTTCTTCATGAGCTCCTGGAACTGGGCGGAGAACCAGTGCCCGGACACCGGCGCGTTGGGCAGCGCCCCGGACAGGTGGTTGTTGTTGCGCGGGTTACCGGTGTACGTCGGGTCGCACATGCGGTCGAAGCCCTTGCCCTCGTCGTTGTCGATGGCGGTGCTCGAACCGTCCGACTCGCCCGGCGGCTTCATCCAGACGTACGCGTCGATCCCGGCGGCCGGGTTGGCCTGCGGCCGCTCACCGAGGCCGGCGCCCGACTGGTTGCACCAGTTGCCGAGGTGGATGCGGCGGTCGTAGCGCCCACCGTCCACGTACGTGTCGACGGTGGTCTTCGCACCCGGTCCGGCGGGCCGGGCCGGGCCGCCCCAGCCGTTGCGGGAGGTGTCGATCAGCATGCCGAGGTTCTGGTCGAAGCCGATCGAGACCAGCTTGGTGCGCATGGCCTGGGCGTACGACAGCTCGTCGGTGTAGCGGTTCCAGTCGACCCACTTGGACTGGCGGACCGAGACCCCGTTCACGGAGTCGTCGATGGTGAAGTTGTTCTCCTTCAGCGCGCTGTAGTTGGCGGTGTTCACGATGAAGCCGTGCACGTCGGCGAGGGTCGCGCCCTCGCTGGTGGCGGCCGTCTTGAACATGTCGGCGGAGGCGCCGAAGTTGTCGTCCCAGCCGAGCCAGCCGTGGTGGCCGGCGTCGATGTAGTTGTAGACGTTGTCGATGTCGCCGAGCTTGTCGAGGGCGTATCCGACGCCCTTCTGGTAGTTGCCGTTCGCCTTCATCACGTCACAGTTGGGGGTGGCCGTCGCGCGGGGCGTGACGTTCGTGACGAGGTTGGGCAGCGAGTCGATCTCGATCGTCGTGACGATCCGCAGGCTCGCGTACTTGGCGTCGCCGAGGATCGCCGCGATCGGGTCGATGAAGTCCGACTTGTACTTGGCGATGTCGTTCGGCCCGAGCTCGCCGTTGGAGGCGAGGGCGGCGCAGTCGCGGCCCGGGAGGTCGTAGACGACCAGCTGGACGACCTCTTCGCCGCTTCCCTTCTGGGTGAGGGCCTCGTCGAGGTGGTCACGCAGGCCCATGCCGCCGTTGACACCGTTGATGGCGGCGATGC
Source organism: Streptomyces kunmingensis (assembly GCF_039533535.1). NCBI lineage: Bacteria > Bacillati > Actinomycetota > Actinomycetes > Kitasatosporales > Streptomycetaceae > Streptomyces > Streptomyces kunmingensis. The sequence goes on from NZ_BAAATS010000006.1 coordinate 762,828, forward strand.
GGTCGAGCCAGACGCCGGTGGGCTGGTTCGAGATCTTGGTCCCGCCCGGTTCGGCGGCGGCCTTCTCGGACCACTCCGGGTTCACGTACACCTTGGCGCCCGCGTACGGGTTGTCGACCCGGTCGGAGGGGCCCGTCGGGTCGGTCGGATCCGTGGGGTCGGTCGGGTCCGTCGGATCGGTGTCCCCGTTGCAGGTGACGCCGTTCAGTTTGAAGGTGGTGGGCAGGGCGTTGCTGCCGCTGTAGGACCCGTTGAAGCCGAAGGACGCGGAGGCGCCGGTGGCGAGGTTGCCGTTGTAGGAGAGGTTCTTCGCGGTGACGGCGGCGCCGGACTGGGAGATGTCCGCGTTCCAGCCGCTGGTGACCTTCTGGTTGCCCGCGTAGGACCAGGTGAGGTTCCAACTGTTCACGGCGGCGCCGTTGTTGGTGACGGTGACGGCGGTGGTGAACCCGCTGTCCCACTGGTTCTGCACCTTGTAGTCGACGCTACAGGTGGCCGCCGCGGCGCCCACGGCCACGTCGGCGGGCAGGGCGGCGGCGGTGCCCACGCAGGCGGCGCCGGTGAGGGCGAGTGCGGCGAGCGCGGCGGTGCCGGCGCGCGATCTGATACGGCTCATGGTGTGCGATGTCCCTTTCGTGGGGTGCGGGTGGTACTCGTGGGGTGCGAGGTCGTGCCGATGGAGCGGGGGGTGTCGGTCGGGAGGTGAGAGGTGGTGATCGCCGGGTGCAAGGTGGTTGCCGTGCGGCGAGGGATGGTTGCCGCCGGATGCCCGGTGATCGTCCGTTCAGCCGTTCAGCGCGCGCAGGTGATCGCGCAGACCGGCCCCGAACGCGGTCGGCGTCCCGTCGTAGTTGCTGATCAGGGACGGTCCGGAGGAGCAGTCCCAGGTGTTCCAGGTCCAGCCGAGGTACGACAGCTTGCGGTCGTCGAACCACTTCATGACACGGTCGATGAACCCGTGCGAGCAGGTGTTCTCGCCGATCTCCCCTGCCACCAGCGGGACTTGGGCCGCGACGGGCGCGAGCGTGGAGTCCCAGCAGCTCTCGGAGGCGCAGGTGTTGAAGTTGTAGACGTGCCAGGCCGCGGCGAGATTGCCGGCCGGGTCGTCGGGCCGGTGGGCGAGCCACTGGCCGAGGTCGTTGGAGTAGGCGAGGCCGCCCGCGAGGATCACGTTCCTGGCGCCCGTGCCGCGTACCGCGTCGACGAGGTCCTGCATACCGGCGACCTCGTAGCCGATGCCGGGGCAGGCGCCGCCGTCCTTCCAACAGGCCCACGCATCAGCGGTGCTGGAGGTCGCACGGTCCGGATAGGGCTCGTTGAAGAGATCGAAGACGACCGTCGGATCGTCCTTGTAGGCGCCCGCCACCGACGACCAGAACCCGGGTGCGTACCGCGCGTCCGGCATCGGCTTCTGGCAGCTGGCGTGGATGTCGGAGCAGCCGGCCGAGTTCCCCGTGTACTGGCCGTACGACCAGTGCATCTCCAGGATCGGCGTCATGCCGTGAGCCTTGACCTTGGTCACCAACTCCTTTATCGCGGACTGGTAGTTGACGCCCGCGTACTCGGGCTTGATGTTGTCGAGGCCGAGCCAGCACTCCTCGTTGAGCGGGATCCGGACGGCGTTGGCCTTCCAGTCGGCGATGGCGGCGACGGACGCGTCGTCGACCGGGCCGTCGAAGATCCCGTAACCCTGGACGCACATGAACTCGGCGCCGGAGCGGTTCACGCCGAGGATCCGGCGGGTGGCACCGGACGCGTCGACGAGCTTGTTCCCGGAGACCTTCAGGGCCGGGGCCGCGCCGTCCCCTCCCGGATCCGTCGGATCGGTCGGATCGGTGGGGTCCGTCGGATCCGTCGGGTCGGTGCCGTCGGTGTTGCAGGTCGTGCCGTTCAGCTTGAAGGCCGTCGGTACGGTGCCGGCCCCCGACCGCGACCCGATGAACCCGGCGGAGACGCTCCCGCCGGAGGGCAGCGCACCGTTCCAGGACTCGTTGACCGCGGTCACGGCCGTGCCGGACTGGGACCACTTCGCGGACCAGCCCTGAGTGACCTTCTGGCCGTCGGCGAGGTCGAAGGTCAGGCTCCAACTTGCCTTGGCCGCACTGTTGTTCGTGACCTTCACCGCGGCCTGGAAGCCGTCGTCCCACTGCCCGGTGACGGAGTACTCCACCGAGCAGGCGGGGGCGGCCGCGGACGCGGCGGTGGTCAGGGGGACGAGTGTGGCCGCCGAGACGACGCACGCGAGCAGAGTTGCACGTAACGCGTGATGCGGGGGGTGTCGCATGAGCGACTCCTTGCAGCTCGGGCGCAACCGGCACAGGCCGGCACGTCGACTGATGGAACCGCTCCCACTGGTTGCTGGTGGACTGTAGAGAAGGAACTGCCGTCAAGCAACAGACGAGTTACTAATTCTTGTTGTCGAAATAATTCGACTCTTCAAGCCTCTTGACCCTCAATTGCCGCGTCACCATCCTTGGGAGCGCTCCCACTGGTTCACAGGTTGTGACGCCCACATCACAGCCGCACCTCTTTGACCCCCCGCCCCTCCACCGCAAGGAGGAACCAGCGCATGGCAAACAGACCGGCCCGGCGGCTGTGGACCGCTGTCGCGGCCACCTTGGCACTACCGCTCGCCACCCTTGCGGCACTCCCAACCACCGCTCAGGCGGCGGCAGTTGAGTGCAGCGTCGACTACAAGACCAACGACTGGGGCTCCGGCTTCACCGCCGATCTGACGATCACCAACCGCGGTACCGCGGCGATCGACGGCTGGACCCTCACCTACAGCTACGGCGGCAACCAGAAGCTGAGCAACGGCTGGAACGCGACCTGGTCGCAGTCCGGTAGAACGGTCACCGCGAAAAGCCTCTCGTACAACGCGAAGATCGCGGCCGGCGCCGCCACCTCGGCAGGCGCGCAATTCACCTACAGTGGCTCGAATTCAGCGCCCACCGATTTCGCGGTCAACGGCACGACGTGTGCGGGCGCCCATCAGCCGCCGATCACGGTGCTCACCAGCCCGAAAGCCGGCGCTGTCTACTCGGCGGGCGACGCCGTCCCGCTCGCCGCCACCGCCGCGGCGGCCGACGGAGCGAGCATCGGCAAGGTCGAGTTCTACGACGACACGACGCTGCTCGGCACGGACACGACCGCCCCGTACGCGCTCTCCGCGGACGGTCTGGCAGCCGGCACGCACTCCCTGTACGCGAAGGCGTACGACAGTCAGGGCGCGTCCGGCGAGTCGACGCCGGTCGGCATCACGGTCGCGGCGGGCCCCGCGGTGGTCGCCTCGCCGACCCAACTCGGCGTCCAGCAAAGCAAGTCGGGCACGTTCGACGTGAAGCTGTCGACGCAGCCGGCGTCGAACGTCACGGTCGCGGTGGCCCGCACCAGCGGCAACACCGGCCTGTCCGTCTCCTCGGGCGCGAGCCTGACCTTCACGCCGTCGAACTGGAACACGGCGCAGAAGGTGACGGTCGCCGCCGACGCCTCCGGCACCGGCGCGGCCACCTTCACCGTGTCGGCTCCCGGCCACACCAAGGCCACGGTCACCGTCACGCAGCTCGCCGCCTCCAAGACGTACGACGCCCGCTTCCTCGATCTCTACGGGAAGATCACCAACCCGGCGAACGGCTACTTCTCGCCGGAGGGTGTCCCGTACCACTCGGTCGAGACGCTGATCGTCGAGGCGCCCGACCACGGCCACGAGACGACGTCGGAGGCGTACAGCTACCTGCTGTGGCTCCAGGCGATGTACGGCAAGGTCAGCGGCGACTGGTCGAAGTTCAACGGGGCGTGGACGATCATGGAGAAGTACATGATCCCCACGCACGCGGACCAGCCGACGAACTCCTCCTACAACGCCTCGAAGCCCGCGACGTACGCACCCGAGCACGATCTGCCGTCCCAGTACCCGGCCAAGCTCGATCCGTCGGTCCCGGTCGGCAGTGACCCGATCGCGGCGGAGCTGAAGAGCGCGTACGGCACGGACGACGTCTACGGCATGCACTGGTTGCAGGACGTCGACAACGTCTACGGCTACGGGAACGAGCCCGGCAAGTGCGAAGCGGGCCCGACCGCTACCGGCCCGTCCTACATCAACACCTTCCAGCGCGGTGCGCAGGAGTCGGTGTGGGAGACGGTTCCGCAGCCGACGTGCGACGCCTTCAAGTACGGCGGAAAAAACGGGTACTTGGACCTGTTCACCGGCGACTCCTCCTACGCCAAGCAGTGGAAGTTCACGAACGCGCCGGACGCCGACGCGCGGGCCGTGCAGGCCGCGTACTGGGCGGACGTGTGGGCCAAGCAGCAGGGCAAGGGTTCCGACGTCTCGGCGACCGTCGGCAAGGCCGCCAAGATGGGTGACTACCTGCGGTACTCGATGTACGACAAGTACTTCAAGAAGGTCGGGAACTGCACCGGGCCGGCGACCTGCCCGGCCGGCACCGGCAAGGACGCCTCGCACTACCTGATGTCCTGGTACTACGCGTGGGGCGGCGCGACGGACACCTCGGCGGGCTGGGCCTGGCGCATCGGTTCGAGCCACACCCACGGCGGCTACCAGAACCCCCTCGCCGCCTACGCCCTCTCCTCGTCCGCCGACCTGAAGCCCAAATCGGCCACGGGCCAGGCGGACTGGGCGAAGTCGCTCGACCGGCAGCTGGAGTTCTACCGCTGGCTCCAGTCGGACGAGGGTGGCATCGCGGGCGGCGCGACGAACAGCTGGGGCGGCAGCTACGGCACCCCGCCGTCCGGCACGCCGACGTTCTACGGCATGTACTACGACGAGGCGCCGGTCTACCACGACCCACCGTCGAACCAGTGGTTCGGCTTCCAGGCGTGGTCGATGGAGCGCGTCGCCGAGTACTACCAGCAGTCGGGCGACGCCGACGCGAAGGCCGTCCTGGACAAGTGGGTCGACTGGGCCCTGTCCGAGACGACCATCAACCCCGACGGTACGTTCCGGATCCCGTCGACGCTCCAGTGGTCGGGCAAGCCCGACACCTGGAACGCCTCAAGTCCCGGTGCGAACAGCGGACTTCACGTCACCGTCGCCGACTACACGAACGATGTCGGTGTCGCGGCGGCGTACGCGAAGACCCTGACGTACTACGCCGCCAAGTCCGGTGACACGCAGGCGAAGACGGTGGCGAAGGCGCTGCTCGACGGCATGTGGGAGCACGACCAGGACGCGCTCGGCATCGCCGTGCCCGAGACCCGGGCCGACTACAGCCGGTTCGACGACCCGGTCTACATCCCGAGCGGCTGGACCGGCACCATGCCGAACGGCGACGCAATCAACTCCTCGTCCACCTTCTCCTCGCTGCGCTCCTTCTACAAGAGCGACCCCAACTGGTCGAAGATCGAGACCTACTTGGCGGGCGGCGCGGCACCGACGTTCACGTACCACCGGTTCTGGGCCCAGGCGGACATCGCGCTCGCCATGGGTTCATACGCGGAGCTGCTCGAATAGACGCCCCGCCGGCGACGGCTCCGTGCACATCGGGCCGGGCGGTCCCCCTCCCCGGGGTCCGTCCGGCCCTCTCCCCTGCTCCTCCCTCACCCCCTCCCCCGGTATCCGCAACTGGAGATCTCATGCGCAGACCCCGCTTGCCCCTGGCAGGCGTACTCGCTCTCGTGGCGGGCCTGTTGACGACGGGCGTGGCCTCCGCGGCCGAAGCGCCGGCCGCCCCCCGCACGGCCGTCGCTGCCGACTCGTACACCTGGAAGAACGCCCGGATAGACGGCGGCGGGTTCGTCCCCGGCATCGTCTTCAACCGCACCGAGAAGAACCTCGCCTACGCCCGCACCGACATCGGCGGCGCCTACCGCTGGAACCAGACGGCGAAGTCCTGGACGCCGCTGCTCGACTCGGTCGGCTGGAACGACTGGGGCCACACGGGCGTCGCCTCCCTCGCGTCGGACTCCGTCGACCCGGACAAGGTCTACGCGGCCGTCGGCACGTACACGAACGACTGGGACCCGGGCAACGGCGCGATCCTGCGCTCCGCCGACCGCGGCGCGACCTGGAAGAAGACGGACCTCCCCTTCAAGCTCGGCGGCAACATGCCGGGCCGCGGCATGGGTGAACGCCTCGCGATCGACCCGCACGACAACAAGGTCCTGTACCTGGGCGCGCCGAGCGGCAAGGGCCTGTGGCGCTCGACGGACGCGGGCGTGACGTGGGCGCAGGTGACGGCGTTCCCGAACCCCGGCACCTACCGGCAGGACCCGTCCGACACGTCCGGCTACGCCTCCGACCTCCAGGGCGTGGTGTGGGTGACGTTCGACGAGTCGACGGGTACGGGCACCTCGCGCACCCAGACCGTCTACGCGGGTGTGGCCGACAAGGACAACTCGGTCTACCGCTCGACGGACGCGGGCGCGACGTGGCAGCGCGTCGCCGGCCAGCCCACCGGCTACCTCCCTCACAAGGGCGTCCTGGACGCGGAGAACGGCTACCTCTACCTCGCGTACAGCGACACGGGCGGCCCCTATGACGGCGGCAAGGGCCAGGTGTGGCGGTACGCGACGAAGACCGGTGAGTGGAAGAACATCAGCCCGGCCGCGGAGGCGGACACCTACTACGGCTTCAGCGGTCTGACCGTCGACCGGCAGCACCCCGGCACGGTCATGGTCTCCGGCTACAGCTCCTGGTGGCCCGACACGCTGATCTTCCGCTCCACGGACAGCGGCGGTACGTGGACGAAGGCCTGGGACTACTCCTCGTATCCCGAGCGCGCGAACCGCTACACGATGGACGTCTCCTCCGTGCCCTGGCTGACGTGGGGCGCGAATCCGGCCCCGCCCGAGCAGACGCCGAAGCTGGGCTGGATGACGGAGGCGCTGGAGATCGACCCGTTCGACTCGAACCGCATGATGTACGGGACGGGCGCGACGATCTACGGGGCCGAGGACCTGGGGAAATGGGACACGGGCGGCAAGATCTCCATCACCCCCATGGTGAAGGGCCTGGAGGAGACGGCGGTCAACGACCTGGCGTCCCCGCCCTCCGGCGCTCCGCTGCTCAGCGCGCTCGGTGACATCGGCGGCTTCCGCCACACGGACCTCACGAAGGTCCCGCCGATGATGTTCACGAGCCCGAACTTCACGACCACGACGAGCCTGGACTTCGCCGAGTCGAAACCGGACACGGTCGTTCGCGTCGGCAACGTCGACACGGGCGCGCACGTCGCGTTCTCGAACGACAACGGTGCCAACTGGTACGCGGGCAGCGACCCGTCGGGCGTCACGGGAGGCGGCACGGTCGCGGCGTCGTCGGACGGCAGCCGGTACGTGTGGAGCCCGGAGGGCGCGGGTGTGCAGACCGGGTCGGGATCGTCGTGGACGGCGTCGAGCGGAGTGCCGGCGGGTGCGGTCGTGGAGTCGGACCGCGTGGACGCGAAGACCTTCTACGCCTTCAAGTCTGGTACTTTCTACGCGAGTTCGGACGGCGGCGCGACTTTCGCCGCGAAGGCTTCGAGCGGGCTGCCCACGGACGGGCCGGTGCGGTTCAAGGCGGTGCCGGGCGCGAAGGGCGACATCTGGCTGTCGGGCGGCTCGGCGCAGGGCGCGTACGGCCTGTGGCACTCGACGGACGGCGGCGCCACGTTCACGAAGCTCTCGAACGTCGCCGAGGCGGACACGGTCGGCTTCGGCAAGGCGGCGCCGGGCGCGAGCTACCAGACGCTGTTCACCAGCGCGAAGATCGGCGGTGTCCGGGGCATCTTCCGTTCCACGGACGCGGGCGCGACCTGGACCCGGATCAACGACGACGCCCACCAGTGGGGCTGGACGGGCGCGGCCATCACGGGCGACCCGCGGGTCTACGGCCGGGTGTACGTGGCGACGAACGGGCGGGGCGTCATCTACGGGGAGACGGCGGACACTCCGACAGACCCCGGTGACGGTGGCGGGGACGGTGGTTCCGGCGACGCCGCCTGCAAGGTCACGTACAAGATCACCAATGAATGGCCGGGCGGCTTCCAGGCCGACGTGACGGTGACGAACACGGGCACGGCGGCGTGGGACGGCTGGTCGCTGGGGTGGACGTTCCCGGACGGGCAGAAGCTGACGCAGGCGTGGAACGCGGAGGCGAGCCAGTCGGGTGCGACGGTGACGGCGAAGAACGTGAGCTGGAACGGGAAGGTGGCCGCGGGCAGCTCGGCGGCGTTCGGCTTCACGGGAAGCCGGTCCTCGGGGAACGGCGTACCGGCGGCCTTCACGGTCGGCGGGAAGGAGTGCGGGACCGGCTGACAGCGACGGCCATGTGTGGCGGGCGGCCGGGCGCTACTTGACTCCCGGCCGCCCCGGCCGCCCGGTCCGGCCGACCGCCACTTTTACGGCGTCGGGTACGGCGATCACGTGCCGGTACAGCGGGAGCGCCTGGCGCTGGGCCAGCGGCCGAGGGACGCTTCGCCCCTCACGCCATCTGCCGCAGACCGCTCAGCGCTTCTGCGACCCGTCCGTGAAGGCTGCCGGTCTGCGCACCCGCGCCGACGCCGAGCCCGGCCTCAAGATCCTCGGCACGCATGGCCACATGACCGAAGCGAACCGAGAACCGGACCAGCCCGGCGGGCGCCTCCGCATGCGTGCGGGGCACCTCGACAGACAGCTTCACCTCGCAGCCCGCGCCGCCGGAGTGGGCGGCGAGAACCTCGTCGATGTCACGAGTGATCGGCGTCAAGGTCTCCTCCAGCCGCCCACGCGGGATGCGGATCGGCTGCCGGGTGAGCTCGACCCCACTGCCGCGCAGACCGGTCAGGGTCAGACCCAGCCTCTTGGCGCTGTAGATCCCATGGTGATGCAGCACGTACACGGCGGTCAGCGCTGCCTGCACGGCCCCGACCACGGGGCTGTCGGCCTCCGTCGACGTCACGTCCCAGGCGTGCTCGGCATCGCGCAGCCTGCGTGGGGCGATACCGGAGATCAGGTTCTCCACGCCCTCGAGCGCGGTGTCCCCTACGTGCCACGATCCGCCGAGCCCGAAGGAAAGAAGCTGTCCGTCCTCGCCCACGGCGAGCACGGAGTCGTTCTCCGTGACACCGACCGGGAACAGGCCGATGCGAAGCCCGGCCGACAGGCGGCTCAGCCGGACCAGTTGGAACCTGGCCTTCTCCGGATCGATGGAGAAGCCGATCGACGCCACTTCCCGGCCCGGTTCCACCGGCCAGTGGTCGAGGCCGTAGAACTCGCTCAGAAATGACTTCGCGGCGGGAAAGACCGGGAGAGCCGTCCCGTAGCCCTCCGCCATCGCGCCGAGGCGCAGCGCCGCGCGCATCGCGTCCTGCTCGACGTTCCGGCCCGGGGTCCGGCCGATCCTTTCCGCGGGCCGGTGGTGCTGCGTCACGCTTCCATCAGCTCGATACCCAGCCGCTCGATCAGAGCGGTGCACGTGCGGCAGGGTTCCGCATGACTTCCGTGCTCCGGATCGCCTGCGGGCCGCACCTTTCTCGCCACCAGGGCCGCCCCCGAGAAATGAACCAGCGCTTCGTCGAGGGTCGTGGTCGTCCCGTCGGTATGCCGCTGGTCCAGGCCCCAGAGTTGGTCGGAGATGAGCGCGGACTCGGCGCAGTAGCCCATGAAGGGTTCGCGCTGCGCGGCGGGAAGCTGCTGGAAGAACGCGAGGACCGCGGGATGCAGATCCGGCTCGTAATCCGGGTCGATATCGGTCTGGCTGAAGATCTGGCCGCCTACCAGCAAGGAGGCGGCGGTCATAGGAACATGCTCAGACATAATAGTCCTCCGCGTCTTCGAGCGGATAACCCCGCGAGTAGTTCATCAGTGCCGAGTACTTCTCGTCACCGAGGAAGTAGTTACCGCTGTGGTGCATATAGAAGAACCGTCCCACCTCGTCGATGAGGACCGTCCCACCGTCGTACGTGTCATGCGCGACGGGGAAGATGTTCTTAGCGAGCCCGTCGGCGATCTCCTGTACATCCTCCGCTGCCTCCCGGTACATGAGACGCGGATTGAACTCCACCCTGTCATCGGTGGACGCGTGCCGAGGCGCTACAAGACCGACGTGCTCACGCAAGAAGTCGAGAGCGGGATCGATGACAACAAGGCTGCCGCCATCGTCGAGGAAATCCTGTAGAACACTCGCCACCTCGGCAGCGGCGAGGTCGGCACACCTACGCCCCGGATACCATCCGGCGTTCGAAAGCCAGGCATCCACTTCTTCCGGCGTTTTCAGAACGGGCACAGCTCTTATCCTCTTTCGGTCAGACGGCCGTGACGTTGACGAGCGGCAGCATTCGCTCGCAGGAGGGGCAGGGTTTCTTATAATCTCCGTGACTCAAATATCCGGGTCGGTTCGGGTTCATGTCGCCGATCTGCCGGGTATGCACCTGCGCCCCGTCCATCACGCGCCTGATGTCCTCGGCACTCCGTATCTCGACACCGTCACGCTCCGAAATGGCGTGCAACCGGTCAGAGATGAGCGCCACTTCGGTGCATTGTCCGTGCCCGGTCCCCACCACGTCGCCCTCGCTTTCCGCCTGCCGCTTCACGTCGTCCAGCACGGACTGCAGAGCGGGATGCGTATTCAGTTGCTGCTGCGGTTCCGGACTCTGTGGGTTCGCCTTCTTCAGCTTCGTCACACTGGAGTGCCCCGTCAGCACACCGTCGTGCATCAGCGCTCCTGCACACCCCTGCTTGATCCTGGCCCGGCCCAACACAGGCTGTCCGTCGGGCCCGTTGGACGCCTTCTGCGCGTCATCCGCCAGATTCCTGGCTTCGTCGACCAGCACACGTCGCTGCGTCTCCGGATCCAGGTGATCCACATGCATCGCATCACGCCGGTAGTGTCGCATCTGACCAGCGCTTCTACCGTGCCAGCCGGGTTGCGGATCCATGCGCCTGGGGCCGTCGCCCGAGCCCCGTCCGCCGCCACCGCCGTTCCCGCCGCCACCACCGCCTCCACCGCCCGCTCCACCGGACGCATCGACCTTGGTGACGTCGATGCCGTCGGTCCGCGTGCCGATCTTGTGGTCGGTCGACTTCTGGTGCCGGGACGCCGCCTTCACGCGCTGCGGGATCTCGTCCGTGACGTGCTTGGCCGTGCGGGTGACGGACTTGGTCGCGGCGTCGAGCGCCTTCTCCAAGGCGTGGTCGAACGTCGCGGTGAACCCGTCCCGCCCCTTGGTCCGGCCGAACGCGCCCTTCGCCTTGCCCAGGTGGACATGGGCTTTTCCGCCGAGGTCCACACCGTGGAGGGAGACCTTGCCGGCGCCGTCCTCGAACTCGACGTGGTCGATCAGGGTCCGTTTGCCCGCGCCGCCGCCCCCGCCTGCACCGCCCGCGGACGCGAGATTCATGCCGTCCGGACCGCCATGACCCGTGCCGTTGGGGTCGAAGGCTCCCTCGAGCAGATCCAGCGCCGTATCGATGGCAAGCTCTTCCAGCTTCGCCGTGACGGGCTCCGCGAGTCTGGCGGCGATCTCCGCGAGGATCTCCTCGATCGCCTCCTTGACCAGGCGCTTCACGATCTGCCGCATCAGGACGATCTCGGCCGCGGCGGCAGCAGCCGAGATGCCCAGTGTCACTCCGGACGCGGCGAGTTCGGCGACGATCGTCCCGGCGAGGACGCCCAGTTCGACCGTCGCCTTCGTCTTCATCGCGATGATGATCTCGGCGATCCGGTCACAGACGAACGCGAACGTCCGCGCCACGTCCGGGATCTTCTCCAGATGGCTGGTCTTCACGTACGACCAGTGTTTTTCCATGGAGTCGACCGCCCAGCCCTCCGAGGAGCTGAGGATCCGGGTGAACGCCTTGTGCGCGTCGCCCCCGTGGCCCTCGAACTTCTCCGCGAACTCGCGGAGGGAGTCGGCCATCTCCGTGTAGTCGTCCTCGTCGACGTTCGGCCAGTCGATACCCACCAGGTCGAGCGCCTGGTCGACGATGTCGGGCAGCACTATGCCCATGCCCCGTGATCCCCCGTGTGTTGGCGTCGGCAAAACAATCAACAGCAGTGATCAATTGAACACTTGTGCCCACGGGGGATCAACGAGAACAGCGGTCTCAGTACAGAGTTGAGACAACTCGGAGCGCTCGCCTCACGGCGTCGTCACCGTCGGGCGCGGTGCAGTCTGCATGCCCGAGCCGATGAAGAAGCTGGGGTGCGGGGGCTGGTTGTAGGCGGTGTTCTGCCAGGCCAGGGCCGTGCGGTACTGCGTGTCGTGGAGGAGTGTGGTGATGCGGGTGGAGGTTTCGAGCGGCGTCGAGTAGATGCGTAGGGCCGTGTTGTTGGTGGTCGGCCAGACGACTTCCTCGCGCCAGTCGCCGAGGATGTCGCCCGACAGCGCCGGGGTCGCCTTGGTGCCGTTGTTGGAGTGGACGCCGGAGCCCGTCAGGAGGCGGGTGTCGGAGGACGTGCCGTACTTGTCGATGTGGGTGGAGTCGAGGAGTTCGCGGGTGGTGTCGCCGTCCCACCAGGACAGGAAGTTCGTGGAGGACGGCTTGCGGGAGGAGACGACCGTGCCCTTGGGGCTGCGGATGCCGGACTCGGACGACGACCAGGACTCGGCGCCCGCGCTGCCGGACCAGATGTCGCCGGAGACGCCGCGCCCGTTGTCCCCGTTGGCGCCCGTGGACCAGATGACGGCGCCGGTCTTGGCGTCGGCCATCCAGGACGACGGCTTCGAGCTGTCCTCGTCGACCTTGAACTCCTCCAGGCCCGCGCGGGACGGGTCGAGGTCGCCGACGTGCATGGCGTCGCCGTGGCCGTTCTTCGTGGTCCACAGCGCGGAGCCGTTGTCGTCGACGGCCATCGCGCCGTAGACGATCTCGTCCTTGCCGTCGCCGTCGACGTCCGCGACGGAGAGCTGGTGGTTGCCCTGGCCGTCGTACCCCTTGCCGCTGTTCGTCGAGGAGTTGGTGTCGAACGTCCAGCGGCGCGTGAACTTACCCCCGCGCCAGTCCCACGCCGCGATCACGGAACGGGTGTAATAACCGCGCGCCGTGATCAAGGACGGGCGGCTGCCGTCCAGGTACGCCGTGCCCGCGAGGAAGCGGTCCACGCGGTTGCCGTACGAGTCGCCCCACGAGGAGACCGTGCCGCGGGCGGGGACGTAGTCGACGGTGCCCATCGCCGCGCCGGTCTGCCCGTTGAACATGGTCAGGTACTCGGGGCCGGAGAGCACGTAGCCGCTGGAGTTGCGGTAGTCCGCCGACGAGCTGCCGATGACCTTGCCCTGGCCGTCGACCGTGCCGTCCGCCGTCTTCACGGCGACCTCGGCCTTGCCGTCACCGTCGTAGTCGTACACCTGGAACTGGGTGTAGTGCGCGCCCGAGCGGATGTTCTTTCCCAGGTCGGCGCGCCAGAGCCGGGTGCCGTCCAGCTTCACCGCGTCGACGATCGTGTTGCCGGTGTAGCCGGACTGGGAGTTGTCCTTGGCGTTGGTGGGCTGCCACTTGAGGACGAATTCGAGGACGCCGTCGCCGTCGAGGTCGCCGACGGAGGCGTCGTTGGCCTCGTAGGTGTAGGCGACACCGTCGGGTGTGGTGCCGCCCGCGGGCGGGGAGATCGGTACGTCCTTGTAGCCGGCGCGGAACTGGATCGCGTGCGCGGAGTCGGCCTGCTCGGTGCCGTTGACGATCGCGCGGACCGTGTAGTCGGCGGAGTTGGGGGCGCCGGAGTGGAAGTAGTTCGTGGCGCCGGTCACCGGGGTCGGGTTGACCTTGGTACCGGCGCGGTAGACGTTGAAGGAGACGTTGTCCGGGTCGGTGCCGAGCCAGCGCCAGCTGACGAGGTTACCGGCGTCGGTGTGCACGCTGACCAGGCCGCGGTCGAGTTTCTCGGCCTGCCGGGCGGTGGCCGCGGAGGCCTCCTCGCCGGGCAGCAGCGTCAGTCCGGCGGCGGCGAGAGCGGCGGCCGTGGTGGTGGCGAGCAGCAGGCGACGCGATCTGCGACGGGCGTGGGGACGAGGATGTGGTTGGGGCATGTGGGGGCTCCTGGGGGGTCGGGACGCGCTGATGGGTCACGTCCGTCAGTTGCCGCCCGGCATGGCCGGGTTGCCGGTCCCGGCGCTTGACTTCGCGTGCGCTTCAAGACGTTGACTCCCTCTCACAGCCCGGCCCGCACCCGGCGGCCGGGCCCCGCGAGGGAGAACTCCGCATGAAGTACCGCACCATCGGCACGGATCCGGCACGGAGCCGTGAGGTCAGTGTGCTCAGCCTGGGCGCCATGCTGTTCGGCACGGCCACGGACGAGAAGACGGCGTTCGCGATCCTCGACCGGTACGTCGAGGCGGGCGGCACGTTCGTCGACACCTCGGACAACTACGCGTTCTGGCAGTCCGGCAGCGTCGGCGGTGAGAGCGAGACGCTGCTCGGCAACTGGCGGCGCAGCCGTGGCATCGGCGACGAGATCGTCATCGCCACCAAGCTGGGCGCGGCGCCGCTCGCGCCGGGGACCAGTTATGTCGACAACGCGGAAGGCCTCTCGGCGGCGGCGATCCGGTCGGCGGTGGCGGGCAGCAAGGCCCGGCTCGGTCTGGAGCGGCTGGACCTCCTGTACGCCCACATTCCCGACCCGAAGGTCGAACTGGCCGAGACGGTAGGTGAGTTCGGGGCGCTCGTGAACGAGGGCACGGTCGGGCTGCTCGGTGTGTCCAACCAATGGGCGTGGCAGGTGGAGCGGGCCCGGGCCCTCGCGCGGGGCGAGGGTCTGCCGGGGTACGAGGTGCTCCAGTACCAGCACAGCTATCTGCGGCACCGCATCGATACGCCCTGTGAGCTGTCGCCGGACGGGGTGCTCAGTACGGCCGACGGCAATCTGCTCAGCATGGTGCGGGCCGAGCGGGATCTCACGCTGGTCGCGTACTCGCCGCTGCTCGGCGGTGCGTACGTGCGGGACGACAAGCCGCTGAGCGCGGGACACGATCACGGCAGTACGCAGCCCCGGCTCGCGGCGCTGCGGGATGTGGCGAAGTCGGCGGGGGCCACGGTCAACCAGGTGGTGCTGGCCTGGATGATCGGGGCGCAGGTGCCGGCGATCCCGCTCGTCGGGGCGTCGTCCGTCGCGCAGATCGAGGAGAGCCTGGCGGCGGTCGACCTGGAGCTGACGGAGGACGAGCGGGCCCGGCTGAACAGTGTCTGACCAGGTCGCGCGCAGATCCGCCCGGCCGGATGCGGCCCGGCCCGGTCCGGGCCGGCCCGGGCCGGGCCGGGCCGCAGGCTCAGGTCGCGCCGTGCCCGGGGGCCAACGCCTCGACCTTTCCCGCGAGTTCGAAGTCCTTCACGGTGACGGCGCCGCCCGCGTCATGGGTGTGCACGGCGAGGGAGACCGTGTTGTAGCCGAGGGTGAGGTCGGAGTGGTGGTTCAGCTCCTCCTGGGTCTGGGCGATGTGTACGACGAGGGCGGTGGCCGCGAAATGCGTGCTCAGACGATAGGTGCGGGTGATGCGGTCGCCGTCGAGTGACCAGCCGGGGAGTTCGGCGAGGCGGTCCTCGATCTCCTTCTGGGAGAGCGGTTCTGTAGGCATGACCCCAGCGTGCCACCCACACCGGGTTACGGTCTCCCCATGACGACCGCGACGCGCAAAGACTCTTCCGAAGTGGGCCGTCTGCTGCGCGGCTGGCGCGAGCAGCGGCGGGTCAGCCAGCTGGAGCTCGCGCTGCGCGCGGACTCGTCGGCACGGCACATCAGTTTCGTGGAGACGGGCCGCTCGCGCCCGAGCGAGGAGCTGATCCTGAAGCTCGCCGAGCACCTGGACGTACCGATGCGGGAGCGCAACTCGCTGCTGCTCGCGGCGGGTTACGCCCCGCGGTTCACGCAGACTCCGCTCGACGACCCGTCGATGGGTGCGCTGCGGGACGGCCTGGAGCGGTTGCTGCGGGGCTACGAGCCGTATCCGGCATTGATCGTCGACGCGACGTACAACGTGGTGGCGACCAACCGGGGCCTCGCCGCGCTGATGGCCCCGCTGCCCGAGGAGTTGCTCCGGCAGCAGCCGCTGAACGCGATGCGGCTGACCCTGCACCCGCAGGGCCTCGCACCCCGGATCAAGAACCTGCGCGAGTGGCGCGGACACCTGCTCGCGCAGATGGAGCGGCAGATCGCGCTGGCGCGTTCGCAGGAGCTGCGGGAGCTGTACGAGGAGGTGGCGGCGTATCCGGTCCCGGAGGAGGCGGGCGGTTCGGAACCGGCGGACCCGGTGCCGTACTTCGCGCTGCCGATGGTGATCGAGCACGACGGGCACGTACTGTCGTTCGTGTCGTCGATCTCGACGTTCAACACGCCGATGGACGTGACGGTCGCCGAGCTGGCCATCGAGACACTGCTCCCGGCCGACCCCGCGACGGTCAAGTACCTTCGGTCCGAGGTGGGCTGAGACCCCACAGGTCACCACAGGGCTCGCCCTGTGTCCGCCGGGCCGGTCGATCACATGCCGAGCGAGGGCCGAGGCCGCCCGTTGCGCCACTTGAGTGACGGCACGCCCTCCATCCGGGGGCCGGAGACGGAAGGGACGGCCAGCGGGCACCCGTACGGCCGCAGTGGGCAGGTGCCCGGCGCCCGGCGCCCCTAGCGTGCGTAGGACGGCACAGCGAGGGAGCACACACAGTGACAGACACGACGCGCACCCCGACCGAGCCGGACGCCGCGCTGCTGCGGGCCGGGCGGTTCTTCCGGCGGGGTGCGGCCTCCGGCGACCTGCACAGCGTGCGGATCGAGGGGGGCAGGGACGGGGACGTCTTCTATCGGGACCGGTGGAGCCACGACAAGGTCGTGAACTCGACGCACGGGGTGAACTGCACAGGGTCGTGCCGGTGGAAGGTGTACGTCAAGGACGGCATCATCACGTGGGAGACCCAGCAGACGGACTATCCCAGTGTGGGCCCCGACCGGCCGGAGTACGAGCCGCGCGGCTGCCCCCGAGGGGCGGCGTTCTCCTGGTACACGTACTCCCCCACCCGCGTCCGTTACCCGTACATCCGGGGTGTGCTCCTGGAGATGTACCGGGAGGCGAAGGCGCGGCTGCGGGACCCGGTCCTCGCGTGGGCCGACATCCAGCAGGACCCCGAGCGCCGCAAGAGGTATCAACTGGCGCGCGGCAAGGGCGGGTTGGTGCGGGCCACGTGGGACGAGGCGGTGGAGATCGTCGCGGCGGCCCACGTGCACACCATCAGGACGTACGGGCCGGACCGGGTCGCCGGGTTCTCGCCGATTCCCGCGATGTCGATGGTGTCGCACGCGGCCGGGGCGCGGTTCATGTCGCTGATCGGCGCGCCGATGCTGTCGTTCTACGACTGGTACGCGGATCTGCCGGTGGCCTCACCGCAGGTGTTCGGCGACCAGACGGACGTACCGGAGTCGGGTGACTGGTGGGACGCCGCGTATCTGATGATGTGGGGCTCGAACGTCCCGGTGACGCGCACGCCGGACGCGCACTGGATGGCCGAGGCGCGCTACCGCGGCCAGAAAGTCGTGGTCGTGGCGCCCGACTACGCGGACAACGCCAAATTCGCCGACGAGTGGCTGCATCCGCATCCCGGCACGGACGGCGCGCTGGCCCTCGCCATGGGGCACGTGATCCTCAAGGAGTTCTTCGTCGACCGGCAGACGCCGTTCTTCACGGACTACGTCAAGAAGTTCACGGATCTGCCGTTCCTGGTGACGCTGGAGGAGAAGGACGGCGGCTACGTCCCCGCGAAGTTCCTGCGGGCCGCCGATCTCGGGCAGGGCGGCGAGGGAGCGGAGTGGAAGACGGCCGTCCTCGACGAGGCGACGGGGCAGCCGTCGGTCCCCAACGGCTCGCTCGGCTTCCGCTGGACGGAGTCGGGCAAGGGCAGGTGGAACCTCGAACTGGGTGACATCAAGCCACAGTTGAGCTTGCACGGCAGCGACGTCGCGACCGGGGTACCGGTGCTGCTCCCCCGCTTCGACACCGACGGTGGCACGCACGGTCAGGGCCGCGGCGAGGTCGTCCGGCGCGGTGTCCCCGCGACCCGGCTCGGTGGGCAGGACGGCCCGCTGGTCACCACCGTCTTCGATCTGCTCCTCGCCCAGTACGGTGTGGGCCGCGACGGGCTGCCGGGCGAGTGGGCGGCCTCCTACGACGACGCGGACGCGCCCGGCACCCCCGCCTGGCAGGAGATCCACACCTCCGTACCCGCGTCCAAGTGCGTAAAGATCGCACGGGAGTTCGCGGACACGGCGGAGAAGTCGCAGGGCCGCTGCATGATCCTGATGGGCGCCGGCACCAACCACTGGTTCCACTCCGAGACGATCTACCGCAGCTTCCTCTCCCTGCTCCAGCTCACCGGCTGCCAGGGCAGGAACGGCGGCGGCTGGGCGCACTACGTGGGGCAGGAGAAGTGCCGCCCGGTGACCGGCTGGGCCTCGCTCGCCTCGGCGAACGACTGGTCCCGGCCGCCGCGGCAGATGATCGGCGCGGCGTACTGGTTCACCAACACCGACCAGTGGCGCTACGACAAGTTCGGCGCGGACGTCCTCGCCTCGCCCCTCGGCAAGGGCGCTTTCGAGGGGATGACGGGCGCCGACTGCCTCGCCCTGTCGACGCGTTCGGGCTGGATGCCTTCGTACCCGACATTCGACCGCAGCCCTCTCGACCTCGGCTCGTCCGCCGACCCGGTGAACGACACGGTCGCCGAACTCAAGGCGGGCACGCTGAAGTTCGCCTGCGAGGACCCGGACGCGCCGGAGAACTGGCCACGGGTGCTGACCCTGTGGCGGGCGAACCTGCTCGGCTCGTCCGCGAAGGGCGCCGAGTACTTCACCAAGCACCTCCTCGGAACCCACTCCTCACTGCGGGCCGAGGAGGCGGCGCCCGGCGAGCGCCCCTCGACCGTCACCTGGCGCGACGAGGCCCCCGAGGGCAAGCTCGACCTGCTCCTCTCCCTCGACTTCCGCCAGACGTCGTCCACGCTGCTCTCCGACGTCGTCCTGCCGGCCGCGACCTGGTACGAGAAGCACGACCTGTCCTCCACGGACATGCACCCTTACGTGCACTCGTTCACCCCGGCCGTGGACCCGCCGTGGCAGGCCCGTACCGACTTCGACACGTTCAAGGCGCTCGCGGAGAAGCTGAGCGAGCTGGCCGCCGCCCATCTCGGGGTCCGCTCGGACCTGGTGGCGGCGCCGCTGCAGCACGACACGCCGGGCGAGATCGCGCAGCCCGGCGGTGTCGTCCTGGACTGGCGCAAGGGCGAGTGCGAGCCGGTGCCGGGGAAGACGATGCCGAATCTCGTCGTCGTCGAGCGGGACTACACCGCGATCGGCGCGAAGTTCGCCGCGCTCGGCCCGCTGGTCGAGCAGCTGGGCCTGCCCGCCAAGGGCATCACGCTCAAGCCCGACCGGGAGGTCGCCGAGCTGCGCGAGCGCAACGGTGTCGTGCGCGGCGGCCCCGCCGACGGCCGCCCAAGGCTCGACACGGCGGTCAAGGCGGCGAACACGATCCTCGCGCTGTCCGGGACTACCAACGGCCGCCTCGCCACCCAGGGCTTCCACACCCTGGAGGAGCGTACGGGTCAGGAGATGGCGCACCTCGCCGCCGAGCACGAGGGCAAGCGCGTCACGTACGCGGACACGCAGGCCGCGCCGGTCCCGGTGATCACCTCGCCGGAGTGGTCGGGCAGCGAGGCGGGCGGGCGCCGGTACACGGCGTTCACGCTCAACACCGAGCACGCCAAGCCCTGGCACACGCTCACCGGACGCCAGCACTTCTTCATCGACCACGACTGGATGCACGAGCTGGGCGAGGCGCTTCCCGTCTACCGGCCACCGCTCGACATGAACCGGCTGTTCGGCGAACCACGCCTCGGCCCGGACGGCGAACACGAGGTGACCGTCCGCTACCTCACGCCGCACAACAAATGGTCGATCCACTCCGAGTACCAGGACAACCTGTTCATGCTGGCGCTCTCCCGCGGCGGCCAGTCCATCTGGATGGCGCCACAGGACGCACAGGCCATCGGCGTCAAGGACAACGACTGGATCGAGGCGGTGAACCGCAACGGCGTCGTCGTCGCCCGCGCGATCGTCTCGCACCGGATGCCGGCAGGCACGGTCTACATGCACCACGCCCAGGAACGCACCGTGGGCGTCCCCAAGGCGGAGACCACCGGCAAACGCGGCGGCATCCACAACTCGCTCACCCGGCTCATCCTCAAGCCGTCCCATCTCATCGGCGGCTACGCCCAGTTGAGCTGGGCGTTCAACTACCTCGGCCCGACGGGCAACCAGCGAGACGAAGTCACCGTCATCCGGCGCCGCAGCCAGAAGGTGGAGTACTGATTTCATGCGCATCATGGCTCAGATCGCAATGGTCATGAACCTGGACAAGTGCATCGGCTGCCACACCTGCTCGGTCACCTGCAAGCAGGCGTGGACCAACCGCAACGGCATGGAGTACGTCTGGTTCAACAACGTCGAGACCCGCCCGGGCCAGGGCTATCCGCGCCGCTACGAGGACCAGGAGAAATGGCGCGGCGGCTGGGAACTGAACCGCAGGGGCGCCCTGAAGCTCAAGAACGGCGGCCGGTTCAAGAAGCTCGCGGGCATCTTCTCCAACCCCAAGCTGCCCGAGATCAAGGACTACTACGAGCCCTGGACGTACGACTACAAGAACCTGACCGAGGCGCCGCTCGGTGACGACTACCCGGTGGCGGAGCCCCGCTCGCAGATCACCGGCAAGCCGATGAAGATCGAATGGTCCTCGAACTGGGACGACAACCTAGGCGGCGCCACCGAGTACGGCGACCTCGACCCGATGGTGGAGAAGACCCGCCAACAGGCAGCGGACAAGGTCAAGTTCGCGTTCGAGCAGACCTTCATGTTCTATCTGCCGCGCATCTGCGAGCACTGCCTGAACCCGTCCTGCGTGGCGTCCTGCCCCTCCGGCGCGATGTACAAGCGCGAGGAGGACGGCATCGTCCTGGTCGACCAGGACCAGTGCCGCGGCTGGCGGATGTGCGTGACCGGATGCCCGTACAAGAAGGTCTACTTCAACCACCGCACCGGCAAGGCCGAGAAGTGCACGATGTGCTACCCGCGGATCGAGGTGGGCCTGCCGACGGTCTGCTCCGAGACGTGCGTGGGCCGCCTGCGCTACCTCGGCGTGATCCTCTACGACGCCGACAAGGTGACGGCGGCGGCACAGACGACCGACGACACGGCCCTGTACGAAGCCCAGCTCGGGGTCTTCCTCGACCCCCACGACCCCGAGGTGCAGCGGGCCGCCGAGCGGGCCGACATCCCCTACGACTGGATGGAGGCGGCGCGCCGCTCCCCGGTCCACGCGCTGATCAGCAAGTACAAGGTTGCGCTCCCGCTGCACCCGGAGTACCGGACGATGCCGATGGTCTGGTACATCCCGCCGCTCTCCCCCGTCGTCGACGCGCTCACCGAGACGGGCCACGACGGCGAGGACGCGGGCAATCTCTTCGGCGCGATCGACACCCTGCGCATCCCCCTCGAATACCTCGCGGAGATCTTCACGGCCGGCGACGTGGGGCCCGTACGCGCTTCCCTGGAGAAGCTGGCGGCGATGCGCTCGCACATGCGGGCCATCAACCTCGGCGACCGCCCCGACGCCTCGATCGCCGCATCGGTCGGCATGGGTGCGGCCGAGATCGAGGAGATGTACCGCCTGCTCGCGATCGCCAAGTACGAGGACCGGTACGTGATCCCGACAGCGGCGGTGGGCGACGCGCAACGCCTGGAGGAGTCGGCGCTGCCGGACGAGTGCAGCCTCGACTACCAGGACGGCCCCGGCATGGGCGGCGAGGGCCCCTTCGGCGGCGACTCCGGCAACACCATGGCCGGCGGCCGCAAGCTGCTGCCCGTCGTCTCCTTCGAGAACTTCCACCTCACCAAACGCCGTCAGAGTGCCGACGACCCGAAGGAGAGCCCGTGACCGGCCCCTCAGCCCTCCTCCACCAGGCGGCGGCGCTCTGTCTCACGTATCCCGACGAGGAGCTGTACGAGCGCCTGCCCCTCGTCCGCGCGGCGGCGCCACAACTGGCCGCCTTCGTCGACCACGCCGAGGCGACCCCCCTCCAGGACCTGGCGGCCCACTACGTCCAGGTCTTCGACTTCAAGAACCGCCACAGCCTCTACCTCACCTGGTGGCGCGACGGCGACACGCGGCGGCGCGGCATGTCCCTGGTCCGCATGAAGGAGATCTACCGGGAGCACGGCCTGGAGTTCACCGGCGAAGAACTCCCTGACTTCCTCCCCGCGGTCCTGGAGTTCTCGGCACAAGCCGGCCCCGTCCTCCTGGAGGAACACCGCAGCGGCCTGGAACTGCTGCGCCTGGCCCTCACCGAACACGGCACGCCCTACGCGAGCGTGCTCACCGCCGTCTGCGCCTCGCTCCCCGGCCCCACCCCCAAGGACCGGGCCGAAGCCCTGGCGCTCGCCCGCTCGGGCCCGCCGCGCGAAGAGGTCGGCCTCGAACCCTTCGGTGACCTCGGGATCCATGAACCCCTGCCGCTGTTCGTGAAGGAGCACGCCCCGTGACCACGCTGATCTGGGGCGCGCTGCCCTACATCGCCTTCGTCCTGCTGATCGCGGGCACGATCTGGCGCTTCCGCTACGACAAGTTCGGCTGGACGACGCGCTCCTCGCAGATCTACGAGTCGAAGCTCCTCAACATCGCCAGCCCGGTCTTCCACTACGGCATCCTCTTCGTCCTCGCCGGACACATCATCGGCCTCTTCATCCCGATGTCCTGGACGAACAAGGCGCACGTCACCGAGCACACCTACCACCTCTTCTCCCTCTACGGCGGCACGTTCGCCGGAGTCCTGGCCGTCTGCGGCATCTTCCTGCTGGTGTACCGGCGCCGCACGAAGGCCCCCGTCTTCCGCGCGACGACCCGCAACGACAAACTCATGTACGTCGTGCTGCTCGGCTCCCTCGTGATCGGCATGACGGCGAAGCTCAGCCACTCCTCCGGGGACGGCTACAACTACCGGGAGACCATCGGCCCCTGGTCCCGGAGCCTGTTCACGCTCAGCCCGGACATCTGGCGGATGGAAGGTGTCCCCGTCCTCTACCAAATTCATGCGGTAGTGGGCATGTCACTGATCGCGCTGGTACCGTTCACCCGGCTCGTTCATATGTTCAGCGCGCCGGTGCAGTACCTGTTCCGTCCGTACGTGGTCTATCGCAGCCGCGATCCGCGGCAGCTGGCCTCGCGGCCGGAGCGACGGGGGTGGGAGCGCACCGGCTCCTAGCCGCTGCTCGTCGCAGTCCGGCACGTGGGGAGACGTGACGTGAGTGAAAGACGGCCCGCTCCCACCGTGGGCCAGGTAGTTCTCGGCCGACGCCTGCGTGATCTGCGGGAGGCCGCGGGGCTCAAGAGGGACGAGGCCGCCCGCGCGCTGCGGGTGACCGGAGCGACCATCCGCAGGATGGAGACGGCCGAGGTCGCGCTCAAGATCCCGTACGTCCAGATGCTCCTGGAGCTGTACGAGGTCCCCGAGCAGGAGATCGAGGCGTTCGTCGCGCTCGCCGAGGAGGCGAACCTGCCCGGCTGGTGGCAGCGGTTCCACGACGTGCTGCCGGACTGGTTCAGCCTGTACGTCAGCCTGGAGGGCGCGGCCGAGATGATCCGCGCCTACGAGCCGCACTTCGTGCCGGGCCTGCTCCAGACCGAGGAGTACGCGCGGGCTGTCTTCGACGCCGGCACGGTGGGCCGCTCGACGCCCGAGGACATAGACCGGCACGTGTCGCTGCGCATGGCCCGCCAGTCACTGCTCACCCGCGAGGACGCGCCGCACCTGTGGGTCGTCATGGACGAGACGGTGCTACGCCGCCCGCCCGGCGGCCCCGCCGTACTGAGCGGGCAGCTGGACCGCCTCATCGAGGTGGCCGGGCTCCCCCATGTGACGCTCCAGATAGCGGAGTTCGCGAGCGGCCCGCACCCCGGCACGTTCGGCCCGTTCACGCTGTTCCGCTTCCCCGTACGGGAGCTGCCGGACATGGTGTACAGCGAGTACGTCACCGGGGCGCTGTACCTCGACTCGCGCGACGAGGTGGGCACACACCTGGAGGTCCTGGACCACTTGGTGGCCCAGGCGGCGAGCGCGGAGCGAACGCTGGAGATCATGACGGAGTGGCGGACACGCCTGGGTCGGCCGGACGACTGACGGCGGGCCGGGGCCGGGACCGAGGTCGCAAAGCTAAGAGGCGCCCCCCTTCTCAGCGCTCCCCTTCTCATCGCCTCCCTTCTCATCGTCGACGATCTCGGCGTCCACGACGTCGTCGCGACTCTCTTCCTCGGTCTCGGTGGACCGGGCGCTGTCGGTGTTCTGATACATCGCCTGCCCGACCTTCTGACTGACGGTGGCGAGTTTGCGCAGCCCTTCACGCAGCGCATGGGTGTCCGACGCGTCGGAGGCGAGGGTGCCCTTCAACTCCTCGACGGCGGCGTCGACTTCCCCGCGCACGTCCGACGGAATCCGCTCCTCGTTCTCCCGCAGGAACCGCTCGGTCTGGTACACGAGCTGCTCCGCCTCGTTGCGGACCTCGGCGGCCTCCCGGCGCGCGCGGTCCTCCTCGGCGTGCGTCTCGGCCTCCCGCATCATCCGGTCGATCTCGTCCTTCGGCAGGGCCGAGCCGCCGGTCACGGTCATCTTCTGCTCGCGCCCGGTGGCGAGGTCCTTCGCCGATACGTGCATGATCCCGTTGGCGTCGATGTCGAAGGTGACCTCGATCTGCGGAAGACCGCGCGGCGCGGGCGGCAGCCCGGTCAGGTCGAAGACGCCGAGCTTCTTGTTGTAGGCGGCGATGTCCCGCTCGCCCTGGAAGACCTGGATGCCGACGGACGGCTGATTGTCGGCGGCGGTGGTGAAGATCTCCGAACGCCGCGTAGGAATGGTCGTGTTGCGCTCGATGAGCTTGGTCATGACCCCGCCCTTGGTCTCGATGCCGAGGGAGAGCGGCGTCACGTCGAGCAGCAGGACGTCCTTGACGTCGCCGCGGATGACACCGGCCTGGAGGGCGGCACCCATGGCGACGACCTCGTCCGGGTTGACGCCCTTGTGCGGATTCTTACCGGTCAGCTCCTTCACGAGTTCGGAGACTGCGGGCATCCGCGTGGACCCGCCGACGAGGATGACGTGATCGACGGCGGACAGCTCCACACCGGCGTCCTTCACGGCCTGGTGGAACGGCTTCTTGCACCGATCGAGCAGATCGGCGGTCAGCTGCTCGAACTGAGCGCGCGTCAGCTTCTCGTCAAGGTGCAGGGGCCCCTGGGCCGAGGCGGTGATGTACGGCAGATTCACGGTCGTCTCGCTCGACGACGACAGCTCGATCTTCGCCTTCTCGGCGGCCTCGCGCAGCCGCTGGACGGCCATCTTGTCGTTGCCGAGGTCGATGCCGTGCCCGTTCTTGAACTGCTGGACGAGATGGTCGACGACGCGCTGGTCCCAGTCGTCACCGCCGAGCTGGGTGTCGCCGTTGGTGGCCTTGACCTCGATGACCCCGTCCCCCATCTCCAGGAGCGAGACGTCGAACGTGCCACCGCCGAGGTCGAAGACGAGGACCGTCTGCTCCTCGCCCTTGTCGAGCCCGTACGCGAGGGCGGCGGCCGTGGGCTCGTTGATGATGCGCAGCACTTTCAGACCGGCGATCTCACCGGCTTCCTTGGTGGCCTGACGCTGTGCGTCGTCGAAGTAGGCGGGCACGGTCACCACCGCGTCGGTGACGTCCTCACCGAGGTAGGCCTCGGCGTCACGCTTGAGTTTCTGCAGGACGCGGGCGGCGAGCTCCTGGGCACTGTAGCGGGAGCCGTCGATGGTGCCGCTCTCCGGGAAGTGCCAACTGCCGTCGCCCATATGGCGTTTGACGGAGCGCGCGGTGCGCTCGACGTTCGTGACGGCCTGCCGTTTGGCGACCTCCCCGACCAGCACTTCCTTGTTCTTCGCGAAGGCGACCACGGAGGGGGTGGTGCGTGCGCCCTCCGCGTTGGCGACGACGGTGGGCTCACCGCCCTCCAGTACGGCCACCACCGAGTTCGTCGTACCGAGATCGATTCCGACCGCACGCGCCATGACGCGTCCCCTCTCGCAGAAGCGGGCCCGCTCAAGTCGTTCCGGACACCGGGTGGTCCGGATACCCAGCACAAATCTTGGGCGGGCCCGCGTCAAGGGCACAAGGGCGTGCGGTCAGGCCAGCTTGGCCGTAAGGGTGATCGTCGTGCCCGTGAGCGCCTGGCTGACGGGGCAGTTCTTCTTGGCGTCCTCGGCGGCCGCGGTGAAGCCCTGCTCGTCGAGGCCGGGCACGGTGCCCTCGACGGTGAGGTGGATGCCCTTGATGCCTTCACCGGGCTGGAACGTCACGTCCGCGGAGGTGACCAGCTTGGTGGGGGGCGTGCCCGCGCCGGCCAGGCCGTGCGAGAGCGCCATGGAGAAGCAGGACGAGTGTGCGGCCGCGATCAGTTCCTCGGGGCTCGTCTTGCCGTTCGCCTGCTCGGCGCGCGACGGCCACGACACCGGCTGCTCGCCGATCCCGGAGGAGTCGAAGGTGACGACGCCGTTGCCCTCGAGCAGGTTGCCTTCCCACACGGTGTGTGCGGAGCGCGTGGTTGCCACGTTTGAATCCCTTCCATGGGCCCCATCGCGGGGCCGTTTCTTGACGGTTCTCGCCCCCATCCGACCACATGAGTCCGACCGTCACCCGCAGGACCACCCACAAGTCCCGTCCGGGCCGGCCCTGCGGGTACAACGCACCCGGCGCTGGGGGGGCCGCCTTGCCCACCCTGCCGCCCTGGCGGGGGCGGCAGGGGAAGCGAATCCGGTGGTCAGTCGGGTACGAGACGTACGGGTGGGGACGGGTTGGTGTGCCCCCGCAGGACACCGCAGGCACACAATCCCGGCCCACCCGCCAACGGCGGACAACAGGCGCGGAGACCGAACCGGCCGAGGAGGTACACCAACCCGGCCCCACCCAACCCCCGACACACACCCACACACCCGCTCACAGCAGGCACCCGTGCCGCAGCCACCATGGCCGGAATGCACGCTGGGCAAGACGTTCCGGCGGTGACACTTTGAGGCCCCCGACCAGGGGGATCCGCACGGGGTTTCGCAGGGGGTTTGGCCATGCGCATGATTTATTCGGACCGCGGCCCGTCACCGCTGGAGACGGGCAAGCCCGGCGCGACCGACCGCGATTCGACCTTCGGCTGGTGGGGCGCGTTCAGCATCCAGAAGTTCGTGAACCAGAACCCGCTCTCGCACACGCACGAGGACGCCACCGGCTGGCTCGCCTACCTCCAGCAGTTCTACGACCGCAACTTCTGGTTCGCGGACGCGGGCGCCCAGGTGTGGGCGTACGAGGAGGCGTACGACAACTGGCAGGACCGGTACGGCATGGACGCCGTCGTGGCCGTGTACCACTCGGGCCACGGCGGCATGGACAACAACGGCGTGTTCTTCGCACCGCTCGGCGCCAAGTGGGACAACCGCTCGGACGCGGTCTCCAACCGGATGGCGTTCGGCAACGAGCGGGTCAACTACGTGTTCTGGTCGACGTGCAACTCCCTGCGCGTCCTGGACGGGCACTCCCCCGTGCGGACCTGGGCCGGCCCCAACCTGGGCTCCCGGATGATCTTCGGGTTCGAGACGACGAGCATCGACAGCGGGGACTACGGCAAGAAGTTCTGGGAGAAGTGGCGGGCAGGCCAGACGTACTGCGACGCGTGGCTCAACGCGAGCTGGGACATCTACCACGGCCAGGCCCCGTCGGTCGCGGCGACGGGCGCGACCCAGGCGGAGGCGATCAACCGCCTCAACGCGGAGCGCAACTTCTTCCGTGAGCACGTCTCGGACGCCTGGTACGCGTGGCGCTGGTACTACGCTAGGGAGGGTCTGCGGGACCCGCTGACGCAGGCGCCGTCGGAGCCGCAGACCATCCAGCTGGTACCGCGCGACCCGGGTCAGGAACTCACGGCGATGGGTCAGATGGCCCACTTCCCGCAGGCCGCGCTCCAGGAGGTCCAGGTCGAGCGGCAGGGTGTGCTGAGCGCGAATTCGGGCGACCGGTACGTGTCCACGGCGCCCGGGGCGGTGCGGTGGGTGAAGCTGGCGGAGGCCAACCACCGCAACACGCGGCAGTTGCCGACCGACCGCGCGGTCGAGCTGGCCCGCCGGTTCATGGAGCAGCAGGGCGGCGCGACGGGCGGCGCCGAACTGGTCGTCGACAGTGTGCACGACCTGATGCAGAACAGCGGCAAGAAGGACGGCTCCCAGATCGGCGAGCCGGTCTCCCTCCAGACGCACGTGACGTTCCGCCAGACGTTCGGCGGAGTGCCGGTGATCACGCCGGGCCGCGGCGAGTTCCGGGTGGCGCTGGACAACGACGGCACGGTGGTGCAGGCGACGCTGTCGACGCGGCAGCCGACGGGCGAGGTCCGTACGCCGAGTTCGGCGGTGGCGCCTCCGTCGGGGAAGGGCAAGCAGGCGATGCCGTCGCCGGGCGCGCGCGACCCGCGCCAGGCGCTCGACGAGGCCCAGCAGCGACGGATCGCGCACCTGACGGCGATGGCGTCCGACAGCGAGCGCTCGGCGTCCGACATCGAGGCACAGCTCGAGGTCAGGGATGTTCCGGGCACCCTTGAGGTCGGCTACGAGATCGAGGGCAACGAGGCCTATCCGGCCGCCCGCAAGCTGATCGAACTCGGCTCGCGGGACAGCATGTTCAAGAAGCTGCGCTGGGTGGTCGCGCCCATCGCGAGGTGACCGACGGGGGTCGGGTCAGTGGGTGGCGGTCCGCTTCTTGCGGGCCGCCATCCACGCGTAGACGAGGACGCCCGCGAAAAGAAAGAGCACACCTTGGTAGACGGCCGCGTATCCGGCCCCGCCGACGAGCCACATGGAGAACCCGAAGGCGGCGACGGCGAGCACCATGTCACGAACCAGCCGTGACCGCCGCACCCGGTGCCCTTGTCCGGAGAGCAGGAAGTAGATCTGGGCAGCGGTGGCGAGCAGGTAGGGGACGGTGGCGGTGAAGGTGGTGACGAGGACGAGCGTCTCGAAGACGCCGCTGGAACCGGCCGTGTAGTTGTACACGGTGAGCAGGGAGGCGAGGGCGACGGCGACGAGCACGCCGACGGTCGGCACGCCGCGCCGCTTGGTCCCGAAGGCCGCGGGGAAGAGTCCGTCGCGTGCGGCGGCGTACGGTGCCTGGGCGCTGAGCAGGGTCCAGCCGTTGAGGGCGCCGACCATGGAGACGAGGGCGGCGACGGCGACGGCGGTGCCGCCCCAGGTGTCGCCGAACATGGCGTTGACGGCGTCGGAGAAGGGCGCGGTGGAGTCCACCAGGTCGTCGTGGGCGACGGTGCCGAACACGGACACGGTGCACAGCAGGTAGAGCAGTGCGGCGAGCCCGGTGCCGAGGACGGTGGCGCGGCCGACGTTGCGCTGCGGGTCGCGGACCTCGCCGGCGCTGACGGAGGCGGATTCGACGCCCAGGTAGCTGAAGAGCAGGATCGCGGCGGACGCGGAGACGGCGCCGAGCGGGGAGTCGCCGGTGGCGCGGAAGGGGCCGAGGTTGTCGGCGTGGAAGCTGAAGAGGCCGCCGACGGCGACGAGGAGCAGCGGCGCGAACTTCAGGACGGTGGAGACGAGCTGGACGGCGCCGACGTAGCGGGTTCCGGCGAGGTTGGCGAGGGCGGGCAGCCACTGGCAGCACAGGGCGGCGACGATCGTCCACCCTGTGGAGCCGTGGAGGGGCAGGAGGACGTCGAGGTAGCCGACGGCGGCGACGGCGAGGGCGGCGTTCGAGACCCAGGTGGTGATCCAATAGCTCCACGCGGCGAGGAAGCCGGCGAAGTCACCGAAGGCCTCACGGGCGTAGACGTAGGGTCCGCCGGTCTGCGGGTGCCGGTGGGCGAGGCGGCCGAAGACGAGGGCGAGTGCGATGGCGCCGACGGTCAGGACGCCGAAGGCGACGAGGCTGATCGTGCCGTA
The DNA here is from genome assembly GCF_039533535.1 of Streptomyces kunmingensis. Lineage (NCBI taxonomy): Bacteria > Bacillati > Actinomycetota > Actinomycetes > Kitasatosporales > Streptomycetaceae > Streptomyces > Streptomyces kunmingensis. The sequence continues at coordinate 792,774 of NZ_BAAATS010000006.1, forward strand.
CGGGGCCACGGAGGCGGGGAGCAGGAAGATGCCGCCGCCGATGATGTTGCCCATGACGAGGGCGGTGGCGATGGGGAGACCGAACCTGCGGGCGTGCCTGCTGTCCTGGTCGTCGTCCCCGGCCGGAGCCGTCTGTACCGCGGGCCCGGTGTCGTGCATGGGGTGGTGCGCCTCTCGGTCGTGCTGCAAAGCCTGTCTTCGGACCCCCCGCCTGACGGCGATCCATGGTCGGGCGCAGAACCACCGCGCACCAAATCAGCCGGATTCGTCCCGCGCTTCGGGGGGTGCGGCCACAAATGATGCGATGTCGGGGGCTTGTGGGAGGGAATTCTCCAGCGGGACCTGGGGGCCGTCGCCGTCGCGGAGCCAGCGGCGCAGGACGCGGTGGACCTGTTCGGCGCCGACGAGCTCGCTGCCGGCGGGGACGGGTTCGGGGAGGGCCACGGGTGAGAGCAGGAAGGGGCGGCCCTGGGCGCCGCCGAGCCCGCCGTGGGAGCCGATCTGCTCCTCGAAGGCGAGGACCTCGCCGTCGACGGGGTCGTACCAGGAGTTGACCATGATGTCGGCGGTGTGCGGGAAGGAGTCGGTGCGGCGTACGGCGTCGGCGGCGCCGGGTCCGAAGTCGGCGAGGGGTCCCTGTCCGTCGGCGAGGTCGCCGATCGGGACGGCGGCGCCGCGCGCGCCGAGCACGACGGCGCCGTGTTCCTCGCTGCGTACGAGGAGGAAGCCGATGCCGGGGTGGTTGGCGAGGGTCGGCAGCAGTGCCGGGTGGCGGGCGTCGATCTCTTCCCGGCTCATGCGGTGCGGCACGTCGGGGAAGGAGACGAGGCCGAGGTTGCCGGAGGCCAGCACGACGGGTTCGTGGTGCTTGCCCTTGCGGGCGGACTCCTCGGCGGGTTCCTCGACGGGGCGGCGCAGGGCGGCCCGGACGGCGGCGCGGGCCTCGGCGCCGCTGTGGGTGCGGCGGGCCTTGCGCGGCACGGGCAGTCCGCAGCCGGCCCGCACCAGGTCCTGGAGGGTGAGTCCGTAGCGGGCGTGGAAGGTTTCGCCGGGGCTCTGCCCGTGGTCGGACAGGAGGACGATGCGGTACGGGCGGGGGGCGTGCTCGGCGACTTTCTCGATGAGGGCGAGCGAGCGGTCGAGCCGTGCGAGGACTTTCTGGGCGTCGCGGCCGAAGGGGCCGGAGTGGTGGGCCACTTCGTCGTAGGCGACGAGGTCGGCGTAGACGGCACTGCGGCCGGCGAGCAGGTCGCCGATGACGGCGGCGACGACGACGTCGCGCTCGACGACGGTGGCGAAGGCGCGGATGAAGGGGTAGAGGCCGCCGCGGCCGATGCGGGGCCGCCGCCGGCGCAGGCGGGCGCGGGTGGACTGGCCGATCTCGCGGCCGACCTCGGCGAAGAAGGAGAGGGCGGTGCGTACGGCGTTCGCCGGGTCGGAGAAGTAGGCGAAGTAGCCGGCTCGGGAGCGGTTCTCCTTGCCGCGCCGGGCGGCCACGGACAGGACGAGGGCGACTTCTTCGGCGCCGCCGCTGAAGAGGTTGCCGCGGCTGGCGCCGTCGACGGTGAGCAGTCCGCCGTCTCCGGTGTGCTCGATGGCGCGGCGCTGGAGTTCGGCGGCGCTGGTGGGGCGGTTGGAGACCTGGATCTCGCCGGTGTCCTTCTCGTACCAGCGGAAGGCGGGGATGTCGTGGTTGGAGCCGTGCAGGATGCCGAGCTGGCTGGCGCCGGTCTGGCTCGACCAGTCGGTGCGCCAGGGGGTGAGGCGGTGTCTGCCGTCGCGCAGCCAGGTGCCGACGGTGGGCATCACGTCGTCGCGGGCGGCGCGCAGCAGGACTTCGTGGCCGACGCCGTCGAGCTGGATGAAGACGGTGCCGGGGGTGGGCGGCCCGGCGGCGGCGCCGGCGTTCTCGACGGCGGCGCGGCGTCGTCGGTCGGCGAGCCGGTACAGGCGCCGCCGGTAGGCGTCGTCGTCGCGGACGGCGAGGGCGCCGCCGGTGGCGGAGGCGACGGCGGACATGACGGCGGCGACGACGACGGCGGTCTCGGGGCTGACCTCGCCGCGGCCGTCCGGGATCAGGTCGAGGGCGAACAGGAGCAGGGCGCCGTTGAGGAAGAAGACGCCGAGGCCGAGGACGAGGGCCGGGACGAGGAGGAGGGCGCGGACGAGGAGGGGCCAGACGAGGGCGGAGAGGAGGGCGAAGGCGCCGGCGCCGTAGGCGGCGGTGACGGCGACGCGGGTGGCGCTGTCGCCGTTGTCGGCCTGGAGCTGGAAGTCCGGCAGGATGCCGGCCAGGATCAGCATGGTCAGGGTGCTCGCGGCCCAGACCGTGAGTGAGCGCCACGCGGTGCTCGCCGCCCGCCTCCATCGGCCTCCGGCCACGTCTTCGGCTCCCCTCGAAACCCTGTACTACTCGGCCCTGTTTGTCATCGGACAGGGTTTCATACGATTTGGGGGAGGCCCGCACGCCTTTCCAGCCCGGCCGGCGTTCGCCTTCCAGCCCCTCCGGCGTTCGCCTTCCAGCCCCTCCGGCGTTTGAGGAGCGGGGTCCGGGGCGGAGCCCCGAGTCAGCAGCCGTCGTACCCCGCGGTGGGCATGGAGAGCCGCCGGTGCACGCGCGCCTTCATCTCCGCGCTGTACAACGGCTCCGCAAGCCCCGCCGTCTCCAGACGAACCCCGCGCCGGACGCACTCCGCGGAGAACGCGTCGACGGAGCGGAGCGCGGCCCGCAGGACGCGGTCGCAGGGGACGACGAAGACGTCGACGAGGCCCGCGTCGACGTCCGCCCAGAGGATCTCGTGGTCGGAGCGGACCCCGTGCACGAGGAGCTCCCGGGTGATCACGTAACCGCGCTCGGCGGCCCAGCGGGCGCACATGGCGTGCTGGCTGCGGGAGTCCACCAGGAACGGGTCCGCGTCCAGCTCCTCCAGCGGCGTCAGGCTGGCGATCGCCGCCACCCGCACGGCATCGCCGACCTCGTCCGGTGCGCCCATGGTGTCCCCCTCACCTCAGCTTTCGGCGTTGACCCTACTCCTGCACGTACGCTCAAGGCAGTCGCACGTGAGGAGGCAACGGGTGCCGGTGGAGATCACCTGGTGGGGACACGCCACCTGCACGATCGAGGATGCGGGTACGAGAGTGCTCACCGATCCGCTCTTCGCCCGGCGCCTGGCCCATCTGCGGCGCCGCCGCGGCGCCACGCCGCCGCCGAGCGCCGCCCGCGCCGATGTGGTTCTCGTCTCACATCTGCACGCGGATCATCTGCATCTGCCGTCGCTGGCCCGGCTCGCCCCGGGCACCCGGGTCCTGGTGCCGCGCGGCGCGGGCCGCTCCGTGCCGGGGCTGCGCAGGCTGCGGGACCTGGAGATCACCGAGGTGGAGCCGGGGGCCGTGGTCGAGGCCGGCGGTGTCGTCGTACGGACCGTGTACGCGGCGCACGACGGGCGGCGGCTGCCGGTGGGCCCGCAGCGCTCGCCCGCGCTGGGTTATGTGATCAGCGGCGAGGCGCGTACGTACTTCGCGGGTGACACGGGACTGTTCGACGGTATGGCCGACACCGTCGGGGACGTCGATGTGGCGCTGCTGCCGGTCGGCGGGTGGGGGCCGCATCTGGGGCCGCACCATCTCGATCCGGCGCGGGCCGCGGAGGCGCTGGCCAGGATCGCGCCGCGCAGCGCGGTGCCGGTGCACTACGGGACGTACTGGCCGATCGGGATGGACGCCGTGCGCCCGCACGAGTTCCACACTCCGGGTCAGGAGTTCGTCCGGCAGGCCGCGCTGCGCGCGCCGGACGTGGCGGTGCACCCTCTCGCGCACGGCGAGAGCGTCCGGCCGGAGGTGGCCCGATGATGCTCGACGCCGTCACCCAGGTGGTGCCGACCGAGTCGACGCAACAGGCCGTCGGCTACCCGACGTTGTTCCTGCTCGTCGCGGTGGGCGCGCTGGTGCCGGTGATTCCGACGGGTGCGCTGGTGAGTTCCGCGGCTGTCGTCGCCTTCCACCAGACGGCGCCGTTCTCGCTGCTGCTCGTGTTTCTCGTGTCCTCGCTCGCCGCGTTCCTCGGGGATGTCGCCCTGTACTGGCTCGGTCGGCGCGGCATGCACTCGAAGAACGGTTCGCGGTGGCTGGAGGCCATCCGTTCGCGGGCCCCGCAGGAGCGTCTGGAGCAGGCGCAGGAGAAGCTCGCCGATCACGGTGTGCTGGTCCTTGTGCTGTCGCGGCTCGTGCCCGCGGGGCGGATCCCGGTGATGCTGGCGTGCCTGATGGCGAAGATGCCGCTGCGCCGGTTCGCCCGGGGTGACATTCCGGCGTGCCTGGCGTGGGCGTTGACGTACCAGGTCATCGGGATTCTCGGCGGTTCCCTGTTCAAGGAGCCGTGGCAGGGCGTCGTCGCGGCGGTCGTGCTGACCGTGGTGGTCAGCACGGCCCCCCTGCTCTGGCGGAAGGCGGTGCGCCGGCTGTCGGGCAGCCAGCACGCGTGACGCCCGGCTGCCGAAGACCGGCTCTCAGGCGGCCAGTACGCGTGATCCGCCGACCGGCAGGTCCCAGAGGGCGGCGCGCGGCAGGCCCGCCCGTTCCCAGGCGGCGCGCAGCCGGGTGAGCGGCTCCATGACGGGCTCGGCCGACAGCAGGAACGTGGCCCAGTGCATGGGTGCCATGGCGCGCGCGCCGACGTCCTGCGCGGCCCGTACGGCGTCCTCCGGGTCGCAGTGCACGTCCCGCAGCCACCAGCGCGGCTCGTACGCGCCGATGGGCAGCAGCGCCAGGTCGATGCCGGGGTGGCGGCGGCCGATCTCGGAGAACCAGCGGCCGTAGCCGGTGTCGCCCGCGAAGTAGATCCGCTGCCCCGCGCGGTCGGTGAGGACCCAGCCGCCCCACAGGGTGCGGCAGGTGTCCGTGAGCGAGCGCTTGGACCAGTGGTGCGCGGGGACGAAGTCGAAGCGGACGCCGTCGAGTTCGGCCGCTTCCCACCAGTCCAGTTCGGTGACGCGGGTGAAGCGGCGCCGGGTGAACCAGCGGCCGAGTCCGGCCGGGACGAAGACCGGGGTGGAGCGCGGGAGTCTTCGGACGGTGGGCCAGTCCAGGTGGTCGTAGTGGTTGTGGCTGATGACGACGGCGTCGACGGGCGGCAGCGCGCTCCAGGCGACACCGACCGGGGTGATCCGGGCCGGGGTGCCGAGGATCTTGCGGGACCAGACGGGGTCGGTGAGGACGGTGAGGCCGCCGATGCGGACGATCCAGCTGGCGTGTCCCGCCCAGGTGACGGCGGCGGTACGGGTGTCCACGTCGGGCAGCGGGCCGGGGGCGAACGGCAGGTCCGGGATGTCGGTCAGGCCTTCGGGGCGCGGCCGCAGCGCGCCCTCCCGGGCGAACCGGGCGAAGGCGCGCAGGCCGGGCAGGGGTGCGGTCAGGCGGCCGGCGAAGGAGCGGGGCCAGCGGCGCGGCGGTGCTTCGGTGGTGCTGCCCCCGCCGAGCGGCCGCGGCTCGACGAGGGGACGGAGGGGCGCTGTGGCATCGGCTCGCTGCGCTGTCGTCGACTCGGACGCCTGGGTCATCGCTCGGACTCCCGTCCTTCGCCTGCCGTTCCGTCGCCCTCCGCACGTGCGGGCCCGACGGGGTCGGCCGCTCCTGGACCGTCGCCGAGGTCGTCGAGCGCCGACCGCAGCCTGGCCAACAGCCGTGCCACGTGCGGTAGTTCGAGAGGTTCCTGTGCGGTGAGAGACGCTCCGCGTTCTTCCGGGGTCGACCCGAGCAGCGGTCCCGTCGACAGGCGAGCCCGCAGCGCCGCCGGATCGTCGCCGAACCGGTGGCCGCCGGGGGCGGGCATGCCGAGGCGTCCGGTGAGGAAGTCCTCCAGGTCCTGGGCGTCGGTGACCCCGCGGGCGGCGAGCGCGGGCCGCAGCGGGTCCAGGTCGACGTAGAGGTGGCGGCCCGACCGCGGGGGGAGGACCAGGCCGCCGCCGGCGAGCACCGTGCGGTACGCGGCGGCGGCCACGCGCGCGTGCAGCGCCACGGCGGCCCCGCGGCGGGCGGTGACTGCCTCCGGTTCGTTCAGGACGTAGGTCGCCGCGGCCGCGACCGGCGCCGGGAGCACGGCGCCGGTCGCGGTGAGGAAGTCCAGGACGCGGTCGGCGAGGTGGTCGCCCCGCTCGGTCGGCGGGAAGCGTGCGCAGGCGGCGGGCAGGGACGGCGGCAGGTACGCGCCGGTCAACTCGGTCAGGACGGTGACCTGGGCGGGGAACATCTCGGCGGGGCTGAACAGGACGGTGTCCGTGCCGGGGTGCAGGGTGTCGCGCCAGGTCTCGTCGCTGACGACGTGCAGGCCCTCCCCCGCGGCGGCCTCGACCGCCGCGTGCAGCACCTCGGGCGGTGGCACGGTCGCCGTGGGGTCGTCGGCGACGGACAGGACGAGCAGCCGGGGATCGCCGCCCTCGGCCCTGACCCGGCGGACCGTCTCCAGGAGGGCGTACAGGTCAGGCACTCCGCCGCACTCGGCGGGGGTCGGTACGTGGAACACCTCGCGGCCGAGCAGCCGGGCCTGCGGCACCCACCAGGCCGGGCAGGGGCGCGGCACGAGGACGTCGCCGCCGAGCGCGGCGGTGAGAGCGAGGAGCAGCGGGGCGCCGCCGGGGGCTGCGGTGACCCTGGCCCGCTCGGCGGTCAGACCGCGGCGCTGTCCGTATCCGCGGGCCGCTTCGAGGAGCGCGGGCGCCCCGCCGGGCGGCTCGGGATGCGGGCGTCCCGAGGCCGCGGCGACGACGCCGGCGAGTTCGGGCAGGACCGGCAGGCCCGCCTCGGGCAGGGGCGGGCCGTAGCGGACCGGGCCGCGGCCCTCGGGCAGGGGGCCGCGCATGTCGTGGGGCGCGTCGGCCCGGGGTCCTCGGTCCGTGGGGTCCTTGGGCCGCATGCTGCCTCCGTGCCGTGTGTCGTCGCCGTGCCGTCGCGGGTGCGCTGTCTCCAGCGTCACATCCCCGCGGGCACCTGCGCGCGCCGTGCTCCTGCTCCGTGCGTACCCACAGGGACGGTTCGACAGGCGAGTGGCCCGGTGCGGCGGCTGGGCCGGACGGGTGAGGGGGGTGGGGCCCGGCCGCCGGGTGCGGCCGGTCACCGGGTCAGGGCGGCGAACTCCCGCTCGAGACCGCGTCCGCGCCGTTCGACGACGGCGGAGGCCACGTCGGCCAGTTTGCGGTTGGTGGTCTGCGAGATGCGGCGCAGCACGGTGAACGCCTCGTCCGCGTCGCAGGCCAGCACGTGCATGACGATCCCGCACGCCTGGTCGACGACGGGCCGGGTGCGCAGGGCCGCGCCGAGCTGGTCCAGTTCGGTCAGGACCGCCTGGTAGGAGCGCTCGCGGGCGAGACAGGCGGCGGCCAGGTCGCCCAGGGCCCGGACCGGGCCGCGCGGGGCGTCCCGCAGTGTGCCGGCGTGGAAGCTGTAGAGGCTGAGGGTGACGGTGAGGCCGCCGCTGTGGAACGGGATGGTCACGTCGGAGCGCACACCGGAGTCGAGCGCGAGGGCCCGGTACTGCGGCCAGCGCCGTTCCCGGAGCAGGTCGGCGGCGTCCACGGGCCGCCCGTCCTCCTCGGCCGTCGGGATCGGTCCCTCGCCGGAGCGCAGTTGTACGGATGCCAGGGCGGCGAGGTCGGGGTGGGTCGCCGCGGACGGGCGTGCGTCGCTGCCGTCGGACGCGGTGGCCACGGCCCCGCAGCAGTCGGGCATGCAGTGCGCCGCTCCTTCGGCGAGTTCGGAGAGCCGGCGGGTGCCGGGGTGCTCCAGGCCGTTCTCGCCGGCCTGTACCTGCGGTGCGGAAGGTCGGGGCTGTCGCATCGGTGAACGCCTCCTCCAGCGCCTCCTTCTTCTGCGCCTTCCCCGGGCCCGTCCCCGAAAACAGAAGCGCGGGATAGGTTCTCGGCATGCCGCAGACGGAGGAATTCGGTGAGGAGCTCTCGGACTTCGTGCGCCGGGTGGCGGAGCTGAAGGCCGCGCGGTCGGTCCCCGCGGACGAGCTGCCCGCCGTGCTCGACGCGGCGCTGTTCGAACTCGAGCACGCGGTGCGCGAACTGTGGCCGCAGGAGGGCCGGCGGGCCGCGGGGTCCGGCGCGGGGACGAGCCGCTCGGCGTCGGCCGACCGGCAGGAACAGCAGCTGTTGCGCGCGGTTTTCCAGCGGTTGCCGCTGCCGGTGGCGCTCGTGGACCGTGAGTCGGTGGTCCGCCGGCTGAACTTCGCCGCGACGACGTTCACGGGCGTGCGCACCGGATACGCGACGGGCCGCCCGCTGACCGGCTTCCTGGCCCACGCCGACCGGGCCGCCTTCCGTTCGCAGGTCGCGGCGGTGGCCCGGGGCGAGGGCGACCGGGGCCTGACCATACATCTGCAGCAGAATCCGCAGGCGTCGATCCGTACGACTCTCACCGGCCTGCGTCCGGGCAGCGAGCGGCACACCACGGTCCTGGTCCTACTGCATCCGGACGGCGACGGTTCCCTGGTGCCCGGGCAGTCGGTGCGCCGGTCCGTGTCCGTCCCGGACCTGGCGGAGACGACGCGTCACACGGCGCTGATGGATCTGGTGGACCTGATGGCGCGGGAGCTGCTCGGCGCGCCGGCCGGGGACCCGGCCGAGCCGCTGCGCCGTGCCGCGCGGGTGCTGCACGGCCGCTTCGCGGACTGGGTGATAGCCGACCGGGGTGCGGCGCGCCCGGTCCGGGCGGCCGTGCTCGGCGCCGATGAGGCGGCCGTCGCGGACATCGCCGCGCAGGATCCCGCCGCGAGCCCTCTCGTGGTCGAGGCGGCGCGTGGCGGTTCCCCGGCGCTGCTGGTGCGCCCGGAGGATCCGGGGGCGCTGGGGGACGACGCGTCCGGCGCACCGGTTCTGGTCCGCGCGGACGTGACGTCCGTGTTGTGCGTGCCTCTCGTCCCGGCACCCGGCGAACCGGTCCAGGGTGTGCTCACCCTGTTCCGGTCCGCGGGCCGCCCGGCGTTCTCCATGGCGGAGGCGCAGGCGCTGGACGTGATGTCACGTCACATCGCGCTTGCCATGCGCAGATGAGAACGCCGGCCGGGGTGGGACGTCGGGCTCTCAGGCGGCGTCCGCCAGCACCTCGTCGCGCAGCTGGTGGCAGCACCGGGTGATGAGCCGGGACACGTGCATCTGGGAGATGCCCAGCTGTTCGGCGATGCGGCTCTGCGTCATGTCGCCGAAGAAGCGCATGTAGAGGATCTGCCGCTCCCGTTCGGGCAGGGCCGCGATGCGCGGTTTGACGGCTTCCCGGTCGATGACCACGTCCAGCGCGGGATCGGCGGCGCCGAGCGCGTCGGACAGGGAGTAGCCGTCGTCGCTGCCGGGCAGCTCCGCGTCGAGCGAGAGAGCCGTGAAGCTCTCCAGTGCCTCGAGGCCCGTACGCACCTCGTCCTCCGTCAGATTCGCGTGCTCGGCGATCTCGGCGGTGGTCGGGGCGCGCCCGGTGATGTTCCCGGACAGTTCGTGCTGGGCGAACCGGACCCGGTTGCGCAGGTCCTGGACGCGGCGCGGCACGTGCAGGGTCCACATGTGGTCCCTGAAGTGACGCTTGATCTCGCCGGTGACGGTGGGCACGGCATAGCTCTCGAAGGCGTTGCCGAGCGCCGGGTCGTAGCGGTCGACCGCCTTGACCAGACCCATCGCGGCGACCTGGCGGAGGTCGTCGTAGGACTCACCACGGTTGCGGAATCGACCGGCGAGCCGGTCGGCCATCGGCAGCCAGGCCTCGACGACGTCGTGCCGCAGCACGTCACGGTCGGGCCCGTCGGGCATGTCGGACAGCTTGGCGAACGCTTCGGCCGTGTCGGGCGCGTCGTCGTGCGGATGGCGACGGCCGGACTTCACCGGGTTCAAGGGTGCGCTGGTAGGCGTACGCATGGAATCGCAACTCCCCTGGAGGTGCTCTGGGGTTCGGTGGTCACCGTGGGAGTCGCGCTGCGCTGGGGCGCCGGACACACCCGGGGTTGGATACCGAGCGGCATCTCTCCCACGGACGTGCCTCCAGTCCGAAGCACTCACCTACGCCTGCCCTGCGATCGGGGTACCAAACGCATAGCTTCTCGGCAGGTGGGTACTGCGCCGTGGCGCGGCGTGTCCGACCGGTGTTTCCCGGAGGAAGGACCTCGAGCCATGGCCGTTTTCGTGAGGGAAGTCATGACGCCCGGCGTGGTGGCGGTGCGTCCCGAGGCGTCGCTCGTCGAGGCCGCCCAGCTGATGCGGGCTCAGGATGTGCGGGACGTCGTGGTGGCGGAGGACGGCCGGATCCTCGGCGTCCTCACGGACCGGGACATCACGGTGCGCGCCGTCGCCGAGGGGGCGGATCCGCTGACGGTCAGCGCGCACGCGGTGTGCACGCCCGCCCCGGTGGCCGTCGGCCCGGACGAGAGGGTGTCCGCGGCGGCGGCGCTGATGCGCGAACACGCGGTACGCCGGCTCCCCGTGGTGGAGGGCGGCCGCGCGGTGGGCACGGTGAGCCTGCGGTCATTGTCGGACAGGGCCTAGTGGTGCCCCAGCGGTGCCCGGGGGGGGAGCCCGGGCCCGCAAGCGGGGGCCGGCCCGGCGGGGTAGTGCCGGGCCGGACGTCACCGGGATCCGTCACGGTCGAAGGCTCCGGGGACGGCAAGTGCCCGGAACCAGGGACCGGCCCCCGGCGACGCTCCGACGGTAGACCTCCGGCGGGCCGGTCACGATCCGCCGAACGCGGCCGCTGTCCGGATAGCGCGGCGCGTCCGGCCGGGCACGGCCCCGGCGACGGTCACGAGGGGCGAGTGTTCACGGGGCCGGCAGGCGCAGCGTGTGGGACGGGGCGCAGCCGTATTTGGCGCGGTACTGCTCGGCGAACCGGCCCAGGTGACCGAAGCCCCAGCGGAACGCGACCTCGCTGACGGTGGTGGTGCGCGGATCGGCCGCGCGGAGTTCGAGGTGCACCCGCTCCAGACGGACCGTGCGCAGATACGTCATCGGCGGCATGCCCACGTACCGGGCAAAGGTCTCCTGGAGGCGGCGGACGCCGACGCGGGCCTCGGCGGCGAGTTCCGTGGTGGTGAAGGGGTGTTCGGGGCGTTCGCGCATCGCGTCCATGGCCCGCTTGACGGGTGCGGGGCGCAGCCTCGGGGAGGGTTCGTCGAGCACGTCGCGGTAGCGGTGGTCGGCCGCAAGGAGCAGTCCGTTCAGCACGGCGTCGCGCAGGGGCGCGGAGACCAGTGGGTGTTCGAGCAGCCGGGTCGTCTCGTAGAGGTCGTCGACCAGGACCGACACGAGGCCGGCCCAGGCCTTGCCGCGCCCGCCGGTCAGGTCGAGGTCGGGGCCGAGCACCACGGGGGCGCGCGGCGCCCGCCCGGTCAGCTCCTCCAGGCGGCGTTCTAGGAGCTCCCGCTCCACCTTCAGGGCGATGATCCGGCTGTCCCCGGCCCAGCGGTCCACGATGGTGGAGCCGACGGGCTGGAACAGCGCGGCCCGGCCGGGCGCCGTGATCAGTTCGGGGCGGCTCGACTGGTGCCAGGACATCGGGCCGCCGAGCGGAATGTTCACGTGGTACGAGCCCAACTCCCCGCAGCGGACCCGGACATCGGCCCCGCAGGTGAGATCACCGACGGTGATGCCGCCGAGGTCCAGCACTTCGAAGGCGGCCCCGAAGCGTTCCGGCGCTGCCAGCACGTCCAGCCGGTTGGTGTAGAAAGCGCCCTTGATCGCTTCCATGGCCTGCTCGACGTCGCCCGTACGGAATGACGTCCTCACCGTGTCTCCTCATGCCTCGTCACTTCTCGTCGTACGCGCCCAACCAACCAGCGTACGACGAGAAGTGACGAGCCGATGACGACGGGAGCCCGGGAGCAGGCTTCAGCGGAGGCGCTCCACGCGGCGCTCGTCCCAGACGGGTTCCGTCGTCTCGCGGACGTGGCCGTCCGTGCCGAAGACCAGGTACCGGTCGAAGGCGCGGGCGAACCAGCGGTCGTGGGTGACCGAGAGGACCGTGCCGTCGAAGGATTCCAGGCCCTCCTGGAGCGCCTCGGCCGACTCCAGGTCGAGGTTGTCGGTCGGCTCGTCTAGCAACAGGGCTGTCGCGCCCTCCAGTTCGAGGAGCAGGATCTGGAAGCGGGCCTGCTGGCCGCCGGAGAGCCGCTCGAACTTCTGCTCGGCCTGCGCCGTCAGTTCGTAGCGCCGCAGCCGGGACATCGCGGCGCCCTTGTCCTTGGCGTGGTCGCGCCACAGGATGTCGAGGAGGGTGCGGCCCTGCAGTTCGGGGTGCGCGTGGGTCTGGGCGAAGTGTCCGGGGACCACGCGGGCGCCGAGCTTCCACTCGCCGGAGTGCGCGACCGAGCCGTCTCCGGCGAGCAGGCGCAGGAAGTGGGACTTGCCCGAGCCGTTCGACCCGAGGACGGCGACGCGCTCGCCGTAGAAGACCTCCAGGTCGAAGGGTTTCATCAGGCCCGTCAGCTCAAGTTCCTTGCAGGTGACGGCTCTTACTCCGGTACGGCCGCCCTTGAGCCGCATCGAGATGTCCTGCTCGCGCGGCGGCTCCGGCGGCGGCCCGGCCTCCTCGAACTTGCGCAGCCGGGTCTGGGCGGCGGCGTACCGGGACGCCATCTCATGGCTGACCGAGGCCGCCTGCCGCAGGTTCACCACGAGCTTCTTCAGCTGTGCGTGCTTCTCGTCCCAGCGGCGGCGCAGCTCCTCGAACCGGGCGAAGCGCTCGCGCCGCGCCTCGTGGTACGTGGCGAAGCCGCCGCCGTGCACCCAGGCGTCGGCGCCGCCCGGGCTCGGCTCGACGCTGATGATCTTCTCGGCGGAGCGGGCGAGCAGCTCGCGGTCGTGGGAGACGAACAGCACCGTCTTGCGGGTCTCGCGGAGCTTCTCCTCCAGCCAGCGCTTGCCGGGCACGTCGAGGTAGTTGTCCGGCTCGTCCAGGAGCAGGACCTCGTCGGTGCCGCGCAGCAGCGCCTCCAGGACGAGACGTTTCTGCTCACCGCCGGAGAGCGTGCTCACCTCGCGGAACTGGGCCTTGTCGTAGGGAACACCCAGCGCGGCCGTGGTGCACATGTCCCACAGCGTCTCCGCCTCGTAACCCTGTGCTTCCGCCCAGTCGGAGAGCGCCTGCGCGTAGCTCATCTGCGCGGCCTCGTCGTCGACGGTCATGATCGCGTGCTCGGCCTTGTCGACGGCCGCGGCGGCCTCGCGGATGCGCGGCGACGCCACGGAGACGAGCAGGTCGCGCACGGTCGTCTCGTCGCGCACGGAGCCCACGAACTGGCGCATCACCCCGAGCCCGCCGCTGACCGTGACGGAGCCGCCGTGCGGCTGGAGCTCGCCGGAGATCAGCCGCAGCAGGGTCGTCTTGCCCGCCCCGTTCGGCCCGACCAGGGCGACCACGGCGCCCTCGCCCACACGGAAGGAGACATCACCGAGCAGCGCCCGCCCGTCCGGCAAGTAGTACTCGAGGTGCGCGGCTTCCAGATGTCCCATGGTCCGCATTGTGGACGGCCGTGCGGGTGACGGGCAAACGAATAGGGGGCGCGGACCTGGGTGCGGGGCCCGGCCCGGGGTAGTCGTCGTGGCATGTGTGCCGACTTCGACATCTCCAAGCTGCCGAGAGCCGCTGAGGAAGCGCCGCGGCCCGGGCCTTCCCTGCGCGGTCGGCTGGCCGCCCTCGACATGCGGCTCTTCGAGAACGCCGCCGAAAAGCGCTGGCCCGGCGCCGAGCGGATCCTGCCCGGCCTGAGCCGGGCCGCCAACCACGGCGTCCTGTGGTTCGCGGTGGGCGGGGCCCTCGCGGCGACGGGTTCGCCGCGGGCCCGCCGGGCCGCCCTGCGCGGGGTCGCCTCGCTGGCCCTCGCCTCCGCCACGATCAACACGCTCGGGAAGCGGTCGGTGCGCCGGACGCGGCCGGCGCTCGACGCGGTGCCGATAGTGCGCCGCCTGAAGCGGCAGCCGTTCACCACGTCGTTCCCCTCGGGGCACGCCGCCTCGGCCGCGGCGTTCGCGACGGGGGTCGCCCTGGAGTCGCGCGGCTGGGGTGCGGCGATCGCCCCGGTGGCGTTCTCGGTGGCGGCCTCCCGGGTCTACACGGGCGCGCACTTCCCCGGTGACGTGATCGCGGGCGCGGCGCTCGGCGTGGGCGCGGCCTTCGCCGTCCGCGGTCTGGTGCCGACCCGCGACCAGATGCCGTCGCCGGGGCGCCCGCTGGTGGAGGACGTGCCGGCGCTGCCCGACGGCGAGGGCCTGGTGATGGTGGTGAACACCCAGGCGGGAACCCCGGAGCGGGTGCGTGTCCTGCGGGACGCGCTGCCGCTGGCCGAGTTCGTGGAGTGCGAGGGCGCCGAGATCCCGGCCGCGCTGGAGAAGGCGGCGCAGGGCGCCCGCGCCCTGGGCATCTCGGGCGGCGACGGGTCGGTGAACACGGCCGCGCAGGTGGCGCTGAAGCACGATCTGCCGCTGGCGGTGCTGCCCGGCGGCACCCTGAACCACTTCGCGTACGACCTCGGCATCGAGGACGCGGGCGATCTGGTGCGGGCGGTCATCGGCGGTGACGCGGTCGCGGTCGACGTGGGCCGGTTCCGCTCGGACAAGGCCTCCGGGATCTTCCTCAACACGTTCAGTCTGGGCGCCTACCCGGAGCTGGTGCGGGAGCGCGAGCGCTGGTCGGGGCGGATCGGCGGCCGGCTCGCCGATGTCGTGGGCGCGGTGCACGTGCTGCGCCGCGACCACCCGCTCGAGGTCGAGGTGCACGGGGAGAAGCGGCCGCTGTGGCTGCTGTTCGCCGGGAACTGCACCTACCGGCGGATGGGCCTGACGGCGGGCCGGCGTGCGGACCTCGCGGACGGCCTCCTCGACGTACGCACCGTCAGCGGCGGCCGGCTGCCCGGTGTGCGGCTGCTCGCGGCGGCCCTGTCGGGTCCGCTGTCCAACTCCCCGTTCCACACCGCGACCCGGGTCACGCAGCTGCACGTCGACGGCGTCTCGCCCGGCACCCCGCTCGCCTACGACGGTGAAGTCACCGAGTGCGGACGTCAGTTGACGGTCGACAAGCAGCACGAAGCACTGCGCGTGTACCGGCCGCTGAGCATACTGTGACCGTGGTGCGGTCCACATAACAAGACGGGTATCTCACGATCCGAATACACGGCGTACGTTGATGAGGCCGCCCGGGGCGCTCGCCCCGGGCGCGTTGTCGCACCGTGAAGGGGATCGGGTCATGTCGCAGGAGACCGCCGTGTACACCCACGGCCACCACGAGTCCGTGCTGCGTTCGCACACCTGGCGCACCGCCGCCAACTCGGCGGCCTACCTGCTCGGCTCGCTCAAGCCGCACATGAAGATCCTGGACATCGGCTGCGGCCCGGGGACGATCACCGCGGACCTGGCCGCGCTGGTCCCGGACGGCCATGTCGTCGGGGCCGACCACGCACCCGGCATCCTCGACCAGGCACGGGCCACGGCCGCCGAACGGGGCCTGACGAACGTCGAGTTCACGACCGCCGACGTGCACGCCCTGGACTGGCCGGACGACACGTTCTGCGTCGTCCACGCGCACCAGGTCCTCCAGCACGTCGGCGACCCGGTGCAGGCGCTGCGCGAGATGCGGCGCGTCACCAAACCCGGCGGCTACATCGCCGTACGCGACTCCGACTACGCGGCGATGACCTGGTATCCGCAGTCGCCGGGCATGACCGACTGGCTGGATCTGTACCGGCGGGTGGCACGGGACAACGGCGGCGAGCCGGACGCGGGACGGCATCTCAAGGCGTGGGCACTGCGGGCGGGTTTCGCGGCGGCGGACGTCACCTCCACTGCCGGTACGTGGTGCTATGCGACGCCGGACGAGATCGCCTGGTGGAGCGGGCTGTGGGCGGACCGCACGGTCGCCTCGGCGTACGCCGGGCGCGCGACGGGCGGCGGCCACGCGACCCCCGAGCAGCTGACGGCCGTCTCCGAGGCGTGGCGGGAGTGGGGTACGCACGAGGACGCGTGGTTCGCGGTGCTGCACGGCGAGATCCTCTGCCGCAAGCAGCCGGGCGGCGCCGTCGCGTCCTGACGTGCGCGGGGCGGGACCCCGATGAGGTCCCGCCCCGGAACGGATCACCCGCGGGTCAGTGCCGGGCCCGCCCGGCTGCGGCCGGCCGCCGCTCCTCCGCCTCGTCAGCCTCGACGTCCTCGTCCGACTCGACGTCGTCCGACGGGGGCTCGTCGGTCTCATCGGGCTCGTCCGCGGCGTCCTCGTACTCCGCCTCGGGCTCGCCCTCGCCTTCTCCCTCGTACTCGTCCTCGTCCTCGTACTCGTCGTCGGCCTCGTCCGCATCGGCCTCGGCGTCCTGCGACTCGTACGCGTCGTCCGCCGGTTTGTCCTGCGCCTCCTGCTCCTGCCCTTGTTCCTGCTCCTGCTCCTGCTCCTGCTCCTGCTCCTGCTCCAGGGCGTCCTCATGGCTCTGGACGACCTCGCCGTCCCTGATCTCGCCGCGCCAGCCGTCGCTCGCCTCGCCGCGGATGGTCACGAAGCGGGCGAAGTGCTTGAGGTCGAGACGGGCCCGGCGGCCCTGGGCGCGCCAGATGTTGCCCGTCTTCTCGAACAGGCCCTTGGGGTAGTACTCGATGACGAGCAGGACCCGGGTGAGCCGGTCGGCCAGCGGGTGGAAGGTGACGACGCCCTTCGTCGTGCCCTTGGCGCCCTCGGACGTCCACTGGATCCGGTCGTCGGGGAGCTGCTCGGTGGTGTGCGCCTTCCAGCTGCGGTTGGACCAGAACACCTTGAGCTGCCAGTCGGAGGTGACGTCGTCGGCGCGGTTCGCGTTCTTGACGCCCTTCGCGAAGGTGCTGAACTCCTGGTACTGGGTCCACTGGTCGTAGGCGGTGCGCAGGTCGACGCCGACGTCGACGAACTCCATGATCACGGTGGGCTTCTTGCCCGCGCCGCCCTTGCGCTTGCCCTTGCCGCCGAGGTTCTTGAACGCCCCGACGACCTTGTCCTTGAGGTGGCCCGCGCCCAGCTCGACCGCGCTGCGCATCGGCCCCTTGCCCTCGGCCAGTTTGCGGCCGCCGTCGAGCGCGAGTTTGGCGAAGCCCGGGCTGTTGCCCTCGGCGATATCGGTCAGCTTGACCGTCGTCTCGCCCAGTTTGCGTCCCGCGCCGACCAGGAGGCGTTCGGTCTGCGCCGCGAGGTAGCCCTGCAGTTCGGACTTGAGGTGGTCGACGGCCTGGCTCTTGGCTATGCCACCGAGCGCATTGTTCGAGGAGTCAGCCACGGCCACGGCCTCCCCTCGCGGCGCGGGTCGCGCTGCCCGCGGTCTTCTTGGCGGCCCGGGGTGCCCTGGTGGCGGACGCCTTGGCGCCGCCGGCCGCCCGGCCGTTGCTCGCGCCCTTCTCCGTGCCCTTCTCCGTGCTCTTCGCCGTACTGCTCCTGGCGGGCGCCTTCTTCGCCGTGGCCCTCTTGCGGGCCGCTCCGGCTCGTCCGTTCGCCGAGGACTTCTCAGCGCGAGCACCGCTCTCGTCCTCGTAGCTCTCGTTCTCGACGTCGCGGTTCTCGTCCTCCGCGTCACGCTGCTCGTCGTCCGCGTCTACGTCGCGTTCGTCGTCGTACGCCTCGTCATCCGCGTACGCCGCGTCCTCGCCACGTTCCTCTTCCTCATCCTCATGGCGGCGCCGGCGCCCGCGCACCACGCCCGTCACCCGGTCCCCCGCGTCCCGCACGTCTCCCGCGTCCGGGGTGACGCCCGCGATGCGGTCCTGCACGCCCTGCGTCCGCGAGTGCAGCCGGCCGGCGAGGCCTTCGAGCTGCCGCTCGACCAGGGCGCCCGACGCGGCCGTGCCGACGCCGCGCAGGTCCTGGCGGAGCTGGTCGCCGATCTCCTTGAACTGCGGGTTCTTCTCCAGCTGCGTACTGACCAGTTCGGCCAGCGCGCGCGGGCTCAGCTTCAGCCGCTTGCCCGCGACCATCGTGCCGACGGCGAACGCCAGCTTCATCTTCTTCGTACGCCCGAGGACGTATCCGGCCCCTACCGCGAGGCCGAGAGCTGCTCGGTTCACTGTGCCTCCACCCGGTCGAGGACCTGGTCCTCGCTACGGTCGAATGTCTGCTGGTTCCGTTCGGGTTCAGATCACTCCGTGCCGACGGGCTCCGACGGCCCCGGCTCCACGAAGCTGTAGGGCGGGAGCGGGCCGTTGACCCTGAGTTCGACGTGCGCGAGCTCGCGGCGGGCCGTCTCGACCGCGGCCAGGAAGTGCTCGGCGGCCGACCTGTCGACGAGGAACGAGATGTTGGCCAGCCAGCCGGTGCTCTGTGCCCCGGTCGACACGGCGTCGGCGGCCGTCTCCAGGAGCCGCTGCAACGTGACGGCGTCCTGGGCCTCGCGGGCCTGCACCGCCGCCACGACCAGCTCGCCGAGCCGCAGCTTCTCCTCGTGGCTGCCGCCGCCCGCCCGCCGGTTGGCCTCCGTCACCGTGCGGATCTCGGCGCTCTCCGCCATCACCCGGTGCAGTACGGCCTCTTCGTCGTGTTGCGCCTTGACGTTGTACTCGACCTTGCCGTCGAGCTCCCGCAGCCGCTCGCGGTAGTGCTCGGCGCGCTCGGCCAGCACCGTGGCGACGGCCTCCTCGTCGGGGGCGACGTTGCCGAACCGCATGGGCAGCACCGCGCCGCCGGCGCCCGCCTCGGCCAGTACGTTCTGGTGCGCGAGCAGATCGCGCCGCTTGGGCCGCAGATCGTCCGGGGCGTCGCTCACGATCGCCGTGAGCGTGCCTTCCTTCACGAGCCGGACCGTGCGCGCCGGATCGCCGATGCCTTCCATGCCGTCGGGCAGCGCGGGGTGGTCGGCGCTCGCGATGCCGTAGACGTATGTGCTGCTCATTCCCGTGCCTCCTTACTACGGCTCGGGGCCCGTCGGGCGCTCCGCGACTCGGACCGGCTCTCCTCGCGGGCCTGGCCGAAGGCGTTCGAGAGGGTCTCGGCGGCGCCGGACAGGGCGCCCTTGGTCTTGCTGTCGGAGCTGCTGTCCTCGCCGGACCCGGTCATGGAACCGACGAGGTCGGGCAGGCCGGGGCTGCGGTGCGGCCCGGCCTCCAGGTCGAGCCGGTTGCACGCCTCGGCGAAGCGGAGATAGGTGTCGACACTGGCGACGACGACGCGGATGTCGATCTTCAGGATCTCGATGCCGACCAGCGAGACACGGACGAACGCGTCGATGACGAGTCCGCGGTCCAGCACGAGTTCGAGTACGTCGTACAGGCCACTGGTGCCGCCACCGCCGCCTGATTGCTGTGCAGGGACAACGGTCATGGAGAGCTGTCTCCCTCGGTCTGTGCTCGGTCTGTGATGCACATGTGTGAGGCAGGAGGGACGGCGGGGGCCGGTCGCCTCCACACACCGCGCGGCGCGGGCCGGACCGGCACGGACCGGCCCCGCTCGACGCGGCGGACGCGCCGTCGGCCGTTGCACACGCCCCGGCCGTCCCGGGCTCACCCGGTGGCTCGCCGACGGGCAGGCGCCTCGCACTCCGAGTCACCGCTCAATCCGTGGCCAAACCTTCAACTCTCCTTATTTGTGCGCGACTTGTGGAGGAGACGTCTGTCGACACCCCGCGCCCGGCGGACGTGCCGCGGCGTCAGGGCGTGACGGCCTGCTCGACGAGCAGGGCGACCCCGGCCGCGATGCTCGCCGCGTCGATCCCGGCGGCCCGCAGCTGCTCCTGCGGCGTGGCCGATCCCGGCATCGGGTCGACGGCGAGCCGCACCAGGCGGGGCACGGGAGCACCGTCGTCGAAGGCCTCGGCCACGGCGTCCCCGAGACCGCCTTCCGAGTAGTGGTCCTCCACGGTCACCAGGCAGCCGGTGGCCCGCGCGGCCTCCCGCAGGGTGTGCCGGTCGACGGGCTTCACGGAGTACAGGTCGATGACGCGGACGGGGATGCCGGCGTCCGCGAGCTCGTCCGCGGCGCGCAGCGCCTCGTGCACGGTGACGCCGGCGGCGACGATCGTGAGGCGGTCGTCGCGCCCGGAGCGCAGCACCTTGCTGCCGCCGACGGGGAACTCCTCGTGGGGCGGGTAGATCACCGGTGTCTTGCCGCGTGAGGTCCGCAGGTACCGGACGCCCGTCAACTCGGCCATAGTGGCGATCAGTCGGGCCGTCTGGTTGGCGTCGCAGGGATAGAGGACCGTGGAGTCGTGCACGCTCCGGAACATCGCGAGGTCCTCCAGGCCCATCTGTGAGGGCCCGTCCTGTCCGATGGCGACCCCGGCGTGCGAACCGACGAGGTTGATGCCGGCGCCGCTGATCGCGGCCATCCGGATGAAGTCGTGCGCGCGGGTCAGGAACGCGGCGAACGTGGACGCGTACGGGAGCCAGCCGCGGGCCGCCATTCCGACGCCGGTGGCGACGAGCTGCTGCTCGGCGATGTAGCACTCGAAGTACCGCTCGGGGTGCTCCTTCGCGAAGTACTCGGAGCGGGTGGAGTCCCCGACCTCGCCGTCGAGGGCGACGACGTCGCCGCGGGCGGTGCCGAGCGCGGTGAGCGCCTGGCCGTAGGCGTCGCGGGTGGCGACCTCCTCGCCGGTCTCGTAGCGGGGCAGGTCGAGGTGGCCGCTGCGGACGGCGTGCAGGGAGCGGGCGGCGGGCGGCGCCGCGACCTCGACGCGCAGCCCCCGGTCGCCGCCCAGCTCGGAGACCGCCTCGTCCGGTTCGGGCAGCGGCTTGCCGTGCAGGCCCTCCCGGTCCTCGACGGCGGCGACGCCCTTGCCCTTGAGGGTGCGGGCGAGGATGGCGGTGGGCTGTCCGACGGTGTCGCGGGCCTCGGCGTACGCGAGGTCGATGGCCGCGATGTCATGGCCGTCGATCTCGATCGTGTGCCAGCCGAACGCCTGGAAGCGGCGCGCGTACGCGTCGAGGTCGTGGCCGTGCCGGGTGGGTCCGCGCTGGCCGAGCCGGTTGACGTCGACGGTGACGGTGAGGTTGTCGAGGTGCTCGAACCCGGCGTGCTCGGCGGCCTCCCACACGGATCCTTCGGCGAGTTCGCTGTCGCCGCACAGGACGTGGACGCGGTAGCCGATCCGGTCCAGGCGCTTGCCCGCGAGCGCGATGCCGACCCCGACGGGCAGTCCCTGGCCCAGGGAGCCGGTGGCCGTCTCGACCCAGGGCAGCCGCCGGGGCGTCGGGTGCCCTTCGAGGCGGCTGCCGAGGGTGCGGAAGGTCAGCAGTTCTGTGTCGTCGATGGCGCCGGCCGCCTTGTATGCGGCGTAGAGCAGCGGTGAGGCGTGACCCTTCGAGAGGACGAAGCGGTCGTTGCCGGGGTGGGCGGGGCGGGTGAAGTCGTAGCGGAAGTGGCGGGCGAGGAGGACGGCCAGCAGGTCGGCGGCGGACATCGACGAGGTCGGGTGGCCGGATCCGGCGGCTGCCGCCGCGCGGACCGAGTCGACCCGCAACTGCTGGGCGAGGTCGTGGAGTTCGGTGTCGGTGAGGGTGGTCATCGGGTCTCTCCTTCGGGCGGGCGCGGGGTGGGGCCCGGCACCTGGGCCAGTTCGGGCGACGCGGTGTCGAGGGGCACCGACCAGGAGCGGACGAGGCCCAACTGGACGGCCTGACGCGGCAGTACGGCGTCGAGCAGCCAGTCGGCGGCGACCCTGATCCGGTTCCCGGGCAGCGCCGCGAGGTGGTAGCCGCGGGTGACGGCGCCCGCGAGGGGCCCGGCCAGGGGGATGCCGAGCGGGTTCGCGGCGGCCTGCGCGCCGCCGAGGTCCACGGTGAAGCCGAGGTCCTTGTGCCGGTAGCTGCGCTGCACGCCGCGGCCGAGGGACGCGGCCACGTTGAGTCCGGCCACCTTCCCCTGGCGCCAGGCGTGCTGAGCCGTCATCGGGGTGTACTCGCCGGGCCTCTCGAGGTCGGGCACGGCGGCCGCGTCCCCGCAGGCGAACACCTCGGAGTGGCCGGGGAGGCCGAGGAACGCGTCGACGAGCAGCCGCCCGCGCTCCAGCGGCTGCCCCAGCCCCTCGACCAGCGGATCGGGGCGCACGCCGACGCACCACGCAAGGGTGCGGGTGGCGACGAACTCGCCGTTGTCCAAGCGCACTCCGTCGCTCGTCGCCTCCCGCACGGAGGTGTTGGTCCGTATCTCGACGCCGCGCCCCCGCAGCACTTTGTCCGCCGTGCCGGAGAGGCGTTCGTCGAGTTCGGGCAGGACGCGCGGCGCGATGTCGAGGAGCAGCCAGCGCGGCGGGCTCGGGTGCAGGCGGGGCTGTTTGCTGACGAGCGCGTCGGTCAGCAGCTGGCCCTGGGCGGCGACCTCGGTGCCGGTGTAGCCGGCGCCGACCACGACGAAGGTGCGGCGGGCGCGGGCCTCGGCGGGGTCGGAGGCGACGGCGGCGAGTTCGATCTGCCGGGTCACATGGTCGCGCAGGTACAGCGCCTCGGGCAGGCCGCGGAAGCCGTGGGCGTGCTCGGCGACTCCCGGCACCGGAAGCAGTTTGTTGACGCTGCCGACGGCGAGCACGAGCCGGTCGTAGGCGAGGGTGCCGTGCCCGCCCTCGGGGCCGGTGTAGTGGACCGTGCGGGCGTCGAGGTCCACGGAGGCGGCCTCGCCGAGCACGAGCCGGGCGTGCGGCAGCGTGCCGGACAGCGACACGGTGACGCGGCGCGGTTCCAGGGCGCCGGCGGCGACCTGCGGCAGCAGCGGCAGGTACAGGAAGTAGTCGGTCGGGTTGAGCAGGGTGACCTCGGTGGTGTGCCGGGCCGTCCGGGCCAGCGTGCGGGCGGCCCGGTATCCGGCGAATCCGGCACCGACGATCAGTACACGCGATCGGCTCACGGTTCTCCTCCCGGTGACACGTGGGTGGAGCTTCCCGCGTCCCCTCGGTCAGCGACAGTCAAACGTCATGTGTCTACGCATTCAGGACTACGGGACCCCGGTCGCAGCGGCGCTCCGGTCGCAGCGGCGCCCTGATCGGAGCGGCGCCCCGGTCGGGTATACCGAGGGCGAGGGCCGCACCCGCCGAAGCGATCACGCTCCCGCGCCTCGTCAACTAGGCTCCGGGGTATGGAGATCCTGGGCACCACGCTGCGCATCTGCGTCGAGGATTTGGAGTCCTCGGTGACGTTCTACGAACAGCTCACGGGCAGCAGAGCGCTGCGCTTCGAGCGCGGCGGGGTCTCCGTCGCCGCCGTCGGCTGCTTCCTCCTGATGAGCGGTCCCGAGCAGGAGCTGGAAGTGCTGCGCAAGGTGACGGCCACGGTCGCCGTCCGTGACGTGGACGAGGCCAACACGGTCCTGACGGCGTCGGGCGCGAAGGTCATCGCGGGCCCGGTGCCGACCCCGGCGGGCCGCAATCTCATCGCCCTGCACCCCGACGGCTCGGTCTTCGAATACGTGGACCGACAGGTGCCCGAAGAGTCCTGAGACCCCGCTTCCGGGGTTGCGCGGGCCTGCTTCGACGGGGTTGTGGACCGGCCTCGGTCCCGGATCCCGGCACATGCGCACGTATCCTCGCCCGGAGCGTACGGCGAGGGACGGTGCACGTGACGGGCAAGCAGGCGGAGCCGGGGCAGGGACGGACGTCCCTGAGCGTGCGGGCGCGCGAGGAGGTGCGCCGGCGCATCGTCGAGCGCCGCTACCCGATGGGCGCGCGGCTCGTGGAGCGCGAGGTCGCCGAGGAGCTGAACATGTCCCGGGTGCCGGTGCGCGAGGCCCTGCGCGCCCTGGTCACCGAGGGTCTCCTGGAGCTGCTTCCGCACAGCGGCGTCCGGGTACGGCGCCTGGAGCGGGACGACGTACGGCAGCTGTACGAGGTGTGGGAGCCGCTGGCCGTGCAGGCCTCGCGGCTCGCCGCCCGCGCGGTGGCAGCCGCCCGGCCGCACGAACCGGCGGGCCTGACGGCGCTGCGGGAAGTCCTGGCCCGGGCCGAGCGGGCGGCCGCCGCGGACGAGGGGCCGCGCGAGGTGGCGGCGCACACGGCGTTCCACGAGGAGGTCGTGGCGCTCGGCGGCAATCCCCTGCTGGCCCGCACTGTGGAGCAGGTGAGCTGGCAGTTGCAGCTCCTGTTCGGGATGCGCGAGGAGCCCGCGCACATGCGGGCGCAGCACGCGGACATGTTCCGGTACATCGCGGTGGGCGACGAGGAGGCCGCGGCGGCGTGCACGCTGCTGCACGTCAGGGACAGCCGGGCGGTCGCGATGAAGTCCCTCTTCGGAGACGGTCGCGGAGACGGTCGCAGCGAGGAGAGTTTGTATACCAAGAGCTCGTAGCGAGGTCGGCCGCCCAGGAAAACTGCTGGACATTCACGAAGAACACCCCACACGAGCGCAAGTCTCCGGGGTCGATCTTGCCGCGCCTTCGCATTTGGTATACAAAATGTCGGGCCAGGTTCTCCTCCCCCTCAAGGAGCCCCCCATGTGTGTCGAGCCCGCCGAACCCCCCTCCGGTCGACTGACCCGCCGCGGAGTACTCGCCGCTTCCGCGGCCCTCGCCGGCACCGCCACCGCCCTCGCCGCCGGTACGTCCCCGGCCGCCGCGGCACCGATCCGTCCCGGCCGCGCCGGTGACCTGGTCGTCGAGGGCGGCACGCTGCTCGACCCGGCGACCGGCGAGGTCACCGAGGACGCGGTCGTCGTGATCCGCGACGGCGTGGTCCGAGCGGCCGGTTCGCGGGCCCGCGTCGACGTCCCCGAGGACACCCCGCGCCTGGACGCGCACGGCCACTGGATGCTGCCGGGCCTGATCGACGCGCACATCCACCTCAACACCGCGGCCGAGGCGCGCACCGCTGTCCGGCAGGGCGCCACCAGCGCGCGCAGCGGCTCCACCAACTTCTACCAGGACATCGCCGTACGGGAACTGGCCCGCCGGTCCCCCGGCCTCGCGCCGCGGCTGCGCGCCGCCGGTGTCTTCGTCACGCCCGACCTCGGCGACACGGTCCTCGCCGACCCGGACCTGACACCGCTGGCCCGGCTCAAGGACGGTGTGCGGTCCGCCGAGGCCCTGCGCCGGGTCGTCGAGGTGAACCTGGCGCGCGGCGCCGACGTCGTGAAGACGCGGGTCAACGAGCGTGCGGGCCTTCCCGAGCAGGACCCGCTCGCCCAGGTGTACTCGCACGAGCAGCTCGCCGAGGTGGTGGCGGCGGCCCGGCGCGGCGGCAGGGGCGTCCTGTGCCACAGCTACAGCGAGCGCGGCTGCCACGACGCCGTGACCGCGGGCATCCGCTCCCTGGAGCACGGCGTGTTCGTCGGCGAACGCACCCTGCGCGAGATGCGCGGCCGTGGCACGTACTTCACCCCCACCCTCACCGCGATCGCGGGCCTCGCCGACTCCTCCGACCCGGTCCTGGCCGAGCGCGGCCGCGCGTATCTGCCGGTCCTGAAGAAGGCCGTGCTCGCCGCGCACGAACTGGGGGTGCCGCTGGCGGCGGGCACCGATTCGTCGGGCGGCTCGATCACGCCGATCGGCCGCGAGGTCGAGCTGATGCGCGCGGCGGGTCTCTCGGCGCTCGACGCGCTGCGCACCGCGACGACCGGCGCCGCGCGGCTGCTCGGCCTCACCGGCACGGCGGGCCGCCTGACGCGTGGCCACGCGGGCGATGTCCTGCTCGTCGCGGGCGACCCGCTGGCGGACGTCTCGGTGCTCAAGTCGCCCGTGCGCGTGGTGCGTTCGGGCCTCGCGCTCTGACCCACGCCGGGCCGTCCCAACAAAAGGGCACGGCCCGTCCAGAGGCACGGCCCCACCTGAAGACACGGCCCGTCCAGAGGCACGGCCCCACCCGAAGTACGGCCCATCCGGACTCGAAGGAGATTCCGTCATGACTCCTCCTCCCCTCTCGCGGCGCGGCGTCCTCGCGGGCGCCGCCTCGCTCGGCGCGGCCCTCACCCCCACGGCGGCGTCGGCGGCCACGACCGGGACCGACGCCGGGCATCACCCTGGCAAGCCCCGCCCCGAGAAGGCCGTCGTCTTCCGCGACGTACGTCCCTTCGGCGCGCGGGACGCCGTGGACCTCACCGTCATCGACGGCCGGATCAGCGACAAGCCCGCTCCCAGGGGCGCGAAAGTGGTCGAGGGCGGCGGGCGCCTCGCCCTGCCCTCGCTCGTGGACGCGCACATCCACCCGGACAAGACCAGCTGGGGCGGCGACTGGGTGTCGCGCAAGCCCGCGAGCGGCATCGCGGAGTACTGCGCGCAGGACGTGGAGCTGTTCCGCTCGCAGAAGCGGCCCGTCGGCGAGCGCGCGTACAGCCTCATGGCACACGCCGTCACCCGCGGCACCCGGGCGATGCGGGCGCACGCGGACGTGGCCCCCGCCTACGGTCTCGCCGGGGTCGAAGGCGTCGCCGAGGCGCGGGAACGGCTCGCGGACGCGCTCGACGTGCAGATCGTGGCGTTCCCCCAGCACGGCGTGGTCCGCACGCCCGGTACGGCGAAGCTCCTGGAGGACGCCGCGCGCAGCGGCCTCGTCGACATGATCGGCGGCATCGACCCGATCAGCTTCGACCACGCCCTCGACGAGCAGCTCGACCTGGTCTTCGATCTCGCCGACCGCTACGGCATCGGCGTCGACATCCACCTCCACGACCGCGACGAGAAGGGTACGAAGGTGCTGCGCGGGATCATCGAGCGCACCCGGGCGCTGTCGCTGCGCGGCAAGGTCACCGTGAGCCATGTCTTCTGCCTGCCGTTCCTGCCGCCCGCCGAACTCGCTTCGACCGCTGCCGAGTTGGCTGATCTGGACATCGCCCTGACGACCGTCGCGCCGAACGAGTCCCTGGTCCTGCCGATCACCGAGCTGAAGAAGCACGGGGTGCGGGTCGGGCTGGGTTCGGACGGCGTGCGCGACTCGTGGAGCCCGTTCGGCAACGCGGACATGCTGCACCGGGCGCACATTCTGGGCTGGGTCACGGATGTGCGGCTCGATGAGGAGCTGGCCGCTTGTTACACGGTGGGCGCGGACGGCTCCGCCGAGGTGCTGGGGCTCGACCGGGCGGATCTCAGGCCCGGGGCGCCGGCCGACTTCGTGCTGGTGCGCGGGGAGTGTGTGCCGCAGGTCGTGGTCGATATGCCACGGCGGGATTTCGTCGTCCACGGGGGGCGCGTGGTGGCGCGGGACGGGGAGCTGGTCTGAGTACTGCCCCGCCAGGGGCGCGGGGGACTGCGCGATCAGCCGCGACGGTGCGGCAGCCGTGCCCGCAGCGCGAGCCCCTCCGGCGCCGAGGCCACGGGGCTCCGCCCCGGACCCCGCTCCTCAATCGCCGGAGGGGCTGAGTACTACCGGACCGGCATCTCAATGGCCGAGAAGCCCCGGTGCGCCGGAGGGGCCCGGCCGCATGCGGAAGTCATATCGCGCGGGCAGCGGCTCACCGGGCGCGACCCGGGCCCACAGCTCCCCGAGGATCTCCGCACCCTCCCGAAGGTCCGCCACCTCGAACCCGGCCTCCAGGATGCCTCGAGCCGCCGCCAACTCATTCTCGGCAAGCAGGAGTTGAACCTCCAGGAGCCGGAACCGCCCACGCGCCCGCGTGCCCGCATGGAGTCGTTCCCAGACACCCCGGGCCTCAGGAACCCGCCCCACCAGAAGCAGCGCCTCGATCGCCTCGCGCCCGAGCGCCGCCGTCGCGGCCCGCCACGCCTCTCCGTCGTCCCGGCGCTCCGCGCACAGGTCGTCGAAGGCCTCGGCGTGCCGGTCCGCGGCCCGCTCCCGGTGCCCGTCCGTCGCGTCGGCCACCGCCAGGCAGCGCAGGAACGGCCAGTCGGACGCGGCCAGTTCGAGCCCACGCTCCCAGCTGCGCACGGCCTGCGCCCGGTCCCCCGCATGCCACTGCGCCACGCCCAGGTGGTACTCGCACAGGGGCCGGGCCGGCGCCGTCTCCAACATGTCCCGCCAGGGCGGGGAGACCAGGCTCGGCCCGGGCGCGCCGACCCGGCGCGGCTCGGGGAAGACGCCCGTCTCCAGCAGCTCCCGCCACGGCGCCTGCGCCTCGCCAAGCGTCGACTCGTCGAACGGCGTGCCCGGCAACTTCAGTCCCGTACGCAGTACTTCGAGCGCTCCCCAGCCGGATCCGACGGCGAGCCGGTCCCCCGGTTCGGTGTCGGCATGCGGCAGCCACGCCTCGTACGCGGCCTCGACGTCGGCGCGCGGCAGCGCCCGCTCGATGCGCCCCTCGACCTCGTCGACGACCGAGCCCCAGCCCTCGAAGCCCACGGAGTGAACCGTTTCGGCGTCGGCCGTCAGCGGCCCGTACGCCTCCAGCCAGCTGATCTCCCCCTCCGCCTCGAGGCGTACGTGTTCCAGCTGCGTGCGCGCGAGGCCGGCCTGGATCTCGGCGTAGCCGCCGGTGCCGGGCTCGGTGAGCCACTCCTGCCAGCGGCGCCCACCGGTTCCGCTGCCCCACAGGAACAGCTTCCGGCCGCGCAGCACGTCGGTGGAGGTCTGGACGAGCCCGTGCCCGCTTTCGTCGAGCGCGGCGATCCAGCGGCGCCGCCCGTCCTCGACCTCGTAGAAGTAGTCGGCGGGGAACTCGCTGTTCAGGGGGTAGGTGCGGTCGGTTCCGTCGCGCTCCGGCACGGGGACGCGGCGCAGGGCCCGCTCGTATCCGAAGTGCCAGGCCTCACTCGCGGGCGCGATCACCCGGCGTTCCTCGGGCACGGCGGTGTTGGACCACCAGTACACGGGCGCGGGCTTCTCGTGCGGGTTGCGGACGCGGACGCCCACGTAGAGGAAGTCGGAGCCCTCCGGCAGCCACAGGTCGACCTGGAACGGCAGGTCGCGCAGCCGTTCCCACTCCCACAGGCGCAGCATCTGCGTGCCGTCGGGCGCGGTGGCGCGAGCGGCGTGCAGGGGTGCGCAGGACAGGGTGGAGTGGCCGGTGGCGCCGATGTTCCATTCGATGCCGCCGGAGAACCAGGCTCCGTTGAGGGCGAAAGCGGCGGGCTGGAACACCGGGTTGCGGTAGAGGAGTTCGCGTCCGGTCGGCTTGTGGAAGAGGGACGCGACACGCCCGCCGAGCCCGGGCAGCACCGTCACCTTCAGGCGGTCGTTCTCGATCACGATCGCGTCGAGGTCGAGCGGCGCCCGATCCCTCCCGTATCCGTCGCGCAGCCGCTCGGGGAGCAGGCTGCGCAGCGGCCGGTGGCCGAGCTGCCGGGCCATGTCGAGCGGCAGGTCCTTCTTGAAGCGCTCGTCGATCCGGTGCACCCGGTCGAGGGGCCGCAGCGGCGGCAGCGGGTTCACCGGCCCCAACTCCGCGCCGGGCAGGGTCAGTACCTCACGTCGTACGACGGTCATGGCTGCCTCCCGATGCCACGGGGCGCGGCCCGCCCCCGATGACCATCGAACATGGTCATCGGCGAGCTGACCAGGGGCCGCCCCGGTCAGGATTGCGCAAAGGCGGCCACGACCAGGTCGGTGAGCAGGGCGCCCGCCGTGCCGTCCGGGTCCAGGTCGGGGTCGTAGATGGTGACGTTCATACCGACACAGCGCGGGGAGGAGAGCAACGGCCGCAGCAGCGCGAGAAGTTCGTCCGGAAACAGTCCGTCCGGGTCCGGGCTGTCGACGGCCGGCATCACGCTCGGGTCGAGCACGTCGGCGTCGAGATGCACCCAGAAACCGTCGAGCACCGGGACCTCGAAGCTCTGCACGAAGCCGCGCACGACGTCGTCGACGCCCCACTCGCGCAGTTCGCCCACGGTCACGTTCGGGATCTTCAGGGCGGCGAGTTCGGCGCGGTCGTCCTCGAAGGCGTCGCGTCCGCCGAAGAGCCGGACGTCCTCGTCGCGCAGGTACGGCCGCAGCCCTTCCAGGTCGGTGAGGTCCTCCTGCCCGCGGCCGGTCGCGAGGGCCAGCTCCTCGCCACCCGCCGCGCCGACGTGCCGCGCGTTGCCGGGGTGCCGGAAGTCGGCCGAGGCGTCGACGGCCGCGAGCCCGAAGCGGCCGACGCGGCGCAGCGCGAGGGCCGCGCCGAGCTGGATCGAGCAGTCCCCGCCGAGGACGAGCGGGAACTCGCCCGCCCGGATGTGCCGCTCGATCCGGTCGGCGAGCCTCACGGTGTACGTGGCGAGGGCGGCGGCGTTGAACACCCCGTCGCCCTCCTGCCAGTCGCCGCGGTCGTAGCGCGGCGGGACGACGACGCCGCCCTCGAAGGCGCCGAGCCTGCGCACGATCCCGTTCTCCCGCAGCGCGCCGGCGAGCTTGTACACGCCGGGCACCGTGCCGGGGGCGGGCGGGCGCAGGCCCAGATTGGAGGGGGCGTCGAGCGCGACGATATTCCGCATGCCAGGCATCCTCATCCACGTACGCTGGCGGTTTCAACAGCCGAGCAGCGGTCGCGTCAGCGGCCGCGCGTACGAGGAGCGCCACGCATCATGGCCGAGAGCCACACCTACCGGGTCATCGTCCGCGCCACCTTCGAGGGCCTCGGCGACGCGGCGCGGGAGCGGCTGCTCGCCGAGGTCGCGGAGCACGAGGGCATCGCGGGCATGCGGTTCTCGGCCGAGGGGTCGCTCGCGTACGACCGCACCCTCAAGCACTTCTCGATGCGCTACGTCGTCGAGTCCGACCCGGGTGACGGCGACGAGATGGCGGGCGCGCTCGCCGAGGAGCAGGCCGAGGCGTATCTGCGCGAGCGCGGGCTCGGCCACGGCGAGCTGCGCTCGACGGTGACCGACATGGACACCATGAAGATCAACCGGAAGCCGGGCCGGGCCGCGCGGTAGCCGGGCGGGCCCGCATCTCGGCGGTGAGCGCCCAGCGTTCGTGGTCGCGCCAGGCCCCGTCGACGAAGAGGAAGTCCGGCGAGAAGCCCTCCCGGCGGAACCCGGCGCGGCGGGCGAGCGCGAGGGAGGCGGCGTTGCCGGGCTGCGCGTTGATCTCCAGGCGGTGCAGCCCGAGCGGCCCGAAGGCATGCCCCACCACGAGGTCGAGCCCCTCGGACATCAGGCCGCGTCCGGCGGCGTGCGCGAAGGCGCCGTAGCCGAGGGCGCCGCTGCGGAAGCCGCCCTGGACGACGTTGTTGATGTTGATGAATCCGGCGAGGGCGCCGCTCTCTCGCTCGCACACCAGGAAGCCGTGTTTGGCCGGATCGTCGACCAGCTGCCCCGCGTACGCGGCGAACGCGTCCTTGCCCAGCGGCGGGAAGAGCCAGGGGTGGTGCAGCTCCCGGCTCTCGCGGGCGCGCGCGGTGAACTCGTCGGCGTCGGTGACGGCGATGTGCCGCAGCGCGACACGGGCTCCTTCGGCGAGGTGGCGGGCGATCATCCGGCCACCTTACGCAGGCCGCGCCGCGCCACCGCCGGAGCTCCACCTGCGGGCCCTCACTTACGTCGCCTCGCCACGAAATAACCCCCGCAGACGGCGCCGATGACGGCGACGGCCGCGAGCGCCACCCACAGCGGCATGGTGACCTCGGGGACGAGAAGCCTGATCTTCACCTGCCGGGTGTTCTCGAAGATGAAGACCAGGACGAGGACGACCAGGACCAGTACCGCGATCCTGGCCGGCGTGAACGCGCCGGAGCCGCCCTTCGCGGAGCTCGCGGTGTCCTTGGGGCTCATCGGTGGACCCTTCCCGTCGTTCCCCCGGAGACCGTCACCGCCTCCCCCGCCCAGCATGTGCGGGAGGACGACGATCCCGCAGCGGCCGAGGGCCCGTACGGGTGATGGGTGACGGGTGACGGGGGCGGTAAGTGTGTCCCGCCGCGGCGGGGCTGGTCCCGGTATCCCGGCGCGGCGGATGGCGGGGCTGGTCGCGGTGGATCGCCGCTGCGGGCCCGGTGGGGGCTGGTCGCGCAGTTCCCCGCGCCCCTGGAGCATGCGGCTTCGCCGCAGCCCCATGGGGGCGCGTCCCCACGCGCCTACTGAGATGGCGCACGCAGTGCGCATCTCAGGGGCGCGGGGAACTGCGCGACCAGCCCCCACCGAACCCGCGGACAACCACACACCCCAGGGGCGCGGGGAACTACGCGATCGGCCCCGCCGGGCCCCCGGACAACCACACCCCCAGGGGCGCGAGGAACGGCGCGATCGCCCCCACCAGCCCGGGGTCACAAGCGAACGGGCGTCAGCTCAGCGCCGCCACATCCAGAGTCAACGTCAAAGCGGCCGTATCCAAAAGACCCGCCACCCCAAGGGGTACCGTCAACGCCCCCTCCCCGTGCCCGAACCCGAATTCCTCCACCACAGGAACCCCGAGCCCACCCAGCCGGTCCGCCAGAAGCCCGCGCAGGGGCTCGCACTCCGCCCACGACCCGAGCAGGATCCCCGAGACCCCGTCCAGCCACCCCGCCCGCAGGAGCTGCGTGAGGTACCGGTCGATGCGGTACGTCTCCTCCCCGACGTCCTCCAGACAGAGCAGCCCGCCCCCCGCCGGGGAACGCGTGTGCCGCGTACCGAGATCGGCGGCGAGCAGCGACAGGCAGCCGCCCAGCGTGACCCCGTGCGCGACGCCGGGCACCAGCACCCCGGCCCCGTCCACCGCGGATATCACCTGCACCGACTCCGGCTCGAACAACGTGGCCCGCAGATGGTCCTGCGCCCGCGCGCTCTTGAGGAAGTCCGCCGCGGCGACCATCGGCCCGTGCAGCGTGCTGACACCGAGGCGGACGGCGAACGCCTCGTGCAGCGCCGTGATGTCGCTGTACCCGACGAACACCTTGGGCCGCGCGGCCCGCATCGCCGTCCAGTCGAGCAGGTCGGCCATGCGCTGCGCGCCGTAACCGCCCCGGGCGCACAGCACGGCGTCGATCCCGGGGTCGCACCAGGCCCGCTGCAGATCGGCGGCACGGTCGGCGTCGGAGCCCGCCAGATAGCCGAACTCCGCGTGCACATCCAGGACATGGGGCGCGACGACCGGGTCGAGGTCCCAGCCGCGCAGGATGTCCAGGCCCGCCTGAAGCCGGTCCTCGGGCACGGGCCCGCTCGGCGCGACGACGGCCACCCGGGCGCCGGGGGCCAGCCGCGCCGGACGGACCAGCGGTATCACTTGGTGAGCTCCAGGGTGGGGATGCCGGTCGGATGCAACCCGAACACCTGGGCGTACAGGGAGAGTTCGGCTTCGAGGGCGCGGACCATGGTGTCCGCCCGGCGGAAGCCGTGCCCCTCGCCCTCGAAGGCGATGTACGCGTGCGGTACGCGCCGCCCCTCGCTCTCCACCCGCGCGAGGAACCGCTCGCACTGGACGGGCGGACAGATCACGTCGTCCAGGCCCTGGAGGAGCAGGAAGGGCACGGTGAGCCGGTCGGCGTGTTCGGCCGGGGAGCGTTCGACGTAGCGTGCGGGGACCTCGGCGAGCGGGCCGACGAGCGATTCCAGGTACTGCGATTCAAAGTCGTGGGTCTCGCCGCTGCCCCACGCGGTGAGGTCGAGGATGGGATAGATGACGGTGCCGCACGCGTAGACGTCCGTGCTGGTCAGGGATGCCGCGCTGGTCCAGCCGCCGGCGCTGCCGCCGCGGATGGCGAGCCGGTCGCGGTCGGCGGTGCCCTCGGCGGCGAGGGCGAGGGCGACGGCCGCGCAGTCCTCGACGTCGACGACGCCCCACTGCTCGCGCAGCCGGTTGCGGTACTCCCGCCCGTAACCGGTCGAGCCGCCGTAGTTGACCTCGGCGACGCCGATGCCGCGCGAGGTGAAGTAGGCGATCTCCAGGTCGAGGACGAGCGGCGAGTGGCCCGTCGGGCCGCCGTGCGCCCACACCACGTACGGCGGGAGCTCCTCGTCGGGGGCCGCGTGGGTGGGGCTGTGCGGCGGGTAGATGTGGGCGTGGACGGAGCGGCCGTCGGGCCCCGCGAAGGTGCGAATCTGGGGCTCGGGGTAGTACGCCGGGTCGACGGGGTCGCGGTGCGCGGCGCCGATCACGCGGGCGCGTCCGGTGGCCGTGTCGAGCTCGACGACCTCGGTGGCGGTACGCGGGCTCGCGGCGACGCCGATGACGCGGGTGCCGTGCACGGCGAGGGAGGCGGACCATTCGGTCCAGGGTCCTGCCGTGTCGACGACCTCGCCGGTCTCCGGGTCGAGCACGCCGAGCGCGGTGGCGCCGACTCCGTGCACGACGGCGATGAGTCCGGCGCCCAGCGGCTTGAACCAGCTCAGGCCGATCTTCCAGATCGGGCCGCCGAACTCCTCGTCGCGGGGGCAGAGCGGCCGGGCGGCACCGAAGTCCGCACCGTCCGTGCCCTGCGGGTCGAGCCGGTACAGGTTCCACCAGCCGCTGGCGTCGCCCGAGTACAGGAGCGCCCCGTCGGCGGCCCACTCCACCTGGCAGATCGACTCCTCGGGCCCGCCGGCCACGGTCCGCGCGGGGCCGAACGTGCCGTCCGCGGTGACCTCCGCGACCAGCAGCTCCGTGCCGTCCCACGGCATGCGCGGGTGGTCCCAGGCGATCCAGGCGGCCCGCCGGCCGTCCGGCGAGAGCCGGGGGCCGGTGACGAACCGGTGGGCGTCGTCGGTGAGTTCGCGCACCGCGGACCGGTCCTCGGCGGCCGAGCCGTCGAGCGGGACGGCCGCGACCACGCGCCGCACCTCGGTCGGCCCGTCCCCGGTGAACTCCTCCAGGACGCACCACAGCTCGCCCCGGTCGAGGTGGAGCTGCGGGTCGGCCCAGCGCAGACCGTCGCCGACGGCGGAGAGCGGGGTGAGCGGCCGCGGCACCGCGCCGGGGGCGTCGGGCTCGTACGCGTACAGCCGCTGGTCGGCGAAGTTCACGAAGACCAGCAGCGGGCCCTCGGGGCGGTCCGCGCCGGCCCAGGGGCGGCCGCCGTACTCGATGACACGGCTGCGCACGTTCCACGGCGCGGGCAGGACCGACTCCTCCGTGCCGTCGGGCCGGCGCCGCACCAGGGCGCGGCGGCCCGCCTCGGTGGGCCGTGGCTCGGTCCACCAGGGTTCGTCACCGACGAACCCGACGTACTCGGGCTTGCCGTCGTGCGCCGCGGCCAGCGCGGCGTCGATCGGCGACGGCCAGGAGCCGTAGCCCTGCGTCTGCACCATGTCGTTCCCGCCCCCCATTTACCTCAGACCCTCCATATTCTTCGTGTCCTCCACGTTTTCCTAGTGCGTCGCGCGTGTAGGGGCCGGGCCTATGCCGAGCGCAAGAACCGGTCGAGTACCCGCACTCCGAAATGCAGCGCTTCCACGGGCACCCGCTCGTCGACGCCGTGGAAAAGTGCCTGGTAGTCGAAGCCCTCGGGCAGCTTGAGCGGGGCGAAACCGTAGCCGGTGATGCCGAGGCGGGAGAACTGCTTCGCGTCCGTGCCGCCGGACATGCAGTAGGGAACGGTGTGTCCCTCGGGGGCGAACTGCTCCACCGCGGCCCGCATCTTCGCGAACGTGGGCGAGTCGACCGGCGCCTGGAGCGCGACCTCGCGGTGGGCGAACTCCCAGTCGACGTCCGGTCCGGTGAGCGCGTCGAGGGCGGCGCGGAACTCGTCCTCGGCGCCGGGCAGGAAGCGGCCGTCGACGTGCGCGGTGGCCTCGCCGGGGATCACGTTGACCTTGTAACCGGCGGACAGCATCGTCGGGTTGGTGCTGTTGCGCACGGTCGCCTCGACGAGGGCTGCCGCCGGTCCGAGCCGGGTGAGCAGCGCGTCGACGTCGAAGTCCGCCGCGTGCACGTCGGCCTCGATGCCGTACAGCGCCGCGAGTTCGGACAGGGCCGCGCGGACGGTGGGCGTGAGCCGCAGCGGCCACTGGTGCTCGCCGATGCGGGTGATCGCGGCGGCGAGACGCGTCACCGCGTTCCTCGGGTTCACCTTGGAGCCGTGGCCCGCCTTGCCGCGCGCGGTGAGCTTGAGCCAGCCGGTGCCGCGCTCGCCCGCGCCGATCGGGTAGATCTGCTTGCCGCCGCCGTCGTGGAAGGTGTAAGCCCCGGACTCGCTGATGCCTTCGGTGCACCCTTCGAAGAGGTCCGCGTGCTGGTCGGCGAGGAACCCGGCGCCGTCCTCGGCGCTGGCCTCCTCGTCGGCGGTGAACGCGATGACGATGTCGCGCCGGGGCCGGAATCCGACGCGGGCCCACTGCCGGACGGTCGCGAGGATCATCGCGTCCATGTTCTTCATGTCGACGGCGCCACGGCCCCACACGACGCCGTCGCGGACCTCCCCGGAGAACGGGTGGACGCTCCAGTCGGAGGCCTCGGCCGGTACGACGTCGAGGTGGCCGTGGACCAGGAGCGCGTCGGCGGTGGGGTCGGTGCCCGCGATACGCGCCACCACATTGCCGCGACCGGGCGTGCGCTCCAGGATCGTCGGTTCCAGGCCCGCCTCGGAGAGCAGGGCCGCCGCGTACTCGGCGGCGGGGCGCTCCTTGCAGTCGCCGCCTCCGTGGTTGGTCGTGTCGATGCGGATCAGCTCGGAGGTGAAGGTGACGACCTCGTCGAGCGCCTGCTCGTCGACGGTCGAAAAATGCTGGTCAGCCATACTGTTCCTCCACCGCGGCCGAGGCGATCGTGGTGACCGCCTTGAAGGTGCGGATGCCTTCGTACATGGTCTCGTGCGTGTACGCGATCCTACGCTCGCCGATCTTCTCGACCCCGGGCACGACGGTCGACGCCATCGCGAGGTGCTCGGCGTCGAACTCGACCTCGACCGTGAACGGGCCGGCCGCTACCGGCTCGTGCCGCACGGCGAGGGACGCGGCGTCCTTGGCGGCGGCCCGGATGTCGGCGGCCGTGCGCGCGGGGGTGCGGCACACCGCCGCGTACCGGGACACGTGGTCCTTGACGGCGACCTTGCGGGCCTCCGGCGCGTAGCCGAGGGCGTCGTCGCAGGCGTGGTCGTCGCCGGTGACGAGGACGACGGGGACGCCGTACTCGGCCACCACGTGCGCGTTCAGCAGGCCTTCGCTCGCCCGTACGTCGTTGACCCACACGCCGGTGATCTGGTTGGCCAGGTAGGTGTGGGCGAGGACACCCTCCATGCCGGCGCCCGCGTGGTACCCGATGAACGCGATGCCGTCGATGTCGCCGTGCTGGACGCCCTCCACCATGGAGAGCGACTTGTGGCGTCCGGTGAGCATCTCCGTGCGGTCGTCGAGCTGCTCGAGGAGCAGGTTGCGCATCGTCCAGTGCGCCTCGTTGACGAGCACCTCGTCGGCGCCGCCGTCGAAGAAGCCGAGCACCGCCGCGTTCACGTCCGAGGTGAACATCGAGCGGCAACGCTCCCACTGCGGTGTGCCCGGGAGGACGTCCGCGGGCCAGGTCACACCCGTGGCGCCCTCCATGTCGGCGCTGATGAGGATCTTCATGGCCAGAACCGTACGCGGATCCGGGCGCCCCTCACCAGGCCTGTGGATAACTCCGCGAAACTCTCATGGGTATAGACCAATGACGTAGCCGTTCGGCGTCGCCGCCGCACCGTTTCCGCTCGTCAGCGCGGTGCGGGGCTATGAGGCCAGCATGCGCACCAGGGCGTCGAGGAGTGCGCCGTGCCAACAGGCGTAGTCGTGGCCGCCGTTGAACTCGTCGAGCGTGATCCGGTGTTCGGCCGGGCGCAGGGCGTCGTACAGCGCGCGGCTGTATCCGACCATCGGCCCCTCGTGCAGCCCGACGTCCAGGTGCACGGTGAGGTCGCGGGGCGCCTCCTCGGCGTAGCGCTGGACGAGCCAGGGCACGCCGACGACCGGCGTCTGGGGCACCCCGCCGTCCGACGGCAGTCCGGGATGCCACCACAGGGACGGCGACTGCGCGAGCACGTTGCCGAACCGCTCGGCGCGGACGAGCCCCGCGTACAGGGCGGTGAGCCCGCCGAGGCTCTGGCCCGCGACGACGGTGCGGCGCGGGTCGGTGGTGAGCGGCCAGCGGCCCGCGGCCCACGGCAGGACGTCGTCGGCGAGGAAGGTGACGTAGGAGTCGCGGGCGCTCATCTCGCGCCAGCGGGTGGGCCCGTCGACGGAGTCGGGGGCGAGGACGATCAGCGGCGGCAGCGCGCCGTCCGCGATCAGCGTGTCGAGGGAGTCCTGCAAACCCATGCCGTCCAGCCACATGTCGCCGTCACCGAGCACGACGACGGGCAGGTCGCGGTGGCCGTGTCCGGGCGGCAGGTAGACCCAGACGTCGCGGGTGGCGCCGAGGGCGGGGCTGTGCACGCCGTGGCGCTCCACCCGGCCGCGCGGCACCGCGCGCGTGGGCCGCGCCCAGCGCTGGCCGGGAGCTTCGGGCAGGGCGAAGACGGAGCAGTCCGGGCCGCCCCAACGGGTGGGGATGGTGCGGGGGTTGAGCGGGTCGGGTCCCGCGTACCGCTGGAGGGTGCGCAGGAATTCCTGGAGCAGGTCCGGGTCGGCGGGCGGGGCGCCGGTCGAGATGTCGGCGGCCATCCGGTAGGTGCCGCGGTGGTCGGCGCGCAGCCGCAGGCCCAGGTGCCAGATGTCGGTGCCGGGGACGTGGTGCAGCAGGGCGTCGGCGAGCCGGGCGCGGTCGACGAGGCGGTTGCTGAAGAGGAGGACGTGCCGGGTCGTGCGGTGGCCGCGGTACAGGAAGGTGAGGGTGCGGTGGCCGGGCTCCCCCTCGACCGGTTCCACGAGCGGGGCGCCGAGCCGCCCCACGTCGGCCCAGAACGCGGCGGCGATCGCGTCGCGGCGCGCTCCCTGGACCCCGGTCAGATCGTCGAGCAGCCGCGCGACGCGGGCACCGACGGCCGGGCGCGGGCGTACGGCCTCCTCCACCCAGGAGAGATCGGACGAGACCAGAGGCGTTCGCATCGTCCACCGCTTCCCGGCGCGCCTGATTCCGGCACACCTTCTCCGTACTTAGCTTAGCCTAAGCTAACCTATCATTTTCCCTCGTCGGACCGGCCTCCCCGCCACCCGACCGGCCACCTCTCCCGGCACCCGCCCGGCCACGAGCCACAGCGACGGCAGCTCGATCCGACGCCCGTCAGGGGTGAACTCCGTCGTCAGCAGCGGCAGTTCACCGGAGTCGAGCACCACGAGGCCCGCCCGGACGACATACGCGGGCACAGCGGCGTCCGAGACCTCCCCCGGGGCGATGCCGTGGGCGAACACCGGGGCCAGCTTGGGCGGCGGGCCGGCCGGGTGGTCCGCGAGGCCCCGCAGGACCGGCCGGGCCCGCTCGGACAGCTCGACGACGAAGGCGCGCCCGCGCTCGCCGACCAGCGCCGCCACGGCGTCGATCAACGGCTGCCGGTCCGCGGGCTCGCTCTGGTGCAGAACGCCGCGCAT
Organism: Streptomyces kunmingensis; assembly: GCF_039533535.1. Taxonomy (NCBI): domain Bacteria; kingdom Bacillati; phylum Actinomycetota; class Actinomycetes; order Kitasatosporales; family Streptomycetaceae; genus Streptomyces; species Streptomyces kunmingensis. The sequence continues at coordinate 831,906 of NZ_BAAATS010000006.1, forward strand.
ATAGACGTTCACGTCACCCAACTCGGCGTGCAGTGCGGCCACTTGATCGGCCATGGTGGCGTCCAGCTGCCGGTATTCCGCCTGTTCGGCGCGGTCCGCGTGGCGGGCCCGGTCGAGCGCGGCGACGGACAGATCGGCGCCGATCACCTTCCGGTAGCGGTCGGCGAGGAAGCGGGTCTGGGAGCCGTTGCCGCACCCCAGGTCCACCATCGGCAGGCCGACCGCCGTCAACTCCGGTTCGAAGAGCGCGAGATGGAGCCCTGCGGTCAGCGCGGGCTCGGCGTCCCAGAAGACGCTTCCCGGTTCCGCGGGGGCGTCCTCCCAGAAGCTCTCCCAGGCCTCTCTGTAGCGCTCGGTCACGCTCATGCGCCCTCCCCAGGTACGACGGCAGACTCGGCCGGAGTGTCAGGTCGGTTTACCGCGCGGGGGTGCGCCTCACAAGCGTTACGGTCCATACCTTCACGGGGTGTGCGCTGGTGTGCGCCCCCGGGGTGTGCCCGGCGCGTCAGATCCGCGGGCGCCGCAGGGAGAGTTCGAACCACACGGTCTTGCCCGTCGCGGTGCGGCTCGTGCCCCATTCGCGCGCCAGGTGCGCGACCACCCGAAGGCCACGGCCGAACTCGTCGTCCGGTCCCGTACTGCGGAGCGTCGGCAGCGTGTGGTCGGCGTCCTCCACCTCGCACAGCAGCGTCCCCGAGCGCACCAGACGCAGCTGCACCCGGCCGCTCCCGGCGTGCCGCACGGCGTTCGAGACGAGTTCGCCGACCATGAGCTCCGCGGCGTAGGCGATGCCCGGCAGCCCCCACTGCGCGAGCTGTCCCCGTACGAGACCGCGGGCGCGCGGCACCTCCGACGGTTCCTGTCCGAGGTCCCACTGCGCGACGTCGCCGCTCTCGATACCGCTCATCCGCACCACGAGCAGTGCCACGTCGTCCTTGCGGCCGCCACGGCCCGCGAGCGAACGGATGATGGTGTCGCAGGCGTCGTCCATGGAGGCGGCCGGATGCGCCGCCGACTCGCAGAGCGTGGCGAGGCCCACGCCGATGTCCTCGCCGCGCACCTCGACGAGCCCGTCGGTGCACATCACCAGGCGGTCCCCGGGCGAGACCGGTAGCCGTACGGATTCGAAGGGGACCCCGCCGACGCCGATGGGGGCGCCCGTGGGCAGGTCGAGGAGTTCACTGCGGCCGTCGGCGGCGCGCACGATCACCGGCGGGATGTGCCCGGCGTTGGCGAGGTGCAGCTCGCCGGCGATGGGGTCGTACACCGCGTACAGGCAGGTGGCGAGGTAGTGCTCGCCGAGACGCTGCGCCAGGTCGTCCAGATTGCGCAGGAGTTGAGCGGGCGGCAGGTCCAGAGCGGCCATCGTCTGCACGGCTGTCCTCAACTGGCCCATCATCGCCGCCGAGTTGAGCCCGTGCCCCATGACGTCGCCGACGACGAGCGCGGTGCGCGCGCCCGGCAGTTTGACGGAGTCGAACCAGTCGCCGCCGATCCGGCCGAGGAGCGTGCCCGGCAGGTAGCGGGTGGCGATGTCACAGCCCGGCATGTGCGGTTCTATGTGCGGCAGCATGCTGTCCTGGAGCGTCTCGGCGACGGACTCCTGGTACGTGTACATGCGCGCGTTGTCGAGTACGAGGCCCGCGCGCGCCGCGAGTTCGGCGCCGGTGACGCGGTCCATGTCGTTGAAGAGGGGCCGCTCCTGGTGCCGTAGCAGGATCATGAACCCGAGGACCACGTTCCGGGCCTTCAGCGGCACGACGAGCATGGACCGGTGGTTGATCAGCGGGCGGATGTCGCGCTTCTCGAACTGCGCCGCGATCCCGTTGCCCATCTCCTCCGAGATGTACGGGACGAGGACCGGGTCGCCGGTGGTCATGCACTGGAAGAACGGCGTGTGCACCGGGAACGGCATTGATTCGCCGACCGGCACCACATCGTCCCAGCGGCCCGGTTCGTCGGTGTGCTCGACGGCGACGCGGTGCCACATCGTGGTCGCGTCGGGCGGTCCCTCGGGGAAGCCTTCGCCCGCCACCACCTGTTCGCGCAGGTAGGTCCCGGCCACGTCGGTGAAACGCGGCACGACGGCGCGGCTGACCTCGATGATCGTGCGGGACAGATCGAGGGACGAACCGATGCGCCCGCTCACCTCGTTGAGGAACTCCAGGCGCTCGCGCACGGCCACGTATTCGAGGTCCTCGGCGTCATCCGCGTCCTCGGCGTCCTTGGCGTCGTCGAGCGGCGCGCGCGGGGAGGGCACCCCGTCCGCGGCAGCGCGCGCCGCCTCCGCCCGCCGCGCCTTGCGCTCGGTGCGCCGGGCGACGCCCCAGTCGGCGGTGACGGGGACCCGGTCGTGCCGGCTGAACTCCAGGACGGGATAGCCCAGTTCGAGTACCTGGGCGACGATGCGGGCGCTCTCCCGCACGCTCATGCTCGGCAGGATCTCGGGCAGTCCGCGGGCCAGCTCGTCGGCGGCCGGGAAGTCGGTGTGCAGCGCGAACCCGGGGGCTATCCGCTCCCCCGCCACACCCTCGGGGCCCGCGTCGCCGCCGAGGCGGCGGGCGTCGACGGCGAGCACGAGCAGCCGCTCGGGCCCCGGCCCCACCAGGGGATACGCCCACCACAGGACGTCGATGCGATCGCACGGCCCGGCACTGGTGTCGAGCCGTGCCCGGCCGGCGGCCGGATAGGAGCTGCGGCCGCCCAGCGACTCCTCGAGATCGGAACCGATCGCGTCGTACGTGCCGTACGCGGCGGGGGCCGCCGGGCCGGGCTCCCCGCTCTGCGGGAGGGCGCCGGACACGGGCAGCAGGTCGCCCGCGGGCCGGCCCACCGCGTCCTGTCGCTCGGGGCCGAAGAGGCGGCGGGCGCCGGAGCTCCAGTGGGAGACGCGGCCGGCCTGATCCACGACGACGACGGCCAGCGGGACGCGGCCCTGCGGGGTTCGACCGGTGCCTGGCATCCTCCCGCTCCTTCCCTCCGGGCACGCCGAGGGGGTGCGTACCGCCTCCTTCCACGGTACGCGCGGCCCCTCAACACCGGGTGCTTACCCGGGAATTGGGGCATGCCCCTTGACAGCCGACCCGCGTTCGGTCAGTCCTCGTGCCCCAGCTGCAGATCCCGCTCCGTACGGCCGCCCCCGGCGACCTGCAGCACGGTCGCCACCGGCGGGTAACCGGCCGCGATTACCGTGTACTCGCCCGACGACAGATCGACGAAGCGGAACGTGCCGTCCGCCCCCGTCGTGAGCGTGTCCACCACATTGCCCGCGGCGTCGAGCAGCGTGACCCGGGCCTCCTCCACGGGCCGCCCGCCGCCGGCCCGTACGGTCCCGCGCAGCACCGCCCCGCCGGCCAGCTCCACGTCCTGCCGCGTCTCGCGGGAGGCCATCACCGTCACGGGCAGGGCCGCCGGGCGGAACGCGGGCGCGCTCGCGGCCAGGGTGTACTCACCGGCCACCAGCTCCGTGATGACGTACCCGCCTTCGCGCCCGCTGCGGGTGGCCGAGACGACCTCGCCGTGCACATTGGTCAGGGTGACGATCGCGTCCCGCACGGGCGTTCCGTCCGCGGTGAGGACCGAGCCGGCGAGGCGGCCCGCGCCGCCGAGCACCACGTCGAGCTCGACGGGCCGCTCCCCGACCGTGACCGTGACGGCCTGCGGCTGGTGCCCGCCGGCCGCCGCGATCAGGACGTAGCTGCCGGCGCCCGGCGTCGACAGCGCGTACCGGCCGTCGTCGCCGCTGGCGCCGCGCCCGATCTGGGTGCCGCCGACGTCGATGAGGGTGAGCGCGGCGCGCGGCACGACGGTGCCGTCGGAGTGCTGCACCGTCCCGCAGACCGGGACTCCGGCGGCGTACGGGACGCGCTCCTGGGCGGGCAGGGCGGCCGGGGCGGGGGCGAGGGGGGTGACGGGCCGCTCGGCGGGGGCTGTGCTGGACAACAGGGGTGTCTCCTTGATGAAGAAGGCGAGGACCAGTCCCAGGACGAGGACCGGGACCAAGTAGAGGAAGATGCGGGGCATCGCATCCGCGTACGCCTGGATGTAGGGGGTGCGCAGCGCCTCGGGCATCGCGTGCACGAGCTGCGGGGTGATCGACTCGGCGCCGCCGGGGAGGCCCGTGCCGGTGGCGGACAGCCGGTCGGCGAGGGCGTCGGCGAGCCGGTTCGCGAAGAGCGTGCCGAAGATCGCGGCGCCGACGCTGCCGCCGATCTGCCGGAAGTAGGTGTTGGCGCTGGTGGCCGTGCCGAGGTCGCCGGGGCGCACCGAGTTCTGCACGGCGAGCACGAGGACCGGCATGATCAGGCCGATGCCGGCGCCGAGGACCGCCATGTAGGCGCTGTATTGGAGGCGCGGAGTGTCGACCTCAAGGCGCGACAGTAGATACATGCCGGCGCAGGAGAGGGCGCTGCCGAGGACCGGGTAGATCTTGTAGCGGCCGGTGTGGCTGATGAGCTGGCCCGAGAGGATCGAGGCGCCGACGACGCCGCCCATCATCGGGAGCATCAGCAGACCGGACTCGGTGGCGGTGGCGCCGTCGACCATCTGAAGGAAGGTCGGCAGATAGCTGGCCGCTCCGAACAGGGCGACACCGACGACCATGCCGACGAGGCCGCTGAGGTTGAAGACGGAGTCGCGGAAGAGGCGCAGCGGGATCAGGGGTTCGGCCGCGTACTTCTCGGCGAACACGAACAGTACGGCCGAGAGAGCGGCCCCTGCGCCGAGGCCGATGATGACCCGGTCGCCCCACGCGTACTCCGTGCCGCCCCAACTGGTCAGCAGTACCAGGCATGTTGAGGCCGTGGCGAGCAGCAGGGCGCCGAGGACGTCGAGCCGGGGCTTCTTCGTGGGCTTGGGGAGCTTGAGGACGACGGCCGTGACGGCGAGCGTGAGCAGGCCGAACGGGATGTTGAAGTAGAAGCACCAGCGCCACGAGAGGTGGTCGGTGAAGTAGCCGCCGAGCAGGGGGCCCGCGACGGAGGCGAGCCCGAACGCGGCGCCGATCAGGCCCATGTAGCGGCCCCGCTCCCGGGGCGGCACGATGTCGCCGATGATCGCCTGTACGCCGATCATGAGGCCGCCCGCGCCGATGCCCTGGACCGCGCGGAACGCGATGAGCTGGTCCATGGTCTGGGCCCGGCCGGCCAGGGCGGAGCCGATGATGAAGACGACGATCGCGAACTGGAAGACGCCCTTGCGGCCGAAGAGGTCGCCGAGTTTGCCGTAGATCGGCAGGCCGATGGTGGAGGTCAGCAGGTAGGCGGTGATCGCCCAGGACATCTTGTCGAGGCCGTGCAGCTCGCCGACGATCTTCGGGAGCGCGGTGGCGACGATCATCTGCTCGAGCGCGGCGAGCAGCAGCGCCAGCATCAGGCCGACGAAGACCATCCGGACGCGGCGCGGGCTGAGACCCTGCCCGGGCAACTGCTCGTATTCCACCGCCTGTTGCGGTGCGGGGGCGGTGACCGGAGCCGACTCCTGAACCGCCTCCCGCTCCCCCACCGGTTCGGTCACCAGCGCCACTGTGCCCACCTGTCGCTCCCCTCGTCGCCCTTACGCCGCCCATTTCTCGCATTACGCGACAACGGGGGGCAAGCGCGACGAGGCGCACGTCAGCGGGGTTCAGTCGGCGTATGCGCCGGTCGGAGCCCTACGGCGTACAACGGGGCGCGAAACGAAAACCACTCGAATCGGTGAGCACCGATCGGTGTCCGCCTCACGCACCATCGGACTCGCGGGTCACTCCTTCACTCGCGGGTCACTTCTCCACTTCGGTGGCGAGGTTGGCGAGCACGGTGTCGTAGATACGGCCGAGGCCCTTGGGCGCGAAGGTCTTCTCGAAGAAGCCGCCGATGCCCCCCGCCCCGTTCCACACGGTCGTGACGACGACGCGCGAGCGGCCCTCGCCGGCGGGCGTGACGCGCCAGGTCGTGACCATCGAGGAGTTGCGGTCCTTCTCGACGAGCTCGCCGTCGGTGGGCTCGGTGACCTCGAGCAGGCAGTCGCGGATGCGCTTGCTGGTGGCCTGGAGCTTCCAGTGGACGAGGGTGCCCTCGCCGTCGCCGCCCTCGCGCACCTCGTACTCGCTGAAGTGCTCGCTGAGCAGCTTCGGCCGGGTGCCGTTGTAGTCGGCGAGGGCGTCGAACACGTCGTCCGGCTTCGCGGCGACGACACGCTCCGTGGTGGCCTCGACCTGCGCCATGACTTTCCTCCAGCACTTGGTTCCTATGGGCTCGGCCAAGCCAACCACCCTCCGCGCGGCCCGCCAAAACCGGGGGTCGGGCACGGTCCGGGTACGGTCGCACGATCAAGGGAACATGTGTTCTATTGTGGGCACAGGGCTACCGAAGAGGGCGAGGAGGCGTCATGCGCTGGGAGAACCTCACGGACGACCGGGTCGAACACGGCCGGGCGCCGGACGCCGCGCTGTTCGGCGCGGAGGCGGTGACGACCCGCACCTTCGACACCCCCGAGTTCCGTGGCGTGACGTTCCACGAGATCAGGGCCCGGTCGATCGTGAACCGGGTGCCCGGCGCGTCCCGGATGCCGTTCGAATGGACGGTCAACCCGTACCGGGGTTGCACACACGCCTGCGTCTACTGTTTCGCGCGCAACACCCACCGCTATCTGGACCTGGACACCGGGCTCGGCTTCGACAGCCAGATCGTGGTGAAGGTGAACGCTCCGGAGCTGCTGCGCCGCCATCTCGCGTCCCGGCGCTGGTCCGGCGACCACATCGCGATGGGCACGAACGTCGACTGCTACCAACGGGCCGAAGGGCGCTACCGGTTGATGCCCGGCATCATCGAGGCGCTGCGCGATCACGCGAACCCGTTCTCCATCCTGACCAAGGGCACCCTGATCCTGCGCGACCTCGATCTGCTGCGGCAGGCGGCCGAGGTGACGGACGTCGGCATCTCGGTCTCGGTCGGCTTCGTGGACCAGGAGCTGTGGCGCACCGTCGAGCCGGGCACGCCCGCGCCGGAGCGCCGCCTCGATGTCGTGCGCGCCCTCACCGACGCCGGGATCGGATGCGGGGTGCTGATGGCGCCGGTCATCCCCTTCCTCGGCGACCGGCCCGAGCAGCTGCGGGCGACGGTGCGGGAGATCGCCCGGGCGGGCGCGACGTCCGTGACGCCGCTCGTGCTCCATCTGCGGCCGGGCGCGCGCGAGTGGTTCATGACCTGGCTCGCCCAGCACCATCCGCATCTGGTGCGGCGCTACGAACGGTTGTACGCGGAGGGCGCGTACGCCCCCAAGTGGTACCAGCGCCGGCTTACCCGGCAGGTGCACGAGCTCGCCGAGGAGTACGGGATCGGGCCTTCGCGCCCGGGGCTGCCGCGACGCCTCCGCGTACCGGAGCAGAGCCCGGCGCCCGATCCGGCCGCGCCGACGCAGCTCACCCTGTTGTGAGCGCACTCGGGCGAGCGGTCGAGCCTACGATCGGGTCAAATTCCGACAGAACGGATTCTTCCCCCCAGGGTTTACGGGAACATGCCGCAGGAGCCGTCGACTGAGCGCCGGCTCTGATTCCTCCGCCCTGGGAGGCCCCATGAAGAAACGCGCAGTCGCTCTGTGCGGTATCGGTATCGCCGCGCTGGCCGCCTCCACGGCTCTCGTCCCGGCCGCGGGAGCCGCGGGCGCCGCGGATTCGCAGTCGCGCGCCGCCGTCAGCTGGAAGAAGTGCGGCATCAAGGAGTACCCGACGCTGCAGTGCGCGTCGTTGCGGGTGCCGCTGGACCACGACCGTGCCGGGGGGCGGCAGATCACCCTCGCCCTGTCGCGGGTCCCGCACACGGCGAAGACGTTCCAGGGGCCGCTGCTCGTCAACCCCGGCGGGCCGGGCGGCAGTGGGCTCACGCTCGCCGGGTTCGTGGCGGCGAACCTGCCGAAGAAGGTCGCCGCGCAGTACGACGTCATCGGGTTCGACCCGCGCGGCGTCGGCAAGAGCAAACCGGCGCTCGACTGCAAACCCGGCCACTTCAAGCCCGTACGGCCACCGAGCGTGCCCAAGACCGAGGCGATCGAGCGGGCGAACCTCAAGCGCGCGGAGTCCTTCGCGCAGGCGTGCGGCAAGAAGTACCCGGATGTCCTGCCGTTCATCGACACGGTCAGCTCCGTCAGGGACATGGACGCGATCCGGGCCGCGCTCGGCGCGAAGAGGCTGAACTACTTCGGCTACTCGTACGGCACCTATCTGGGCGCGGTCTACGCGAAGTACTACCCCGAGCGGGTCCGGCGGCTCGTCCTCGACTCGGTCGTCGACCCGGAGGGCGTCTGGTACCAGGACAACCTGACGCAGGACGTCGCCTTCAACGCCCGGCACCAGGCCCTTCTGGCGTGGGTCGCCAAGTACGACGCGACGTACAAGCTGGGCAAGGATCCGGCAAAGCTCGAGGTCAAGTGGAACGCGATGCGCGACGCGCTGGCGAAGAAGCCCGCGGGCAAGAAGGTGGGGGCCGCTGAGCTTGAGGACACGTTCCTGCCCGGCGGCTACTTCAACGGCTACTGGCCCTACCTGGCCGACGCGTTCGCCTCGTACGTGAATGCCAAGGACCCGGATCCGCTGGTCGAGGCGTACGAGAACTTCGCGGCGGTCGACGCCGCGGGGGACAACAGCTACAGCGTCTACTCGGCTGTCCAGTGCCGTGACGCGTGGTGGCCGCGGAACTGGAACCAGTGGCGTGACGACAGTTGGCGGACGCACGAGAAGGCGCCGTTCTCCACGTGGAACAACGCCTGGTACAACGCGCCCTGCGCGTTCTGGCCCACCAGGACGCTGCACCCGAGGGGCGTGTCGAACGCCGCGATCCCGCCGGTCCTCCTCTTCCAGGCGACGGACGACGGAGCGACCCCGTACGAGGGCGGCGTCACGATGCACCACCTGCTGCGCGGATCGAGCCTGGTCGTCGAGGAGGGCGGCGGCAACCACGGCATCACCCTCAGCGGCAGCAAGTGCCTCGACGCCCACCTCGCGGCCTATCTCACGTCCGGGAAGGTGCCGCGCGGCGACGGCGAGGCGGACGCGGTGTGCAAGAAACTGCCGGACCCGAAGCCCCTCGGGACGAAGGCGGCGGCACCGTCACCGACCTCGTCCCACGGCGCCGCACTGCACGGCCTGCTCGGCTTCCGGGGCTGATTCGGATGGTCCCGCGGGGGTGGGTGAGGATGGCCCCATGACCCCACCGACCCACCTCACCCACCTCCCCGCTCCCGACGGCGTCGCACCGGCCACGGCCTATACGCATGTGGTCATGGGCACGGGCCGGCTCGTCGCCGTGTCCGGCCAGCTCGCCCTCGACGAGCGGGGCGAACTGGTCGGCCCCGACGACCCGTCGGCCCAGGCCCGGCAGGTCTTCGAGAACCTGCGGCGGTGTCTGGCGGCGGCAGGGGCGAGCTTCGACGACGTGGTCAAACTGACCTACTACGTGACGGACATGGCCTCCATGCCCGCGATCCGCGAGGCCCGCGACACGTTCCTCGACCCGGCCCGGCTGCCGGCGGCGTCGGCGGTACAGGTGGCCGGCCTGGTGGGTCCCCAGTTTCTGATGGAGATCGAGGCGTTCGCCGTGACGGCGGAGTGACCGCCCTGGACCTGCGGGTCCGGCCGATGACCCTGGACGACTGTCACGCCGTGGCCGAAGTGCGGGTGCGGGGGTGGCAGGTCGCGTATGCCGGGCTGATGCCGCAGGCCCATCTCGACGCGATGAGCGTGGCGCGGGACGCGGTGCGGCGGCGCGAGATGTTCGGGCGGGTGCCGGAGTTCGTCGCCGAGCGTGACGGGGCCGTGGTCGGGTGGGCCTGCCACGGCCCGTCCCGGGATCGTGATGTGCCGCCCGGGGAGGCCGAGTTGTACGCGCTGTACGCGCACCCCGGGCACCTGTCGACCGGAGTGGGGCGAGCGCTGCTCGACACGTGTGCGGGCGCTGCCGCGCACGCGGGGCACTCCACGATGCGGCTGTGGGTCCTGGAGGGCAACGCACGGGCCCGGCGCTTCTACGAGCGGGCCGGGTTCGTGACCGACGGGGCCCGGGAGCCGTACGAGGTGGGCGGGGTGAGAGTGCCCGAGGTCCGGTACGTGCGGAAGCTCGGGCCCGCCCCGCGGAAAGACGGACTCGGGCTCACCCCGTAGGGAACCGGCACAGGAAAGCGGGCTCACTCCATAGGAAGGCGGGCCAGGGCCGCCGACGCCGCCATCGCCAGGCGGGGGTGCGTGCTCGCCTCCGTGAGGACGTCACGGGCGCGCGGGTCCGCCAGGCTGCCGAGCCCCTCGACGCAGGCGAGGGCCACCTTGCGGTACGGGTCGTGCGGGGCGAGGCGGCGGCGGAGCGTGGTGATCAGTGCCGGAGCCGACTCGGGAGCCCGGAGCTGGGTGAGCAGCCGCACCGGATGCAGGGCGTAGGCGACGCGCAGCTCGTTCGTGGCGAGGGCCGCCGCCGCGCGGGCCGTGCGCGGGTCGCCCAGGACCGCCAGGGCCTGCGCCGCCGCCGCGCAGCGTTCCGGATCGCGATGGTTCAGCAGGAGGACGAGAGATTCGAAGGCGCGGTGGTCGCCGGCGATGCCGAGCCGGTAGGCCGCCAACTCACGTGCCCACAGGGGCTGTTGCGGCGCGGTGAGTACCCCGGCCAGCTCGTCCCTGTCGCGCGTGGCGGCAAGCTGGTCGAAGGCGGGCGTGCCGCCGGATTCCTTCCGGATGCGCTCTGTCACCGTTCGCGACTCTTCGTCCATGAGGACGAGGGTAAGACGCGCCGTGCCTGCGGCGACATAGATCACAGAGACTGGCCGATGCCGAGGGCTGGCGCGCTCGTTACTCGCCGGTTAATCTCATCTGAGCGGGGCACACTTCCCGCAGCACCACTTCTGACGGCCTGGTGACGCAGCCGTCCGGAAGTGCAGTCGGTTCGGTACGCGCTACCGAAGTTCGAGCAGCACGACATGGCTCCGGGACAGGGCCGGTCGGTTCTCCGTGCAGAGCATCAGTCGGCACGGCACGTTCACCTCAGCTCTCCTCACCTTTTCGTACGCCGCACGCCGTAGGTCTCACTGCGTAGGCCTTCCGGCGCCCCGCGTACGCCCTCGGTCGTCACCCTCACTTCTGGAGTTCCCAGATGGACGCTCCCCTGTCCCGCATCTCCACCGTGGCCGTCGTCGGCCTCGGCACCATGGGCACCGGCATCGCCGAGGTCCTGGCCCGCGCCGGCCGCGAGGTCATCGGCATCGACATCAGCGAGAGGGCCGCCGCGCAGGCGGCCGTGGCGCTGCGGGCCTCGACGGCGCGTGCGGTGCGCCGCGAGCACCTCACCGAGCAGGAGCGCGCGGAACTGCTCGCCCGCTTCCGTACGTTCACCGATCTGGCGGCCGCCGCCGACGCCGACCTGGTGATCGAGGTCGCCCCCGAGTCGTACGAGATCAAGCAGCAGATCTTCCGGACGCTGGACGGGATCGTGCGGCCCGGGACGATTCTCGCCACCGGGACGAACGCGCTGTCCGTCACGCGCCTCGCCGCCGACTCCGCCCGCCCCGAGCGCGTCATCGGACTGCACTTCTTCAACCCGGCCCCCGCGATGAAGCTCGTCGAGGTCGTCTCCAGCGTGCTGACCGCGCCGGCCGCGGTCGCCGCCGTCACCGACCTGGCGCTCGAACTGGGCAAGGAGCCCGTCGCGGTGGGCGACCGGCCCGGTTTCGTCGCCGACGGGCTGCTGTTCGGCTACCTCAACCAGGCCGCCGCGATGTACGAGGCCAAGTACGCCTCCCGCGAGGACATCGACGCCGCGATGAAGCTGGGCTGCGGCCTGCCCATGGGGCCCCTCGCCCTGCTCGACCTCATCGGCGTCGACACCGCGCGCACCGTCCTCGACGCCATGTACTGCGAGTCGCACGACCGGCTGCACGCGCCGGCGCCCGTGCTCAAGCAGCTCAGCGAGGCGGGCCTGACCGGACGCAAGGCGGGCCGCGGCTTCTACACGTACGAGGAGCCGGGCAGCTCGGTCGTGGTGCCGGACGCGCTGACGCCGTCGGCGCAGGAGACCGCGAGCCCCTCCCGCCCGGTCCGCTCCGTCGGTGTCGCGGGCTCCGGCACGATGGCGTCCGGGATCGCCGAGGTCTTCGCCAAGGCCGGCTACGACGTCGTCCTCGCCGCCCGCAGCGAGGAGAAGGCCGAGAAGGCCAAGTCCCGTATCGGCAAGTCCCTTTCGCGCTCTGTCGACAAGGGGCGGATGACGGCGGAGACGGCCGAGCAGACGCTCGCGCGCATCACGCCCGCCGGGTCCTACGACGCGTTCGCCGACGTCGATCTCGCCCTGGAAGCCGTCGCCGAGGACCTGGAGATCAAGCAGCAGCTGTTCGCCACGTTCGACAAGATCTGCAAGCCCGGCGCGATCCTCGCCACCACGACCTCGTCGCTGCCCGTCGTCGCCCTCGCCCGCGCCACCGCGCGCCCGCAGGACGTGATCGGCATGCACTTCTTCAACCCGGCCCCGGCGATGAAGCTCGTCGAGGTCGTGCGGACCGTGCTGACCTCGGACGACGTGCACACCACCGTCCGCGACCTGACCCTGCACATCCGCAAGCACCCGGTGGACTGCGGCGACCGGGCCGGGTTCATCGTGAACGCGCTGCTGTTCCCGTACCTGAACAACGCGATCAAGATGGTCCAGGAGCACTACGCCTCGCTCGACGACATCGACGCCGCGATGAAGCTCGGCGGCGGCTACCCGATGGGCCCGTTCGAACTGCTCGACGTGGTCGGCCTCGACGTCTCCCTCGCCATCGAGAAGGTGCTGCACCGCGAGTTCCGCGACCCGGGTCTCGCGCCCGCGCCGCTGCTCGAACACCTGGTGGCCGCGGGCTGCCTCGGCCGCAAGACGGGTCGTGGCTTCCGCGAATATGCCCGGCGCTGAGCCGGACGCGGGAGCCGGGTCCCACTGGGGCGGGCTGCTCGGAGCACCGGGCAGCCCGTCAACCGGGGAGCGTTTTGGAACGTACATGCAGTACGTTCGGGGCATGACGCCCGCTCATAAGGCCGCCCAGCCCTCCCGTACCTCCGCTACGCCCGACGCTCCGGAGAGCGCCGCTGGCAACCGGGCGGCCGCTCAGCGGCTCAAGATGCGCCGTGAGCTGGCGGCCGCGGCGATGGAGCTCTTCGCCACGAAGGGGTACGAGGCGACGACGGTCGACGAGATCGCCGCGCAGGCCGGCGTCGCGCGCCGCACGTTCTTCCGCCACTTCCGTTCGAAGGAAGAGGCGATCTTCCCGGACCACGACGACACCCTGGTGCGCGCCGAGGCCGTCCTGAACGCGGCGCCGCCGCTCGAGCACCCGCTCGACACCGTCTGCCGCGGCATCAAGGAAGTCATGAAGATGTACGCGGGCTCGCCCGCCGTGGCCGTGGCGCGCTACCAGCTCACCCGCGAGGTGCCGACGCTGCGCCAGGCCGAGATCGCCTCGGTCTCCCGCTACGAGCGCCTCTTCACCCGCTACCTCCTCGGCCACTTCGACGAGCAGGCCCACCACGACGGCAACGACGACCCGTTGCTCGCCGAGGTCGCCGCCTCCGCCGTCGTCACCGCCCACAACCACGTACTGCGGCGCTGGCTGCGGGCCGGCGGCCAGGGTGATGTGGAGACGCAGCTCGACCACGCCTTCGCGATCGTGCGCCGTACGTTCGGCACCGGTATCGGGGCCGGCCGCACGCCCGCCGCGCCGCCCGCGCAGGTCGCGCACTCGGGCGAGGTGCTGGTGGCCGTGGCGCGCACGGACGCGCCGCTTCCCGAGGTCATGCGCACCATCGAGGAAGCCCTCAAGAACCGCTAGAGCCGCCCCGCCGCCACCCTGGCCCCTGATCTGGCACGCAGTGCCACCTCAGGGGCCTCTCGCATTCCCGGAGACACCGGCCCGGGCCCCTTCTGATCGATCATCGATCCCTTGCCACGACACCGAGCCGCCCTCTGACCTCCGTTGATCGATCATCGCTCACCTGTTGGGTAAATATTTCACCTGAGCGAAATTGATGGCACGGAGTGCCTTGCGAGCTGTCACGGTGTGCCATACGTTGAAGGAAGTCCGGGCGGCCGGCGTACGGAGAACTTCCGAACGGCGGCTGTCCCCGGGGGCCGCGTCCGACCGTGGCCCGCGCGCCCGGACGCCTGCGTCACAGGCAACCTTCCGCGCCACACCAAGCGCTGCCACCGCACCACCCCCGCCGAACCGACGGCACGCTCCACCCCACACCCGCAGCCAGCACACCCCGACTCAGCGTTTCCCTCGACGCTCATCGCCGGAGGCACCATCGTGAAGGAAATCCTGGACGCGATTCAGTCGCAGACCGCCACGTCTGCCGACTTCGCCGCCCTGCCGCTGCCCGACTCCTACCGCGCGATCACCGTGCACAAGGACGAGGCGGACATGTTCGCCGGGCTCGAGACCCGCGAGAAGGACCCGCGCCGGTCGATCCACCTGGACGACGTGCCGGTGCCCGAGCTCGGCCCGGGCGAGGCCCTGGTGGCCGTGATGGCCTCCTCGGTCAACTACAACTCCGTGTGGACCTCGATCTTCGAGCCGGTCTCCACCTTCAGCTTCCTGGAGCGCTACGGCCGGCTGAGCGAGCTGACCAAGCGGCACGACCTGCCGTACCACATCATCGGCTCCGACCTGGCGGGCGTCGTGCTGCGCACCGGCCCCGGCGTGAACGCCTGGAACCCCGGTGACGAGGTCGTCGCGCACTGCCTGAGCGTCGAGCTGGAGTCCTCGGACGGCCACAACGACACGATGCTCGACCCCGAGCAGCGCATCTGGGGCTTCGAGACCAACTTCGGCGGCCTGGCAGAGATCGCGCTCGTGAAGTCCAACCAGCTGATGCCGAAGCCCGACCACCTCAGCTGGGAGGAGGCGGCGGCTCCCGGCCTCGTCAACTCCACCGCGTACCGCCAGCTGGTCTCCCGCAACGGCGCCGGCATGAAGCAGGGCGACAACGTGCTGATCTGGGGCGCGAGCGGCGGACTCGGCAGTTACGCCACCCAGTTCGCGCTCGCCGGCGGCGCCAACCCCATCTGCGTCGTGAGCAGCGAGCAGAAGGCGGAGATCTGCCGGAAGATGGGCGCCGAGGCGATCATCGACCGCAACGCCGAGGGCTACAAGTTCTGGAAGGACGAGCACAACCAGGACCCGCGCGAGTGGAAGCGGTTCGGCAAGCGCATCCGTGAGCTGACCGGCGGCGAGGACGTCGACATCGTCTTCGAGCACCCGGGCCGCGAGACGTTCGGCGCCTCCGTCTACGTGACGCGCAAGGGCGGCACCATCGTCACCTGTGCCTCGACCTCGGGCTACCACCACGAGTACGACAACCGCTACCTGTGGATGTCGCTGAAGCGGATCATCGGCTCGCACTTCGCCAACTACCGCGAGGCGTGGGAGGCCAACCGCCTGATCGCCAAGGGCAAGATCCACCCGACGCTCTCCAAGGTGTACTCCCTGGAGGACACCGGGCAGGCCGCCCACGACGTGCACCGCAACGTCCACCAGGGCAAGGTCGGCGTCCTCGCGCTCGCGCCGAAGGAGGGCCTGGGCGTGCGCGACCACGAGAAGCGCGCCCAGCACATCGACGCCATCAACCGCTTCCGCAACGTCTGAAACCCCGGAGGGGCAACGGCTCATGACTGAGCGTCAGAAGGACCGGCCGTGGTTGATGCGCACCTACGCCGGTCACTCCACGGCCGAGGCGTCCAACGAGCTGTACCGGCGCAACCTCGCCAAGGGCCAGACGGGTCTGTCGGTCGCGTTCGACCTGCCGACCCAGACGGGCTACGACCCGGACCACATCCTCGCCCGCGGCGAGGTCGGCCGGGTCGGCGTGCCGGTCTCGCACCTCGGTGACATGCGGCGCCTGTTCCAGGACATCCCCCTGGACCAGATGAACACCTCGATGACCATCAACGCCACCGCCATGTGGCTTCTGGCGCTCTACCAGGTCGTCGCCGAGGAGCAGGGCCTCGACATCGCCGCGCTCCAGGGCACGACGCAGAACGACATCGTCAAGGAGTACCTGTCCCGGGGCACGCACGTCTTCCCCCCGGGCCCCTCCCTGCGCCTGACGACCGACATGATCGCCTACACGGTCTCCCACATCCCCAAGTGGAACCCGATCAACATCTGCTCGTACCACCTCCAGGAGGCGGGGGCCACACCGGTCCAGGAGATCGCGTACGCGATGTCCACCGCCATCGCCGTTCTCGATGCCGTACGCGACTCAGGGCAGGTCCCCGCCGAGAAGTTCGGGGACGTCGTGGCCCGTATCTCCTTCTTCGTGAACGCGGGTGTCCGCTTCATCGAGGAGATGTGCAAGATGCGGGCGTTCGGGCGGATCTGGGACCAGATCACGCGCGAGCGGTACGGCATCGAGAACGCGAAGCAGCGCCGCTTCCGGTACGGCGTGCAGGTCAACTCCCTCGGCCTGACCGAGGCGCAGCCGGAGAACAACGTCCAGCGGATCGTCCTGGAGATGCTGGCCGTGACCCTGTCCAAGGACGCGCGCGCCCGCGCCGTCCAACTCCCCGCCTGGAACGAGGCGTTGGGCCTCCCCCGGCCCTGGGACCAGCAGTGGTCGCTGCGCATCCAGCAGGTTCTCGCCCATGAGAGCGACCTGCTGGAGTACGAGGACATCTTCGCGGGCTCGCACGTCATCGAGAAGAAGGTCGACGCGCTGGTCACCGAGTCCCTCGCGGAGATCGAGCGGATCCAGGAGATGGGCGGGGCGATGGCCGCCGTCGAGTCGGGCTACCTCAAGTCCCAGCTCGTCTCCTCGCACGCCGAGCGGCGGGCCCGGATCGAGGGCGGCGACGAGAAGATCGTCGGCGTCAACATCTACGAGTCGACCGAGCCGAACCCGCTCACCGCCGACCTGGACGCCGCGATCATGACGGTCGACCACCAGGTCGAGGCACGCGTCGTGCGGGCGATCGGCGAGTGGCGCACCACGCGTCAGGAGTCGAGCGACCGGCAGGGCCTGGGCGACCCCTTCCACTACCCGACCACCCAGCAGGCCATCGAGCGCCTGAAGGAGGCCGCGGCCGGCACCGAGAACCTCATGGAGGCCACTCTCGAATGCGCCCGCGCCGGGGTCACGACCGGCGAGTGGTCGGAGGCGCTGCGCGAGGTCTTCGGCGAGTTCCGGGCGCCCACCGGCGTCTCTTCGGCCCCGGTCGCGGTGACCGCCGAGGAGGGCACGCCGCTCGCCCTCGTCCGTGAGAAGGTCCGCCGCACCGGCGACGAGCTCGGCGGCAAACTGCGCCTGCTCGTCGGCAAGCCCGGCCTGGACGGGCACTCCAACGGGGCCGAGCAGATCGCCGTCCGGGCCCGCGACGCCGGGTTCGAGGTGGTCTACCAGGGCATCCGGCTCACCCCGGAGCAGATCGTGTCCGCCGCCCTGGCCGAGGACGTGCACTGCGTCGGCCTGTCGATCCTGTCGGGGTCGCACGCCGAGCTGGTGCCTGACGTCCTCGACCGGCTGCGCGAGGCGGGCGCCACCGACGTGCCCGTCATCGTCGGCGGCATCATCCCCAACGCCGACGCCGAGGACCTGAAGCGGGCGGGTGTCGCCGCCGTCTTCACCCCCAAGGACTTCGGCATCACGGAAATCATCGGCCGTATCGTCGACGAGATCCGGCTAGCGAACAAGCTCGACCCACTGGAGGTCCCCGCATGACCAGTCCTGTGAACCGTCTCCGCCCGCGCCGCTCGTGCCTGGCCGTGCCGGGCTCGAACCCGCGCTTCCTGGAGAAGGCCCAGGGCCTGGCGGCCGACCAGGTCTTCCTCGACCTGGAGGACGCCTGCGCGCCGCTCGCCAAGCCGGAGGCCCGGCACACCATCGTCAAGTTCCTCAACGAGGGCGACTGGACGGGCAAGACGCGCGTCGTACGGGTCAACGACTGGACGACCGAGTGGACCTACCGCGACGTCGTGACCGTCGTCGAGGGCGCGGGCCAGAACCTCGACTGCATCATGCTGCCGAAGGTCCAGACGGCCGACCAGGTCGTGGCCCTGGACCTCCTGCTCACGCAGATCGAGAAGACGATGGGCTTCGAGGTCGGCAAGATCGGCATCGAGGCGCAGATCGAGAACGCCCGCGGCCTGAACAACGTGAACGCGATCGCCGAGGCGTCCCCGCGCACCGAGACGATCATCTTCGGCCCGGCCGACTTCATGGCCTCCATCAACATGAAGTCCCTGGTCGTCGGCGAGCAGCCGCCCGGCTACGGCGCCGACGCGTACCACTACATCCTGATGAAGATCCTGATGGCGGCCCGCGCCAACGACCTCCAGGCGATCGACGGCCCCTACCTCCAGATCAAGAACGTGGACGGCTTCCGCGAGGTCGCGGGGCGCGCCGCCGCCCTCGGCTTCGACGGCAAGTGGGTGCTGCACCCCGGCCAGGTCGAGGCGGCCAACGAGGTCTTCTCCCCGTCGCAGGAGGACTACGACCATGCCGAGTTGATCCTGGACGCGTACGAGTACTGCACGTCCGAGGCGGGCGGCAAGAAGGGCTCGGCGATGCTCGGCGACGAGATGATCGACGAGGCGAGCCGGAAGATGGCGCTCGTCATCTCCGGGAAGGGCCGCGCGGCCGGCATGCGCCGCACGTCCAAGTTCGAGGCCCCGGAGGCGTAAGACCATGCAATTCGGCCGCACCTACGAAGAGTTCACCGTCGGGGACGTCTACAAGCACTGGCCCGGGAAGACGGTCACCGAGTACGACGACCACCTCTTCTGTCTGCTGACGATGAACCACCACCCGCTCCACATGGACTCCAACTACGCGGAGAAGACGACCGACTTCGGCAAGAACGTCGTCGTCGGAAACTACATCTACTCCCTGCTGCTCGGCATGTCCGTGCCGGACGTCTCCGGCAAGGCGATCGCCAACCTGGAGGTGGAGTCGCTCAAGCACGTGGCGCCGACCTTCCACGGCGACACGATCTACGGCGAGACCACGGTTCTGGACAAGACCCCGTCGAAGTCCAAGAACGACCGCGGGATCGTTTACGTGGAAACCAAGGGCTACAAGCAGGACGGCACGCTCGTCTGCGTCTTCCGCCGCAAGGTGATGGTGCCCACCGAGACGTACATCAAGGAGCGCGGCGGCGAACAGCCCGGCCGCCCGGCCATCGAGCAGCAGGAGAAGTAGCCATGGCGCGACTCGCCCAGACCGCCGGTCTCAACGAGATCCAGCAGGAAATCCTCTCCACGGTGCGCAACTTCGTGGACAAGGAGATCATCCCGGTCGCCACCGAGCTGGAGCACCGCGACGAGTACCCGCAGGAGATCGTCGACGGGCTCAAGGAGTTGGGCCTGTTCGGGCTCATGATCCCCGAGGAGTACGGGGGGCTCGGCGAGTCGTTGCTCACGTACGCGCTGTGCGTGGAGGAGATCGCGCGCGGCTGGATGTCGGTCTCCGGCATCATCAACACCCACTTCATCGTGGCCTACATGCTCAAGCAGCACGGCACGCAGGAGCAGAAGGAGTACTTCCTGCCGCGGATGGCGCTGGGCGAGGTGCGCGGCGCGTTCTCGATGTCCGAGCCGGCGCTCGGCTCGGATGTGTCGGCGATCACGTCGAAGGCGGTCAGGGAGGGCGACGAGTACGTCCTGAACGGCCAGAAGATGTGGCTCACGAACGGCGGCACGTCAACCCTTGTGGCGGTTCTCACGCGGAGTGATGAAGGTCATCCCGAGGGAACGGCCCCGCACAAGTCGATGACGACCTTCCTCGTGGAGAAGGAGCCCGGATTCGGCGAGGTCCGGCCCGGCCTCACCATCCCCGGGAAGATCGACAAGATGGGCTACAAGGGCGTCGACACCACCGAATTGATCATGGACGGCCTACACATTCCAGCCAATCGTGTACTTGGCGGACAGACGGGCCGAGGGTTTTACCAAATGATGGACGGCGTCGAGGTCGGGCGCGTGAATGTGGCCGCGCGTGGCTGTGGCGTCGCACAACGTGCTTTCGAGCTGGGTGTCTCCTACGCCCAGCAACGCCACACTTTCGGCAAGCCCATCGCCCAGCATCAGGCGATCCAGTTCAAGTTGGCCGAGATGGCTACCAAGGTCGAGGCCGCCCATGCGATGATGGTGAACGCGGCACGCAAAAAGGACTCTGGGGAACGAAACGACCTCGAAGCAGGAATGGCCAAGTACCTGGCCTCCGAATACTGCAAAGAAGTCGTGGAGGACGCGTTCCGGATCCACGGTGGATACGGGTTCTCCAAGGAGTACGAGATCGAGCGTCTGTACCGCGAGGCGCCGATGCTGCTGATCGGTGAAGGTACCGCCGAAATCCAGAAAATGATCATTGGTCGTCGACTGCTCGAAGAGTATCGGTTCCAGGGCTGAGCCTGGCGAGATGTCCTATTTCGGGGTGTTTTCTTCGCGAAGAAGATCACACCCCGTCAACACTCTTCGGCCGCCGACTCGGCTTCCTGGCTTGCCCAGTTGTGGCTCGCAACCGATAGCATTCCCCGGAAAAGCCGCCGTCCCCCCGTAATCAGCGCGGCCTCATCCGCTACGAAGGTCATCCATGCCCCACAGCCAAACCTCTGCACCTCGCGACGGCTTCCTCGGTGGTCGCCTTGCGCGCGGAGCATCGCCGTGGCTTCTCCCGACCGTCGCCACGGCTGCCCTCAGCCTGGCCCGATCGCGCCGTTCGAAGAAGGCAGCAGCACTCGCCGTCCCGACCACCGCTCTGGCGGCCGGCATGCTGTGGTTCTTCCGCGACCCCGAGCGCGAGATCACGCAGGGCCGGGTCATCTCCCCGGCAGACGGTGTGGTGCAGAGCATCATGCCGTGGAAGGACGGCCGCACCCGCGTCGCGATCTTCATGAGCCCGCTGAACGTCCACGTCAACCGCGCTCCCCTCGCGGGCACCGTGACCTCCGTCGAACACATCCCGGGCGGTTTCGTTCCGGCGTTCAACAAGGAGAGCGAGAACAACGAGCGCGTCGTCTGGCACTTCGACACCGAGCTCGGTGACATCGAGATGATCCAGATCGCCGGCGCCGTCGCCCGCCGCATCGTGCCGTACATCCCGCGGGGCACCAAGGTGGAGCAGGGCGAGCGCATCGGGCTGATCCGGTTCGGTTCGCGCGTCGACATCTACCTCCCCGAGGGTGTGGAGATCGACGTGGAGGTCGGCCAGAAGACGGTGGCGGGGGTGACTCGACTTGACCGTGACTGACCCGGAGACCCAGGCCGGCTGGGTGCCCGTGAGCGAGGACGAGGCGGACGACGCGGAGGAGATGCCGCTCTCGCTGCGCCTGTCGATAGCGGACACCCTGACCCTCGGCAACGCCACGTGCGGCTTCATGGCGGTCTACTTCACGACGACCGGCATCCTGATCCCGCACATCCAGGGCAGCAACGACTCGGGCATGGCCCGCAGCAGCGCCGCGACCGCGGTGATCCTGATGCTCGCCGCCGCGATCTTCGACCTGTTCGACGGTCTGGTGGCCCGCAAGCTGCGTTCCTCGCCGATGGGCGCCGAGCTGGACAACCTCTCGGACCTGATCAGCTTCGGCCTCGCGCCCGCGTACTTCGTGCTCGTCTACGGCATGGTCGCCAATGACGCGCACCAGAGAGTCGCGGCGGTGGGGGCCATCGTGGTGCTGCTGGCGGTGGTGCTGCGGCTTGCGCGGTTCTCGTGCGTGACGGTGAAGGACGGCACCTTCCAGGGCATGCCGTCGCCGTTCGGCGCGCTGACCGTCGTCTCGATCGTGCTCCTGGAGCTGCCGTTCGTGGCGACGCTCCTCGCGATCATCGGTACCGCGTGGCTGATGGTGAGCCGGGTCGAGTACCCGAAGCCGCGGGGCCGCCTCGCGGTCGCGATGCTCTCCTGGATCGTGCTCAGCATGGGCCTGCTGGCGGCCTGGGCGTTCGACGCGCCCGGCGGGCAGCTCCTGCTCCAGACCGGCTGTGCCCTGCAGCTCGTCCTCGGAGCGGTGATTCCGCTGTTCGCGACGGCCCGGCGGGTGAACAACTTCCGGGACAACCGGCGTGAGGCGCGAGCGCAGTCGTAGCGCTTCGCTGAACGTGTGAGCGGTGGGCCCGAGCCTCTTGGCTCGGNCCCACCGCTCTTCTACGGCCCCCTACGGGGCCTGGGTGTACGTCTTGGCCTCTGCGGCCTCGCCCGGGTCCTGGACCACCTTCAGGCCGCCCACGGCCGTCTTGTCGGGCTGGAGGATGACCGACTTGTGGGAGGAGGGGGCCTTGGGGTCGGTGAAGTCCTGGTCGACGCCGAAGCCCATGTCGTAGCCGCTCAGGGACAGCAGCGCCTTGTCGACGCCCTCACGGGTGAGGTCCTTGGCCTCGCACGCCTTCTTCAGGGCCTCGCCGAAGACGCCGGCGGCCGTCCAGCCTGCTACGACGCCGTTGTCCAGGCCGTCCTTCGGGTACGCCTTCTTGTAGTCGGCGACGAGCTTCTTGGCCTCCGGGGTGTCCGCGCCGATGGGCAGCGACGGGGACGCCACGTAGTAGTTGGCGAGCAGGGCCGGGCCCGCCTGGGTGCCGAGGAGCTGCGGGGCGTACGCCGAGTTGTTGCCGATGACCGGCACGTTCAGCTTCGCGGCGGCCGCGACACCGACGAGCGAGGCCGCCTGCCGCGGGCCCGCACTGATCACGATGCCCTTGACGCCGGCCTTCTTCAGGGCGGCGACCTGGGCGGTCATGTCGTTGTCGGTCGGCTTGATCTTCTGCTCGACGACGGTCAGGCCCGCCTCCTGCGCCATGTGCTTCGAGCCCTTCAGGGCGCTCTCGCCGTAGTCGCCCTCGAAGTAGACGTGGCCGAGCTTGTCGCCCTTCTTCAGCCCCTTCTTCTTCATCAGGAAGTCGATCGCGTTGATCGTCTCGATGTCGTACGTGGATCCGATGATGCGCACGTAGGGGCTGCCGAGCAGGTTCGAGGACCAGGCCTGCGGCAGGACGAGGGCCTTGTCCTGGTCGGTGATGCGCTTCTCGACAGCGGCGACGAACGGCGAGCCGATGAACTGCGTGAACCCCAGGACCTTGGGCGCGAGCTCGGTGTATCCGGCGACGGCCTTCTGCGGGTCGTAGCCGTGGTCGCGGACGGTGAGCTTCAGCTGCCGGTCACAGATGCCGCCGTCGGCGTTGACCTGCTTGACGTACAGCTGCTGCGCCTGCGTGACGCTCTTGCCGAGTGTCGCGTACACGCCGGTCATGTCGGTGAGGACGCCGAGGTCGATCGTGGAGCCGGAGACGCCCTGGCCGGTCTTGATCCCGCCCGCGCTCTGTTTCTCGTCGTCCCCTCCCCCGTCCTCGGCCTTCGAGCTGCACGCGGCGGTCAGGGCGAGCAGCGCGGCCACGGCGGTCACCGTGAGCGTGCGGGTGGGGCGGGTACGGGCGGTCATGACTCCTCCTGAGGGTGTTTCCGGGCGCGCCGGGCGGCGAGTTGCACCAGGCCTCCGGGCAAAAACAGGACCACTGCCACGACGGCGGCGCCGTAGAGGTAGCGGGCGGCCTCCCCCGGCGCGACGCCGCCGGTGCCGGGGGCCGAGACGAGGGGCAGGGCGTCGCTGTAGCGGGTGAGGATCTGGGGCAGGAGCGAGACGAACACGGCGCCCACGACCGCCCCCGCCACGGACCCGAGCCCGCCGATGACGATCATGGCGAGGTACTCGAGGGAGAGCGTGATGCCGAAGTAGTCCGGCACGGTGCGCTGGAAGACGAGGGCGAGCAGCACCCCGGCGAGGCCCGCGTACATCGATGAGAGGACGAAGACCGCGCCGCGGTAGCGGGCGACGGGGACGCCGAGGACGCCGGCGGCGATGCGGTGGTCGCGGATGGCGTTCATGGCGCGGCCGGGACGCCCGCGCAGCACCCCGCGGGCGAACAGGCCGCAGCCGAGCAGGAGCAGCAGCCCCAGGTACCAGAGCTTCTCCGCGGAGCCGAACGGCACACTGGCCACGGTGAGCGGCGTGTCGTCGAAGGTGAGCCCGAACAGGCTCATGGCGGGCACGTCGCGGCCGTTGGCGCCGCCGGTCAGGTCCTCGGCGTTGAACAGGACGTGCTGCCCGATGAAGATGAGGGCGAGCGTCGCGATGCCGAGGTACGCGCCCTTGAGGCGGCCCGCGATGGGGCTGAACAGGCCGCCCGCGACGCCGGAGACGAGCACCGCGAGGACGGCGGCGAGCCAGGGCGGCAGCCCGAGCCCGTTGATCTCCTGGTCGCGCTCCCCGGCGAAGACGCAGTATCCGTACGCGCCCACCGCGAGGAAGAAGGCGTGGCCCATGGAGAGCTGGCCCGTGGCGCCGGTGAGGAGGTTGAGTCCGATGGCGCCGATCGCGGCGGCCATGGCGAACAGGCCCGCCTGGAGCCAGAAGCGGTCGAGGTAGAACGGCAGGGCGAGCAGCAGCAGCGCGCAGAGGGCGACGGCGTAGCTGCGGCGGCGGGTGAGCAGCGTCCGGGCGGAGGGGCCGGTTTTCGCGCTGCCCGTGGTCTTCGTGGCGGCGAGGGTGTCAGACACGGGCGAGCTCCTTCGTACCGAAGAGCCCTGCGGGCCGCAGCAGGAGAATCACGGTCATCACGAGGTAGGGCGCGAGGTCGCCGAGGCCCCGGCCCATGAAGGCGAGCTCGCTCTGGTAGCCGGTGGCGAGGGACTCGGTGACGCCGACGACGAGGCCGCCGACGAGTGCGCCGGTGGTGGAGTCGAGGCCGCCGAGGATGGCGGCGGGGAAGGCCTTCAGGGCGGCGAGGGAGGTGGCCCTCTCTAGCCCCGGCGTCGGGAACACGGTGAGGAACAGCGCGGCGACGGCGGCGAGCCCGCCCGCCACGGCCCAGGCGCTGAGCGACACCCTGTGCAGGCGGACACCCATCAGCGCGGCCGTCTCGCCGCTCTCGGCGGCGGCGCGCATCGCGACGCCCCACGACGTGTAGCGGAAGACGAGCAGGAAAGCGGTGATGAGCAGCGCGGCGGTGACGAACGCGGCGACGCGGGTGTGGGCGATCGACACCCCGCCGACGGTGAGTACGGCGTCGCCCCACGGGTCGCCCATCGACAGGACGTCGGTGCCGAGGCGGCGGGTGAGTTCGGTGGTGAGCAGGATGTCGACGCCGATGGTGACGATGGCGAGGACGCTGTGGTCGTGCCCGCGGTAGCGGCGCATCACGAGGAACTCGACGGCCGCTCCGACGACCGCGGCGGCGGCGATGCCGACGCCGAGCGCGGGCCAGAAGCCGAGGTCGTCGTGGAGTGTGGCGGTGACGTAGCCGCCGGCGAGGAGCAGGGAGGCGTGGGCGAAGTTGACGACTTCGGTGGCGCGGAAGATGACGACGAAGCCGAGGGCGATGAGCGCGTAGACGGAGCCCATCGAGAGGCCGTTGAGGAGGAGTTCGAGGAACGTGGTCACGCCGTGGCCTCCCCTTCCGTGTCGTCGTCCGCGGGCGCGCCCAGGTAGGCCTGGATCACCGCCGGGTCGTTCTGGACGCGGTCCGGTGACCCGCCGGCGATCCGGCGGCCGAAATCGAGGACCGTGACCTCGTCGGCGAGGCGCATGACGACTCCCATGTCGTGTTCGACCAGGACGATGGAGATACCGAGGCTGTCGCGGACGCCCGCGATGACGGCGGCGGTACGGCGCCGCTCGTCCGCCGTCATTCCGGCGACGGGCTCGTCGAGCAGCAGGACGCGGGGCTCCATGCACAGGGCGCGGGCGAGTTCGGCGAGTTTCTGCTGCCCGTAGGGCAACGCGCCGGTAGGTGTGTCGAGTTGGTCGGCGATGCCCACGAACTCAGCGATCTCACGCACACGTTCGCGGTGCTCGCGTTCCTCGCGGACGGCGGAGGGCAGGCGCAGCCCGGCGGCGAGGAAGCCGCTGCGGGTCAGCCGGTGGCGGCCGAGCAGCAGGCTGTCGGCGACCGTGGTGCGCGGGGGCAGGGCCAGGTTCTGGAAGATCCGGGCCACTCCGAGTCCGGCGATGCGGTGCGGGGGCAGCCCGGTGAGCTCCTGGTCGCCGAGGTGGACGCTGCCCTCCGTGGCCCGGTAGACGCCGGACAGCACGTTGAAGCAGGTGGACTTACCCGCCCCGTTCGGGCCGATGACGGCGTGCACCGTGCCGGGTGCGACGGTGAAGCCGATCGCGTCGAGGGCGGTGAGCCCGGCGAAGCGGACGGTCAACTCCCGCACCTTGAGCGGGAGTACGTCCGTCATGGCCGGTGTCGTGGTCGGTGTGGTCACCGGGCACCTCCCCAGCGCCGCAGCACCGGCGCGTGCGAGGCGCCGCCGGAGGCGTCGGCGGCGGCTGTCTCGTCGACGACGCCCAGGTAGCGGCGGCGCACCTCGTCGGAGTCCGCCAGTTCGCCGGCGGGGCCGTGCAGGGTGATCTCGCCGACCTCCAGGACGTAGGCGTGCGAGGCGAGGCGCAGCGCGAGGGCCGCGTTCTGCTCGACGAGGAGGACGGAGACGCCCTGGGCGTTGATCTCGCGGATGGTGTCGGCGATCCTGGCCGCCATCAGCGGGGCGAGGCCCAGCGACGGTTCGTCGAGCAGGAGCAGCCGCGGGCCCGCCATCAGGGCGCGGGCGACCGCCAGCATCTGCTGCTCGCCGCCGGAGAGCAGCCCGGCCCGCTGGTGCGCCCGGTCGGCGAGGACCGGGAACAGTTCGTGGACGCGGCGCAGCGCGGCCGCCTTGTCGGCGCGCGATCCGGTCGAGCCGAGCGCGCCGGCCCGCAGATTGTCGGCGACGGTCATCCGGGCGAACACCCGTCGCCCTTCCGGTACTTGGCAGACTCCCGCGGCCACGACCCGGTCGGCGGACAGGCCGCTGATCCGGCGGCCGTCGAACCGCGCCTCGCCGGACGTGACCGTCCCACCATGGAATCCCAGCGTGCGCGAGACGGCGCGCAGCAGCGTCGTCTTGCCCGCGCCGTTGCCGCCGAGCACGGCGACGACGGCGCCCCGCGGCACGTTCAGCGTCACACCGCGCAGAGCGCGTACGGGGCCGTAGCCGACCGACACGTCGTCGACGGCGAGGCCCTCCCCTTGTGCATCGGTCACTCTGTGTCCCTTCCTGGACCGGTGGCGCTCACGACAGCACCGCGCGGGCGGCCCGTCCACGGGCGGCCCGCGAATCGCTGCGCGGGCCCAGCGCCCGCCCGCCTCGGTTGTGCGCGCGCACAAGACCCCGTGTCAGGGGCCTGCCGGGGACGGGCGCGGGGTGACATCCTCCGGACAGGCAGATGAGTTCTTTGCCGTCGCTTTACAGGCCGTTGGGAGGGGCGATGGGCGGGCGCAGGCATCGCACCGGGCAGGACTGGAAGCTGCTGAAGGAGGCGTGCACGACACTGTTGGAGCGGGTGCCGGAGCTGGTCGACGAGCACCTGCGGCAATTGTTCGCGCATTCCGACGTGTACGCGCGGGTGCTGCCGTACGACGTCCAGTGGCGGGAGGCCGAGGAGGCGATCCGGATCGGCGTCGAGACGATCTCGGCGCCGCGTGATTCGGCGCGGCGGGATCTGGCGTACGCGGAGGAGGCGGGCCGGCGCCGGGCGGGCCAGGGGCTGCCCCTGGACCTGCTCGTGCACGCCTACCGCAACGCGGGGTACCTCGTCTGGGACGCTTTGATGGAAAGTGCGGGCGGTGAACCCGACCGGCTCTCGGCGCTCATGCGCTCCGCGACGATGGTGTGGGCGGCGGTGGACGCGCAGGCCGAGGCGGCGTCGGAGGCGTACCGGGCCACGGAGCTGGAGCTGCGGCGGCGCACCGACGAGCAGATGCAGGCGCTGCTCGACGCGCTCCTGGAGGGCCGGCCCGCGCCGGGCCTCGCCGCGCGCGCTGCCGCCGGGCTCGATCTGCCCGAGCACGGCCCGTACGCGGTCGTGGTGCTGCGGGTCGAGCGGCGGGACGGGCGGGAGGCGTTCCACCGGCGGATCCAGGACCCGGGGTTCCGGTTCGTCTGGCGGATGCGGGCCGACTGTGAGCTGGGCGTGGTCGCGCTCGGGGCGGGGCGGGAGCTCGACGAACTGGCCGGGCTGCTCGACGGGCGGTGCCCGGGGCCCGGCGGACTCAGCCCCGTCGTCACCGGGCTCGCCGAACTCGGGCACGCGCGCCGTCTGGCCGAACTCGCCCTGCGTACCTGCCCGCCGGACACGACCGGGGTCGTACGCCTCGATCAGCGCATGCCGACGGCGCTCGTGGTCAGCCAGCCGGATCTGGCGCAGCGGCTGGTCTCCGGGGTCTTCGGTGAGCTGCTCTCCCTCGAACCGGGCGACCGGGCCGTGCTGTTGGAGACGCTGGATGCGTGGCTGGCCTGTGAGGGGTCTGCGGGGCGGGCGGCCGGGCGGTTGTACTGTCACCGGAACACTGTGTTCAACCGGTTGCGGCGGCTCGAGCAGTTGACCTCGCGGTCGTTGTCTCGGCCCCGGGATCTGATGGAGATGACCCTGGCGCTCGACGCCTATCGGCTGGCTTCGGGGTAAGGGTTGCGCCCTGTCGGCAGCAGCCGGCGGGACCTGTTCGCGCAGTTCCCCGCGCCCCTAGGTGCGTGGTCGACCGCGGGGCCGGTGGGGCTTCTCACGCCGTTCCCCGCGCCCCAGGGAGCGTGGTCGACCGCGGGCCCGGCCGGGCTTCTCACGCCGTTCCCCGCGCCCCTTGCCTGCGACCCGTCTGCCCGGTGCCTGCTGTCGCGCGAGTGCCGGCCGGTGGGGGCTGATCGCGTAGTTCCCCGCGCCCCTAGGTACGTGGTCGACCGCGGGCCCGGCCGGGCTTCTCGCGCCGTTCCCCGCGCCCCTGAGATGCGCACTGCGTGCGCCACTCAGCGGGCGCGCGCCCTCATGGGGCTGCGGCGAAGCCGCATGCTCCAGGGGCGCGGGGAACGGCGCGAGCAACCACGACGGCGCCGCACCCTCAAAACGGCCCAGGGGCGCGGGGAACTGCGCGAGCGGCCACGACGAGACCCGCACCCACGAGACGGCAGGGACCGGCACACGCCCAGGGGCGCGGGGAACTGCGCGAGCTGCCCGCCAAAGCCGCCGCCGGCCGCGATGGGCGAACCCGGGCTAGTTCAAGAAGTCCGCCGCGATCCGCTCCGCCACGTCCTCCAGGATCGGCCCCGCCTCGGCAATGCACCGGGCCACATCCGGCTCCACGTCCGTCAGGGCATACGCGCGCCGGATCCCGGCCCGCCCGAGCGCCGCAGGCGAAAGCGCCAGGCGGCCGCAGACCGCGATGACCTCCACCCCCGCGGAACGCGCGGCGGCGGCAACCCCGGCGGGAGCCTTCCCGTGCAGGGTCTGTTCGTCGAGGGACCCCTCGCCGGTGATCACCAGCGTGGCCCCCTCGAGCGCGGGAGCAAAGCCCAGAACATCCAGCATGACTTCGATCCCGGGCCGGAAACTCGCCCCGAGGCCGACCAGCGCCCCGTACCCGATGCCACCCGCGGCACCGGCCCCGGGCGACTCGGCGTACTCGAGGGCCGCGGGGCCGACGGACTCGCCCAGAACCTTCGCGAAGTGGCCGAGGGCCGCGTCCAGTTCGGCCACGTCCTGAGGCGTCGCACCCTTCTGCGGACCGTAGACGGCGGGCGCCCCCTTGGGTCCGGTAAGCGGATTGTCGACGTCGCTGGCGAGGACGATCTCCACGTCGGCCAGGCGCGGATCGAGCCCGGACAGATCGGCGGAGGCCAGCGCCGCGAGACCGCCGCCGCCGGGCCCGACGGGCGCACCCGCCGCGTCCAGGAACCGGGCGCCGAGCGCGGCCAGCATGCCCGCGCCGCCGTCGGTCGTGGCGCTGCCGCCGACGCCGAAGACGATCGAGCGGGCCCCGGCGTCGAGCGCGGCGGCGATGACCTCGCCGGAGCCGTACGTCGTCGAGGTGAGCGGGGCGAAGACGCCTTCGGGCAGGAGCTGGAGGCCGGACGCCTCCGCCATCTCCACGACCGCGGTGCCCTCGCGCAGCGCGTACGCCGCGGTGACGGGCTCGCCGAGCGGCCCGGTCACCCGCACCTCGCGACGCTCGAACCCGGCGGCGACCGCCGCCGCGACGGTGCCGTCGCCGCCGTCCGCGACCGGCACGGACGCGATCCCGATCTCGGGCGCGGCCCGGCGAAGGCCCGCTGTCACCCGCTCGGCGACCTGCACCGCGGTGAGCGACCCCTTGAACTTGTCCGCCGCGATCAACACGTGCCGCGCGGCCTGTGCAGCGTCCGCCACCTTGCTCCCCTTGCTGTTCGGGCCTTGCTCGCGTCAAGGCAGTCGCGCCGCTGTGACCTTAACCGCAGGAGGGGTCCGCTGCCCATGGCCGTCCGCCCCGCGGGACAGCGCGACCCGCCACTACATCCTCGTAAGGGCGGACATTGCGGGGCCCTCCACGCGCGCGAACGATCGATCACCCGCCCTGTGGTCATGCCGCCCGGCGCCTAGGATCTTCCCGGAGGGCTCGCCTCCGCTTTTTGGAGGTCCGCACGAAGCAGACCGCCGCAACTTGGTCATCTACGCGCGTTGACAATGGGCATGGTGACGGGTGAGCTTTTCGTGGACAGTTTTTCCGACCGGAGCGACGAGGCTCCGGAGCAAAGGGGCTCATTCCGTTGGCCAGGAAGATCATTCTCGACTGTGACCCGGGGCACGACGACGCGGTCGCCATGCTGCTCGCGCACGGCAACCCCGACATCGACCTGGTCGCCGTGACCACCGTCGTCGGGAACCAGACCCTGGAGAAGGTGACCCGGAACGCGCTCTCGGTGGCCGCCATCGCCGGCATCACCGGGGTGCCCTTCGCCGCCGGCTGCGCGCGCCCGCTGGTGCGCGACATCGAGACCGCCGCGGACATCCACGGCGACACCGGCCTGGACGGGCCGGAGCTGGCCGAGGCGACCACGGAGCTCGACGACCGGCACGCCGTGGACCTCATCATCGACACCGTCATGGCGCACGAGCCGGGCGAGATCACGATCGTGCCGACCGCAGGCCTGACGAACATCGCCCTGGCCGTGCGCAAGGAGCCCCGGATCGCGGAGCGCGTACGCGAGGTCGTGCTGATGGGCGGCGGTTTCCACGAGGGGAACTGGAGCGCGGTCGCCGAGTTCAACATCGTCATCGACCCCGAGGCCGCCCACATCGTCTTCAACGAGAAGTGGCCGGTCACGATGGTCGGCCTCGACCTCACCCACCAGGCCCTCGCGACCCCCGAGGTCGAGAAGAAGATCGCGGCCGTGGGCACGAAGCCCGCCGCCTTCGTCCTCGAACTCCTCGAGTTCTTCCGCGAGGCCTACCGCGAGAACCAGGGCTTCGAGCACCCGCCCGTGCACGACCCGTGCGCCGTCGCGTACGTGATCGACCCGAGCGTCATGACCGTACGCAAGGCGCCCGTCGACATCGAGCTGCGCGGCGCGCTCACCCTCGGTATGACCGTCACCGACCTGCGCTCCCCCGCGCCCGCCGACTGCCACACCCAGGTCGCCGTCGACCTGGACCACGAGCGTTTCTGGGACCTCGTCGTGGACGCGCTCGTACGCATCGGAGACCCGACCGCATGAGCGTCGCCGCCTCCCCCCACACCCCGGCCGGCGACTCCCGTTCGGGTCGCCCGGTCAGGGTGGGCGCCCTGATGGCCGCGCTGCTCGCGGCCAGCTTCGCCTTCCAGCTCAACGCGTCGATGCTGAGCCCCGCCCTGGCGACGATGGCGGACGAGCTGCACACCAGCGCCTCGGCCATCAGCGTCACCCAGACGGCCTTCTTCACGGCCGCCGCGCTGTTCTCGCTGTTCCTGCCGCGCCTCGGCGACCTCATCGGCCGGCGCAAGGTGCTCACCGGGATGATGGTCCTGATGGCCGTCGGCTGTGTGATCTCCGCGCTCGCCGGCTCCGTCGGGATGCTCGCCGTCGGTCGCGTCATCCAGGGCGCCTCGGGCCCGACGATCCCCCTCGCGCTGATCATGCTGCGCGTCGAGGTTCCCGACCCGAAGCGGTACGGCACGCTCCTCGGCCTGGTCACGGCGGTCAACGGCGGTATCGCGGGCGTCGACTCGTTCGCGGGCGGTTCGCTGGCCGAGCACCACGGTTACGCGTCGATCTTCTGGGTCATGACGGGCTTCGCGGCCCTCGCCGCCCTGCTCGTCCGGTTCCTGGCGCCCGACTCGCGCGCGGACGAGCGGCCGCCCATGGACTGGCCGGGCGTCGGCCTCCTGGTCGTCTCCGTCGGCGCCCTGCTGATCGCCTTCAACGAGGCGGGCAAGCTGGCCGACGCGAACTGGCCGCTCGCCATCGGCCTGCTGGTCCTGGCCGCGCTCGCCTTCTGGGCGTTCTGGCGCCTGGAGACCCGGGCCAGGCACCCGCTGGTCACCACGCATCTGCTGAAGCGGCGCGCCACCTGGTCGATCCTGCTCTCCACGATGCTGACCATGACCGGCGTCTTCGCCATCATGAACGGCCTGCTGCCCGGCTTCGCCCAGGACACCGCGGTCGGCCTCGGCCTCGGCGCGGAGGGCGCCACATGGTGGACGCTGACGCCGTACGCGCTCGCGGGCCTGGTCATGGGACCGCTCGCGGGACGGCTCGCGGCGTCCTTCGGCTACGGCCGCATCCTGCGCATCGGCCTGACCGCCACCGCGGTCGCCACGGTGCTCGCCCTCCTGACCCTGCAGACCGACTCCTCGGGCCTGCTGCTCGCGGTCTCGATCCTGCTCGGCGCGACCTACGCGGGCACGGTCAACATCATGCTCAACGGCCTCGGCATCCTGCTCTCCCCCAAGGAGAACCCGGGCTTCCTGCCGGGCCTGAACGCCGGCTGCTTCAACCTGGGCGCGGGCCTCAGCTTCGTCGTCCTCTACGCGGCGATGAAGGCGGTCGCTCCCGCAGACGGGTCGTCCGTCGGCGGGTACAGCGCGGGCGTCGTGGCGGGCCTCGTCCTGATCGTGGCGGCCCTGTTCGCCTCGCTGCTGATCCCTAAGCCGGTGGACGCGGAGGCGACCGCCTAGGACGGTCAGAAGAGAGCGGTGCCGCGTTCGAAGTCGAGCAGGCGCCGCTTTCGCTCCAGGCCGCCGCCGTACCCGGTGAGGCCGCCGCTCGCGCCGATCACCCGGTGGCAGGGCACGATGACGCCGACGGGGTTCTTGCCGTTGGCGAGACCCACGGCGCGGGAGGCCGCCGGCTTGCCGAGGGCGGCGGCCAGCTCCCCGTACGTACGGGTCTCGCCGTACGGGATCTTCTGGAGCTGCTGCCAGACGGAGCGCTGGAAGGGCGTGCCGTGCAGGGCGAGCGGGAGGTCGAACTCCTTCAACTCGCCCTGGAAGTACGCCTCCAGCTGGTCGATGACGGCCCCGAAGGGGCGCTCGTCGCGCTCTCCGAAGGTCTCCTCGGCGGGACGGTGGCGCTGTTCGGTCATGTAGAGCCCCGACAGTGTGCCGTCGGTGGCGACGAGGGTGAGCGGCCCGTAGGCGCTGTCGATGACGGTGTGCTGCTTGCGTTCCATGGTCATGAATCCCTTCTCGGGTTCATTCGGGGAGGAAGTTGATCGGGTGGCTGTCCGTCGCCCACAGGTACTGGACGGCGTACGCGCGCCACGGCCGCCAGGCCGCGGCCCGCGCCGTGAGGGCGGCCGGGGTGTGCGGAAGGCCCAACTCCCGTGCGGCGCGCCGCATCCCGAGGTCGGTGGGCAGGAAGGCGTCCGGGTCGCCGAGGGCGCGCATCGCGATGGCCTCGATGGTCCAGGGCCCGAATCCGGGCAGTCCGGCGAGCCGCGCCCGGGCTTCCTCCCAGTCGGACTCCGGGCCCAACGTGAGCTCCCCGTCGGCGAGTTGACGTACGAGTGTGATGAGCGTGGTCCGGCGGCTGCGCGGCAGGGCGAGCGACTCGGGGTCGAGGGAGGCGAGCGCGGCCGGTGCCGGGAAGAGGTGGGTGAGGCCGCCCTCGGGGTCGTCGACCGGTTCGCCGTGGGCCTGGACGAGCCGGGCCGCGTGGGTGCGGGCGGCCGCGGTGGAGACCTGCTGCCCGAGCACGGCCCGCACCGCGAACTCGGCCTCGTCGACGGTGCGCGGCACCCGGCGCCCCGGCGCCTTGTCGACGAGGGGCGCGAGCAGCGGGTCGGTGCGTAGCCGGTCGTCCACGGCGACCGGGTCGGCGTCGAGGTCGAGCAGGCGGCGGCAGCGGCTGATGGCGACGGTCAGATCGCGCTGGTCGGTGAGGACGAGCCGGCAGCCGATGTGCCCGGCGCCCGGGGTGAGGGTCACGATGCCGTGCCCGTAGGGGAGGCGGAGCGTGCGCCGGTACGCGCCGTCGCGCCACTCCTCGACACCGGGGACGGCGGTCGCCGCGAGGTGTCCGAAGAGGTTGTCGGGGTTGAGGGGCGCGCGGAACGGCAGCCGGAGCGTGATCGCGCCGGGGGCGCTCGGCAGGCCCCTGGGGGCGCGGGTGCGCAGCTCGCCCGGGGCGAGTGCGTAGACCTCGCGGACGGTGTCGTTGAAGGTGCGGATCGAGGCGAACCCGGCGGCGAACGCGATGTCCGCCATGGGCAGCCCGGTGGTCTCGATGAGCAGCCGGGCGGTCTGGGCGCGCTGGGCGCGGGCGAGGGCGAGCGGTCCGGCGCCGAGTTCGGCGAGGAGCTGCCGCTCGACCTGGCGGGCGCTGTACCCGAGGCGGCGGGCCAGCCCCGGGACGCCCTCGCGGTCCACGGTCCCGTCGGCGATGAGCCGCATGGCACGCGCGGTGAGATCGGCGCGCTGGTTCCACTCCGGGGAACCGGGGCTGGTGTCGGGCCGGCAGCGCTTGCAGGCCCGGAATCCGGCCTGCTGGCAGGCGGCGGCGCTCGGATAGAACATCATGTTGCGCGGTTTGGGCGGCACGACGGGGCAGCCGGGCCGGCAGTAGATGCGGGTGGTCACGACGGCGGTGAAGAACACCCCGTCGAACCGGGTGTCCTTGGCCTGCACCGCCCGGACGCACCGCTCGGTGTCGGTGTGCATGGCGGCGGTGCCGTGCGCGCTCTCGGTGGTGGGCATGGTTCAAGGATCGGGCATGGTGAGCGGCTCGGCTGGCGAGAATCCGACATCGTCCTCGCCGCCCCCGCCGGGTCAGGCCAGGTGCCCGGCGAACGCCTCGTGGGCCCGTTCGTCGAAGACCACGAACCGCACCTCCTCGATGCCCGGCGCTGCCGTCGACCGGACCGTCTCCACCGCGATGCGTGCACCGTCGTCCAGGGGCCAGCCGTAGATGCCGGTGGAGATCGCGGGGAACGCCACCGTGCGGGCGCCGAGTTCGGCCGCGATCCTCAGTGATTCCCGGTAGCAGGAGGCCAGCAGCTCCGAGCGGTCCTCGGTCGCCGACCAGCGGGGGCCGACGGTGTGGATGACGTGGCGGGCCGGGAGGCGGCCCGCGGTGGTGGCGACGGCCTGGCCGGTGCGCAGGCCTTTTCCGTAGTGGGAGGCGCGCAGGGCGCGGCACGCGGCGAGGATCTCGGGGCCGCCGCGGCGGTGGATCGCGCCGTCGACTCCGCCGCCGCCCAGGAGGGAGGAGTTCGCCGCGTTCACCACGGCGTCCACGTCCTGCTGGGTGATGTCGCCCTGGACCAGGACGAGTCGGGGGCTGGTCCGGGGGCTCATGAGGCGGTCCGGAGCCTGCGCCAGACGGCCTTCGCCGCATTGTGCCCGGGCATGCCGTGCACGCCGGGTCCGGGCGGCGTCGCCGAGGAGCAGATGAAGACGGCCGGGTGCGGGGTCGTGTACGGGGACAGGGAGAGTTTGGGGCGCAGCAGCAGTTGGAGTCCGCCGACCGAGCCGCAGGAGATGTCGCCGCCCACGTAGTTGGCGTTGCGCAGGGCCAGTTCGGGTGGGCCCGCGGTGGCGCGGGCGAGGATCAGGTCCCTGAACCCCGGTGCGAAGCGCTCCAGTTGACGCTCTATGGCGTCGGTCAGGTCTCCGGTCCAGCCGTTCGGCACGTGCCCGTACGCCCAGAACGTGTGCTTGCCGGCGGGCGCGCGCGTGGCGTCGACGACGCTCGGCTGCACAGTGATGAGGAAGGGCGCCTCTGGGGCCCGGTCGTCGACGGATGCCGCGCGCAGGGCCTTGCCGATGTCGGAGCGGTAGGGGCCGATCTGTACGGTGCCGGCCGCCCTGGCCTCGGGCGCGGTCCACGGCACGGGGCCGTCCAGCGCGTAGTCGACCTTGAAGACGCTCGCCCCGTACGTGAACCGGTCGTAGTAGCGGCCGAGCCCCGCGATCCGGGCGAGGGCGGTCGGCGAGGTGTCGAAGATGTAGGCGCGGGCGGGCGGCAGGTCGTCGAGCCGCTTCACCTCGTAGTCGGTGTGGATCGTGCCGCCGAGGTCCTTCAAATACGCGGCCAGCGCGTCGGAGAGGGACTGGGAGCCGCCGCGGGCCAGCGGCCAGCCGCGCGCGTGGGCGGCCAGCGCGAAGACGAGGCCGATCGCGGACGTGGCGAATCCGCCCAGCGGGGCGATGGTGTGGGCGACGAGGCCGGAGAAGAGGGCGGGGGCCCGCTCGTCGCGGAATCGGCGCATCAGCCACGTCGCGGGCGGCAGTCCGCGCAGGCCGAACCGGGCGAGGGTGACGGGGTCCCGGGGCAGCGCGCTGAGCGGCAGGGACATGAAGTCCTGGACGAGGGCGTCCCAGTGCGGCAGGAGCGGCTCGACGAGGCGCCGGTACGCGCCCGCGTCACGCGGCCCGAAGGACGCGGCGGTCTCGGCGACGGACCGGGCCAGGACGGCGGCGCTGCCGTCCGGGAACGGGTGGGCCATGGGCAGCTCGGGGTGGGCCCAGTGAAGTCCGTACCGCTCCAGCGGCATCGCCCTGAACGCCGGGGAGTTTACGGCCAGCGGGTGCGCCGCCGAGCAGGGGTCGTGGCGGAAGCCGGGCAGCGTCAGCTCCTCGGTGCGCGCGCCGCCGCCGACGGTGGACTCGGCCTCGAAGAGGGCCACGGACAAGCCCCGCCTGGCCAGTTCGACCGCGGCGGTCAGTCCGTTGGGCCCCGCACCCACCACGACGGCATCGAGCATCGACGGCACCTTCGGACTCCTTTGTCAGCCGACGGCCACTGCCCGCACAGGATATGCCGCAGTACCGACAACACCGGTCGCGGGTGGCACCCACCGGCCGATCCGGGTCCCGCGCGGGTCAGGCGCCGCCCGCCAGGAGCCCTGCCACCCGGCGCGCCGTCGCCGCGTCGCGGGCCGCGGTGAACGGCAGCGCGTTGCCCCCCGTGATCGCGAAGGGGACGCCGTCCCGGGTGAGGTGCGCGCCGCCCGTCTCCTCGACGAGGAGCAGGCCGGCGGCGTGGTCCCAGGCCAGCTCCCAGCCGAAGGCGACCGCGTCGAGGTCACCGCGGGCGATGGCCAGGTACTCCAGGCCCGCCGAGCCGCACGGGCGCGGGGCGACCCCGTCCGTGTACAGGCCGAGCAGGGCGCGCTTCTGTTCGTCGGTCGTGAAGTCGGGGTGCGAGGTGGCGACGCGCAGGTCGCGGCCGGGCGCGGGGGCACCGGCGGGCAGGACCCGGCCGTTGAGCCGCGCGCCCCGGCCGCGCACGGCCACCGCGAACTCGTCGAGGGCGGGCGCGTACGTCCAGGAGGCGAGGACGACGCCGTCGAGCGCGAGGGCGACGAGGGTGCAGAAACCGGGGTCGCCGTGGACGAACTGGCGGGTGCCGTCGACGGGGTCGACGATCCAGACCGGGGCCGCGCCCCGGATCGCCTCGTACGTCGTCGGGTCGGCGGCGACCGCTTCCTCGCCGCCGACGACGGAACCGGGCAGCAGGGCGGGCAGCTCGCGCGTGAGGTGCTCCTCGGCGCGCTTGTCGGCGACGGTGACGAGGTCGTGCGGGGCGCTCTTCTGCTCGATCTCGTGGGCGGCGAGCTGCCGGAAGCGGGGCGTTATCTCGGCGGCGGCCGCGGCGCGGACGATGCGCTCGACGTCCGTCAGGAGCTGGTCGGTGACGTTGCGGGTCAGAAAGTCATCGATGCTTTCTGTGACTGTTTCGATCATGCCTCCATGAGAACACGCCCCACTGACATCACGTACTGATCAGATGAACTGTGGGTGGAATCACCGTGAAATCGGCGATTCCCGCTAAATTGGTGATTCCACCCACCGGCGACGTTCCGGGTCAGCGGCCGACCGCGTACCCCTGCATGCCGCGCGGGTTCGCCGCCGCCGACAGGACGCCGGTGCGCGGGTCGCGGGCGACGGCGCACAGGCGGCCCTCGGACCAGGCGTCGCCGACGGTCACGTCATGTCCGCGGCGCCGCAGCTCGGCGACGACCTCCTCGTCCATGCGCGACTCGACGGTCACGGATCCGGGCCGCATGCCGCGCGGGAAGAAGGAGCCGGGGAACGAGTCGTTGTGCCAGTTCGGGGCGTCGATCGCGCCCTGGAGGTCGAGCCCGCCGCGGACCGCGGAGCGCAGCGCCACCGCCAGGAAGAAGTGCAGCTGCCACTGGTCCTGCTGGTCGCCGCCCGGCGTGCCGAAGGCCAGCACGGGGACGCCGTCCTTGAGGGCGAGCGAGGGGGTCAGCGTGGTGCGCGGGCGGCGGCCCGGGGTGAGCGAGTTCGGCAGGCCCTCGTCGAGCCAGGCCATCTGGAGCCGCGTACCGAGCGGGAAGCCCAGCTCGGGCACGACCGGGTTGGACTGGAGCCAGCCGCCGGACGGGGTCGCGGCGACCATGTTGCCCCAGCGGTCGACGATGTCGAGGTGGCAGGTGTCGCCGCGGGTCAGTCCGTCCGTGCCGACGTCGGGCTCGCCCGGCACCGGGGAGGTGGGGCTCTTGGCGACCGTGGGCTCACCGGCGCCCGCGACCCCCATGGCGTCGAAGCCGGGCTCACCGGCGGCGACGGCGGTGGCGTGCGTGCTCAGGCGGGGCTCGGCGCCGAGCGGGCTGCCGGGCCGCAGCTCGTGGGAGGCCTTCGCCGGGTCGATGAGGGCACGGCGCGCGGCGTTGTAGTCGTCCGAGAGCAGCGCGTCCACGGGGACGTCCTCGGCGTCGCCGTACCAGGCCTCGCGGTCGGCCATGGCGAGTTTGCAGCCCTCGATGAGCAGGTGGACGTAGTCGGCGGACCCGTAGGCGGGCAGCTCGGGCGGGAGCACGGCGAGCTGCTGGAGGAGGACGGGGCCCTGGCTCCAGCCGCCGGCCTTGCAGAGCGTCCAGCCGTTCCAGTCGTACGTCGCCGGGGCCTCGTAGGTCGCTTCCCAGGTGGCCAGGTCGGCCGCGGTGAGGGTGCCCGTGTGCCGTTCGCCGCTGGTGTCCAGGGTGGGGCGCCCGGCCTGGCGGACCAGGGCGTCGGCGATGAAGCCCTCGCGCCAGATGCGCCGGGCCGCCTCGATCTGGGCCGCGCGGTCGGCGCCCGCTTCCCCGGACTCCGCGATGACGCGCTTCCAGGTGGCGGCGAGCTGCGGGTTGCGCAGCAGTTCGCCGGGGGCCGGGGCCTTGCCGTCGACGAGGTAGACCTCGGCCGAGGAGGGCCACTCGTTCTCGAAGAGTTCGCGCACCGTCTCGACGGTCTCGCCGACGCGCTCCACGGGGGCGTGCCCGTCCTCCGCGTAGCCGATGGCGTACTTGAGGACGTCGGCGAGGG
Source organism: Streptomyces kunmingensis (assembly GCF_039533535.1). Classification (NCBI taxonomy): domain Bacteria; kingdom Bacillati; phylum Actinomycetota; class Actinomycetes; order Kitasatosporales; family Streptomycetaceae; genus Streptomyces; species Streptomyces kunmingensis. The sequence continues at coordinate 871,473 of NZ_BAAATS010000006.1, forward strand.
ACTTCGTGCCGTGGTCCTTCAGGAGGAGCATCCAGGCGTCGAAGGCGCCGGGCACGGCGGCGGCCAGCGGGCCGGTGCCGGGGACGAGGTCGAGGCCGAGCGACTTGTAGTGGGCGACGGTGGCCCCTGCGGGCGCTCCGCCCTGGCCGCACAGCACGCGTACCTCGCCGCCGGCCGGGGCGAGGATGATCGGCACCTCGCCGGCGGGCCCGTTCAGGTGCGGCTCGACGACGTGCAGCACGAAGCCCGCGGCGACCGCGGCGTCGTAGGCGTTGCCGCCGTCCTCCAGGACCGCCATCGCGGACTGGGAGGCGAGGTAGTGCGTGGAGGACACCATGCCGAAGGTGCCCTGGAGGGTCGGCCGGGTGGTGAACAAGAAGGCTCCTAGCGGGTGGCGGTGCGGTTGTCCGGGATCGTACGAGAGGGGGCCGCGGCGGCGTCGGGTGCGGTGCCGTCGTCGGCGACGAGGTGGCAGGAGACCTCGCGGCCGCTGTCCAGCGTGCGCAGGACGGGGACTTCCGTACGGCAGCGGTCGACGGCGAGCGGGCAGCGGGTGTGGAAGCGGCAGCCGGGCGGGGGCGCGAGCGGGCTGGGCAGTTCGCCGCTGAGGACGATGCGTTCGCGGGTGCGCTGGGTGACCGGGTCGGGGACGGGCGCGGCCGACAGCAGGGCCTGCGTGTACGGGTGCTTGGGGTCCGCGAACAGCTCTCTTGTAGGGGCCTGTTCGACGATCTGGCCGAGGTACATGACGGCGATGCGGTCCGCCAGGTACTCGACGGCGGCCAGGTCGTGCGTGATGAACAGGCAGCCGAAGCCACGGTCGCGCTGGAGGTCGGCGAGCAGGTTCAGGACGGAGGCCTGTACGGAAACGTCGAGGGCGGACGTCGGTTCGTCGGCGACCAGGAGGTCGGGGTCGACGGAGAGCGCGCGGGCGATGGAGATGCGCTGGCGCTGGCCGCCGGAGAGCTCGTGCGGATGCCGGTCGGCGTGCTCGGGACGCAGCCCTACTTGGGCGAGAAGTCCGGCCACGCGCGCGTGGGCGGCTTCTTTCTTCGCGATGCCGTGCAGCCTGAGCGGCTCGGCGACGATCTGCCCGACGGTCATGCGGGGGTCGAGCGAGGAGGACGGGTCCTGGAAGACCAGGTGGAAGTTCTTGCGCAGGGGGCGCAGGGCGCGTCGCGACATGGTCGTCACGTCCGTGCCGTTGATGCGGACGGTGCCGCCGGTGGGTTCGTCGAGGCGGACGGCGCAGCGTCCGACGGTCGACTTGCCGCTGCCGGACTCGCCGACGAGACCGACGACCTCGCCGCGGCCGACGGTCAGGGTGACGCCGTCGGCGGCGCGCACGGTGCCGCCCGCGCCCGCGAAGTGCCGCTCCAGCGCTACGAGTTCGAGTGCCGGGGTACTCATGGGGCGGTCGCCTCCTGGAGGGTGTGCGGGTGCCAGCAGGCGGCGCGGTGCGCGGCGTCCGCGCCGGCGTCGGCCGTGACGGCCTTGAAGCCGGGGCGGCTCGTGGTGCAGGTCTCGTCGGCGCGGGCGCAGCGCGGCGCGAACGTGCAGGCGTCGGGCTGCTCGTCGAGGCTCGGGACGAGGCCGGGGATCTCCGGCAGCCGCTCCTTGGCCGCGCCGGGGCGCAGCACGGCGGAGAGCAGGCCGCGCGTGTACGGGTGCCGGGGCGTCGCGAACAGCTCGTCCACCGGCGCCTGTTCGACGGGACGGCCCGCGTACATGACGAGGACCCGGTCGGCGATGTCGGCGACGACGCCGAGGTCGTGCGTGATGAGCACGATGGCGGTGCCGAGCCGTTCGCGCAGCGACTGGAGGACTTCGAGGATGCCCGCCTGGACGGTCACGTCGAGGGCGGTGGTGGGTTCGTCGGCGATGAGCACGGACGGGTCGCAGGCGACCGCGATGGCGATCATGACGCGCTGGCGCATGCCGCCGGAGAGCTGGTGCGGGTACTCGTCGACGCGCTGGGCGGGCGCCGGGATGCCTACGAGGTCGAGGAGTTCGACGGCACGCGCGCGTGCCTCCTTCTTCGACAGCCCCTGATGGCGGCGGAGCACCTCGCCGATCTGCCGCCCGATGGTGAGCACGGGGTTCAGGGACGTCATCGGCTCCTGGAAGATCATCGCGATGTCCTTGCCGCGGATCTTCCCGTACGCCTTGTCGTCGGCGCCCGCCAGTTCGCGTTCGCCGAGCCGGACGGAACCGGTGATGTGGGCGGTAGGCGGCAGCAGCCCCATGACGGCCATGGAGGTGACGGACTTGCCGCAGCCGGATTCACCGACCACGGCGAGGACCTCACCGGCGTGCAGGTCGTACGAGAGGTGGTCGACGGCGTGGACCGTGCGGGTGCCGGAGTGGCCATGTCCGAACGTGACCGACAAGTCGCGGACGCTGAGAACAGGTGCAGGGCTCATCGGGTGGCTCCACGGGGGTCGAGGACGTCGCGCAGGCCGTCGCCGAGCAGGTTGAACGCGAGGGTCGCGGCGACCACGGCGAGACCGGGGAAGACCGCCATCCAGGGCGCGGGCGCGAGGAAGGGCTGGGCGGAGGAGAGCATCACGCCGAGCGACGGTTCGGGCGGCTGCACGCCGAGGCCCAGGAAGCTGAGCAGGGCCTCGCCGAGGATCGCGGCGGGGATGCCGACGGTGGCCTGCACGGTGAGCGCGGACGTCGCGTTGGGGAGGATGTGGCGGAACAGGACGGTCCCGTCACCGCCCCCGTTGGCGACGGCCGCGGCCACGTAGTCGACGTGCTTGAGGCGGAGCGTCTCGGCGCGGGTGATACGTATGACGGCCGGAATCTGCGAGATGCCGATGGCGATGGTCGCGTTGGACAGCGACGGGCCGAGGACGGCGGCGAGGCCGACGGCCAGGACCAGGAAGGGGAACGCGAGCATCGTGTCGGTGACGCGGGAGACGACGCTGTCGGTGAACCGGCCGTAGAAGCCCGCGAGCAGGCCGAGCGGTACGCCGATGACGAAGGCGAAGACGACCGCGAGCACGCCGACCTGCATGGAGGCGCGTGCCCCGTAGACGACGCGGGAGAGCTGGTCGCGGCCGAGGTCGTCGGTGCCGAGCCAGTGGTTCCGGCCGGGCGCCCCGAGGACGTGGTCGAAGTCGGGCTGCGAGGGGTCGTAGGGCGCGATGAGCGGGGCGAGCAGCGCGGCGAGCACGAAGACCGCGGCGATGACGGCGCCGGTCATGGCCAGTTTGTTCTTGCGCAGGGCGCGCAGCTTGGGGCTTCTGGCGCCCTTGAGGACCTGGGCACGTATGCCTGTCAGAGCCAGCGTGGTCACCGGGCACCTCCGAGCCGGATGCGCGGGTCGATGACCGAGTACGCCACGTCGACCAGCAGGTTGATGAAGATGTACGCGGCGGAGGTGCACAGCACCACGCCTTGCAGGGTCGCGTAGTCGCGGGTGAAGACGGCGTCGATGGTCAGCTTGCCGAAGCCGGGGAGCACGAAGATCTGCTCGGTGACGACGGCGCCCGAGATCAGGTGGCCGAGTTGCAGGCCGAGCACGGTGACGACGGTGACCAGGGAGTTCCGCAGTGCGTGGCCGCCGATGACCTGGCGGCGCGAAAGTCCCTTGGCGCGGGCCGTGCGGACGTAGTCGGCGGAGAGCGAGTCGAGCATCGCGGCGCGGGTCTGGCGCATGACGACGGCGGCGAGCCCGGAGCCGAGGACGATCGCGGGCAGCACCATGCGGCGCAGGTTGTCGATCGGGTCGGTGCCGAAGGGGACGAAGCCGGACGCCGCGAAGACGGGCAGGGCGATCGCGAAGGCGAGGACGAGGACGATGCCCAGCCAGAAGGTGGGGATCGAGAGGCCGAGCAGGGCGAGTCCGTTGGCGATCCACTCGGCGGGCCTGCCGCGTCGGACGGCCGCGACGATGCCTGCTCCGATACCGAGGACGATCGCCAACAGCAAGGAGAGCGCGGCGAGTTCGAGGGTGACCGGCAGCGCCTGGCCGATGGCGTCGGCGACCGGCAGACCGGTGCGCGAGGAGGTGCCGAGGTCGCCCTGGAGTGCATGGCCGATGAACCGCGCGTACTGGATGACGATGTTGTCGTCGAGTCCGTACTCGGCGCGGATCGCGGCGAGCGCCTCCGGGCTGCGCTCCTCGCCGGCGAGGGCGAGCGCCGGGTCGCCGGGCAGCGCGCGGATGCCCGCGAAGACGACGATCGAGACGAGGAAGAGGGTGATGACGGACTGCCGCAGGCGGGTCAGGACGTACTTGGCCATGGGGCGCCCGGCGAGCAGCCCGGCTTTCTTCGCGACCGGTTGCGGAGCGGTCTGGGTGGTCGTCACTTGGCGTACCCCGCATTCTTCACGCGGACGAGGCCGTCGCCGTAGACGCGTACGCCCGCGACGTCCTTCCCGGCGACGACGTAGTTCTTCTGGCGGTAGAGGTAGATCAGCGCGTGCGCGTCGTTGGTCAGGTGGGTCAACTCGTCGTAGATCTCGGCGCGTTCGGCCGGGTCGGCCTCGGTGCGGCCGCGTTCGACGAGGGCGTCGATCTTCTTGTCCGAGAGGCCGTAGGCGTTCATGGCGCCGCGTGTCTGGAGGAAGCTGGCGATGTTGCCGTCCGGGTCGAGGCGTCCGGACCAGCCGCTGTTGAAGGCCGTGTAATGCCCGTCGTCGGTCTCTTCGAGCATCGTGGCGTACTCGGTGGGGCGCAGCGTGACGGCGAATCCGGCGTCCTTGGCCATGGCCTGGATGACCTGGCCGATGCGGCTCCACTCGGGCGTGGTCGAGATCTTGAGCTCGACGGGGACCGGTGTGTCGACGCCCGCCTGCTTCAGCAGCCGCTTGGCGGCGGTGACATCGCGCTTGGGGCACTCGGAGGCCTTGATCCCGGGCGCGAGGGCGGACTCCGGGGAGATGGGGCCGCAGGCCGGCTCGTACATGCCCTGGAAGACGACCTTGTTGATGAGGCCGCGGTCGATGGCGAGCTCGAAGGCCTCGCGGACGCGGACGTCGCTCGCCATCGGGGTGTCGATGCGGCCGGGCTTCTCGCCGAGGCCCTTGACGTTGCCGACGTTGATGCCGATGCCCTGGTAGCCGAGCGAGGGCGAGTTGAACAGCTGGAGCTTGTTGTCGGTGAGGGCGCTCTTGACGTCGACCGGGGCCATCTGGTCGCCGACCTGGAGGTCGCCGGAGCGCAGATTGGCGAGGCGGACGCTGCCGTCGGGGATCGGCTTGTAGATCACCTTGTCGAGGTGGACGGAGTCCGCGTCGTAGTAGTTCGCGTCCTTGGTGAGGACGATACGGTCGCCGCCGACGCGCTCGGTGTACTTGAACGGGCCGACGCAGGACGGGTGGTTGGTGAAGTTCTTGCCGTACTTCTTCAGCGCGGCCGGGGACATCACCATGCCGGAGCGGTCGGCGAGCACCGCGGTCAGCGGGACGTAGGCCTGCTTGAGGGTGAGCCGCACGCTGTACGGGCCGGTGGCCTCGGCGCCCTTGAGCGGGGTGAGCTCGGTGGCCCGGGCCGAGCCGGCGAGGTCGCGGTGGCGCAGCAGGGACGTGACGACGGCGTCCGCGTCGAGCTTCGTGCCGTCGCTGAATTTCGCGCCCTTGCGGACGTCGAAGGAGACGGTGCGGCCGTCGGCGGAGACCTTCGGCAGGGCGGTCGCGAGCTGCGGTACGACCTCGCCCCGCTCGTCGACGTCGTAGAGCTTCTCGCACATCCCGGCGAAGACGGTGCGGCCGACGAGGGTCTGGGCGAGGGTCGGGTCGAGCTTGTCGGGGTCCGCGTTGAGGGCGACCGTGAGGGTGCCGCCGTCCCGGACGGGACGGTCGTCGGTCATCCGCTCCCCGCCGACCTCGGTGGCCGAGGACTGCAGGGAGCCGCAGCCCGCCGTTGTGGACATCACCAGGACAACTGCCGCGAGGGCAACCGCTGTTCGGCGCACGAGGGCATACCTCCGCCAGGAAGTGGTTCCGCAGGCGCCTGTGTGGAGCGGCAGGAAACCTGTGGGCGATCAAGGAATACCGCAGAACGTATTTCGCATACAGTCCGCAGGACAAGGGGGTTGTCCGGATGCCGGACGGGATTCGATGAAGATTGAATAACTGGACGCGACATAGAGGGACGTGCGGGGCAGATCGAACCGGGGGCCTCGCACAACGCGCGGGGCCCGGGCCGAGTACATCGACTCGGCCCGGGCCCCGGGATCGTTCAGGTGCAGGTCAGAGGGGTCAGCTGTCCACCCAGCCGTGCTTGCGGCCGCTCTGCACCAGCTCACGGCGGACCGCCAGAATCTGCTCCCCGGTCAGGGAGGGAGCGGCGCGCAGCAGCAGTTCGGTGACCTCGTTCGTGAACTCGTCGACGCGCAGCACGTCGCACATCACGTCGTCGCCGTCGGCCGCGATCCGGCCGGGCGTCGGCGGGGCCGTGCCCTCGGCGAGCTGCACGGACGACGCCTTGGGACCGCGCTCGCCCTCCTCGATGTCGAAGGCGACCTTCAGCCCCGTGCGCAGATACGACTCGGGGATGAGGAGGTCGTTCACATGCAGGAAGACGTCCTCACCGCCGTCGTCCGGCGCGATGAACCCATATCCGCGCGCTCCGTCGAAGCGCACCACACGACCGGCAACCACGTATACCCCCAACCACCACGGCGGACCCGGCGTCCGCGTCCTCCAGCAACTTCTGCGGATACTAGAACGTCTTGTTCAGGCTTTGCGCCAGGCCGTGGTGCCGAGTCGGCCGGTGCTGCCGAGGTCGAGGGGGGCGTCGGGCCGCACCGTCGGCGTGCCGCGGCCCAGCCGTGGGTCGACGGTGAAGCGGTCGACGGTGACCGGTGGGTGCCTGGTGTCGTCGTAGGTGTTGCGCCAGACCAGGACCGTGTGCGCCGCCTCGCCGGGGCCGACGGTGATGCGGGCCGGGCCGCTGTCCGGCTGGCCGGTGGTGATCTCGCCGGTGCCTTCGAGGACGCGGACCCCTTCGACGGGCGTGCCGTCCTCCCCCTTCAGATCCAGCCGCGGGTAGCCGTACAGCTCGAAGGTGGCCTCGCCGCAGTTGTCGAGGGTGACGGTGAGGGCGCGCAGGCCCATGGCCGCGTTGGTGTCGCCGGCCGTGACGCGCATACCGGAGTCGGGACACGGGCCGACGGGCTCCGCCGCGCGGGCGCTCCTGGACACCTCGACCCTGCCGGGCACCTCGACGCTCCCGTACGGCGCCGGGGTGCCGGTCTCCAGCGAGTCCGCGTGGACGCGCCAGTCACCCACGTCCCCTGCGGCCCCTGCCCCTGTGCTCGCCGTCGGCGCCCCGCACGCCGCGACGAGGAGCGCCGCCACCATGAGTCCCCCGGCGCGCCCGAGCGACGCCTTCCCCCTGATCGTCATGGCGTGATCCTACGTACCTTCCCGCGCGGCCTCCGGTGTGCGGGCGGCGACCAGGCCCGACTCGTAGGCGAATACGACGAGTTGAGCCCGGTCGCGGGCGCCGAGTTTGGTCATGGCGCGGCTGATGTGGGTCTTGGCGGTGAAAGGGCTGATCACCATGTGCGCGGCGATCTCCTCGTTGGTCAGGCCGCGCGCGGCAAGGGCCGTGACCTCGCGCTCGCGCGGGGTGAGGCACTCCAGGCCGGGCGCGGTCGCCCGGTCCGGCGGCCGGGCCACGAACGCGCCGATGAGGCGGCGCGTGACGGACGGCGACAGCAGGGCGTCGCCGCGCGCGACGACCGCGATCCCGGTGAGCAGGTCCTCGGGTTCGCTGTCCTTGAGCAGGAAGCCGGACGCGCCCGCGCGCAGCGCCTCGAAGACGTACTCGTCCAGGCCGTAGTTGGTGAGCATCACGACGCGCACGGCGGCCAGGGCGGGGTCGGCGGCGATGCGCCGGGTCGCCTCGATGCCGCCGGTGCCGGGCATCTGCACATCCATGAGCACCACGTCCGGTACGCGCTCCCGGACCAGGCCGACCCCCTCGGCCCCGTCCGCGGCCTCCCCCACGACCTCGATCCCGTCCTCGGCGTCGAGCAGCGCCCGGAACCCGGCGCGCATCAGCGCCTGATCGTCGACGAGGACGACGCGGATCACGGGGCGGACCACAGAGCCCGTCACGGGGCCGATCACGGAGCCCGTCACTGCGCGGCCACGCCGAGCGCCGGGGTGCGCGGCTCCGCGTCCGGTGGTGCGCCGAGCGGCAGCCGGGCCCGTATCTCGAAGCCGCCGTTCTCCCGCGGCCCCGCGGACAGCGTGCCGCCGAGGGCGCCGACCCGCTCGCGCATACCGGTCAGGCCCGTGCCCTCGGTGACCGGCCGGGCCGGGGACGCCGAACCGGTGTCGGTCACGAGGACCGTCAACTCGTCCGCGCCGTGCACCAGTCGGACCTCCGCATGCGCCTCGCGGCCCGCGTGCCGTGCCACGTTCGTCAGCGCCTCCTGCACGATGCGGTACGCCGCCCGGTCCAGCGGGGCGGGCAACGGGCGCTCGTCGCCACTGACCGTGAGGCCGACCGAGATCCCCGCCGAGCGGGCGCGCTCGACCAGCAGCGCGGGGCTGCCGGTGGGTTCGTCCGTACGCAACACGTCCAGCGTCGACCGCAGTTCGCGCATCGCCTCACCGCTCGCCTCCTGAATGGCGAGCAGCGCGGGAGGTATCTCCTCGCCGCGCTTGCGCGCCAGGTGGACGGCGACCCCCGCCTGTAGCTTGACTATCGAGATGCTGTGGGTCAGCGAGTCGTGCAACTCGCGTGCGATGCGCAGCCGTTCCTCCCCCGCGCGCCGCATTGCCGCCTCTTCCCTGGTCCGCTCGGCCTCCAGGGCGCGCTGCTCGGTCTGGTGCAGATACGCCTGCCAGTTCTTGTCGGCGAGCCCCGTGACGACCGCGCACAGGAACCAGCCGGCGAGCAGCATGCCGCGTGTCGCGGCGCCGTCCGTCGCGAGCGCGTCCCGGGTGATGTAGACGGCGAGGAACACGCCGCCGGTGGCCGCGGCCAGGCCCCGGTGCCCCGCCCGGGCCGCCGTGTGCATCGCGGCGAGGACGGGGAACGCCGCCCAGGGGCTGGGGTGCGCATGCACGACGTAGGCCACGGCCAGGGCCGCCGTGCCGAGCAGGACCGCGCGGGGCGCTCTGCGGTAGCCCGCCAGGGCCGCCGCGGAGGCCGTCATCAGCACATAGTCCAGCGGCGCCGCCCCGTCGTCGCCGAGCGCCGCGGCGAGGACCACGACAGCCCCGGCCACGACGGCGAGCGCCCCGTCCCCCAGATACGCGCGCCAGGGAGGAGGGGAGGGCGGCGCTCGCCCGGTTCGCCCGGCACCTCGCGGAGGGCACCCGGTCCACGGCGCCCGCCGAACCGGACCCCGACGCGCGCGCCGCGGGCGCCGCCATGGCCTCGCTGTCCGAGCCGTACCGGGTGCACGCCGCGCTGCACCGCACGTTCGACCGGATCGCCGTCCGCCCGCTGGACGTCCACACCCGCTGGGGCGACTCACCCGCGGACGCCGTCGACTTCCTCCTCTCGCGCGCCCCGGCGCGGCGCGTGCCCGCCTCGACGCGCGCCGTCCTGGAGGACTCGCTCCGCCCCTACGCGACCGCGCGCGGAGTACGGATGCGCGCCGGGGTGTGGCTGGTCACGGCCGTACGCCGGGACGATGCCGGTGTGTGATGCCGAGGTGACAGAAGTGGCGGTATCGCCGCACAGCAACTCATGTGAAACTGGCGTCCCTCACCCGCTGATACGTAAGGGACGTACGCCGTGCGTTCTCTCCCGCTGCCGGTCACCCTGACCGCCCGGCTGCTGCCGGTCGCCGTGCTCGCCTGTGTGGGCTGGGCCTGGTCGACGGGGCCGATGTCCGACTCGGCCGACAAGGAGAACAAGAAGGAGGCGGCGCCGCAGTCGTCGGCGTCGCACGAAGCCAGCGAGAGCGTGGCCGCGAAGACGTACGCGAAGCCGCCCGCGCCCTGCGGGACCGTGACGGCCAGAACCGTCTCCTCGCTCGTGCCGGGTGCGAAGACGGCGGGCAAGGAGCTCGCCGCGACCGACGAATCGGTGCGCCGCGGCTGCTCCTGGAGCGCGCTCAAGGAATACGACTACCGCTGGCTCGACGTGTCCTTCGAGGTGAAGAACTCCGACACCCTCGCCGAGCAGGCGTACAAGTCCGGGAGCGGCTCGGACGGCACCGCGCAGTCCATCGGGGACGAGGCGCGGCTGGCCACGAACGTCGTCACCAAGGACAAGCAGCAGACCCGCGAGGCCGTGGTCACGGTCCGCGTGGCCAACACGCTCGTGACCGTCACCTACAACGGCAGCGACTTCGAGTCCAAGGGCGCGCCGTCCGCCGACACCGTGAACAAGGGCGCCCTGCAGGCGGCACGCGACGCGGTCGCCGCCCTCCAGGCGTCGGGCAAGGACGCCTGAAGAGACGACGGCGGGCCGTCACCGGCCGTGCAGCGTCACCGCCTCCCCGGGCTTCAGGACCACGTCCCTGGTCTTCCCGGCGATGACGACCTCGGTCCTGCGTCCGCCGACGCTGCGGATGGTCGCCTTGCGGACGCGTCCCCGCTCCCACGCCATGTCGACCGTGAATCCGCCCCGCGCGCCCGCGCCGGTGAGTGAACCGGAGGCGGCCCAGGCGTCGGGAAGGGCGGGCAGCAGTTCGATGTGGCCGGGCCGGGAGTGGACCAGCATCTCCAGCATCGCGGCCGGGGTGCCGAGGTTGGCGTCGATCTGGAAGATGGCCCGGGTGTCCGAGACCCGGTACATGTCGAAGAAGTTCATCGCGGTGCCGGTGTCGGCCCCCGCCCAGGGCTGGAGGTTCGTCAGCAGCAGGCGATACGCCCGGTCCGCGTCCTTCAGGCGGGCCCAGCAGGCGGCTCGCCAGGCGCAGGCCCAGCCGTAGCTCTCCATGCCGCGCGAGACGAGCAATTCCCTTGCGCCCGCCAGCAGTTCCGGGTCGCCGGCGTCCGGGCGGATGCGGTCGCCGGGGAAGAGGTTGATGAGCGGGGAGAGATGGCGGTGGGTGGTCTCGCCGAGGTCGTCCGCGCCCATCCACTCCTCCAGGCGGCCCGAGCCGGGGCTGACGCGCGGAAGGTAGAGGCGCTCACGCAAGTCCCGCACGCGCGCCGCGTGTTCGGCGTCTCGGCCGAGTGTGCGGCACGCCTCCTCGTAGTGGCCGAAGAGGGACCACAGGAGTTCCTGGGTGTACGTGATGCCGCGGGCGTCCTGCGGGCCGTGTTCGGGCGACCAGTCGTGGTCGTCGATCAGGACCTCACGGCCGTCGACCGTGGTCGTGATCAGCCGTGCCTCCCAGAACTCGCATGCGCCCTCGAGGAGCGGCATGATCCGGGACAGGTAGGCGCGGTCCTGGGTGAACTCGTAGTGCTCGTGGAGGGATTCGCAGAGCCAGGCGTTGCCGGCCGGGTGCCACCACCAGCCGAGGCCGCCGTACGGGTTGGTGGAGAAGGCGACCGTCCAGCCGGCGACCTTGCCGCTGGTGTTGCGGTAGCGGTTGCGTGGGTCGTTGAACTGCTTCTGGGTGACATCGCTCCAGGCGGGGAGCTGAGCCAGGCAGTAGTCGGCGAAGGCGGGGAAGGTGTCGCCGAGGCCGGCCCGGTCGGCCAGCCAGTAGTTCATCTGGATGTTGATGTCGGTGTGGTAGTCGCCCATCCAGTCCGGGGTGTTGCCCTCCAGCCACAGCCCCTGGAGGCCCATGGGCAGGCCGTCGCGCGAGCCGCAGATCGTCAGGTAGCGGCCGAACTGGAGGTAGCTCGCCTCCAGTTCGGGGTCGGGCGCCGATCCGTCGGCGGCGCGTGCCTTCAGCCGTGACCAGGTGTCGAGCCTGCGCTGTCTGCCGCTGGAGCGGCCGAGGTCGAGGGTGAGGCGGTCGTAGCGGGAGCGGTAGTCGGCGACGTGGGTGTCCCGCAGGCGCGCGGCGGGTGTGCGGGCGGCGGTGAGGGCCTTGTCCTGGGCGAGGGCCAGGGGGTTCGCCGACGGGTCGCGGTATCCGGCGGCGTGGTCGGGCGCGTAGTCCGTGCCGCCGCTGATGACGAGGGTGACCTCGGTGCAGTCGGTGAAGGCGACGCGGGTGCCGGTGGCGGCGATCGTGCCGTCTCCGGCGGCGGTGACCGCGGCGGCGTAGCGCAGATCGTTGCCGAGGGCGGCGGAGAAGGAGGCGAGGTCGCGGTCCTTGTCGACGCCGGTCGTCTCGCCGTGGGTGCCGGAGAGGATCACAGCGCCGGTCAGGGAGCCGCCGCCGCTCTGGCGCAGGCGGATGACGATCGTGTCGTCGGGGGCGCTGGCGAACATCTCCCGGACGTAGCGAACCTTGTTCTTGGTGTACGTCGTGGTGACGAGGCCGTTGCTGAGGTCGAGGGTGCGGCGGTAGTCGGTGACGGCGGAGCGCTCGTGTCCGGGCAGGCTGACCATGACCCGGGCGAGGAGGGTGAAGCTGCCGAAGTCGTCGCGTCCGTACGGGAACTGGCCGTCGCCGTCGAGGGTGGTGTTGGCGCCGCCGGTCCACAGGGTGGCGTCGGTGATGTGCAGGAGTTCGCGGGAGGGGTCGGCGCCGACGAGGGCGCCGAGGCGGCCGTTGCCGAGCGGCAGGCCCTGCTCGATGAGGAGGTCCTCGTCGGCGGGCTCCGGGTACCACAGGGTCGTCGCCTCGTCGGCGGGGACGAGCGGCGAGGTGGCGGGGCGGTGGGGCGCGGCATGCGCGGTGAAGGCGGGCAGGGAGTTCAGGGCGAGAGCGGTGCCGAGTCCGAGGACGAGGCGCCGGGACGGACCGTTGCTGCTCATGTGCGGCTCCTTACACGAAACACGAAACACGAGATACGTAAGACGTCACCCGTACGCGGCTCGGAACTAGCTGAGCTTGATGAGGCGGGAGCCGTGCGCGGGGACGTCCGTCGCGGTCCAGGAGCGGGTGGCCGAGCCGATGTCCTCGCGGGTGACGACGTCCCGCAGCCGCTGCTTGCCGTGCACACCGGCGGGCTTGAGGTCGACGGTGATGTCCGTGGCCGTGGAGCCGAGGTTGTAGAGCGCGAGGTACGTGGCGCCGCCGACGCGCTTCGTCCACACCTGCGTGTCGCCCGCGCGCAGCTGCTTGGGCAGGACGGCCGCCTGGTCGACGGCGATGACCTCGGAGTTGGTGAGGATCGCCTTCGCCTTGTCGTCGAGGAACCAGATGTCGCCGCCGACGTAGAGCGGCGATGAGGCCATCGACCAGAACGTCATGACGGTCTGCCGCTCGGTGTCGCTGATGCCGTCCTGGAGACCGCTGCCGGTGTTGTTGTTGATCGGCATGGAGTCGAGGTCGGGGAGGTAGCCGGGGGCGCGGAGCTTGGGCAGCCAGTTCGGGAGGTCGGCGAAGCGGTCGTCGACGGAGCTGGTCCAGGTGCTGGTCGTCTCGCAGTAGCACTCGATGTCGGTGTCGACGCGGACGCCGTTCGCGTACGGGCGCAGGCCGTCGCCGGCTTCCAGGTCCACGGGCCAGGCGCTGGCGGAGAGCCACATGCTGCGGCCGCTGTGGTCGATCGCGGTGGACCAGGCCTTGATGTCGGCGACGTTGTCCTTGGTGACGCCGTCGATCTTGATGAAGTCGATGCCCCAGGACGCGTACCGGGCGACGATGGAGTCGATGTACTCCTGCGCGCAGGGGTTGCTGTAGTCGATCTTCCAGCTGCCGCCCCATTTGTTGGTCGGCGTCAGCGGCTTCACGGCTATGTCCTGCGCATGACAGTCGGTGCCGAGGATCGGGGCGTTCTTGTCGTAGACCTCCTTCTCCAGTCCGGCGGCGCCGTACAGGCCGAGCTTGAGGCCCTTGGCGTGCACGTAGTCGGAGAGGGAGACCATCCCGCTGGGGAAGCGTTCCTTGTCGGCGTCCGGGATGCCGTGGGCGTCGGTGTGGAAGTTCCAGTCGTAATCGAAGTTCCAGCCCGCGTCGATGTTCAGGTTCTTGTACCCGGCGGAGGAGAGCTTGCCGCTGAGCGAGTCGGCGGCGTTCTTGATGTTCCCCTCGTTCAGCCAGCGCGTGCCGTAGCCGTCGCGGGTGGCGGACTCCACGCTCCAGCTGCTCCAGCCCATGAACGGCTTGACGTACGGGGTCTTCGCCTCGGCGGCGCCGGACGGCAGGGCGAGCGCGAGCGGCAGCGCGCACGCGGCGGCGAGGGCGGCGCGGCGGGTGGTTCTGATCACTGGACGTACCTCCGGAGAAGGGGGGTTCAGGACTTGAGACCGGACATCGCGATGCCCTGGACGATGTGGCGCTGGGCGACCAGGAACATGACGACGAGAGGGAGGATCGCCACGGCCGTGCCCGCGAACAGCTCGGGCAGATTGACCGTCTGCGAGGTGAGGAAGCTGGAGAGGGCGATCTGCACGGTCCAGCTGCTGGGGTCCTGGCCGATCATCAGCGGCCACAGGAAGGAGTTCCACGCCTCGATGAAGGAGAGCGCCCCGAGGGAGGCGATCATCGTGACGGAGTTGGGCAGGATGATCCGCCCGTAGACGCCGAGGTAGCTGAGGCCGTCGATGCGGCCCGCCTCCTCGATCTCGGCGGGGAACGACAGGTAGAAGCTGCGGAAGAGGACGACGGCGAACGCGTTGAACAGGCCCGGCGCGATCAGGCCCCACATCGTGTTCACGCCGCCCATCGAGCCGACCACGACGAACGTCGGCAGGAACGTGACGGCCTGCGGGATCATCAGCGTGCCGACGATGAGGGAGAGCACGACCGCCCGTCCCGGTACGGCGATCCGGGCGAGCGCGTACCCGGCCATCGAGGCGAGCAGCGTCGACACGGGTGCCGAAATGACGGCGATCAGGAGGGAGTTGAGGATCGACCGGCCGAAGGGGCGCTCGGGGTTGTCGAACAGGGACGTGAAGTTGGACCAGCTCAGCGAGGACGGCAGCCAGTGCCAGTCGGTGGCGGTGACCTCCGGCGTCGTCATGAAGGCGTTGCGCAGCAGCATGTAGAACGGGATCAGGAAGACCACGGACATGAGGCACAGCGCCAGATACGTGGCGGCGGAGCCGAGGACGCTCCCTCGGTGACGGTTCACGGCGTTGTTCATGACGTTCAGTCCTTGTCGCGGGAGAACCCGAGGATCCGGCCCTGGAGGAGCGTGACCAGCACGATCAGGAGGGTGAGCAGGAAGGCTCCGGCGGAGCCGACGCCGTAGTCCTGGTCCTGGAGGGCGACGCCGTACAGGTGCATGAGGGGGGTGCGCACGGGTTCGCTGCCGAGCGAGGCGCCGGTGGAGAAGATCGCGTAGAACTCGTCGAAGGCCTGGAGCGCGGCGATGAGCATGAGCAGCAGGATCGCAACGGAGGTGTTGCGCAGCATGGGGAAGGTGATGCTGCGGAAGGTGCGCCAGGGGCCGGCGCCGTCGAGGGCCGCGGCTTCGTAGAGGTGCGGCGGGATGGACTGGAGCCCGGCGATGAACAGGATCATGTAGAGCCCGACCTGGAGCCACAGGCGCAGGGTGACGAGCACGATCCAGTACAGGGGCGGGCTCTGGGTCTGGATCCAGGGTGTGGGGTCGGCGCCGAAGAGTGCGCCGAGGGTGTTGGCGAGTCCGGACGGTACGCCGCTGAACAGGGCCATCTTCCAGATCATCGCGGCGGCGACGTAGCTGACGGCGGCGGGCAGCAGGAACGCGGTGCGGAAGAAGGCGCGACCGCGGCGGATCCGGTTGACGAGGACGGCGAGGCCGAGGGACGCGGCGAAGGTCAGCGGCACGATGAGCGCCGTGAACAGCACGATCATCGTCAGGGAGTCGCGGAACCGTTCGTCGCTCAGCAGCTCCCGGTAGTTGTCGAGGCCGACCCAGTTCCCCAGCGAGATGGTGCGGCGCGCCTCGCTGAAGCTGAGCAGGAAGCTCCAGCCGATGGCGACGTAGCGGAACAGGCCGAGGCCGAGCAGGATCGGAGCGGTCAGGACGGCGAAGGCGAGGGCCTTCGACTGCCGCTCGGTCAGCCGCCGGCGGCGCGGCGCCGGGGCGGGCGCCGGCCGGGCGGCATCGTGGTGCAAGGGGCTTTTGCGGGCGGGCGTGGTGCCGGTGGCGGTCACGGCGGTCAGCCCAGCTGCTTGTCGAGGTCGGACTGCGCCTTGGACTGGGCCTTCTCCAGGGTCTTCTCGGCGCCCGCGCCCTTCGCGATGTCGGCGGCCGCGGCGATGAACTCCGCCTGCATGGCCTGCGTCCACTCGGCCGGGAAGGAGATGCCGTTCTTGTTGGCGATGGCGACTGCGTCCTTGGCCGCGCCCTTGCTCAACTCCGGTGTCTTCGCGGCCACTTCGGACTGCGGCGGGACGTGGAAGCCGTACTTGACGGCCCAGTCGATCTGGATGTCGGCCTGCTTGACCCAAAGCCATTCGAGGTACTTCTTGGCCTCGGCGACATGCTTGCTCTTGGAGTGGATCGCCTGCGTCCAGCCGCCGAGCCGGGCGACCGCCTTGCCGGAGGCGTCGTACGAGGGCCAGGGCACGACCCCGAAGTCGTCGCCGAGGGCCTTCTCGACGGCGGGCAGTGCCCACAGACCGCACCACTGCATGGCGGCGGCGCCCTGGTTGAAGGCGCCGGGGTCGTACCAGTCGGTGGTGAAGCCGAGCAGCACCGACTTGTCGGCGTGCAGGTCGCGCAGGCCGCCGATGGCCTTGGCGGCGTCGGCGTAGACGACTCTCTTGCCGTCGATCAGGTCGACGCCCTGCGACCAGGCGAGGAGGTAGGGGCTGTCGCCGATGCCGTCGTTGCCTATGAAGAGGCCCTTGGCGCCGCCGGTCGTCAGCTTCTTCGCCGCGTCCGCGAGTTCGGCGAAGGTGGTCGGCGGGGTGACGCCGGCCTTCTTCAGCAGCGACTTGCGGTAGTAGAGGACCATGACGTCGTCGATGGTCTTGATGCCGTAGAGCTTGCCGTCGACGGTGAGGTAGTCGAGGTCCGCCTTGTTGAACCCGTCCTTGGCGGCGCCGTACACGTCGTCGAGCGGTTCGAGCTGCCCCTTGCGGGCCATCTCGGCGCGGAAGTCGCCGAGTTCGAAGATGTCGGGGGCGTCGGCGCCGAGCAGCGCCGCGTTCAGCTTGGTCTCGTACTGGGAGACGTCCGCACCCCACACCACGTTGACCGCGATGTCCGGGTTGGCCTTCGTGAACTCCTCGGCGTACCGCTTCACCGCGGCCTGGGTGCCCTCCTCCCCGTACTGGTGGTACCACTGCGTGAGCGTGACCTTGGCGCCTTTGGCCGAGGCGGTCTCCTGCGGGTTGCTGGAGCAGGCGACGGCGGCACCGGCGACGAACAGCAGGGACGTGCCGAGAAAACCCCGGCGGGACAGGGCGGAACTGACAGGCATGACAGGGTCCTTCCGGGGACGGAGACGTGCGGGGGCTTCGACTTCGGGGGGCTGGAACGGGTCAGGCGGCGAAGAGGGACTGGATGCTGACCGCCGCGGCCCCGCGCGCCCATTCCTCCCAGGGCAGCGGGCGCACGACGAGCGGGCAGCGGGCGGCGGCCCCGAAGGCCTGGGTGGTGAACGCGGCACGGATCTGCTCCTCGAACAGGTCGTACGCGGCCACGCCCTCACCGGAGACCACGACCCGCTCGGGCCCCACGAGGTTGACCATGGCGGCGAGGCCGAGCCCGATGGCCGCGCCCGCCTCGTCGAAGACGGCCCGGACGGCGGCGTCCCCGCTGTGCGCGCGGTCGATGGCCCCGGCCATGTCGAGCCCGGGGTCTTGGGCGGCCTGCCGGGCCCGGTCGACGATGGCCGCCTCGGAGGCGATCGCCTCGACGCAGCCACGGGCGCCGCAGTGGCACGCGGGCCCGTCCCCGGCCGCGACCGGGATGTGCCCGATTTCGCCGGCGACCCCGTAACCCCCGGCCACCAGACGGCCGTTGACGACGAGCGCGCAGCCGATGCCGACGCCGACCGTGGCGAGGGCGAAGGAGTCGGCGCCCACGCCCTCGCCGAACCACTGCTCGGCGACGGTGAGCGCCTTCACGTCGTTCTCGACGGTGACCGTCAACCCCGTTGCCTCGCCGACCAGTTCGGCCAGGCCCACGGAGCGCCAGCCGAGGAAGGGTGAGTACCGCACGACGCCGCCCGGCCGGTCCACGTCGCCCGAGACGGAGACCCCGATGTGGTGCGTCCGTCCGGCGTGGGCCGGGACCAGCTCCGCGACGAGCGCGGCGATGGAGCGGACCACTTGGGCCACGGACCGGTCGGAGACGGGCATCCGGTGCGCGGCGCGGACCTGGGCCCGTAGGTCGGTCACCACGCCGATGAGTTCGTCGGCCGTGACCTTGACGCCGACGAAGAACTCCCGGTCGGCGCGGACCGCGAGGGGGTGCGCGGGACGCCCGGCGCCTTCGACGGTTCGCGGACCCTGCGGGAGTTCCTCCAGGTACCCGGCTTCGATCATCGGCTTGACCGCCTTGGTGACGGCGGCGGAGGAGAGGCCGGTGATCCGGGCGATCTCGGGGCGGACGACCGGACCACGCGTGAGCACTGTCGTGAACACCGTGTTGGCCGCCGGGGACGCGAGCAGCTTCGCTCGGTTCAGCAACATGGGGGAAACGTAGGGGCAATAATTTCCTTCGTCAATATTTAAATTCAGGGAGTTCGGATCTAGGCTCCCGCTCATGTCTCAGGTGTCCCACGGCTCTCCGGTGTCCGACGGCTCTCCGGTCTCCTACGACGAGCCCAGTCGCACGTTCCTGCTCACGACCCCCGCCACCTCGTACGCGCTGCGCGTCGGCCCGGACGAGGGGCCACGGCATGTGCACTGGGGCGCGCGGCTCACGCTCGCCCAGGCCGCCGCACTGCCCACGCACTCCGGACTGACCAGCAGTTTCGCCTCGACGAGCGGGGAGGAGCTGGGCGTTGAGGGCGGGCCCCGGTTCGGGGTGCCGTCGCTGCTCGTGCGGTACGCGGACGGGGCGCGCGGCGTCGAGTGGATGCACGAGGGCCACGAGATCGAGGGCGGCCGACTGCACGTACGGCTGCGGGACCGGCACTATCCGCTCGGCTGCACACTGCACTACACGGTCCACGCGGACAGCGACGTCATCGAACGCTCCCTCACGCTGCGGCACTTGGGGACCGACGACCCCATCGAGATCCTGCGCTGCGACGCCGCGAGCTGGTCCGTGCCCGCCGCGTCCGGTGCGCGACTGAGCCACACGGTCGGCGAATGGACGGGCGAGACCCAGCTGCGGCGCACCGAAGCCCCGTACGCCGAGACCGTGTTCACCAGCCGGCGCGGCGTCTCGGGGCACTTCGCGAACCCGTGGCTGATGGTCGACGCGGGAGACGCGGACGAGACCCGCGGCGACGTGTGGAGCATGGTCCTCGCCTGGTCGGGGAGTTGGCGGATCACCGCGGCGCGCGATCACACCGGCGGCCCGCTCACGGTCACCGGCGGCGCCGGGCACGACGGCCTCACCTGGCGGCTGCAACCGGGCGAGAGTCACGAAACCCCGGTATTCGCGGGCCAGTTCAGCACGGGCGGGTTCGGCGCGACGAGCCGCGGCTGGCACCGGTACGTCGCCGCACACGTGCTGCCGCGCCCCGACGAGGTGCGGCCCGTCGTCTACAACAGCTGGGAGGCGACGGGCTGGGACGTCACCCTGGAGGGCCAGCGGGCCCTGGCCGAGCGGGCTGCCGGGCTCGGCGTCGAACTGTTCGTGGTGGACGACGGCTGGTTCGGGCGGCGCACCAGCGACCGGGCCGGCCTCGGCGACTGGCGGCCGAACCCCGAGCGGTTCCCCCACGGGCTCGGCCCGCTGGCCGAGGAGGTGCGGCGGCTCGGGATGCGCTTCGGGCTGTGGGTGGAGCCGGAGATGACCAACCCGGACAGCGATCTGTACCGGGCGCACCCCGACTGGGTGCTGCACATGCCCCACCGCCGCCGCACCGAGCTGCGCAACCAGCTCGTCCTCAACTTCGCCCGCGCCGATGTCGCCGAGTGGGCGTACCAGTGGCTCGACGAGCTCGTGGCGACGTACGCGGTCGACTTCCTGAAGTGGGACATGAACAGGGCGTTCACGGAAGGCGGTTGGCCGGGCCACCCCGACGCCGAGCGACTGTGGAGCGACCACACGCGCGGTGTCTACGCGGTGCTCGACCGGCTGCGCCGCGCCCATCCGGCCCTGCGGATCGAGGGCTGCGCGGGCGGTGGCGGGCGCGCCGACCTCGGCATGCTGGCCCGTACCGACCAGACGTGGATCTCCGACAACACGGACGCCTACGACCGCATCGCCATCCAGCACGGCTACAGCCAGGTCTATCCGGCCCGCACCATGTCCGCCTGGGTCACCGACAGCCCCAACCCGCACACCGCCCGCAGCGCGCCGCTCCCCTACCGCTTCCATGTCGCGATGGCCGGCGCGCTCGGCATCGGCGGCGACCTCTCACGCTGGACCGAGCCCCAACTCGCCGAAGCACGCGACCTGGTGGAGCTCTACAAGGAGATCCGCCCGGTCATTCAGTTCGGCGAGCAGTACCGGCTCGTGGACGCCGTGCAGTACCGCTCCGAGGACCGGGTCGTGGTCCTCGCCTGGGGCCACGACCGGGCCCTGCGCCTGGCCGGCCTCTCCCCTTCGGAGGTCTACGTCGACGACGCCACCGGAGTCGAGCACGACGCGGCGACGCTGCTGACGCACGGCCTGCCGCTGCACCTGCCCAGGGGCGACCGGCCGAGCACGCTGGTGCGACTCACCCGCAAGTAGCGTCAACCGGCTGCATGTAGTGGCCAGTTGACGAACTTCTTGGTACGCGGCGGCGCGTACGTACGCACCTTGGACGTCGTGAGCCCGAGCCGTACGAGCGATTCGGCGACGGTCACGGCGGCCGCGACACCGTCGACGACGGGGACGCCGGTGCGCTTCTTGACCCGTTCGGTGAGTTCGGCCATGCCGCCGCAGCCCAGGCAGATCACCTCGGCGCGGTCGTCCTCGACGGCGCGCGCGGCCTCCTCGACGATGGCCTCGACCGCGGCGTCCGGGTCGCGTTCGAGGTCGAGGACGGCCATGCCGCTGGCCCGCACGGAAGCGCACCGGTCGGTGAGTCCGGCGAGCTTCAGCCGGTCCTCGATGAGGGGCACGGCCCGGTCCAGGGTGGTGACGACGGAGTAGCGGTGCCCGAGGTACTGGGCGGTGGACGCGGCGGCCTCGGTGATGTCGACGACCGGCACGTCGAGGAGTTCCTGGAGGCCCTCGCGCCCGTGCTCGCCGTATCCGGCCTGGATGACGGCGTCGAACGGTTCGGGGTAGGCGCGGACCGTCTCCATGACGGCGATCGCGGCCAGGTAGCTCTCGTAGTTGCCTTCGACGGACTCGGCGCCGAACGCCGGGGTGAGCGCCACGATCTCGGTGCCGGGCGCGGCGACGGACCGGGCCTGCGCGGCGATGGCGTCGGTCATCGACTCGGTGGTGTTGACGTTGCAGACGAGTATGCGCATGGCGGTGGGGGTGCTGCTTTCTGTGCGGCGTCGCGGCCCCGACCAGGGCCGTCGGCGTGGGTGTTGCAGAGGCCGGAAGGTTCAGACGGCGTCGACCGCGATCGTCTCGCCGTCCACGTCCCGCGCCGTCCGGCTGCGGTCGGCGAGGGCCACGTAGAGCAGGGCGGCGAGGCCCGCGCCGATGAACCAGGAGAAGCCGGAGACGGAGGTGAAGGCGGGTGCGAGGGCGATGACGACGGCCACGGCGGCGGCGGGCCCGAAGGCGCCGATGGCCCGCAGGTGGAAGCCGGAGCGGTAGTGGTAGTCGCCGTCGGTGGCGGCGGTGTAGAGGGCGGGCACGTTGACGCGGGTCCTGCGCACCAGCCAGTAGTCGGCCATCACGACACCGAAGGCCGGGCCGAGCAGGGCGCCGAGCCCGCCGAGGAAGTAGTTGACGACGGTCGGGCTGTTGTAGAGGTTCCACGGCAGGATGACGAGGCCGATGACGGCGCTGACCAGCCGGGCACGGCGGAAGTCGAGCTTGCGCGGGAAGAGGTTGACCAAGGCGTAGATCGGGGCGACGAAGTTCGCCAGGAGGTTCACGGCGATGGTCAGGGTGATGAAGGCGAGCGAGGCGAGCACCATCAGCGGCGTGCTGGGAATGGTGGCGACGATGTCCTCGGGCCCGGTGACGACGTGCCCGTCGAGCTTGAACTGGCCACCGGAGAGCACCACCACGATCCCGGCGAAGAAGAGCATGTTGAGCGGGATGCCCACGAGGTTGCCGACGACGATGGCGCGGCGGCTCTTGGCGGAACGGGTGAAATCGCAGAAGTTCAGGACGAACGTGCCGTAGATGACGACCCAGAGAGCAGCGCTCTCGAAGATCTGGCGCCAGGCGTCGACGCCGGTAGGCGCATTGCCGGTGGAGACCGCGATCGACAGGTCCGTCTTGCTGAGGATCCAGACCGCGAGGCCGCACATCGTGATCAGGATGGCGGGCGCGGCGAACGCCATGTACTTGCGGATCAGCTCCATGCCGTAGCTGACGATCACGACCTGGACGGCCCACAGCGCGACGAAGGTGATCCAGCCGAGCGTCGACAGGCCCAGGATCGAGTTGTGGTCGAGGGAGGCGGCGCCCGGCGCGAGCTTCTTGACGACCGCGCGCAGGACGGACGCCGCCAGGTAGGTCTGGATGCCGAACCAGGCGATCGCGACGGCCCCGCGCACCGCCGCGGGCAGCTGGGCGCCCCGGGTGCCGAAGGAGATCCGGCTCATCACCGGGAACGGGACGCCCGTTTTGTGCCCCATGTAGCCGGAGAGCGTGAGCAGCCCGAACAGCAGCGCCGAGGCGATGGCGAAGGCGATGAGGATCTGCCAGACGCTCATCCCGAGTGCGAAGAGACCCATGGCGAAGGCGTAGTTGCCGAGGCTGTGCACGTCGTTGCCCCACAGCGTGAACACGTTGTACGCGCCCCAGCGCCGCCCTTCCCTGCGGGTGGGGGCGAGGTCCGGACTGTAGAGACCGGGACTGGTCCCGTCCGGCCCCGCGGCAGCGGCTGTGGAGGTCTGTTCGTGCACGGCGACCATGACGCGCTCCTAAGTTCGAATGCGCTCAACTCGCCCTGGAAAACGGGCATTTGAGCACACACCTCCGCGAGAGCGACGCTGCGCTCCGACGTCTTTGGTATACCAATACGGCGTGCGGAGGGCATCCGTCAATGGAACGCGTCCTGGGGATTCGTGAGGGAAACGTGCAGTACCGCTCGCGGGACCGCGTCAGCGCACGACCCGCCGTGTCGACCTGACAGACCGCGGCATACCGGGAAACTCAGCGCCGTGGCGGCCTGACGGACATCAGCCCCACGTACACGAGCAGCGACGTGCCGAGCCCCACCGCCCACCCGTAGTCCGCGAGCGGCTTCAGGAGCGGGATGATGCCGTCCACCGGGAACGGGCCCGCCTTGTTCCCGTCGGCGTCGAGCGTCGAGTACGAACCGCCGACCGCGAGCACCCCGCCAAGCAGGAACGCGACGACGGCCCGCCAGTTCCAGCCGCCCGAGTACCAGTACCGGCCCCCGGCCACGTACAGGTCCGCCAGGTGCAGCACAGTGCGGCGGATGATCCAGTAGTCCGCGATCAGAATCCCGGCGACGGTCCCGAGCAGGCCGCCGACCACACCCAGCCACGTGAAGATGTACAGCTCGGGCGTCGACGTCAGTTTCCACGGCATGACCAGCACCCCGACGATGCCCGTGATGATCGCGCCCGTACGGAAGGTGATCAGCTTCGGGGCCAGGTTCGCGAGGTCGTACGCGGGAGAGACGACGTTCGCCGCGATGTTCACCGAGATCGTCGCCACGAACACCGTGACCAGCGCGAACAGCAGCCCGAAGACGCTGTCTGTCTTGCCGGCCAGCGCGACCGGGTCCCAGATCGCCACGCCGTACACCTTTTCCGAGCCGGCCGTCACCAGGACCGACATCAGCGCGAACAGGGTCATGGTCGTGGGCAGGCCGAGCGTCTGCCCCCACACCTGCGCCCGCTGCCCCTTGCCGAAGCGGGTGAAGTCCGGAATGTTCAGCGACAGCGTCGACCAGAAGCCGATCATGCCCATCAGGCCGGGGAAGAAGACCTTCCAGAAGTCCGCGCCCCAGCCGACCTTCGACGGCTCGTGCAGCAGCGGCCCGAAGCCGCCCGCCTTGTTCGCGATCCAGATCAGCAGCACGAACGCGCCGACGAGCACGAACGGCGCCGCCCAGTTCTCGAACCGGCGCAGGGTGTCCATCCCCCGGTAGATGATGGCGAGTTCGAGCACCCAGAAGACGACGAAGCACAGCCACAGCGTCCACGGATAGCCGCCGATCTTCGCCGCGTCCGCCCAGCCCCCGAAGATCTTCCCCAGGAGTACGAAGATGCCCTGGCCGCCGATCCACGTCTGGATGCCGAACCAGCAGCAGGCCACCGCAGCCCGTACCATCGCGGGCAGATTCGCCCCGCGTATCCCGAACGAGGCACGGGCCAGGACCGGGAAGGGTATGCCGTACTTCGGCCCGGCGTGCCCCGTGAGCAGCATCGGAAGCAGCACGATCACATTGGCCAGGGCGATGGTGAGCACCGCCTGCTTCCAGTCCATGCCGAGCGCGACCAGGCCCGAGGCCAGCGTCCAGGACGGGATGCAGTGGGCCATGCCGATCCACAGAGCCACGAAGTTGTACGTGGTCCAGCGGCGCTCGGCGAGCGGAACGGGGCGCAGATCCTCGTTGGCGTAGCGGCTGCTCCCCGGGAAGGCGTCGGCCCCCAGGTCGGCCGCGCGGACGGGCGGGGCGGTGTCGGTCATGGGCAGTCCGTTCTACGAAACCGTTCAGGCGTCGAGCACTGGGATCACGTCCCGGCCGTACCGGTCGATCACCGCCTCCTTCGCGTCGTGCATGGCGTACACCGCGAACTGGTCGACGCCCAACTCCCGTAGCGCACGCAGCTTTTCGACGTGTGCCGACGCCGGGCCGATCAGGCAGAAGCGGTCCACGATCTCGTCCGGCACGAACGCCGTGTCCGGGTTGCCGGAGCGGCCGTGGTGCGCGTAGTCGTACCCCTCGCGCGCCTTGATGTACTCCGTCAGCTCGTCGGGGACCATCCCGGAGTGCGCGCCGTACTTGGACACCAGGTCCGCGACGTGGTTGCCGACCATGCCGCCGAACCAGCGGCACTGTTCACGGGCGTGCGCGAGGGCCTGCGGCGAGTCGTCCTCCGTGACGTACGCGGGCGCCGCCACGCAGATCTTCACGTCGGCCGGGTCCCGGCCCGCCGCCACCGCCGCGTCGCGTACGGCCTTCACCATCCACTCCGTCAGGAACGGATCGGCCAGCTGGAGGATGAAGCCGTCGGCCTCCTCACCGGTCATCTTCAGGGCCCTGGGCCCGTAGGCGGCCATCCAGACGGGCAGTTCGGCGCCGTCCCGCACCCACGGGAAGCGGACCACCGAGCCGCCGCCGAGGTCCGCCTCGTCGCCCCGGCCGAGCGCCCGGATCACCTTCATCGCGTCGCTGATCCGGGCGAGGGTGTTCGGCTTGCGCCCGGCGACCCGCATCGCGGAGTCGCCGCGCCCGATGCCGCACACGGTGCGGTTGCCGTACATGTCGTTGAGCGTCGCGAAGGTCGAGGCGGTGACCTCCCAGGTGCGGGTCCCCGGGTTGGTCACCATCGGCCCGACGATCAGCCGGTCCGTCTCGGCGAGGATGCGGCTGTAGATGACGAACGGCTCCTGCCACAGCACGCACGAGTCGAACGTCCACCCGTGCGTGAACCCGGCCCCCTCCGCGCGCTTCATCAACTCCACGACCCCCGAGGCCGGCGGGTCGGTCTGCAGGACGAGTCCGAAATCCATGAGGGCCCCTTAGCTCGGTTCTTCAGTTCAGGTACTGACACGTGCCGCGCGGGGTGTACGCACCGTGCCCGGCACGCCCCGTGAACTCCCCTTCACTGACGACGAGTTCACCGCGAGAGAGGACCGTCTCCACCCGTCCGGTCAGCCGCTTGCCCTCGTACGCGGAGTAGTCGACGTTCATGTGGTGGGTCGCCGCGCTGATGGTCTGCTCGGCGGCCGGGTCGTAGATGACGATGTCGGCGTCCGCGCCCGGCGCGATGGTCCCCTTCTTCGGGTACAGGCCGAACATCCGGGCCGGGGTCGCGCACGCGATCTCGATCCAGCGGCGGCGCGTGATGTGCCCGTCGACGACGGCCTGGTGGAGGAGGTCCATCCGGTTCTCCACGCCGGGCATCCCGTTCGGGATCTTCGAGAAGTCGCCGCGCCCGAGTTCTTTCTGACCCGTGAAGCAGAACGGGCAGTGGTCGGTGGAGACGACTTGCAGATCGTTCGTGCGCAGGCCGCGCCAGAGCGCCGCCTGGTGGTCCCTGGGCCGCAGCGGGGTCGAGCACACGTACTTCGCGCCCTCGAAGTCCGGCTCGGCGAGGTTGTCCGTCGACAGGAACAGGTACTGCGGGCAGGTCTCGCCGAAGACCGGCAGGCCCTCGTCGCGGGCGCGCGCCAGCTCGGCGAGGGCCTCCTGCGCGGAGACGTGCACGACGTACAGCGGCGCCCCGGCGACCTGCGCCAGCTTGATCGCGCGGTGTGTCGCCTCCGCTTCGAGCAGCGCCTTCCTGACCTCACCGTGGTAGCGGGGGTCGGTCTCCCCGCGGGCGAGCGCCTGCTGCACGAGGACGTCGATGGCGATGCCGTTCTCGGCGTGCATCATGATCAGCCCGCCGTTCTCGGCGGCCCGCTGCATGGCGCGCAGGATCTGCCCGTCGTCTGAGTAGAAGACACCCGGGTAGGCCATGAACTGCTTGAAGGAGGTCACACCCTCCCCGACCAGCAGGTCCATCTCCTTGAGCGTCTCGTCGTGCACATCGGAGACGATCATGTGGAAGCCGTAGTCGATCGCGCACTGCCCGTCGGCCTTGGCGTGCCAGGCGTCGAGGCCCTCGCGCAGGGTGTGCCCGACGCTCTGGATGGCGAAGTCGACGATCGTCGTGGTGCCGCCCCAGGCAGCGGCGCGGGTGCCGGTCTCGAAGGTGTCGGCGGCGAACGTGCCGCCGAACGGCATCTCCATGTGGGTGTGCCCGTCGACGCCGCCCGGGATGACGTACTTCCGGCTCGCGTCGAGGGTGCGCGCGTCCGTCCAGGACGCGGCGGTGTCGCTGCCGCTGGCCGCGAGGGCCACGACGCGCCCGTCCTCGACGAGGACGTCGGCGTGCATCTCGTCGGCGGCGGTGACGACGAGACCACCGCGGATGACGGTACGGACGGCGCTCATGTTCTCCTCCAGGGGCGGGACGGAACTACGGGCGGGTCAGCGGCTCGTAAGCCTGCGGGTTGCGGTCGCGGTAGAACTGCCAGCGGTCGCGGACCTCGCGCAGTTTGGCGATGTCGAGGTCTCGGACGACGAGTTCGGGTGCCTTGTCGTCGGCCACCTCGCCCACGAACTGCCCCTCGGGGTCGACGAAGTACGAGGTGCCGTAGAAGTCGTTGTCGCCGTACTCCTCCACGCCGACGCGGTTGATGGCGCCGACGAAGTACTCGTTGGCGACGGCGGCGGCCGGCTGCTCCAGCTGCCACAGGTAGCGCGAGAGGCCGCGGCTGGTGGCGGAGGGGTTGAAGACGATCTGCGCGCCTTCGAGGCCGAGCGCGCGCCAGCCCTCGGGGAAGTGCCGGTCGTAGCAGATGTAGACGCCGATCTTCCCGACGGCCGTGTCGAAGACGGGCCAGCCGGAGTTGCCGGGCCGGAAGTAGAACTTCTCCCAGAATCCCTGGACTTGGGGGATGTGGGTCTTGCGGTACTTGCCGAGGTAGCTGCCGTCGGCGTCGATCACGGCGGCCGTGTTGTAGAGGACGCCGGGCTGCTCCTCCTCGTACATGGGCAGGACGAGGACGATGCCGTGCTCGCGGGCGAGGTCCTGGAAGCGGCGCACGATCGGCCCGTCCGGGATCGCCTCGGCGTACTCGTAGAACTTCGCGTCCTGGACCTGGCAGAAGTAGGGGCCGTAGAACAGTTCCTGGAAGCAGAGGACTTGGGCGCCCTGCGCGGCGGCGTCACGAACGGCCTGTTCGTGCACCTTGATCATGGATTCCTTGTCACCGGTCCAGGCGGTCTGGAAGATCGCGGCGCGGATCACGGGGCTCATCGGGACCTCCGGCTGAGGGGGGTGCGCGGTGTGCCCATGACGATAGGAATCCCGGCCGCGTCGGCCGAGTCGCAGCGTGTCACGTCCCCGGCCCGACCGCGTTCCACCGTGTCACGTTCCGCGCTGGGCGTCGTGCGCGAGGAGGGCGATGTGCACGGACGCGGCTTGCTCGAAGTCGTCGAGGGCCACGCCGAGCAGCGTCTCGATGGTCTCCAGACGGCGGTAGAGGGCGGGACGGCTCATGTGGTGGAGCTGGGCCGTACGGGACTTGTTGCGGCCGGTGGCGAGGTAGGTGCGCAGCACGGGCAGCAGCGCCTCGGCGTCGTCGGCGCACAGCAGCCCGTCGAGCTCCCGCTCCGCGAAGGACTGCACGCGCGGGTCGTCACGCAGGAGCCGCACCAGACCGCGCAGCCGTACGTCGCGCAGGCGGACCACGGCCGGCAGGCCGGGCGGCGCCCCGGCGACGGCCTCGGCGACGTGCAGCGCCTCGCGCAGCGCCTCGGGCACGTCGTCCCAGCCGGTGCGGGCGGGCCCGGCGGTGACGACGGCCCGTGCTCCGGTCTCGGCGCGCAGGCGGGCCGCGAAGTGGGCGGCGAGCGGGTCGGCGGCCTGGTCGCGGGCGAGACTGAGGAGGACGGTGGTGGCGTTCTCGGCGAGTTCGGCGATAAGGCCGGACAGCCCCAACAGCCGCAGTACGCGCTCCACTTGAGCCGGTTCGAGGTCACGTACGACGAGCGGGACGAAGGTGCGCAGGTTCACCGGGAGGCCGGCGGCTCTGGCCCTGGGCAGCAGCTGCCGGGCGGGGACGACGCCGGAGACCAGGTCGGCGAGGAGGCACTGCGCGGACTGCTCCTCCCAGCTCGCGGCGGAACCGGCCAGCATGCGGTGGAGCACGAGCGCCTCGGCGGCCCGGGCGGCGAGCAGCCGCCCGGACGCGCCGTCGCCGCGGTATCCGCACAGCACGACGGAGCCCCAGCGTTCGCCGCGTCCGCCGAGACCGGCCCTGACCCAGCCCTCGCCGTCGATCTCGCCCGGCTGCCGGGCGATGCGGTCCCAGTCGCGCAGCACGTCGTCGACGGCGGGCCGCTCCCCCGCCGTGGCGAGGACACGGTGGGCCAGATTCGTGACGACGACCGGGCAGGCGCTGTGCGCGGCGATCTCGTCGAGCAGGCTCTGCAGCGGGGCACCTGCGGTGATGAGTCCGGTGAGCGCGGTGCGGATCCCCTCGGAGAGGCTGACCGCGGCGTACTTCCGCCGGACGAGCCGGGACTGCACCTCTTCCGTCAACTCGGCGAAGGGAAACGGCCGGTGGAGCACGACCATCGGCAGCCCGTACCGCTCCGCGGCGCGCCGCATGTCCTGCGGCGGCGCCGGGAAGGCACGGCCGAGGCCGAGGACCAGGGCCGCCGCCTCGGCCCGGTACAGGGACTCGATGTACGCGGTCTGGCCGCGGACGTCGCCCGCGAGCAGCACGCCGGTGGTGAGGATCATCTCGCCGCCGCTGAGCATGACCCCCACGTCTGCCGCCTCCGCTACGTGGACCCATCTGACGGGGTTGTCGAGGTGGTCCGCCGCCGCGATCACCTCGGGGTCGCCTGCCGCGATTCTGTCCAGGGCCAGAATCTGCCGTACCGACAGGGCGTATTCCCGGGCGGTCTCGAGGGTCATGGGGCGTCCTCTCCTGATCGGGTACGCGCCGTGGGGGCACCCGGTTGTCGGCCGACCGCGGATCCGTCGTGGCTGGTCGCGCAGTTCCCCGCGCCCCTGGCGGGGCCTCACGTCCCTGCGCCCATCGGAGCCCGCCCCTACGAGAACTCTCGCAGCGCCCGGTCCAGGATCGTCGCGCCCTCCTCCGCCTCCGCCACCGTCAGGGTCAGCGGTGGGGCGATGCGCAGGACGCTCGTGTCGTGGCCGCCTCCCTTTCCGATGAGGAGGCCGGCGGTGCGGCAGGCCTCCAGGACGGCCGTGGCGGCGTCCGGCGCCGCCTCGCCCGTGGCGGGATTCGCCAGTTCGACGCCGATCATGAGGCCCCGGCCGCGTACCTCCCGTACTCCGGGCGCGTGCGCGGCGATCGCCCGCAACCGCTCGATGAGGAGGCCGCCGACGCGGCGCGCGTTGCCCTGGAGGTCGTGTTCCAGCAGGTAGGAGAGGTTGGCGAGGCCCGCGGCCATCGTGATGGGGGAGCCGCCGAACGTCGAGATCGAGTTCGCGTCGAGGCAGTTCATGACCTCGGCCCGCGCCACGACGCCGCCGACCGACATGCCGTTGGCGATGCCCTTGGCGAAGGTCAGGATGTCCGGCGGCCCCGACTGCGCGTGCGCCTGCCAGCCCCAGAAGTGGTCGCCGGTGCGGCCCCAGCCCGTCTGGACCTCGTCGGTGATCCACAGGATGCCGTGCTCCTGGAGGATCTCGCGGAAGCGCGCGTACAGGCCGTCCGGCGGCGAGGTGAAGCCGCCGACTCCCTGGACGGGTTCGGCGATGAGCGCCGCCACGTCGCCGCGCGTCTGGCCGAGCATGTCCCGCAGGTCCGCCACGCAGGCGTCGGTGAACTCGGCGTCGGACAGGTGCGCGTACGGGCCCCGGCCGCGGACGCCGCCGTGCACGTACAGCGTCTGCAGCGGGGACAGGCTCGTCGGCGACCAGCCGCGGTTGCCGGTGATGCCGACCGCCGAGAAGGAGCGGCCGTGGTAGCTGTTGCGCATCGCCAGGACCTGGTTCGAGCGGCGGTACGCCGTGGCGAGCAGCAGCGCCGCGTCGTTGGCCTCGGTGCCCGACGTGGTGAAGAAGACCCGGGCGTCCGGGATGCCCGAGACCTGGGCGATCCGCTCGGCGAGTTCGACCATCGGGCGGTTCAGGTAGAGCGTGGAGGAGTGGATGACGCGGCCCGCCTGTTCGGCCACCGCCTTGGTGACCTCGGGCAGGGCGTGCGCGGTCATCGTGGTGAGGATGCCGCCGAAGAAGTCGAGGTACTTCTTTCCCTCGGCGTCCCAGACGTGGCGGCCCTCGCCGTGGGTGAGCTCGATCGGGTCGGCGTAGTACAGCGCCAGCCAGTCCGGCAGAGCGGCGCGGTGGCGGGAGTGCAGATCGGGGGTCAGCACGGCGGCGGTGTCCCTTCGTCGGTCGGCACGGCTCGGGATCTACGCCCGTAGACCCGGCCGTAGAGGGACGAACGTAAGCCCACCCGTAAGGCTTGCCAAGACCATCGTCAGCAACCCGCTGGATCGATTCTGTTTCGCACCCTTGCGGGTGACCTCCCCGCCCGTACCTTCAAAAGCACGTGCCGCGGACGCTCAGGCGGGCACCAGGGCGCAGCTGACCACCAGCTCGTCCATGGACAGACCCAGCTCCCGCGCGATGGCGGCGATGGTGAAGAACGTCGGCGTCGGCGCGCGGCCCGTCTCGATCTTGCGCAGCGTCTCCACCGAGACACCCGCGGCGGCGGCCACCTCGGTCATGCTGCGCCCGAGCCGCGCCTCGCGCAGCAGCCGGCCGAGACGCTCGCCACGTTCGCGCTCTTGCGGGGTCAAAGGGGTTCGCACCATGCCACCAGAGTACCCCGGAAACCCATTCCAATACCGTATAGAAATACCGGTGCGGCTTCGGTGGTCCTGGGGCTCCGCGGGCGGCTGTCTCAGCGGTCCTGGTGGTCGAGGACGTCGATCACCCAGAAGATCGGATGCTCGGAAGGGGCGGCGATCCCGCCCTTCGTCGCTGTGAATCCCTTGCGGTACTGCGCGGGCACGGCGACCCGCAGTCTGCTGCCGACGCGGGTGCCTTTCAACGCCTCGTAGAGCCCGGGCGGCAAGGCGTCCTTGCTGAGCAGCATGCCGCTCGGGCCGGTGGCCGCGTAGGTGCGGCGCAGTGGTTTGTCGCGGCCCCAGATCCACGTCCCGTACTGGGCGACGGCGACGTCCCCGTCACCCAGTACGGGCCCCTTGCCCTCGACGAGCACGCGGACGTCGAGCTTGTCCGGCGTCCCCGTGCCCCACCTCCCCACAGTGGGCGTGCCTTTGGGGCCGGTGAACGACACCGACGGCGCGGACCCGGTACCGACGCCCGGCGCCTTCCGCTCCGGCACCCGCTGGTCGACGCCGTAGCCGCCGACCAGGTCGAAGACGAGCACCATGTGGTCGCCCGGTCCGACCCCGGCCCGCGCCCTGCCGTGCGGGCCGACGCCGCTCTTCGACGGGGCGACCATCAGGACGCGGCTGCCGCCCTTGCGGCCGAGAAGGGCCTGGCCCCAGCCGCGGAAAACGCGCTCGCCGCCGAAGGAGACGGTCGTCGGCTGGAGCAGACCCCAGGACGACACGAGCTTCCTCTTGCCCTCCCAGACCTTCATCTCCACGTCGGTGACGGCGACCTGCCCCTCACGCACCTCGGGCCCCGTGCCTTCGCGCAGCACCGTCGTCCGGCCCTGCTCGGGGGCCGGCAGGTCCGGGATCGTGATCTCGGGGCGGTCGCCGAACGCGCCGGTCACCTCGGGAACGTTCGTGGGCTCCGACGCCGTGCACGCGCCGGCGGCCAGGGCCACGACAGCGAGCGCGGCGGCGGCGCGCAGGGCGGGGGCGAGGGGCACGGTGTCCTCCTGAGGCGGTGGGGGCTGCCAGCGAGCGTCGCCGCCGCCCGGCCTCCACCGGCGCATCCGCGCTCCGACACACCGGGCGCCGTACACCCCATGGGCGTACGGCACCGGTGTGCCGCGGCCGGGGCCGGCCCGGCGGCGTCGCGTGCGCCGAGCTGGCGGGCCGGCTCAGGAGGACGGCGCCACGAGCCCCAACTCGTACGCGGTGATGACCAGTTGGACGCGATCGCGCGCGTCGAGCTTGGTGAAGAGGCGTGCCACGTGGGACTTGGCGGTGGCGACGCTGATGACCAGCTCCTGGGCGATCTCCTGGTTGGAGCGGCCGAGCCCGATCAGCGTCAGCACCTCGCGCTCCCGCTGCGTGATGCCCTCGGCGGACCGTGGCGAGCGGGCCGCGGCGGGCCCAGGGCGGCCGACGAAGTCGGCGATCAGGCGGCGGGTGACGCCGGGGGCGATGAGGGCGTCGCCCGCGGCGACCACACGGACCGCCGCGAGGATGTCCTCCAGTCGCATGTCCTTGACGGCGAACCCGCCCGCGCCGGCCCGCAGCGCGCCGTACACGTACTCGTCCTCGTCGAAGGTGGTCAGCACCAGGACGCGGCTGCCGGTGCCCGCGGCCGTGATCTGCCGGGTCGCCTCGATGCCGTCCGTGCCGGGCATCCGGATGTCCATCACGACCACATCGGGGCGCAGGCGCGCGGTCAGCTCGACGGCCTCGGCGCCGTCGCCCGCCTCGCCGACGACCTCCAGGTCGTCCGTGTCGGAGATCAGGACCCTGAGCCCGGAGCGGACCAGCGGCTGGTCGTCGACGAGCAGCACCCGTACGGTCATCGCGCCGCCTCCGGCAGCGGGATCCGCGCCGCCACCCGGAATCCGCCCTCCGGCCGCGGCCCTGCGCTGAACTCGCCGTGCAGCAGGCTCACCCGCTCCCCCATCCCCGTGATCCCCATACCGGGCACGGTAGCCGAGGCGGCCGTCCCCGCGTCCGCGATCTCCAGGTCCAGCGCGTCGTCCGCGTAGGAGAGGAGGACGCGGCACGTGTCGGTGCCCGCGTGCCGGACCACGTTGGTCAGGGACTCCTGCACGATGCGGTAGGCCGCCAGGTCGATGTCGGCGGGCAGCGGTCGCGGCGTGCCTTGGTGGACGACCTCGACGTGGACGCCCGTGTCCCTGGCGGTGCTCACGGTGAGCCGGTCGAGGTCCGCGAGGCCGGTGGCGGGAGCGAGCGGCGCCGTCTCGTCCGGCTCGGCCCTGCGCAGCGCGACCAGGGTGCGGCGCAGCCCCTGGAGGGTCTCGCGGCTGGTCGTCTCGATGGCGCGCAGGGCGTCGCGGGCCTCCTTCGGGCGGGTCTCGATGACGCGGCTCGCGACGCCCGACTGGATCGCGATGACGCCCATGCTGTGGGAGACGAGATCGTGCAACTCCCTTGCTATTCGCAGCCGTTCGGCGGTCACGGCCTCGGCGACAGCCTGGTCGTGCAGGGCCGCCGCGTGCCGGCGCCGCTCCCCCGCGAGCAGGCCGACCATGCAGGCGACGAGCAGCACGAGCAGGGCGACGACGCCGAAGCCGATCAGGTTGTGCGGCTGCACGTAGAAGAGG
The DNA here is from genome assembly GCF_039533535.1 of Streptomyces kunmingensis. Classification (NCBI taxonomy): domain Bacteria; kingdom Bacillati; phylum Actinomycetota; class Actinomycetes; order Kitasatosporales; family Streptomycetaceae; genus Streptomyces; species Streptomyces kunmingensis. The sequence continues at coordinate 905,730 of NZ_BAAATS010000006.1, forward strand.
ATGGCGGCGGCCTGCGCGACGACGGAGAGCGCGATGCCCGTGATCCACTGCGGGGACGAACGGGTCGCCACGAGGCGGGCCAGCACCACGTCCGCCGAGACGAACGCCACCGCCGTCACCTGCCGTGAGTCGTCCCAGGGCCCGTGCGAGGGCTGGAGTGCGATCGCGAAGACGGTGCCGAGGAGCACCACGACGAGTGCGAACAACGGCGTCCGCGCCGCGACGCCCACGAGGAGCACGGCCGACAGCGCGACCCCGACGGCGCGCACCGACGGCAGCACCTCCGAGGAGCCGAACAGACACAGGGCCCCCGCCAGGGGGTACAGAGCGAGCCCGCTCCAGGCGATGACCCGTCGCGGCCGCGATCTTGCCTTCACACCATTCACACCGGTGAGCGTACGAGGGCCGGGTGCGCGGGGACATCGGCCCTCGGGATGCATCCCGAGGGCCGATGCGCGGCCGCGCGGCTGCCGGGCACGGTGGCTCACGTGATCGAAGTCAACGAACTCACGAAGCGGTACGGCCGCAGGACGGCCGTCGACCGCCTGTCCTTCACCGTGAATCCCGGTGTCGTCACCGGGTTCCTCGGGCCGAACGGGGCGGGCAAGTCCACCACTCTGCGGGTGATCCTCGGCCTGGACGCGCCGGACGGGGGCGGCACGACCGTCGGCGGGGTGCCGTTCGCCTCGCATCCGCGCGGTCTGCGGCACGCGGGCGCCCTGCTCGACGCGCAGCAGGTGCACGGCGGGCGTACGGCCCACGCCCATCTGGCGGCGCTCGCCCGCTCCAACGGACTGCCGGCGCGACGGGTCGCCGACGTCCTCGCCGAGGTCGGTCTCGCCGAGGCGGCCGGGCGGCGCATCGGCGGCTTCTCGCTCGGCATGAAGCAGCGGCTCGGTGTGGCGACGGCGCTGCTCGGTGACCCGCCGGTGCTGCTGTTCGACGAGCCGTTCAACGGCATGGACCCCGAGGGTGTGCTGTGGCTGCGGCGGCTGTTCCGGCGGCTCGCCGCAGAAGGGCGCACGGTCTTCCTGTCGAGCCATCTGATGTCCGAGATGGAGTCCACGGCCGATGAGTTGGTCGTGATCGGGCGGGGGCGGCTGGTCGCGGCCGAGCCGCTGCGGGTGTTCGCGGCGCGGGCCGCGCGGCTCAGCGTCGTGGTGGGGACATCGCGCGCCGCCGAACTGGCCGGGTTGCTGGCCGCGGCGGGTGCGGAGGCCGTACCGGAGGGCGGGGAGCGGCTCGTGGTGACCGGCCTGTCCGCCGAGCGGATCGGTGCTCTCGCTCTGGAGCACCGCTTCCCGCTGTGTGAACTGACCACCCGGACGGCCTCGTTGGAGGAGGCCTTCATGGAACTGACCGCCGATCGGGTCGAGTACCCGGCCGACCGCCAAGCCTCCGCAGGAGCCGCCCGATGAACGCGAACGCCGTCGACCGTGCCCGCTTCACCGATCTCCTCGCCGCCGAATGGATCAAGATCCGCTCGCTGCGCTCCACCCCCTGGATCATCGGGTGCGTCACGCTGACCGTGCTGGTCACCGCCGCGCTCGCCGCGTGGAGCGACTACCAGGACATCCCCGGGCTCAGCGCGGACGTCCGGCGCGACCATCCCTTCTCGCTGGGAGACGCGTTCCCCGCCGAGGGCTACCTCGTCCTGATGCTGGCGGCGGGCAGCGTCGGCGCGATCGTCGTCGTCAGCGAGTACGGCAGCGGCCTGATCAGGACCACGACGGCCGCCGTACCCGCGCGCCGCGCGCTGATGCTCGCGAAGGCTTCCGTGACCGCTCTGCTCTGGTCCGGCGTCGGACTGCTCTGCGCTCTCGGCTCGTTCGCGGTGTCGCAGGCGATCCTGAGCGGCCGGGACGCGGCCGCGTCCCTCACGGACCCGGGCGCGCTGCGCGCCCTGGCGGCGTCGGCGCTGATCGCGCCGGTCAGCGCGCTGATCGGGTTCGGCCTCGGCGTGCTGCTGCGGCACGGCGCGACGACCATGGTGGCCTCCGCGTTCGTGCTGCTGATGCTGCCGATGTTCTTCGGCTCGTCCGAGCCATGGGCCGAGCGGGTGCGGAACATGATGGTGCAGAGCGCGTGGCAGCGCCTGGTGACGCTGTACGGCTGGGGCCCCGAGGCGTACGGCGGCGCGACGGTCGCCGGGGCCTGGGCGGTGTTCGCCGTCTGGCCGCTGATCGCCGTCGCGCTCGCCTTGTTCGTGGTGCGCCGCAGGGACGTATGACTCCGTCGGACGGACTACTTGCCTGGGGTGACCACCATCGCCGAGCCCCCACCACGCCGTACGGTCTCGGCGGCGGCCAGCCACTTGCCGCCGGGCAGCCGCTGCACACCCGTGGCGGCGCCGATCTCCGGATTCAGCTTGAAGGAGTGCCCGATGGCCTCCAGCCTCGCGCGCAGCGGGCTGTCGTACAGCGCGGGTTCGAGCTCGGTCTGCGCGGCGTTGCGCTGGCTGGCGCGCGGTGCGGCGATGGCGTCGACGAGCGGCAGGCCCCGGTCGAGGAACCCGGTCAGAGTCTGCAACACGGTGGTGATGATGGTGGCGCCACCGGGTGAGCCGACCGCGACGACCGGCTTGCCGGCCTTGTCGAGCACGATGGTCGGCGCGATGGACGACCGCGGCCGCTTGCCCGGACCGGGCAGGTTCGGGTCGTGCACGTCGGGGCTCGCGGGCGCGAAGGAGAAGTCGGTCAGCTCGTTGTTGAGCAGGAAGCCGCGGCCCGGCACGGTGATGCCGCTGCCGCCGGTCTGCTCGATGGTGAGGGTGTAGGAGACGACGTTGCCCCACTTGTCGGCGGTGGTCAGATGCGTGGTGTTCTCGCCCTCGTACGTCGTCGGGGCGGCCTTGTCACCCGCCTTGCCGCAGGTGCCGGGATGCCTCGGGTCGCCGGGCGCCAGCGGGCTGGTGAGCACCGCGTCGTCCTTGATGAGGCATTCACGCGAGTCGGCGAACCGCTGCGAGAGGAGCTGCTTGGTGGGGACGTCCTCGAAGGCGGGGTCGCCGACCCAGCGGCCCCGGTCGGCGAAGGCGACACGGCTCGCCTCGATGAACCGGTGCAGGTACCGGACGTCGGACGCCTTCGACAGGTCGGTGCGTTCCAGGATGTTGAGGGCTTCGCCGACGGTCGTACCGCCGGAGGAGGACGGCGCCATGGAGTAGACGCCGAGTCCGCGGTACGAGGTCTTCGACGGGGCCTGGTACTTGGCGGTGTACGCCTTCAGGTCCTTCGCCGACAGCTTCCCGGGCCGCGCGTTGTACCCCGAACTCGGGTCAACAGGCGGCTTGTTGGCCGTGCGCACGATGTCGGCGCCGATGTCGCCGCGGTACACCGCCCCGACCCCCTTGCGGGCCAGCTCCTGGTACGTACGGGCCAGGTCGGGGTTCTTGAACGTCGAGCCGACGACCGGCAGCTGTCCGCCGGGCAGGAACAGCTCCGCCGTGTCGGGGAAGTTGCGGAACCGGGCCTCGTTCGATGCGGTCTGCGAGCGGAACGTTTCGTCGACGGTGAACCCGGAGCGCGCCAGCTTCTCCGCGGGCTTCAGCACCGTACCGAGCCGCCGGTCGCCCCATGCGTCGAGCGCGGACTGCCAGGTGGCCGGGGTGCCGGGTGTGCCGACGCTCAGGCCGCTGGTGACCGCGTCGGCGAAGGGGATCGGTTTGCCGTTCTCCAGGAACAGGTCGGATCCGGCTGCCAGCGGCGCCGTCTCACGGCCGTCGATCGTGTGGACCTTGCGGGTCTTGGCGTCGTAGTAGACGAAGTAGCCGCCTCCGCCGACACCGGAGGAGTACGGCTCGGTCACGCCGAGGGCGGCCGCGGTGGCGACGGCGGCGTCCACCGCGTTGCCCCCGTCGCGCAGCACCTCGATGCCCGCCGCCGAGGCGTCCGCGTCGACGCTCGCCACGGCGCCGCCGTACCCGACGGCGACCGGGACCTTGTGCGCGCCGCCGTCCGGGCTACCGGAAGCGGCCGAGGGAGGAGCCGCCGCCCCGACCGCCACCATGGTCACCGCCACCGCGCAGAACGACAGATTCCGCCCAACTGAACGCCTCATCGATACCTCCGGTCAACAGCCGTCCGCGCAGCGTAACTTGACTTCGGGGAGCCGTCAGGACCCCCTCGAACATGGGTGCGTCCGTTGGCTAGAGTGCGCCCCCATGACTGAAGACGTGCGCAACATCGTCCTCGGCCTGATCGCGGCGGGCATCAGCGCCTCGCTGGGCTGGCTCGCCCGCACCTACCTGTGGAAGCGCCGGCTCCGCCGCAAGCAGGCCTTCTTCGGACTGCCCGACAACTCCGAGTCGCTGCTGGTCGTGAACCGCGACGCGGGCGGCCCCGAGCTGACGGTGAAGCGCCACGACGTCTTCGCGCTCCTCGAACTGTCCGCGCTCATCAAGGACTGCGGCGCGCACGCCCAGGTCGTCGCCCACGACACGGCTCAGCAGGGCTTCGGCGAGCGCACGGAGTTCTGTGTCGGCGGCCCGGTCTCGAACCGGCGGATGGCCGCCCACATGGTGAGCCTGCTGCCCGGCGTCCGCGTCAACACCGACCCCGAACCGGGCCCGGACCGCGGTGCCTTTCAGATCGGCTCCGAGCGCTACCGGCTCGAGCCCGGGGTCACCGAGTACGTGGTCCTCGCGCGGCTGACGGCGGGCCAGGCCAAGGAGGCGAGACCGGTGTTCCTCTTCTGCGGCCAGCTCCCCATCACCAACCAGGCCGCCACCCGCTATCTGGCCCGGCACCACGAGCGCCTCGCCCGCAAGCACGGCAACACCTCGTTCGTCCTGCTTCTGAAGGTCGTCAACTCGGGGGCCTACGGTCCCGATGTCGTCGAACTGGTGGCCGATGTCACGCGGGCCGCGCAGACGCCGCTCCCCGCCCCGGCGGTCCAGCGCACCTCGCACCGCGCGAAATAGGCCCCGGAAACCAAGGGGAGCGGTGCCCCTGTCGCGTACGAATGCGACAAGGGCCCGCTCGGCCTCGGCAAGCAGGCGCGTCCCGTCCCGCGCGCAGCTGACCTTCTCTCGCACCGGTCGTGCGGAGTGATCTCCGGCTGCTGGGCGGGGACTGCCCATGCTCCGCCTACTGCATCCCTGGCAGCAGCGTCCCTGGTTCGGCCGCGGCGACATCCGCGGCGTCCGTCTTGGGGTTGCGCCGCTGGCGCTTGGACATCCATTGGGCGAACCACGACAGCACCATGCACATCCCGATGTAGATCGGCGAGATCACCATCACCACGGGGATGAAGGGCAAATCGTAGTCGAGGTTCGACGCGATCAGCTTCCCGGCGTGGAGGAACTCCTCATAGGTGATCAAATAGCCGAGCGAGGTGTCCTTCAGAGCCACCACCAACTGGCTGATGATGGCGGGCAGCATGGCCCGTACGGCCTGCGGTACGAGGACGTGCGTCATGACCTGCGTCTTGCGCATACCGAGCGCGTACGCCGCCTCGCGCTGCCCGCGCTCCACGGCGTTGATGCCGGAGCGGAAGACCTCGGCGAGCACGGAGCCGTTGTAGAGGGTCAGGCCCGCGACCAGCGCGGACAGCGGCTCCATCTTCAGGGCCACGTAGATGAAGAAGATCATCACGAGGACCGGCATGGCGCGGAAGAACTCGACGAAGAGCGTGGCGAGGCGGCGCACCGGCTTGTGGTCGGAGAGCCGGCCCACCGCGAGGAGCGTGCCGAGCGCGAGCGAGAGCACGGCGGCGATGGCGAAGGCCTTCAGCGTGTTGCCGAGGCCGCGCAGCAGCAGCTCCTGGATGCCCTTGTACTCGAAGGGCATCCACTTGGTGCGCGTGAACTGGTCGGTGTCGAACAGCAGGTAGAGGACCCAGCCGACGAGCGCGAGCACGAGCAGCGTGGAGAGGACCCCGTAGAGGCGGTGACGGCGCTCGGTCTTCGGGCCGGGGATGTCGTAGAGCGCGGTGGCGTCGTGGTCGAGGGCTTTCATCCGGCGGCTCATCGGGCGACTCCCCAGCGCTTCTCGAGGATGTTGAAGAGGGCGCTGATGGCGAGCGTGATGATGAGGTAGCCGAGCGCGATCCAGACGAACGTCCAGATGATGTTGTAGCCGAGCTCGCTGAGCGTCTTGTACGTGCCGAGCAGCTCGACGACGCTGAACGCGCCCGCGATCGCCGAGTTCTTGGCGAGGGCGATGAGGGTGGAGCCGACGGGCGGGATCACGGACCGGAAGGCCTGCGGCAGGATCACGCTGGTCAGCGTCTGGCCGAACGTCATGCCGAGGCTGCGGGCCGCCTCTCCCTGCCCTCGCGGCACGGTGTTGATGCCGGAGCGCAGCGCCTCGCAGATGAACGCCGAGGTGTAGCAGCCGAGCGCGAGCACCGCGAAGACGGTGAAGGGCAGCACGAGCCCGAAGCGCGGCAGGCCGAGCAGGACCGCGAAGAAGAGCAGCGTCAGCGGGGTGTTGCGCAGGACGGTGACCCAGGCGGTGCCCAGGGCGCGGAAGGAGCCGACGGGCGCGACGCGGAAGGACGCCATGACGAAGCCGAGCACGAGGGCCAGGATCGAGGCGTAGACGGTGAGTTCGACGGTACCGAGGAAGCCCTTCCAGTACGTCGGGAAGTTGTCGGTCAGGACATTCATGGGACGCCTCCTCAGTTCGCCGGGTAGCGGTCGATGGCGGGCGGCTTCGGGGCGGACTCGCCGGACAGGCCGAGCGTGACCTCGTAGGCGCGCTTCCAGTCCCCGTTCTTCTGCCGTGCCTCCAGGGCGTCGTTCATGGCGGACCGCAGCGCGTGATCGCTCTTCGGAAGACCGATTCCGTAGGGCTCCTCGGAGAAGGGTTTGCCGGCCAGCTTCATCTCGTCCGGAGCCTTGGCGGCGAAGCCGAGCAGGATCGCGTCGTCGGTGGTGACCGCGGAGACCTGATAGGTCAGCAGGTTGTCGACGCAGATCGAGTACGTGTCGTAGGCGACGAGGTCGGCCTTCGGGTGGTCGGCCTGGATGCGCTGGTACGGGGTCGAACCCGCGGCCGAGCAGACGCGCTTGCCGTCGAGGTCGTCCGGGCCCTTGATGCCGTCCTCGTCGGTGCGGACGAGCAGGGACTGGCCGGCCATGTAGTAGGGCCCGGCGAAGCCGACGAGCTTCTTGCGGTTGTCGTTGATGGTGTAGGTGCCCACGTAGTAGTCGATCTGGCCGTTCTGCAGGGCCGTCTCGCGGTTGGCGGAGGCGATCGTCTTGAAGGTGATCTTCTTGGGGTCCAGGCCGAGCGAGGCCGAGACCATCTTGGCGATCTCGATGTCGAAGCCCGAGTAGACGCCGTTGGCCGGGTTCTTCTCGCCGAGGTAGGGCTGGTCCTCCTTGGCGCCGACGACGAAGTGTCCGCGCTGCCTGGCCTTCTTCCACGTACGGGAGCCGGGCAGTGAGAACCCCTGGGCGACCGCGTACTGAGGGAGTTCATCGCCCGACGGGCCCTTGGTGGGCGGGCTGCCTTCCTTGCCGCAGGCGGTGGCGGCGAGCGCCGTCACGGCCAGGGCGGCGAGCAGCTGTAGCGACTTGCGCATCATGCGTGCTGCACTCCCCCGTCAGTGCTTGAGGATCTTGGAGAGGAAGTCCCGGGCGCGCTCGCTCTCGGGGTGGGTGAAGAAGTCCTCGGGGGCGCGGTCCTCGACGACCCTGCCGTCGGCCATGAAGACGACGCGGTCCGCGGCGGTGCGGGCGAAGCCCATCTCGTGGGTGACGACGACCATCGTCATGCCGTCGTGCGCCAGTTGCTGCATGACCTCCAGGACCTCGTTGATCATCTCGGGGTCGAGGGCCGAGGTCGGCTCGTCGAAGAGGAGGGCCTTGGGGTCCATGGCCAGGGCGCGGGCGATGGCCACGCGCTGCTGCTGGCCGCCGGACAGCTGCGCGGGGAACTTGTCCGCGTGGGCGGCGAGTCCGACCCGGTCGAGGAGTTCGCGGGAGCGCTTGTCGGCCTCGTTCTTCTTGCGCTTCCTGACCTTCACCTGGGCCAGCGAGACGTTCTGCAGGACCGTCTTGTGCGCGAAGAGGTTGAAGGACTGGAAGACCATGCCCACTTCGGCACGCAGCTGCGCGAGGGCCCTGCCCTCCTCGGGGAGCGGCTTTCCGTCGAGCCGGATGGATCCGGACCGGATGGTCTCCAGCCGGTTGATCGTCCGGCAGAGCGTCGACTTGCCCGACCCCGAGGGGCCGATGACCACCACCACCTCCCCCTTGCCGACGGTGAGATCGATGTCCTGGAGGACATGCAGCTCCCCGTAGTACTTGTTCACGTCACGCAGCTCGATCAACGGATCGACGGCCATGGCAGTACCTGCCCACTCTCAGCTGTGTCGGTCCGCGCAAACTATCCACGCCGATATGGGACTTAAACGACGACACGCACTTATGGGCATTAACCGTATTTGCGGCTCAACTGCGTTCGGCTCGCGCCGCCTACGATTCGGCGGCTTCCGCGTAGAACTGGGACAACTCGGGGGCGCCGCTCGCCGCCCAGGCCTGCCCGGCCTCCACCACGTCGATCTCGCGGCCCGACGCGAGGCGCACCACCGGCTGTCCGTTGGGCCAGATCACCCAGGCGGCGCCCGGTACCCGGCGCACCAGGACGGTGCCGAGGTACAGGCCCGCGTCGTTGCCGAGCCAGAGCAGTGCTTCCTCGTCCTCCCGCCAGCGCGGTACGAGCTGGTCGAGCGCTTCCAAGGACCGTACGGAGTCGTCCAGTTCGACCCCGGACCGTTCCGCCTGGGCGCGCAACAGCTCGCACTCGGCGAGGAGTTCGGCAACTCCGGCGGCGTCGGCACCGTCCGGCGAGAAGACGGCCACGGCCGCCGCGCCGTGCCTCTTGCGCCAATTATCCACGAAAGGGATCTTCATACCGTCCAGCCTCGCATCCGGCCGCGCCCTGGCACCACAGGCGCGCTGGCCTACGTTCCCGGCGAGTTCACGCCGCATTCGGCCGTACCTCATTGACGCGTTCCCACCCCCTCCCTACCTTCATGGCGCACCTGTCACGCCAGCCGCGAAACGGAGGGAGCCGGCCGTGCGCCGACGCACCTGGGGAACCGCCGTCCTACTGGCCTTCTGCGCGGGGCTCGCCCCTGGCACGGCGGCCCATGCCGCCCCGCACCGACCGGGTCCGCTCCCCCTGCAGCGGCTCTTCGACAACCGGGCGGTCAGCGACGACCGTTCGCCCGGGGACGCGGACTTCGACGGTGCGGGCGGCTCGCTGTCCGCACAGGACCTGACGGCCGCGGGCTGGACACCGGGCACCGGGCTCGGAGTTGAAAGGGCGCGACTGACCTGGCCGCGCTCGGCGGGGGCCGGGCCCGACAATGTACGGGCGAACGGGCAGCGGGTCCGGGTGACCGGCCGGGGCGACGCGCTCGCGTTCCTCGTCGCCGGCACGGGCGGGGACGCCCGCGGTGCGGGCGTCGTGCGCTACGCGGACGGGTCCCGGTCGGCGTACACGCTCACCGCCCCCGACTGGCGCACCGGACCGCTCGCCACGAAGTCGGTCGCGCTGCCGCACCGCAACACGCCGGACGGCCAACTCCTGGAGAAGACGCGGCTGTACGTGGTGACGGTGCCGGTGCGGACCGGGCACCGGATCGCGTCGGTGGAGCTGCCCCGGGCCACGGGCGGCGCCGCGCTGCACGTGTTCGCGCTGTCCGTGCGCGCGGCGACGACCGGCTGGACGGGGACGTGGGCGGCGTCCCCGGCCGGCTATACGGCGGTGGGGCCGTGGGCGGACCGCACGGTGCGGCTCGTCGTGCACACGAGCGTGGGCGGGCCGCGGGTCCGCATCCGCCTCGACAACACGTTCGCGTCGACCCCGGTACGGATCGGGAGCGCGTCGGTGGCCGTGCAGGAGGCCGGGGCGGTGGCGCGCGGGAAGCCGGTGCCGCTGACGTTCCGGGGCGCGCGCGGGACCCGACTCCCGGCGGGCGCGCAGGTGTTCAGCGATCCCGTCGGCTTCCGTGTGCCCGCCGACGCCAACCTCCTGGTGAGCCTGCATCTGCCGGAGCCGGTGACCGCGGCGCCCGTCCACAGCCAGGCCATCCAGACGTCGTACGTGAGCGGGCCCGGGGACCACGCGGCGGAGGCGGCCGGCTCGGCCTACACCTCGACCCTCTCGTACTGGCCGCTGCTCACCGGCGTCGACGTCGGCGGCGGCCCCGGCTCCGTGGTGCTGCTCGGCGACTCCATCACCGATGGCGTGAAGTCGACACGGGACGCGAACCGGCGGTGGCCGAACGTCCTGGCCTCACGCCTGCTGGCCCAGTCCCGCGTGCCACGGTACGGCGTCCTCAACGAGGGCATCTCGGCGAACCGGGTCGTCGCCGACCGCTACCCCGGGGACGGGATCTCCACGGACACGGGCGGGGTCAGCGCCCTGCACCGGCTCGACCGGGACGTGTTCGCGCAGACCTCCGCCCGGACCGTCGTGGTGTTCCAGGGCGTCAACGACGTGCGCTGGGGCGCGAGCGCGGGGCAGGTCGTGGCCGGGCTGCGGGAGATCGCGGAGCGGGCGCATGCGCGGGGGCTGAAAGTGATCGGGGCGACGATCACTCCGTGTGCGGGGGAGTCTCTGTGCACGGCCGCGGTCGACGCGCAGCGGGTTGCCGTCAACTCGTATGTGCGCGGGGCGGGTTCGGGGTTCGACGGGGTGCTCGATTTTGACGCGGTCCTGCGGGATCCGGCCCGGCCGGAGCGGATGCGGGTGGAGTTCGACAGCGGGGATCATCTGCATCCGGGCGATGCGGGGCTGATGGCTCTGGCGGATTCGGTCGACCTGGGTCTGCTGGCGCCGTGACTCCGTGAGGACCGGTGGGAACGTGCGGGTGCGTCGTGGCTGGTCGCGCAGTTCCCCGCGCCCCTGGAGGTGCGCACTACGTGCGCTGCCTCCAGGGGAAGGCGCGGCGAAGCCGCATGCCGCCAGGGGCGCGGGGAACTGCGCGATCAGCCCCCACCGTCCCGCGGACGCACGACCTCCAGGGGCGCGGGGAACTGCGCGATCAGCCCCCGCGCACCCGCAGTCGCGCTACACGTCGAGATCCACCACCACGGGGGCGTGATCCGACGCCCCCTTGCCCTTGCGCTCCTCGCGATCGACATACGCATCCTTCGCGGCCCCCGCAAACGCCGCGTTCCCGTACACGAGGTCAATGCGCATCCCGCGGTTCTTCGGGAAGCCGAGCTGGCGGTAGTCCCAGTACGTGAACGGGTGGTCGTACTTGAGGGGGCGCGGGACGACATCGGACAGGCCCGCCTCGCGCAGAGCGGCCAGCGCGGCCCGCTCCCCCGGTGTGACGTGCGTGGCGCCGTCGAAGAGGGAGATGTCCCAGACGTCGTCGTCCGTCGGGGCCACGTTGTAGTCCCCCATCACCGCGAAGGGGCGCGAGCCGGCCGCGTCGCCCGCGACGGCCGCCTTCAGGGCCTCGAACCACTGCAGCTTGTACGCGTAGTGCGGGTGGTCCACCTCGCGGCCGTTCGGCACGTAGACCGACCAGACGCGGACCGGGCCGCAGGTCGCGGAGACCGCGCGGGGCTCCTCCACGCCCTCGTAGCCGGGATCGCCGGGCAGGCCCCTGACGACGTCCTCCAGGCCGACGCGGGAGAGCAGCGCCACCCCGTTCCACCTGCCGTTCGCGTTCACCGCCGACTCATAGCCCAGCTCCCGCAGCTCGTCCGTGGGGAACTGCTCCGCCGAGCACTTGGTCTCCTGGATGCACAACACGTCCGTGCCGCTGGTCTCCAGCCAGGCAAGGAGGCGCGGGAGGCGCGCGGTGATCGAGTTCACGTTCCACGTAGCAATGCGCATGTCGTCCAACCTACCCGGCGGGTCCGACAACGGGCCTTCACGGCGCCGGGACATAGACAGGCAACCTTGCAAGTTTTCCTGTCAGACAGTTAGCCTGCTCATCATGAGCATCAGCACCCCCCTGGACGAGCGCCCCGCCCTCGTCCTCATCGACCTCCAGAACGGCATCCTCGGCCTCCCGACCGTGCACCCCTCGGCCGACGTGCTGAAGAACGGCGCGCGGCTCGCCGACGCCTTCCGCGCCAAGGGCCTTCCCGTCGTGCGGGTCCGCGTGACCTGGTCGCCCGACGGCGGCGACCTGCCGGTGAGCCGGTCCGAGACGCCGGGTCCCGTGCAGGCGCCGCCGGCCGAGTTCGCCGAGTTCCCGGCCGAGCTCGGCCCGCTGGGCGACGACATCGTGATCACCAAGCGGCACTGGGGCGCGTTCACCGGCACCGAGCTGGACCTCCAGCTGCGCCGGCGCGGCGTCACGCAGATCGTGCTCGGCGGCATCTCCACGTCGATCGGCGTCGAGTCGACCGCGCGCTCCGCGTTCGAGCTGAGCTACCACCAGGTGATCGTGACGGACGCGACGACCGACACGGACGCCGCGTCCCACGAGCACTCCTTCGGCAAGATCTTCCCGCGGATCGCGGAGCTCGGCACGACGGACGAGGTGCTTCAACTCCTGGCCCGGTAGAGGCCGTTCAGAGCTGCGCCGAACCGCCGGGCGTCAGGCGCAGGTGCTCCGCGCCGCCGAGGCCGCCGATCTGCCGGTCGTAGACCGGGCGGGCCAGATCGGTCAGGAGCGCGTCGTGGATGTCGTAGGCGCGGCTCGGCTTCACTTCGCGTACGTAGTCGATGACCTCGGAGATCTTGTTCCACGGCGCCATGACCGGCAGCATCAGCGTCTCGACCGGGTGGTCGGGGACGGTGAGGGCGTCGCCGGGGTGGAAGACCGTGCCCCCGTCGACGAGGTAGCCGACGTTCGTGATGCGCGGGATGTCCGGGTGGATGACGGCGTGCAGTTCGCCGTGGACCTGGACGTCGAAGCCGGCCGCGGTGAACGTGTCGCCGTGGCCGACCGTGTGGACGCGGCCCGGGAACGCGGCGGCGAGCTGCTCCGCGACCGATTTCAGCGTCCAGATCCGCGCGCCGGGATTGTCCTCCATCCCGGCGCGCAGCCGTGCCTCGTCGAAGTGGTCGGGGTGCTCGTGCGTCACGAGGATCACGTCGGCGCCGAGGGCCGCGTCCTCCTCGGAGAACCCGCCCGGATCGATGACCAGGGTCTGCCCGTCCTTCTCCAGACGGACGCAGGAGTGGGACTTCTTCGTGAGCTTCATGGGTCCCATCCTGCTCCCGTGCGCCGTCGGGCGGGCAACCGGAGCCGGGTGCTCCGGCCACCCGGCTGAAGCTCACTCCTGCGGGGTCGTCTCCTCGCGGATGACCTGCTGGGCCACCTTGAAAGCGGAGCTGGCCGCCGGGACGCCGCAGTAGACCGCCGTCTGGAGCAGGACTTCCTTGATCTCGTCGGCCGTGAGGCCGCTGCGCAGGGCCGCCCGGGTGTGCGCGGCCAGCTCGTCGAGGTGCCCGCCCACCACCAGGGCCGTGAGCGCCACGCTCGAGCGCATCCTGCGGTCCAGGCCGGGGCGGTTCCAGATCTCGCCCCACGTGTAACGGGTGATGAACTCCTGGAAGTCGCCCGAGAAGTCGTCGGACGTGGCCAGGGCCTGGTCCACGTGCGCGTCGCCCAGGACCGCGCGGCGCACCTTCAGACCCACGTCGTGCGGGTCGGGGCGGACGGCCGCCTCGGGCTGCGCGGCGGCGGCGATCTCCGCCACGGGGGCGACCGGCGGGGGCGGCGGCGCGAGGACCGGCTTGGCGGGGGCGGCCACGATGGCGTGCTGGCCGGTCTCGTACGCGGGGATCCAGGCCGAGGAGAAGTGGCGTACGAGGAGGTCGGTGACGGCTGCGGGCTGCTCGACCGGGGCCAGGTGGGAGGCGCCGGGAACCACCGCGAGGCGTGCGTCCGGGATGCCGGCGACGAGGGTACGGGCCTGCGCCGGGCCGGTGACCTGGTCCTCCGAGCCGACCAGGACGAGGGTCGGGACGCCGATCGCGCCCAGTTCCGCCCGGATGTCGAAGGCGGCCAGCGCCTCGCAGGCCGCTATGTAGCAGCCGGGGTCCGTCGTGCGGACCATCTGCACGGCCCAGTCCGTGATCGCCGGCTGCGCGGCGGCGAAACCGGACGTGAACCAGCGCTCGGGCGAGGTACGGGCGATGGGGTCCAGGCCGTTGCTGCGCACGATGACGCCGCGCTGGCGGAACTCGTCGGCCGTCCCGAACCGGGGCGAGGCCGCGATCAGGGCGAGGGAGGCGACGCGCTGCGGGTGGCGCAGCGCCAGCTCGGCGCCGATCGCGCCGCCGAGCGAGCAGCCCGCGTACCCGAAGCGCTGGACGCCCACCTCGTCGAGGGTGGCGAGCAGCCGGTCCGCGAGTTCGGCGACGGAACCGACCGGGTGGGCGGGGGCGCCGCCGTGGCCGGGCAGGTCGAAGCGGAACACCCGCCACTGCTTGGCCAGCTCGGGTATCTGCCGGTCCCACATGTGCCAGGTGGTTCCCAGTGAGGGACCGAGGATCAGGACCGGGGCCTCCTCTGGCCCGTCAAAGCGGTATTGCAGGGTGTTCGACGGCATCTCACTCACGCCCCAGACCTTCTCACGTCTCACAAACTCTCACACAGCCGGGTGAAGCCGACGGCTCGACGCACCCAGAGCCCGGCTCGTCGGGCGCTGCCGCCGGCCTCGTCAGTCAAGTCCAGCCTCTCAGCGTGCAGAGCCCGCTCCGGACGCAGCGCAGCATGCTGGCCGCGTTTTCACCCGGCCCTCACGTTGGCGCACCGCTTCCTCCATCAGCGAAGCCGCTGACAGTTCCGGGTTTGCAGCAAAGCATGTGGCGCGGTCCCGGGGGGACGATGTGGCGGAGCCCCTCGGGCCGCTGATCAGCACCCAGTAACGAGCCTTCGGACACCTCGCCGGACTCACACACGACCCTGCGCCTCACCGTGCAGGCCATCCCAAGTGATGGCAGCTTCGCGAAGGTCTTCCACGTCCGGCTTCACGTACCACTTCTTCGTGGTCTTCACGTTCGTGTGGCCGGCCCACCGGGCGAGGATGTGATCCGGCACTCCGTTGTTGGCCAGAAAGGTGAGGCAGGAGGCACGAGCGTCGTAGAGACGCACCCTGCGCAGACCATTGAGCTCCATGAGCCGGTACGCGCGTCTGCGGAGCTGCTTGATCGTGAAAGCCTCCCCAGTCTCGTGCACCACGACGTATCCGCAGTCCGAGTAAGCCTCACCGAGCCCGGCCGTTCAGTAAACCGGCTCACGCGCCCCGTCAGCCTCGTCGCCGAGGAGACGTTCCCAGAAGGGTCCGGCCGCCGTGGACAGGCGGATCCTACGCGCCCTCGCGCGAGCGGAACTTCGCGGTGCACTTCAGGTAATGCGGAACCGTCCCCAAGATTAATTCTTTTCCATGATCATCCCAAAGCGCCCGGATGGCGAGGGAGCGGCGCGGCAAACCGTTGAATCTCCGACCGTGGTTTCTCTAGGCTCCATTATGTCGAACTCAGATGGCGGCACGGCCGGTTCGGGGAAACAGGCCGATGACACGTGTGTGATGGCCGGCGAAAAAGGTGACGGGGAATTCTGACGTCACTCGCATCGGCGGGCCGGACGGGTTTTCCGACGAAGGGCGGGAAGAGTTAGGTGGAGGAGATCGACTTTCCGCCGGACGTCCGGACGATGCTCTGGATCCTGCTGGGC
>NZ_BAAATS010000007.1:0-171674 GCF_039533535.1 Streptomyces kunmingensis
GGCGTCGGGCACGTACTTCACGGTGACAACGATCCTCAAGCTCACGCCGGCTCTCCTCGCTCAGAGCGTCCTGGACTGCCTACGGACGCCAACGTATGGCACTCAGTTCCCTCTCGCAAGGTACGTAGTGCCAAAACGGCCTTCGCAGTGTTACGTTCCCGGCATGAGCGAGGCGCGCGAGGTCGACGGGGCACCGAAGAAGGCACCCATGCGGGAGGTGCTCGCGAAGGCGGCGTTCCAGCTGTTCCTGGAGCGCGGGTTCGAGCGGACGACCGTGGACGACATCGTGGCGCGGGCCGGTGTCGGACGGCGCTCGTTCTTCCGGTACTTCCCGTCCAAGGAGGACGCGGTCTTCCCGGACCACGAGAGCTGCCTGGCCGACATGACCGGCTTCCTGGACGCCGCGAGCGACGAGCGGGACGCCGTGGACGTGGTCTGCGGCGGGGCGCGGCTCGTCCTGCGGATGTACGCCGCGAACCCCGAATTCTCCGTGCAGCGCTACCGGTTGACCCGGGAGGTGCCGGGGCTTCGGACCTACGAGCTGTCCGTCGTGCGGCGCTATGAGCGGACGCTCGCCGGCTATCTGCGCCGACGCTGGGACCGTGCCGACGACGGCGCCCTGCGCGCCGAGGTCGTGGCGGCCTCCGTGGTCGCGGCGCACAACAACGCGCTGCGCACCTGGCTGCGTTCGGGGGGCGAGGGCGACGCCGAACAGGCCGTGGACCGGGCCCTCGAACTCGTACGGCGGGTGTGGGGCGAAGCGGAGGCGGCGCCGGCCCCGGCAGCCACGGACGAAGAGGTCGTCGTCATGGTCGCCACCAAGGGCGCGCCCATGTGGCGCGTCATCCAGCAGGTCGAATCCGCGCTGAGGAACGACTGACTCCGCCTTGAGGGGTACTCGGTGTCTTTACCGGGCGGCACTCAGTGTCATACGCTGCGAAGGTGCCGCGGCGGCAGCCCGGCACGCGGCGGACGAGCGCGGGGAGACCGAGTGATGTCAGCGATATCCGGGATGTCCAGGGGCGGTACGGGCGTCATGGCGCCGGCCGCGGAAGCCGATGCGGGCTTCGTCTACCAGCGGTGCCGGTGGTGCGGTACCTCGTCCTTCCGGCGGCTGCTGTGTCCGGTCTGTGCGTCGAGCGACCTGAAGACCGAGCACAGCACGGGGCCCGGCATCGTGGTGCAGTCCCGCGTCGTGAACCGTGGCACCGGAGTGGCGCGCAACGAATCGATGGTCCGTTTTCCCGAGGACTTCGTCGTGCCCTGCCGGATCGTGGGCACGGCCCCGCACATGGTGTGGGTGGGGGCCGCGGTGCGCCCCGCCCGAGGCGCCCACAACGACTCGGGGGAAGTCGTCTTCGAGCTGTGCGACCCGGCCGGGGACGACGACCTGCGCTGAGCCGGTGGCCGTCGCCCGGTGCCGGCGGCCCGTCAGGCGCCGGCCGCCTCCTGATCGATCCGGTCGAACTGCGCTCCCATCGCCGCGGCCAGCGCCTGCGCCGCCGACAGCGGCCGGACCATCACCATGAAGTCGTCGATCAGGCCGTCCTCGTCGAAGTGCAGGAAGTCGCAGCCGGTGATCTGCCGGTCGCCGACCCGCGCCTCAAAGACCAGTGCGTGATCGCGCCCGTCGGCGCTGTCGATCTCGCGTACGTAGCGGAAGTCCTCGAAGACCCGCGTGACACCGCGCAGGATCGCCGCGGTGATCGCCTTGCCCGGGTACGGCTTGAACACGATCGGGCTGGTGAACAGCACGTTCTCCGCCAGCATGGCCTCGACCGCGGCCAGATCGCCCTTCTCCACCGCAGCGCGGAAGGGATGCATGGACGCCACCTCGCTCCTCATAGACAACTATTTGAATAGGTGCGGAGGAGAATAATCGCCTCACGGTAAGGTGTCCATATGTCTCTCAAGTACGCCGTCCTGGCCGCCCTGTTGGAGGGCGAGGCGTCCGGGTACGACCTGGCGAAGATCTTCGACGTGTCGGTGTCGAACTTCTGGGCGGCGACGCCGCAGCAGCTCTACCGCGAGCTGGACCGGCTGGCCGCCGAGGGGCTGATCGACGCGCGGGTCGTGCCGCAGGAGCGGCGGCCGAACAAGCGGATGTTCACGCTGTCCGAGGAGGGCCGCGCCGATCTCGCCGCGTTCACGGCGAAGCAGCCGAAGCCGATGGCGATGCGCGACGAGCTGATGGTCAAGGTGCAGGCCGCCGACGTCGGCGACCTCGGCGCGGTGCGCGAGCACGTCGAGGAGCGCATGACCTGGGCGCACGGCAAGCTCGCCCGCTACGAGCGGGTGCGCCGGCATCTGCTCGGCGGGCTCGGCGAGGACGAGTTCCTCGCCGAGGGGGAGCGCGTCGGCCCCTACCTCACGCTGCTCGGGGGCATCGCGCTGGAGGAGGAGTACCTGCGCTGGGGGAGGCGCGTCCTGGACGTCCTGGAGCGCCGCGCCGCCCGGGCCGCGGGCGCCTCGGATCAGGCTTCGGGCCCGGTGAGCTGAAGCCCGTTCCCCAGCGAGCCTGCATGCGGACACGGGCCGCCTCCGGGGGCCTCTGTGACGTACGGCGACACGGCAGTCGACGGCGTGTGAGCGGGCGGACGACAGGTAGGGAAGCGGGGGTTGCCGGGGGTGGTCCTCCAGGTGAAGCGTGCGCCAGGATGGAGGTATGACCGCGGCCCAGCGCGCCATGACCGAACTCGGGACATGGCCGAACCTGGTAAGTGGCCCGCCCCGGTGCTCGGTTGGGCACGCCTTCGGCGCGGCAGGCCACGAACTCATTCATTTCCACGCCGACGACTGCGCCGATCTGTATCTCACCTCGACGGCGGTGCAGCGACTCCTTCCCCAACTGCGGCACAACAGCGCCATCCGCGTCCATCCGGGCGCCTCCTGGATCACGGTGCTCCTGGAGTGCGACACGGACGTGGAGCTGCTGCTGAGCCTCGTGAGCCTGGCCCTCAAGGAGCACGACGCGCACGCCTTCCCCTCGCCGCCGTGCGACTGGGAGCGTCCGCGCGCCTCCTGAAGACGTCCTCCACGGGTACGCGGTGAGCGGCGCGGCCGCCGATATCGCCCTGGGCGAAGCCCGGTTGCCGTGCGCCTGCCCCGTCGTAACCTGGGCCGATGAGCAACCACGAGACCCCCAGGCCCCGTCCCGTCGCCGCTCAGGAACCGCTGTGGCGGCATGTCGTCGGGGACGTGCTGCGCCGCCGACGCCGGGACCAGGGGCGGACCTTGCAGGACGTGGCCGACGTCGCGGGGATCTCCATGCCCTACCTCTCCGAGGTGGAGCGGGGCCGCAAGGAGGCGTCGTCGGAGATGCTCGCCGCCGCGGCCGGCGCGCTCGGCCTCGGCTTGGGCGACGTACTGTCGCTCGCGCAGAGCGAGTTGGCACGGGTCGCCCGGTTCCGCAGGCCCGTCTCCGTCACCGCGGCCACCGTGCTCGGGGCGGGCGCGACAGGCGCCCAGGGACGCGGCACCATGTGCCTGGCCGCCTAGACAAGGTCTCCGGAGCAGGTCTCAGGACTCTTCGGTGGCCTCTTCGAGGTGACGTACGAGCACAGGTACGTGGCTGTGCTCGACGTCCTTCACCGAGGTCACCAGCGTGACGGCGCCCCGCCGGGCCAGCGCGCGGACATGATCGACGAGATCGGCGCGCTCCGGCTCGGCCAGCTCCGCGCCGTACCGCTCGGCGAACGCCGCATGCCGCCCCTCACGGTCCTCGTGGTACCAGGAGCGCAGCTCCTTGGAGGGTGCGATGTCCTTGAGCCACTCGTCGACGGCGGCCCGCTCCTTGGAGATCCCGCGCGGCCACATGCGGTCGACCAGCAGGCGGGTGCCGTCGTGCGGGGCGGGCGGATCGTAGACGCGACGGGTCGGGAACGGTCCGGGCGCGGCGTTTGCGGTCATGCGCCCATTGTGCTGCTTTCGCGCGCTTTGCGTAGGCGGTGATCGCCGGGTCGGTGCGGTCCCGACCGTCGGGTCGCGCCCGCCCCACGTCACCCGTTCGGCCCTATCCCGGTGGCGGCCGAGAGGGCCCGGTGGGAACAGTCGGACATGACCCAAGCACCGCACGAACCGCAGAGCACGCACCGGAGCACCGAGCGGGAGGAAACCCCGCGCCGTCCCGAGGGCCCGCTCGGCAGACTCGTCGATGCCGCGTGGCAGGCGGTCCTGCTGGCGGGCGTCGCCGCGCTGATCCTCGGGGTGCTCGTCCTCGTCTGGCCGGGCGCCTCCCTGTGGGCCGCCGGCATCCTGTTCGGCCTCTACCTCGTGATCAGCGGTGTCTTCCAGCTGGTCACGGCGTTCGGCACCCATGTGACGACGGGGCTGCGCGTGATGGCGTTCATCAGCGGCACCGTCTCGATCCTGCTCGGTCTGTTCTGCTTCCGCGGTTCGATGCAGTCGATCCTGCTGCTCGCCCTGTGGATCGGCATCGGCTGGCTCTTCCGCGGCATCACCCAGACCGCCGCGGCCGCGTCCGACCCCGCGATGCCCGCGCGCGGCTGGCAGATCTTCCTCGGGATCGTCAGCGCCATGGCCGGCATCGTGCTGATCGTCTCGCCGTTCGAGTCGGTCGCCGTCCTCACCCTCGTCGGCGGCTGCTGGCTGGTGGCGATGGGCGTCGTGGAGATCGTCGAGGCGTTCATGCTGCGCGGCCGGGCCAGGAAGATGCCGCGCGGCGTGTGAGGGCCTGTCTTCGCACCCGGGCTCAGACGCCGACCGCCTCCTCCAACTCCTCCTCCACCTGCTCGTCGTCCCCGGCCGGGGCGGTGGCGGCGGCGAGTGCCCGCCGCTGCCGGCGTTCGGCGAGCGCCGCGACCGTGAACACGACCGCGCCCACCGCGAGCCACGCCACCAGCGTCCACACGTAGCGGCCCAGGCCGTAGTGGTCGAAGTACAGGAGGCTGCGGGCGCCCTCGACGAAGCCGGCGCCGTTCCAGAAGGCGTGCAGGCTGCCGAAGAACCCGTTCTGCAGCTCGGGGCGGAAGACACCGCCGGAGCTCGTGAAGTTGAGCATCACGAACAGCACCATCACGGCGAGCGTCGTCCACCGCTTCAGGAACGTGTGCAGGCCGACGCCGATCAGCAGGATCCCCGCGGAGTACCCCCAGGCCATGCCCCACACGCCCCACAGGCCGGCGTGCGCGAGGTGGAAGACCGGGCCCGCGAACGCCGCGCCGATGAGGCTGACCACCGCGGAAACGCCGACCACGAGCAGGGCGCGTGCCCGCATCCGCAGCGCGGCGCCCGCACCGCCCAGCACCGCGACCGACGCGTACGAGCCGATGCTCAACGCGACGAGCAGGAAGAACAGACCCTGTCCCGTCGGGTCGTCGGACACAGTCGGGGCCACGTCCGTCACCTTGAGCGGCTCGCCCTGCTCCGCGGCGACCGGCGTGAAGATCTTCTGTACGACGGAGACCGTGGTGTCGGAGCCCGCCGAGGCGACGATCAGCTCCGGTACCTCGCTGCCGAGCACATAGGCGCCGTCGATGTGCCGTGTCCTGAGCTGGTCGACGGCCGTGGCGCGGGTGGCGAGCGTCCGCACGTCGAGGGCGTCGCCCGCCTTGTCCTTCACGGTCTGCGCGAAGGCCTTCGCCTCGGGCCCGGAACCGACGACGGCGACGGGCAGATGGTGCGGCTCGGGCGCCGCGAAGGCGCCGAGGTAGGCCAGGCCCATGCCGACACACATCAGGAGCGGGGTGAGCAGATGCGTCAGGACGTGGCGCAGTGCTCGGTGGTCGGCGGACATGGGCAGGACCTCCAGGCGGTCGATCCGTAAAGTTGGCTTATACAACCCTTAATCAAGTTGTACTGTACAACCACATGGAGCGGGTGTGTCCCCGATCGGCTGTGACCATCGACACCGGGGGTGGAGGAGGGTCAGGCGGGCCGTGACAGGGGATGGTCCCGGAAGCCGGGCAACGGGGGAGTGGAGCGGTCCTCGCTCTCGCCCTCGCTCTCGTACGCACGCAGGCGCTCGCGCAAGGCGCGCAGACGCAGGCTCGTCTCGTACAGATAGCGGACCTTCGTCCGCATCACCCACGGTTCTATGGGTTTGACGACGTAGTCGGCGACGCCGAGTTCGAAGGCCTTGACGGCGAGCGCGGGGTCCTGGCCGGCGCCGGTGATCATCATGATGGGTATGTCCTGCGTCTGCTCCAGGCGCGCCATGTAGTGGGCCACCTCGAAGCCGCTGACGTCGGGCATCAGTACATCGAGGAGGACCACCGCGATTCCGCCGCGCAGGACCGCCTTGAGGGCGTCGTCGCCGGTGCTCGCCCGGTCCACCGGGTAACCGAGCGGTGCGAGAGCGCTCTCCATCGCGAAGAGAGTGTCCTCGCGGTCGTCGACGACCAGGACCTTGGGCCGTGCAGCGGTGGGCATCGCCGTGTGCCTCCCCATGTCGGCAACGACAGCATATGCCGGAACACGGGCGGTGGAAGGGGCTCTCAATCCTCTCCGCGCACCAGATTCCAGTCGGGATCCCGCTCGGCCTCGGGTTCGGCGGCGTCGCGTCCGTCGCGGCGGGCCGGGCGGCAGGTGCGGACGCGGCCCCTGACCTCGTGGTTGGTCTCCGCGGGGTGGGGCGCGCGCGGGCGGGTGCTCATGATCGGACCTCTCCTCGGACAGGTACGGGCTGATTCGGCTTGTAGACGGCTATGCAGACGGCCCCTTGCCGCCCACGTGCGATCACGGATGCGCAGAATGCGCCAAGTGGACGCCGGAGACACCGAGTTGGGCGGTCCCCGGCGTGGAGCCGGACCGACGGCCGTGTCCCTGCGAGTACCCCACGCGGTCCTCCTGACGCCCTACGTCAGAGGACCGGCGCACGTTTCACGCCCCCCTGGCGTTCCGGTACGGGAAACCGGCCATTTCCGGGACTTCGCGGCCGGTGTCAGTGGGCCTTGGGCTTCGGGAGGTGTTCCGCGCTGCGCAAGGAGAACGGGTGGCCGGCCGGGTCGGCGTACAGGCGGGTCTCGGTGCGGCCCTTGGTGCCCCGCGTCTCCAGCGGCCGGGCGCCGAGCCCGACGATCTGCCGCTCCACCTCGTCCAGGTGCTCGGCCGCCACGAGCAGGTCCAGATGGGCCTGCTGCGAGTCGTCGGGGCGGGGCCAGCTCGCCGGGGCGGCGTTGAGATCACGGCGGAACGCCAGCCGGGTGCCGCCGGCCCCGACGAGCTCGACGCGGTTGCCGCCGTCCGGCGGCTGGATCTCCCCGTCGAGCAGGACCCGGTAGAACTCGCAGAGTTCCTCCGGCTCCGCACAGTCGAACACCAGCACCGCCGCTTCCACCTGGCTCATCGGACCTCCCCTGCCGACCGGTGCGGCCGGCGTTCGCATGGCTGCGCTAGTACCCGTGTTCCCTTTGCCGAATCAGTCGGCCGCCGCCGTCACTCGCGTACGCGCAGGGGGACTTCCACCACGTCCAGGAAGACCTGGTCGGCCTCGGGCCAGGTGTCCTGGATGGTGCCCTTGATGCGCTCGCTGACCAGCTCCAGGCGTTCGCTGTCGATGCCGGGGGTCAGATCGACGCGGGCCGCGACGAGCGTCGAGTCCATGCCGAGACGCATGGTGTGCAGTGCCGCCACGTAGTCGATCTCTGGCTGGGCGTCCAATAGTTCGAGGATTCCGCTGCGCAGCTCCGGGTCGACGGCCTCGCCGATCAGCTGCTCGCGGGCGCTCTTGCCGAGCCGGTACGCGACGTAGACCAGCAGCGCGCCGATCGCCAGGGACGCCGACGCCTCCCACACGATGTCGCCGGTGACCATGTGCAGCACCATGCCGCCCGCGGCGAGCAGCACGCCGAGCACCGCCGTGCTGTCCTCGGCGAGGACCGTGCGCAGCGCCGGGTCGGAGCCGATCCCCTTGCCGGGCTGGGCCCGGACCTGGAGGACGGCGCGGATCAGCGAGGCACCTTCCGCCAGCAGCGCCACGCCGAGGACCACGAGGCCGGCGACGTAGCCCGAAGGCGACTCCTCGGTGGCCGGGCCCGTCAGTGCCTCGAAGCCCTGGAAGAAGGAGAAGCACCGCCCATGACGAAGATCCCGACGGCGGCCAGCAGCGACCAGAAGAACCGCTCCTTGCCGTAGCCGAACGGGTGCCGGCGGTCCGCGGGCCGGCGGCTGCGGTGCAGTGCGGCGAGGAGGAACACCTCGTTGAGGCTGTCGGCGACCGAGTGCGCCGCTTCCGACAGCAGCGCGGGCGACGCGGCGATGAGGCCGCCGATCGCCTTCGCCACGGCGATGAGCAGATTCGCGGAGAGAGCCACCAGAACCGTCAGACGGGTCTTGCGGTCCTCCCGCGTACCGGACTTCTCGGGCTCTGTCACTTGTCAACTCGCAGAAGGTGAGGGGTGGTTGCGGATGCACGCCGCGGCATGTGGGCCTGCGGCGAGCGGAGCGCGGGCCGCGCTCCGGCAGGGACTTCCAGTAACCGGGCCGGTGACGGCGTAAACCAGGCGCCCCCGGAGGCGAAGCCCCTGGCCGGACAGTGTGGAACCGGCCCTCGTACGCCGTTCGGCCGGATGGTGCGGGGCGTGCGGGCGCGCGGGGTGCGCCGGAAGTGACCCCACGCGCCGCCTCCCGCACGCGGTTTGATCGCGCAGGCGCCGTCGTGCCGGTTTGGCCATCGGCGATGCGGCTACTCGGCACCGGATCAGACGTTCCCTGAAAGGAGCCGGGCCGGTGACCCCCCTGGCGAAGCACCCGCACCTCCGCGCCGAGACCACAGAGGCCGCTGACCCCGCTTTGACGACCGACCCGCCCAAGGACACCCTGGTCCGCTTCCTCGAGGCCCGGTTCGCCTGCGCACAGGCCTGCACCGACTGCGCCCGCGCCGGCGCCCTGCGCGTCAGCGCCCTCGAACCGGGGCCCGCTGCCCCGCCCGCACACGGTCCCGTACGCCCCATGTCGGCGTGGGACTCCGAGCGGGAAGGCCTGCGGCACGGACTGCGGCGCTCCCTGCTGCTGTGCATCGAGGTCTGCGACGCGACGTGCCGCCTGCTGTCGGAGGAGGCCCACCAGGACGAGTACGGGCTGCGGCTCCAGGTCGAGTGGTGCCGCGCCGTCGCCCTGGAGTGCGCGCACGTCTGCGACGGTCTGCCGGACGCCGCGGACTGCGCCGAGCAGAGCCGTGCCTGCGCCCGGGCCTGCACCGACTTCCTGGCGATCCTCGACTGACGCGCCGGCGGCGGCCGGTTCGTGTGGCTCGGCCGATCTGTCCCCGGCATTCCCTATTTCTGGAACGAGTTCTACTGTGTGCGCCGTCAGTGCCCGGCAACGCCACGCCGACGCCGCCCAGTTGACCGCCAGGAGGGGCCGTGCACCTCGCATACACGCCTGAGCAGCAGCAGTTGCGCACCGAGCTGCGCGCCTACTTCGCCGACCTCGTCCCCGACAACGCGTACGCGCGCTATGAGGACCCGGGTGCCCAGAAGCGCTTCTACCGCGAGACCGTGCGCCGCCTCGGCTCCGACGGCTGGCTCGGGGTCGGCTGGCCGAAGGAGTACGGCGGCCGCGGCCTGACACCCATGGAACAGTTCCTCTTCTTCGACGAGGCCGCCCAGGCGGGCGTGCCGCTGCCGCTGATGGCGCTCAACACGGTCGGTCCCACGATCATGCGGTTCGGTACGGACGAACAGAAGGAGTTCTTCCTGCCGAAGATCCTCTCCGGCGAGCTCGACTTCGCGATCGGCTACAGCGAACCCGACGCGGGCACCGACCTCGCGGCCCTGAAGACCCGCGCCGTGCGGGACGGCGACTCCTACGTCGTGAACGGCCAGAAGATCTGGACGACCAACGGCGACACCGCCGACTGGGTCTGGCTCGCGGTGCGCACCGATCCGGGCGCCCCGTCCCACAAGGGCATCACGATGCTGCTCGTGCCGACCTCCGACCCCGGCTACTCCTGCACGGTCATCAACACCCTCGCCTCGCACTCCACCACGGCCAGCTACTACGAGAACATCCGCGTCCCCCTCTCACGCCGCGTCGGCGAGGAGAACAAGGGCTGGCGGCTGATCACCAACCAGCTCAACCACGAGCGCGTCACCCTCGCCGCGCACGGCACCATGGCGATCCGCGCCCTGCACGACGTCCAGCGCTGGGCCATGGAGACCAAGCTCGCCGACGGACGGCGCGTCATCGATCTCGGCTGGGTCCGCAAGCGGCTCGCGCAGACCCACACCAAGCTCGACGCGATGAAGCTCCTCAACTGGCAGATGGTGAACGCCGTCCAGGAGGGCACCCTCACGCCGCAGGACGCCTCCGCCGTCAAGGTCTACGGTTCCGAGGCACGCCGTGACGCGTACGCCTGGCTGATGGAGGTCGTCGCCGCGGCGGGCGCCCTGAAGGAGGGCAGCGCAGGCGCCGTGCTCCACGGCGAACTGGAGCGCGGCTACCGCTCCGCCGTCATCTTCACCTTCGGCGGCGGCAACAACGAGATCCAGCGCGAGATCATCTCCTGGATCGGCCTGGGCATGCCGCGGGTGCGCCGCTGAACCCACGGCATGCCGCGTCCAGGCTGGTGATGTCGGGCACGGCAAGGCTGGGAGGCCTGGGTGGCGCAGGCGGGCGCGGCGGATCCGGGGCTTTTCGGGCCCGACTCGGTGACCTGGCAGATGCATGCCGACCCCATGATGTGGGTGGCCGGCATCCGGGCCCTGTACCTACAGGCGCTGCATCCGCGCGCGGTGCGCGGCGTCATGCAGAACTCCGACTTCCGGCGCGACGCCTGGGGACGGCTGATGCGCACCGCGAGCTTCGTCGGGACGACGACGTACGGCACCGGGGAGGCGGCCGAGAAGGCGGGCGCCCGGGTCCGCGGGATCCACCGCCGCCTGACGGCCACCGACCCGGACACGGGGGAGCGGTACGGCGTCGACGAGCCCGGACTGCTGCTGTGGGTGCACTGCGCCGAGATCGACTCCTATCTGCACGTCGCACGGCGCTCGGGCTTCTGTCTCACCGGGGCGCAGGCCG
Organism: Streptomyces kunmingensis; assembly: GCF_039533535.1. NCBI lineage: Bacteria > Bacillati > Actinomycetota > Actinomycetes > Kitasatosporales > Streptomycetaceae > Streptomyces > Streptomyces kunmingensis. The sequence continues at coordinate 10,984 of NZ_BAAATS010000007.1, forward strand.
ACCGGTACATCGCCGAACACCGCACCAGTGCCCGCCTGGTCGGCCTCGACCCGGAGCAAGTGCCGGGCAGTGTGGTTGAGTTGGCGGCGTACTTCGAAGGGGTACGGCCCGAGCTCGCCGCCGGTCCCGAAGCCCGCGTCGTCGACGACTTCCTGCAACGGCCGCCCACCCACGCCCTGTTGGTCCCGGCGCGCGAGCTCCTGTGGCGGCGGGTGGCCGATCTGGCGTACGCCTCCCTGCCGCCGTACGCCCACGAACTGTACGGCCGACGCGCCCCCGCCCCTGCCGTCGTCACCCGCCGCCTGCGCGCCACGGGCACGGTGCTGCGCTGTGTCCCCGACCGTGTGCGCTGGCAACTGCCCCCGAAACACATCCTGCGGGCCATGGCGCGACTCGGCCCCGCGGCCCGCCCGGCACCCTACAAAGTCGGCAGACGGGTAGCCATACTGGGCCGGGGGAGGGTGCGGCGAGGCGACGGGGGCGACAGCGGGACATGCCAGAGCTGGGGGAAACCAGGAACATCCGGCTGATCCACGGGAGGTACCGGCTGCTCGACCAGATCGGCCGCGGGGGGATGGGCGAGGTGTGGCGCGCCCGCGACGAATCACTGGGCAGACACGTCGCGGTCAAGTGCCTCAAGCCGCTCGGACCCCAGCGCGACCAGTCGTTCACCCGCGTGCTGCGCGAGCGCTTCCGCCGGGAGGCCCGGGTCGCGGCGGCGCTCCAGCACCGCGGCGTCACCGTCGTGCACGACTTCGGCGAGTACGAAGGCATCCTGTACCTGGTGATGGAGCTCCTGGAGGGCAGGAACCTCAGCCAGCTCCTGGAGGACAACCGGCACCACCCGCTGCCCGTCGACGACATCGTCGACATGGCCGAGCAGGTCGCCGCAGCCCTCGCCTACACGCACGAACAGGGCATCGTGCACCGCGACCTGAAGCCCGCCAACATCGTGCGGCTCGCCGACGGCACGGCGAAGATCTGCGACTTCGGCATCGCCCGGCTCGGCCACGACATCGGCTTCACCGCCCGCCTCACCGGCACCGGCGTCGCCATGGGCACCCCGCACTACATGTCACCCGAGCAGATCGGCGGCACCCACGTCGACCAGCGCAGCGACCTGTACTCGCTCGGCTGCGTGCTGTACGAGATCGCCACGGGCGCGCCGCCCTTCGACCTCGACGACGCCTGGGCCGTGCTCGTCGGACACCGCGACACCCCGCCCGAGCCACCGCGCAACCACCGCCCCGAACTGCCCGCGTACGTCGAACAGATCATCCTCGACCTGCTCGCCAAGGACCCCGGGCAACGGCCGGGCGACGCACGGGAACTGGGACGCCGCCTCGCCGGCGGACGCCTCGGACGCGGGGCGTACGTGCCCACGGTGCGGGCCCCGCAGGTCGAACCGCGCACGGACACCCGCGTCGTCGCCGGGGAGCCGCTCTCCCGCGAGCCGCGCCTGCCGTCGTGGACGCGCGGCATGACCACCGGGCACAAGGCCACCGGCGGCGCGGGGCTGCGCCTGGCCCCGCCCGACTCGGCGGCGGGACTGTCCGGCGAGTGGATCCCGCGGCCCGCCGCCGATGCCCGCGCGACCCCGCCCGAGCGTGCCGAACGACCCACTCCCGCTCCGGAGTTGCTCGCCACGCTCGCCTCCCGGCACCACGCGGGACTCAGCCTCGGCCGGCTCGGCCGCTGGGCCGAGGCCGGCGAGGTGCACCGCGCCGTCGCCGCCGAGCGCGAGCACGCCCTGGGCCCCGACCACCCCGACACCCTCGCCAGCCGCTACGAGGTCGCCTTCTCGCTGAGCCGCACCGGACGCGCCGCCGACGCCCTGCGCGAGTACCGGCGCGTCGTCGAGGGACGTGAGCGCGCCCTCGGCCCCGAGCACCCCGAAACACTCGGCGCCCGGCAGGAAGTGGCCTACGTCATGGGCAAGTTGGGCCGCCACCTGGAGGCCCACCAGGTCTACACCTCGGTCCTCGCGGCGCGCGAGCGCACCATGGGCCCCGAGCACCCCGACACCCTGCGCTGCCGCCACAACCTCGCCTTCAACCTGAGCCGCCTCGGCCGACTGGAGGACTCCTACCGCATGGCGAGCGAGGTCGCCGACGCGCGCGCCCGCGTCCTCGGACCCGAGCACCCCGACACGCTCGTCACCCGGTGCGAAGTCGGTTACACGCTGGGCCAGTTGGGGCGCTGGAGCGAGGCGCTGCGGGCCTACCGGGAAGTGGCCGAGGCGCGGGCGCGGGCGTTGGGCCCCGACCACCCGGACACCCTCGCCGCGCGCTACGAGGTGGGCATCAGCCTGGGCCGCCTCGGCCGCAGCGCGGAGGCGCTCACGCTCTACCGGGACCTGATCGACGACCGCACCCGGGTCAGCGGCCCCACCGACCCCGAGACACTGCGCGCCCGGCACGGCCTCGGCGTCAATCTCGGCCGGATGGCCCGCTGGGAGGAGGCACTCGCCGAAGCCCGTGACGTGTGCGCGATCCGCGAGCGGGTCCTGGGCGAGGACCACCTCGACACCCTCGTCAGCCGCCGTGAGGTCGCGGTCGGGCTCGGCTGGCTGGGGCGGTGGCAGGACGCGCTGGCCGAGTACCGGAAGGTGGCCGCCGCGCGGGAGCGGGTGCTGGGGGAGGCGCATCCGGACACGCTCGCCAGCCGTAACGACGAGGCGCACTGTCTGGAACAGGTGGGGCGGGGGGTGGAGGCGGTGGAGTTGTACCGTCGTGTTGCCGAGCTGCGGGAGCGGGGTCAGAATCGCGGCTGAGGTCGCGGGGCTCCGCCCCGGGCCCCGCTCCTCGATCGCCGGAGGGGCCACCTTGTACTGGAGGGGCTTGTTTTGGATCAGTACGACGTCGTCATCGTCGGTGGCGGTCACAACGGGCTCGTCGCCGCTGCCTACCTCGCCCGGGCCGGCCGCAGCGTCACCGTCCTGGAGCGGCTCGGGGCGACCGGCGGCGCCGCCGTCTCCACCCGGCCCTTCCCCGGCGTGGACGCCCGCCTCTCCCGGTACTCGTACCTGGTCAGCCTGTTGCCCCGGAAGATCGTGGCCGAGCTGGGGCTCGACTTCGCCGTGCGGCAGCGGACCGTGTCCTCGTACACGCCGGCCGTCCGCGGGGGCCGCCCGACGGGGCTGCTGGTCGGCGGCGGTCCCGGGCGCACGCGCGAGGCGTTCGCCCGGCTGACGGGCGGCGAGCGCGAGTACGAGGCGTGGGACCGGTTCTACGGGACGACCGGGCGCGCCGCCGAACGGATCTTCCCCACGCTCACGGAGCCCCTGCCGACCCGGGCCGCGCTGCGGGAGCGGGTCGGGGACGAGGAGGCCTGGCGGCTGCTCTTCGAGGAGCCCGTCGGCGTCGGCATCGAGGAGCGTTTCGAGGACGACCTGGTGCGCGGCGTCGTCCTCACCGACGCGCTGATCGGCACGTTCGCCGACGCCCACGACGCCTCGCTGGCCCAGAACCGCTGCTTCCTCTACCACGTCATCGGCAACGGCACCGGTGACTGGGACGTGCCCGTCGGAGGCATGGGCGCGCTCACCGACGCCCTCGCCGCCGCGGCCCGCGCGGCCGGCGCCGACCTCGTCACCGGCCACGAGGTGACCCGGATCGAGACCGACGGGCGGCGCGCCGAGGTGACGTACAGGACCGAGGAGGGCGTCGGCGCCGTCGCCGCCCGGCACGTCCTCGTCAACGCCTCCCCGCAGGACCTCGCCCGGCTCCTCGGGGACACCCCGCCCGCCCCGGCCGAGGGCGCCCAGCTCAAGGTCAACATGCTGCTGAAGCGCCTGCCGCGGCTGAAGGACACGTCCGTCGACCCGCGCGAGGCGTTCGCGGGAACCTTCCATGTCGCCGAGGGCTACGACCAGTTGGCGACCGCCTACGCCGAAGCGGCCGCCGGGAACCTGCCGAGCGTGCCGCCCTCCGAGATCTACTGCCACTCCCTGACCGACCCGACGATCCTCGCCCCGGACCTCGTCGCGCGCGGCTACCAGACCCTCACCCTGTTCGGGCTGCACACCCCCGCGCGCCTGTTCGCGCAGGACAACGACGCCGCGCGCACCGAACTCCTGAGGGCGACCCTGGCCCAGCTCGACGCGCACCTCGCCGAGCCGCTCGCCGACTGCCTCGCCGAGGACACCGACGGCCGCCCCTGCATCGAGGCGAAGACGCCGCTCGACCTGGAGCGCGACCTGCGCCTGCCCGGCGGCCACATCTTCCACCGCCCCCTGTCCTTCCCGTACGCCGAGGACGGCACGGGCCGCTGGGGTGTGGAGACGGCGCACGCGAACGTACTGCTGTGCGGCGCGGGAGCGGTGCGCGGTGGCGGGGTCAGCGGCATCCCCGGGCACAACGCCGCGATGGCGGTGCTCGGCCGCTGACCCCGTCCCGGGGCGCCCCGGGGGCGGGTTCGGGGCGGATCAGTCCTGGGACGCCGTCCAGCCCACCGCGTCGATGCGCGAGGAGTCGGCGGGGCGGGCCTCGTCGAAGACGACCCGGTGGCCGTCGGTGACCCGTACGCCGTCCACGTAGACACCGCGGCCCACGTACAGCTGATCGGTCGTGTACCGCCACCGTACGCGCGTAGACGCGGAGCCGAAGTCGCCGAGGCCGGCGGTGAGACGGTGCCAGACGCGGCCCGCGTAGCCGTCCACCGCGCCCGCCGCGTGCTCGTCGGCCCGGTCCGTGGTGAAGGGCAGCGCCTTCCAGGTCGAGCCGCCGTCCGTCGAGACCTCCAGGGAGAGGGAGTCGGAGTGCGGTTCCGTGTCCCACCACAGCGAGCACGTCAGGCGGGCGGCGGGCGAGGTGAGGCGCAGGTCCGGCAGGGTCAGGGTGGCCGACGCGGCGCCGGCCATGCCGGAGAACCAGGCGGTGCGCCCGTGCGCGGGACGTACCGCGACGGCGCGCGCCATGTTGTTGCCCGCGGCGACCCGGGGCGCGGAGCCGGAGCGCCAGTTGCGTACGGGGTGGACGGAGTTGCCGAGCACGATGAGGAAGGAGTCGGTCGTCGGATCGAGGACGATCGAGGTGCCGGTGAACCCGGTGTGGCCCGCGGTGCGCGGGGTCGCCATCGCGCCCATGTACCAGTGCTGGTAGAGCTCGAAGCCCAGGCCGTGCTCGTCGCCGGGAAAGGCGGTGTTGAAGTCCGTGAACATCAGCTCCACCGACTTCTCGGAGAGGATGCGGGCCTTGCCGTACACCCCGCCGTTGAGCAGCGTCCGGCCGAGGATCGCCAGGTCCCAGGCGCTGGAGAAGACACCCGCGTGGCCCGCGACACCGCCGAGGCCGAACGCGTTCTCGTCGTGCACCTCGCCCCACACCAGTCCGCGGTCCAGGCCCGACCACGGCGCGCGGGCGTCCTCCGTCGCCGCGATCTTCGGCTTCCAGGAGGCGGGCGGGTTGTAGCGGGTGCGCCGCATCCCGAGCGGGTCCGTGATCCGCTCGCGCAGCAGTACGTCGAGGGTGTTGCCGGTGAGCTTCTCCAGGACCAGCTGGAGCGAGATCAGGTTGAGGTCCGAGTAGAGGTACGTGGTGCCGGGCGGGTTGAGCGGCGCCTCGTTCCAGATGAGCCGCAGCTGCCCCTCGCGCGTGGGTTCCTTGTAGAGCGGGATCCAGGAACGGAACCCCGAGGTGTGCGTCAGGAGTTGACGGATGGTCACGTCCTGCTTGCCCGCGCCCGCGAAGTCCGGGAGATAGGAGGCGACCTTCGCCTCCAGCTCCAGGGTGCCGCGCTCGATCTCCTGCACGGAGAGGATCGAGGTGAACAGTTTCGACACCGAGGCCATGTCGAAGACGGTGTCCTCGGCCATGTCGATCTGCTGGTCCGCGGGGAACTCGACACCGGTGTCGGTCGTGTCGTCGTAGCGCGAGTAGCGCACCGCCTTGCCGATGGGCTGGTGCAGGGCCACCGTGCCGCCACGGCCCGCGAGCAGCACCGCCCCCGCGTACCAGGGGTGCTTCGGGGAGGGCCCGAGGAACTTCTCGGCGTCCACGACCAGCTGACGCAGGTGGCCGGCGAGCAGGCCCGCGCGCTCGGGGGAGCCCCGGCGCAGGGTGGGGCGGCGCCGCTCCTTCTTCCCCGCGGAGGCCGCCGCGGGGCCGGCCGGGAACGGGGCGAGGGCCAGGGCGCCGCCCAACGCGAGTCCCGCGCTGCCCAGTTGGCGCCGCGTGAGGCCACCCCGTGATCTGTCCTGGTCCCCTGAGCTCATGAACAGTCCTCCTGAAAGTATCTTTCGGGATCTCGCCGGACGGATGAAACTTTCATGTCAGTACTGCCTCGTGTCAACCATCGCGAACCCGGCGCGCGGGCGGTCAAAAATCTGACGCTGCATCAGAAAACCCCTTCCGTCGTCCGGTTCGCTGCGGCATCCTGCGCGCATGCAGACGGAGCTGAGCAAGAAACTGGGGATCGAGCACGCCGTCTTCGGCTTCACACCGTTCCCCGCGGTGGCCGCCGCCATCAGCAGAGCCGGAGGCTTCGGCGTGCTCGGCGCGGTCCGCTACACGGCGCCCGAGGACCTCACCCGCGACCTGGACTGGCTGCACGCGCACGCCGACGGCCGGCCGTACGGGCTCGACGTCGTCATGCCCGCGAAGAAGGTCGAGGGTGTCAGCGAGGCGGACGTCGAGGCGATGATCCCCGAGGGCCACCGGCAGTTCGTCCGGGACACCCTCGCCAAGCACGGCGTGCCCGAACTCGCCGAGGGCGAGGCGTCCGGCTGGCGCATCACCGGCTGGATGGAACAGGTCGCCCGCAGCCAGCTCGACGTCGCCTTCGACTACCCGATCGGGCTCCTCGCCAACGCGCTCGGCTCACCCCCGGCGGACGTCATCGCCCGCGCTCACGAGCACGACGTCCTCGTCGCCGCGCTCGCGGGCAGCGCTCGGCACGCTCGCAAACACGCCGAGGCGGGCATCGACATCGTCGTCGCCCAAGGGTATGAGGCGGGCGGCCACACCGGCGAGATCGCGTCGATGGTGCTCACCCCGGAGGCCGTCGAGGCCGTCGCCCCGCTGCCGGTGCTGGCCGCCGGCGGCATCGGCAGCGGGCAGCAGGCCGCCGCCGCGTTCGCGCTCGGCGCGCAGGGTGTGTGGCTCGGATCGGTGTGGCTGACGACCACGGAAGCGGAGCTGAGTTCGCCCGCCCTCACCCGCAAGCTGCTCGCCGCGGGATCCGGCGACACGGTGCGCTCGCGCGCGCTGACCGGGAAGCCTGCGCGGCAGCTGCGTACGGAGTGGACGGACGCCTGGGACGACCCGGCGGGGCCCGGGACCCTGCCGATGCCCTTGCAGGGGCTGCTCGTTGCCGAGGCGGTGTCCCGGATCCAGAAGTACGAGGTCGAGCCGTTGCTCGGTACTCCCGTGGGGCAGATCGTGGGGCGGATGAACGAGGAACGCAGCGTGCAGGCGGTTTTTGATGAGTTGACCCGGGGTTTCGAGAGGGCGATCGATCGGGTGAACCGGGTTGCGGGGCGGTGACGTTCGCTCCGGGCGCCGGCCGTTGCGGGCGTCTTGCGCAGTTCCCCGCGCCCCTGGAGGGATTGCGTCTGCGGCCCCGGTGGGGGCTGGTCGCGCAGTTCCCCGCGCCCCTGAGATGCGCACTTCGTGCGCCACCTCATAGCCGAGGCTACGGCGAAGCCGCAAGCCGAAGGGGGCGCGGGGAACTGCGCGAGCAACCACGACGGTGCCGCACCTTCAAGACGGCGGGAGATGGCACTCGCTCAGGGGCGCGGGGAACTGCGCGAGCAACCACGACGGTGCCGCACCTTCAAGACGGCGGGACACGGCACACGCTCAGGGGCGCGGGGAACTGCGCGACCCGCCACTACGCACCCGCACCCGCACCTGGCACAGGACCCGCCCCCGGCACACCGACCCGCAGAAGGGAACGCCCCCCATGCCCGACCCGACCCCCCCGAACGGCTTCTGGGCCCAGGCCGCGGCCCACTCCACCCGCCCCGTCTTGATCGCCCCGGACGGCGAGGAATGGACCGCCGGCCACCTGCACGCTGCCGCGAACAAGATGGTGCACGGCCTCCGCGAGGCCGGCCTCAAGCGCGGGGACGCGTTCGCCGTCGTGCTTCCCAACGGCGTCGAGTTCCTCACCGCTTACCTCGCCGCGTCGCAGGCAGGCTTCTACCTGGTGCCGGTCAACCACCACCTCGTAGGCCCGGAGATCGCCTGGATCGTCGCCGACTCGGGCGCGAAGGTGCTGATCGCCCATGAGCGCTTCGCCGAGCAGGCACGCGCCGCCGCCGACGAGGCCGTGCTGCCCACGACGCACCGGTACGCCGTCGGCAGCGTCGACACGTTCCGCCCGTACGCCGAACTCTCGGATGGGCAAGAAGAGTCGGCACCGGACGAGCGGACCCTGGGCTGGGTCATGAACTACACGTCCGGGACGACGGGCCGCCCCCGCGGCATCCGCCGCCCGCTGTCCGGAAAGCTCCCGGAGGAGTCCTACCTCGGCGGCTTCCTCGGCATCTTCGGCATCAAGCCCTTCGACGACAACGTCCATCTGGTCTGCTCGCCGCTCTACCACACGGCCGTGCTCCAGTTCGCGGGCGCGGCCCTGCACATCGGGCACCGGCTCGTCCTCATGGACAAGTGGACCCCGCAGGAGATGCTGCGTCTCATCGACGCCCACCGGTGCACTCACACACACATGGTGCCCACCCAGTTCCACCGCCTCCTCGCCCTCCCGCAGGACGTGAAGGACCGCTACGACGTCACCTCGATGCGGCACGCCATCCACGGCGCCGCGCCCTGCCCCGACCACGTCAAGCGCGCCATGATCGACTGGTGGGGCGACTGCGTCGAGGAGTACTACGCGGCGAGCGAGGGCGGCGGCGCCTTCGCCACGGCCGAGGACTGGCTGAAGAAGCCGGGAACGGTCGGAAAGGCCTGGCCCATCAGCGAGTTGGCGGTCTTCGACGACGACGGCAACCGGCTGCCCCCGGGCGAACTCGGCACCGTCTACATGAAGATGAGCACCGGCGGATTCGCGTACCACAAGGACGAGGGCAAGACGAAGAAGAACCGCATCGGCGACTTCTTCACCGTCGGTGACCTCGGCGTCCTCGACGAGGACGGCTACCTCTTCCTCCGCGACCGCAAGATCGACATGATCATCTCGGGTGGCGTCAACATCTACCCCGCCGAGATCGAGTCGGCGCTCCTGAGCCACCCGGCCGTCGCCGACGCGGCCGCGTTCGGCATCCCGCACGACGACTGGGGCGAGGAGGTCAAGGCCGTGGTGGAGGCCGCCGAGGGCCGGGTGCCCGGCGCCGAGCTCGCCGCGGAGCTCCTCGCCCACTGCGAGCGGAACCTGGCGGGCTACAAGCGGCCCAAGAGCGTCGACTTCATCGAGGCGATGCCCCGTGATCCCAACGGCAAGCTCTACAAGCGGCGGCTGCGGGACCCGTACTGGGAGGGCCGGACCCGGGTCATGTGACCCGGGTGTCGGGCACGGGGGAGGGGAGGTGGCGGCCTCCCCTTCCCCTGTGCGCGTCGGCTTCCCGTGTGCGCGTCAGCCGCGCACCCGCACCACCTTCAGTGCGGGCGAGCGCCGGATGTCCTTCTCGCAGAAGCGCTCCGTGACCCACTTCCGCTGCGAGTAGAGGTGGGTCTGGTCGTTGTAACGCGGCGAGTCGGGGTTCGAGGACTGGGAGTACGTGAGGAGCGTGCGGGCCACCGGGCAGCTCCCGCCGTCCCAGCCGACGGCCTGGATGTAGCTGGAGCCGTGCACGACCTCCGTGTAGCCGCCGCCCTTCGGGTCCCAGGCCGGCTCGACCTTGTTCCACACGCCGAGCGACTCCGTGCCGCCGTGCACCGGGATCCGCTTGTCGCCGCGCACCACGAACTGGTTCGCGCCGAGCTTTCCGTCCAACGGGATGCCCGCTCCCCGCAGTTCGGCCACGGCATCGGCGAGGGCGGTCGCGAAACCGGGCTGCCGCGTGTCGAGGGTGTGCGGCGTGCGTACCGGGTCGGCGGCCGAGAACGGCACCTTCCACAGCTTGTCCGCCGGGACCGTCGCCGTCAGCTTCCGCCAGAACCGGTCGAAGAGCAGTGCTCCCCGGCTGCCGGTACTCATGGTGCGGTCCCAGCCGGCGAGGACGCGGCATGCCTGGCCGACCTCAACAGCCGTGCCGTCGCTGCCGGTTGCCGTGCCACCCGGCAAGTCCGCGCACGTCTTCGCCGCGTCCGCGGCCGCCAGATCACCGGCCGGCGCCCGGTCGGCGAACTGCTGCTTCTGCAAGTCCGCGACCTTCAGGCCGCCCTTGTCCGCCATCGCCGACACGTCCTCGACCGCGCCGCGTGTCCGCATGGAACGCGGGGTGCCGACCGTCCCGAAGATCCGCTCGTACCCGGTGAGCGGCCGGTCGGCGTTGGCCAGCCAGGCACTGTCGTTGGAGTTCTCCGCATACGGGGCGTCCTTGAGGACCGGCATCCTGGCGGGCCCGAAGATTCCGGGCTGCACCGCGTCCTTGTCCCGGCCGAGCGCACAGTCACCGCGCGAACCGTCGAGCACCGCGACACCCGACGCCGGGTACGTGACCTTGCCGAGCGGCGTCGAGCAGCGCGCCGCCAGATCGTCGGTGATGCGCGGCAGGACCTGGGACTGCGTGAACAGCGAGTGGCCCCGGGAGTCGGCCGCGATCGTGTTCACCCACGGAATGCCCTGCGTCCGGCGCAGCGCCCGCAGCACCTCGTCCGTCGAGCGTGCCTTGCTGAAGCCGAGGGCGGTGTCGGAGGCCCGCATGTTCACCGCGTTCGGGTCGTTCAGCGCGTACGCCGTCCCCGCCGTCCACGGCAGGGGGAGCTGGGCGCCGAGCGAGGTGACGACCGGCCCGTACCGCGTCCACCACTGCGTACGGGTCACGTCGGCGCCACCCCGCACGGGCACCGTCACGGTCCGCTTCGTCATCTTCTCCCGCCTGCCGTCGACCACGTACGCGGTCGGGTCGGACGGGTCGAGGGTCAGCCGGTGGAGGTTGAGGGTGACGCCGGTCGCGACCGTGTGGCTCCATGCGATACGGGAGTTGTGCCCGATGGATATCGTCGTGGTGCCGAGCAACGAGCCGCCCATGACGTCCAGTTCACCCGGGATCGTCTGCTGCGACTGCCAGAACCGGCGTCCGCCCTGCCAGGGGTAGTGAGGGTTGCCGAGCAGCAGGCCGCGCCCGTTCGCCGTGGTCGCGCCGCTGAACGCCACCGCGTTCGACCCCATGTCGGAGTCTTCCTGGGAGAACAACTCACGCGCGGCGTGCGCGATCTCGTCCCGCGACGGTGACGCCTGCTCCCGCGCGCCCGCCGTCGGCGGCTGCGCGGCCGCGATGCCGTCGACGCCGCGCCCCTGCCCGCCGAGCACCGAGATCGCGAAGCCGCGCGCCGCCACGTCCAGTGTCGTCACCGGCTTCACCCACTCCGCGCCCTTGCACGCCGGGTCGGTGATGCGGTTCTGCTTCAGCCACGCGTTGTACCCGGCGGCCCAGCCGCGCATCGCGTCCTTGACGTCCCTGCTGGGCCCGGCCGGAGCGGGCGTGGCGAGCAGCTTCTCCACCGTGTGTGTATCGCGTACGCCACGGAAGTACAGGTCGCCGGCGAGGTTCGTGGTCGCCGAGGAGAGCGAGCCGTCGGGGGCCGCGTCGGGGCCGAACCAGCGTGAGCGCTCGCCCCGTACGGTCAGGAACCCGTCGGCGAGCGTGCACACCTGGTCGGCGGCCTGGGCCCAGCCGGTGCCGAAGCCGAGGTTCGCGTAGTCCTCGGCGAGAATGTGCGGAATGCCGTACTCGGTGTAGCGGATCGTGGCGGACAGGCCGTCGCCGCGAGGGTGCTCGTGCCGGTCGGCGGCGGCCGGGGGCAGCGCGGCCGTGGTGGTGAGCGCGGTCAGCAGAGCGATCCCGGCGACCGTGTGACGCCGTTGTCTGAGCCGGATACGCATCGTGCTCCCAACTGCAGCGGGGACAGGGGCGGTTGAGCGTACCAATCGGTATGTCGCCTGCCGAGGGCCGTGCGCACACGTCTTGACCTGGCGTCCGCGGGCGCACAGGATCACGCCATGACGACGTCACCGGCGGCAGAAGCGGCAGGCAGCACCGTGGACGGGGTACTGCGGCGCAGCGCCCGCCGCACCCCGGCGCGGATCGCCCTGCGCTACGGGCCGCGCTCCTGGACGTACGAGGAACTGGACGAGGCCGTCTCGCGCGCGGCCGGTGTCCTGCGGGGCCTGGACCTCGCGCCTGGCGACCGGGTCGGCGCCTACGGGCACAACTCCGACGCCTACCTCATCGGGTTCCTGGCCGGCGCCCGCGCGGGCCTCGTGCACGTCCCCGTCAACCAGAACCTGACCGGCGACGACCTCGCCTACATCGTCGAGCAGTCCGGCAGCGCGCTGGTCCTCACCGACCCCGGCCTCGCGGGCCGGCTGCCCGAGGGCGTCAGGACGCTGGCGCTGCGCGACGCGGACGGTTCCCTGCTGGCCCGGCTGCCGGCCGCCACCCCCTACGACGGGCAGCGGCCGGGCGCCGACGACCTCGCCCAGCTGCTCTACACGTCGGGCACGACGGCGCTGCCGAAGGGTGCCCGCATGACGCACCGGGCCCTCGTCCACGAGTACGTCAGCGCGATCCACGCCCTCGACCTCAAGGCCACGGACCGGCCGCTCCACACGCTGCCGCTCTACCACTCGGCGCAGATGCATGTGTTCCTGCTGCCCTACCTCGCGGTCGGCGCCACGAGCACGATCCTCGACGCGCCCGACGCCGCCCGGATCTTCGACCTCGTCGAGGCGGGCGAGGCCGACAGCCTCTTCGCGCCGCCCACCGTGTGGATCGGCCTCTCCCAGCACCCCGACTTCGCCGGCCGGGACCTCGGCGGGCTGCGCAAGGCGTACTACGGCGCGTCGATCATGCCGGTGCCCGTCCTGGAACGGCTGCGCGAGCGGCTGCCGGGACTCGCCTTCTACAACTGTTTCGGGCAGAGCGAGATCGGCCCGCTCGCCACCGTCCTCGGGCCCGACGAGCACGAGGGGCGGATGGACTCCTGCGGGCGGCCCGTCCTGTTCGTCGAGGCGAAGGTCGTCGACGACACCGGCAAGGACGTGCCCGACGGGACACCGGGCGAGGTCGTCTACCGCTCACCGCAACTGTGCGACGGCTACTGGGACAAGCCCGAGGAGACGGCGGAGGCCTTCCGCGGCGGCTGGTTCCGCTCCGGTGACCTCGCCGTGCGCGACAGCGAGGGCTACTTCACCGTCGTCGACCGGGTGAAGGACGTCATCAACTCCGGCGGCGTACTCGTCGCGTCACGCCAGGTCGAGGACGCCCTCTACACGCATCCGGCCGTCGCAGAGACGGCGGTGATCGGCCTGCCCGACGAGCGGTGGATCGAGGCGGTGACGGCCGTCGTGGTCCGCGCCCACGACGTCACCGAGGCCGAACTGCTCGCCCACGCGCGCGAGAAGCTCGCCCACTTCAAGGCGCCCAAGCGGGTCGTCTTCGTGGACGAGCTGCCCCGCAACGCCAGCGGCAAGATCCTCAAGCGGGAGCTCAGGGACGCGCTCTGAGGCCCTCAGCGATTCCGTAGGTCCACGATCCGCTTGATCTTGCCCACCGAGCGCTCCAGCGTCTCCGGGTCGACGATCTCGACGGCCACCGTCAGCCCGACGCCGTCCTTCATCCCCGCCGTGATGGCCCGCGCCGCGGCGTCCCGCTCGTCCGGTGTCGCGCCCGGCCGGGCCTCCGCGCGGACCGTCAGCGCGTCCATCCGGCCCTCGCGGGTCAGCCGGAGCTGGAAGTGCGGGGCCACCCCGGGCGTGCGCAGCACGATCTCCTCGACCTGCGTGGGGAACAGGTTCAGGCCGCGCACGATCACCATGTCGTCGCTGCGGCCGGTGATCTTCTCCATGCGGCGGAACGCGGGCCGTGCCGTCCCCGGCAGCAACCGCGTCAGATCCCGCGTCCGGTAGCGGATCACCGGCATCGCCTGCTTCGTCAGCGACGTGAAGACCAGCTCGCCCGGCTCACCGTCGGGCAGCACCTCACCCGTGACCGGGTCGACAACCTCGGGGTAGAAGTGGTCCTCCCAGATGTGCAGACCGTCCTTGGTCTCCACGCACTCCTGCGCGACACCCGGCCCGACGACCTCGGAGAGCCCGTATATGTCGACGGCGTCGATCCCGCACCGCTCCTCGATCTCCCGCCGCATCTCCTCCGTCCAGGGCTCGGCACCGAGGACGCCGACCTGCAACGAGGTGGAACGCGGGTCGACGCCCTGCCGCTCGAACTCGTCGAGCAGCGTCAGCATGTACGACGGCGTCACCATGATGATCTCCGGCCGCAGGTCCAGGATCAGCCGGACCTGGCGGGCGGTCATGCCACCGGAGGCCGGAATGACCGTGCAGCCGAGCCGCTCCGCGCCGTAGTGCGCGCCGAGCCCGCCCGTGAACAGGCCGTACCCGTACGCGACATGGACCTTGTGGCCGGGCCTGCCGCCCGCCGCGCGGATCGCGCGGGCCACCATGTCGGCCCACATCGACAGATCGTCCTCGGTGTACCCGACGACCGTGGGCAGGCCCGTCGTGCCGCTGGAGGCGTGCAGCCGCCGCACCTCGGCCTGCTCCACGGCGAACAGCCCGAAGGGGTAGTTGTCCCGCAGATCCGCCTTGGTCGTGAACGGGAACCGCGCCAGGTCCGCGAGCGACGTGCAGTCCTCGGGGCGTACCCCCGCCTTGTCGAAGGCGTCGCGGTAGAACGGCACCCGTTCGTACACCCGGCTCAGGGTCGCGCGCAGCCGCTCCAGCTGGAGCGCCCGCAGTTCGGCCGCGCCCAGGCGCTCGCCCTCGTCCCACCATCGCGTCGTCGTCGACGTCATCGCCGCACTCCCGAACTTCAGAACTTCCGCACCGCCGAACGCCGGGCCGATCCCGACCGATCATTCGGTTGACCTGCTGCTCGTCAGTAATTCAAGGCGGGACCGGCCACGTCAAGACATGCGACGCGACGTGTTGATCAGATGCCGGGCGCAAGGCCGGGCGCACGAAGCCGGGTGCAAAGCCGTTGCCGCCGCGGCTGCCCGGCTGTGATGATCACGGCATGTTCACGTTCACCGCGCCGGACGGCACGGAGCTGGCCTGTCACGTCCGCGGTGCGGGCCCGCCCCTGGTGTGTCTGCCCGGCGGGCCGATGCGCGCGTCCGAGTACCTCGGGGACCTGGGCGGCCTCACCGCCCACCGGACCCTGTACCTCCTCGACCTGCGCGGCACGGGGAGGTCGGCGGTGCCGGCCGACGAGGCGACGTACCGCTGCGACCGGCAGGTCGACGACGTCGAGGCCCTCCGCGTCCACCTCGGGCTCGACCAGATGGATGTCCTCGCCCATTCGGCGGGCTGCAACCTCGCCGCCCTCCACGCGGCCCACCACCCGGAGCGCATCGCACGGCTCGTCCTGGTCACCTCCGCGCAACGTGCCCTGGGCCTGCGGGCGAGCCCGGACGAGCGGCGCGCCGCGGCCCGACTGCGCAGCCACGAGCCGTGGTTCGAGGCGGCCTACGCCGAGTACGAGAAGCTGCTCGCCGGCCGGGACGACGCCGACTACCTCTACGACGCCTTCTTCTACGGGCGCTGGGACGAGCGGGCCCGGGCGCACGCGGCCCGCACCGACGACCAGAGCAACGAGCGCGCCGAGGTGCGCTACTCCGCCGAAGGCGCCTACGACCCGCCCGCGACCCGCGCGGCGCTGGCCCGACTCGATGCCCCGGTCCTGCTGCTCGCGGGCGAACTGGACGGCGGCCCGTGCCCCGAACTCGTCCACCGCGCCGCGGAGTACTACCCGCGGGGCCGGGTCGTGGTGCAGCCGGGGGCCGCGCACTACCCCTGGCTGGACGACGAGGAGTTCTTCGTGGCGCGGGTGGCGGAGTTCCTGTCGTCGGCGTGAGGACTTCCAGGGCCTGGCGTCCTCACCCGGTCGCCTTCAGAACGTACGGCGTGGTCGTCCCCAGCGCGACGAAGCCCAGCCGTTCCAGGATGGGCCTGCTGTACGACGTGGCGTCCACGTGCAGGTACGAGAAGCCGCGCTCGGCCGCGATCCGGACCCGGAACGCGACGAGCGCCCGGTAGATACCTCGACCCCGCCACTCGGGCGCGGTGCCGCCGCCCCACAGACTCGCGAAGTCCGTCCCCTCGTGCAGTTCGAGGCGGGCGGCGCTGACCGGTTCCTCGCCATACAGGGCGACCACGGCGGGCACGGTCGCCGGGTCGGCGGCGAGCTGCTGACGCACCTGGTGCCCGATGGAGGACCGTCCGCCGTCGAAGGCCCGGTCGTGCACCCGCTCGACCAGCTCGACCTGGGCCTCCTCGGTGACGGGCAGCAGCCGGATCCCTTCCGGCGCCGCGACATCGAGGGCAAGCCCGGCCGTCTCCGCCACGAGCAGCGTCTCCGTCTCCTCGGCCACGAAGCCGGCGGCGGTCAGCCGCGCCCCCAGATCAGCGGGCCGGTCGTGCCCGTACGCCTTCCACTCCGCCTCGACGCCCAACTCGGCGTAGAAGCGCGCCTGTTCGGCGATGGCCGCGTCCACGCTTGCCGCAGCCTCCGGGCTGTCCGGGGCAGCCGCGCCGAACCCCGACCACAGCACCCCGTTCCACCCGTCGCCGGGACCCACCTGCCGTACGACATCGTCCACCCGCTCGACCCGCGCCCCCGGCTCGTCGGGCCGCGCCTCGCGCCGCATCTGCCGGTCGAACAGGGCCAGCACCGCTTCTTGATCCATCCAGTCACTTCAGCAGCGGTCCGGGCCGCGGGCAACCGGATTAGGGTGCGGTCATGTCTTCCGTGCGCCGCTTCTACGACGACCTCGCCGCCGACTACCACCGCATATTCCAGGACTGGGACACGAGCATGGCAGCCCAGGCGCGGGTCCTCGACGCGCTGGTCGGGGCCTGCCTCGGCGCGGGCCCGCACCGGGTTCTGGACGGCGCCTGCGGGATCGGCACCCAGGCGATCGGCCTGGCCCGCCGCGGCCACCGGGTCGTCGGCACGGACCTGAGCCCGCGCGCCGCGGCCCGAGCGGGGACCGAAGCCGCGGCCCGCGGCGCCGTCCTGCCCGCGGCCGCCGCGGACCTGCGCGCTCTGCCCTTCGGGTCCGCGACGTTCGACGCGGCGATCTGCGCCGACGACTCCCTGGCGCACCTGCTCACGCCCGGCGACCTCTCCGCGGCGCTGACCGGCCTGCGCCGGGTGCTCCGCGACGACGGTCTCCTCCTGCTCACGGTCCGCGACTACGAGGAGGCGCGCCGCACCCGGCCCACGGCGCCGCCGCCGCAGCTGTCGACGGACGCCGACGGCCGGGAGACGATCACCATCCAGCTCTGGCACTGGCACGACGACGGCGAGCGCTACGACCTGCGGCACATCCAGCTGACCGGTCAGGGCGACGAACGGCGGGTACGGGAGCGCCGTACCACCTACTGGGCGTTGACGCAGCGGCAGTTGACAAGTTTCGCGCTCGACGCGGGCTTCACCGAGGTGACCTGGCACGCGCCGGACAGCACGGGCTTCTACCAGCCCGTGCTCACGGCCCGGCGCGGCAGCGGTCAGCCGGCCGACCCGGCGGCCACCGCCCGTGCCCAGCGATAGTCCGCCTTGCCGCTCGGGGAGCGCTGGATGCTGTCTGTCACGACGAGCCGGCGGGGAATCTTGTAGCCCGCCAGGTGGATGCGGCAGTGCGTCTGGAGGGTGTCCAGGGTGAGAGTGGGCACGCCGGGTCTGAGCTGGACGACGGCGGCCACGTGGTTGCCCCACTTCGCGTCGGGGACGCCGGCGACCAGCGCGTCGTAGACGTCCGGGTGCGACTTGAGGGCCTGCTCGACCTCTTCGGGGTAGACCTTCTCGCCGCCGGTGTTGATGCACTGGGAGCCGCGGCCGAGGACGGTGACGATGCCCTCCTCGTCGACCGTGGCCATGTCACCGAGCAGCACCCAGCGCTCCTCGCCCTTCCGGAAGAACGTCTCGGCGGTCTTCCCCGGGTCGTTGTAGTAGCCGAGCGGAACGTGGCCGCGCTGTGCGATGCGGCCCACCTCGCCGACGGCGACCGGTTCGTACGTCGCCGGATCCACCACCTGCGTACGGGAGTTGACGCGTAACCGGAAACCCTGTCCGGCGCCGGAGTCGTCCGTGGCGGTGCCGTTGAAGCCGGACTCCGACGAACCGAAGTTGTTCAGGAGCAGCACGTTCGGGACCAGCGCCTGGAACTGCGCGCGCACCGTGTCCGACATGATCGCGCCCGACGAGGAGACGCTGAACATGGACGAGCAGTCCGTGCCCTTCAGCGGACCCTCCAGCGCGTCGATGAGCGGGCGCAGCATCGCGTCGCCCACCAGTGACATGCTCGTCACCTTCTCCTTCTCGATCGTGCGCAGTACCTCTTCCGGTACGAACTTGCGGTGGATGACGATGCGTTGGCCGAAGTTGAAGCCGATGAAGGCGGTGAGGGTGGACGTGCCGTGCATCAGCGGGGGAGTGGGGAAGAAGGTGATTCCGGCGCCGCCCGCCGCCACCCGCTCGGCCAGCTCCTCGGGTCGCGTCACCGGCTCACCCGTCGGCGCGCCACCGCCCAACCCCGAGAAGAACAAGTCCTCCTGACGCCACATCACACCTTTGGGCATACCGGTAGTGCCACCGGTGTAGATGATGAACTGGTCGTCCGCCGAGCGCGGGGCGAACCCGCGCCCGGGCGACGCGGCGGCCTCGGCCCCGGCGAAGTCCACGGACTTCAGTGGCGGCGCGCCTGGCGCCGGGGTTCCCACCCGCACCAGGTGCCGCAGCTTCTCCGTCCGTGGCAGCGCGGCCGCCACGCGCTCGGTGAACTCCGCGTCGAAGACCAGCGCGGCCAGGTCGGCGTCCCGGTAGAGGTACACCAACTCCTCTTCGACGTACCGATAGTTGACGTTGACCGGTACCACTCGCGCCTTGAGGCAGCCGAGTACCGTCTGGAGGTACTCGATGCCGTTGTAGAGGTGCAGGCCGAGGTGTTCACCGGGGCGCAGACCGCTGTCGATCAGGTGGTGGGCGACGCGGTTCGCCGCCGCGTCGAGCTGTGCGTAGGTCAGCCTGCGCTCCGCGCCCGTGCCCGGGTGGTCGATGTAGACGAGTGCCTCGCGGTCCGGGACCACGTCGACGACCGACTCGAACAGGTCGGCAAGGTTGTACTCCACCGCTCCTCCTGACCGTCGCCCCATCTCGTGTGGCCGTCATCAGAGCAGAGACGGTTTGAAGGGGGAAGGGGCCCCACAGAGATAATCTGACTGAGTGTCAGAAAACTCTTGAACTGGCCCGCCCCCTCCTGCAACCTGTTCTGGTCTCGGAGGCGGGCCCTCAAGGGCCCCGCGGCTCCGGCCGACTGGAGGGCAGTCATGAGTGGGACCGAACATCTCGAAGTACGGCGCGAGGGCGCGACGCTCGTGCTCACGCTCAACCGGCCCGAGGCCAAGAACGCGCTGTCCCTGCCGATGCTCGTCGGCCTCTACGACGGATGGCTCGAGGCCGACGCCGACGACGCGGTCCGCTCGGTCGTGCTCACCGGGGCGGGCGGGTCGTTCTGCGCGGGGATGGACCTCAAGGCGCTGGCCGGAAAAGGCATGGAGGGCGAGCGGTACCGGGACCGCCTCAAGGCCGATCCGGATCTGCACTGGAAGGCGATGCTGCGCCATCACCGCCCGCGCAAGCCCGTGATCGCGGCGGTCGAGGGCTACTGCGTGGCCGGCGGCACGGAGATCCTTCAGGGCACCGACATCCGGGTCGCGGGGGAGTCGGCGACGTTCGGCCTCTTCGAGGTCGCGCGGGGGCTGTTCCCCATCGGGGGCTCGACGGTACGGCTGCCGCGGCAGATTCCGCGTACGCATGCGCTGGAGATGCTGCTGACGGGGCGGCCCTATCCGGCGGCGGAGGCGGCCTCGATCGGGCTGGTGGGGCGGGTCGTTCCGGACGGGACGGCGCTCGATGCGGCGCTGGAGATCGCGGAGCGGGTCAATGCGTGTGGGCCGCTGGCCGTGGAGGCGGTGAAGGCGTCCGTCTACGAGACGGCCGAGCTCTCCGAGGCGGAGGGGTTGGTCTCGGAGCTCAAGAGGGGGTGGCCGGTTTTCGATACGGCCGATGCGAAGGAGGGGGCGCGGGCCTTTGCGGAGAAGCGGTTGCCTTTGTTTCGGCGGGAGTAGGGGTGGGCGGGGTTCCTTGTGCCGGTCCGCTCTGCGGGTTCTGGGTCTTGGGTGCGGGTTCCGTTGTGGCGGGCGTCGCGCAGTGCTCTGCGGGGTTGTGTGTGCGGGTCGATACGACTTTTGCGCAGTTCCCCGCGCCCCTTGGGGGTTGGTGTGTGTCTGCGGGTCGGTGGGGGTTCTCGCGCAGTTCCCCGCGCCCCTTGAGATGCGCACTTCGTGCGCCATCTCAAGGGGCGCGCCCTCCTGGAGCCGCGGCGAAGCCGCAAGCTCCCAGGGGTGCGGGGAACGGCGCGATCAGCCACGACGCACGTGTCACTCGGCAGCGCGCCCAGAGAGGCAGATGCGGCCCCCGAGCTACACCCGCCGAAGCCGCGAGCCCTCAGGGGCGCGGGGAACGGCGCGCTCAGCCACGACGTACGTGTCACTCGGCGCGCGCGCAGAGAGGCAGATGCGGCCCCCGAGCTACACCCGCCGAGGCCGCAGCCTCCAGGGGCGCGAGGAACTGCGCGACCAGCCACGACGCACGTGTCACCCGGCAACGCACCCAGAGAGGCAGACGCAGCCCCCGCGCCGCGACGACCAGCACCCCCGGAATCCGCCCCGCCCCACGCCCGCTCCGCGACGACCGCCCCCGGCCCCGCCGCACCCCCACCCCCCGGACGGCAAGTCCCACCCCAACCCCGCCCCCTTTTGGAGGAGCCCTAATGACAATCGCGCCCCAACCGGAGGTACCGCGCGCACCCTTGGTCGTGGAGTTCCCCTTCACCCGGTCCCTGGGCCCCGTCCAGAGCGCGTTCCTGACCGGGCTGCGCCACCGCACGGTCCTCGGGGTCCGTACGACCAGCGGCAGCGTCCTCGTGCCGCCGGTCGAGTACGACCCCGTGACCGCCGACGAGATCCGGGACCTCGTGGAGGTGGGCAGCACGGGCACCGTCACCACCTGGGCGTGGAACCCCGAACCCCGCCGCGGCCAGCCCCTGGGCACCCCCTTCGCCTGGGTCCTGGTCAAGCTGGACGGCGCCGACACTGCCCTGCTGCACGCCCTCGACGCCCCGGGCCCGGACACCGTCCACACCGGTCTGCGCGTCCGCGTCCGCTGGGCCGAGGAGCGGGCCGGCGCCATCACGGACATCGCCTGCTTCGAGCCGGACGGAGACAACGGAGACAACGGAGACAGCAGCCCTGCCGAAACACAAGTAAGCCCGCACACAGGGCAGTTCGGGGACAACGTCACCGGCATCGTCGCCCCCGCCCGCCTCGACTACACCTACAGCCCCGGCGGCGCCCAGAGCCGGTACATCAACGCCCTCGCGGACAACCGCACCGTCGGCGAGCGCTGCCCGTCCTGCCGCAAGGTCTACGT
Organism: Streptomyces kunmingensis; assembly: GCF_039533535.1. Classification (NCBI taxonomy): domain Bacteria; kingdom Bacillati; phylum Actinomycetota; class Actinomycetes; order Kitasatosporales; family Streptomycetaceae; genus Streptomyces; species Streptomyces kunmingensis. Next base: position 32,561 of record NZ_BAAATS010000007.1, read on the forward strand.
CCCGCCCCGCGGCGCCTGCCCCACCTGCGGCGTCGCCACCACCGACCAGGTCGAGGTCGGCCCGGCCGGCACCGTCACCACGTACTGCATCGTCAACGTCAAGGCCAGGAACCTCGACATCGAACTGCCCTACGTCTACGCGCACATCGCCCTGGACGGCGCCGACCTGGCGTTGCACGGCCGCATCGCCGGAATCCCGTACGACGAAGTACGCATGGGGCTGCGCGTCGAGCCCGTGTGGAGCGAGGGCGGGCGCTATCCGGACCACTACCGGCCGACCGGCGAACCGGACGCCGACTACGACACGTACAAGGAGCTGATCTGAATGCGGCGACCGCCGATCCGGGACATCGCCGTGGTCGCTTTCGCGCAGACCGACCACCGGCGCACCACCGACGAGCAGTCGGAGGTCGAGATGCTGATGCCCGTGCTGCACGAGGTGCTCGACGCGACGGGGCTCAGGACCAGCGACATCGGCTTCACCTGCTCGGGGTCGAGCGACTACCTGGCCGGGCGGGCCTTCTCCTTCACCATGGCCCTCGACGGCGTCGGCGCCTGGCCGCCGATCTCCGAGTCGCACGTCGAGATGGACGGTGCGTGGGCGCTGTACGAGGCGTGGACCAAACTGCTGACCGGCGAGGCCGACACCGCGCTCGTCTACGCGTACGGCAAGTCGTCACCCGGGTCGGTGCGTGACGTGCTGACCCGGCAGCTCGACCCGTACTACGTCGCCCCGCTCTGGCCCGACTCCGTCGCCCTCGCCGCGCTCCAGGCCCAGGCCCTCATCGACGCGGGCCACACCGACGAACCCGCCCTGGCCGGGGTCGCCGCCCGCAGCCGCACCGCCGCCGCGGACAACCCGCACGCCCAACTGCGCGGCCCCGACGTGCCGCATGGCGAATACGTCGTGCACCCGCTGCGGACCGGCGACTGCCCGCCCATCGGAGACGGCGCCGCCGCTGTGATCCTCGCGGCGGGCGACCGGGCCCGCGACCTGTGCGAGCGGCCCGCCTGGATCCGCGGCATCGACCACCGCATCGAGGCACACAGCCTCGGCGTACGCGATCTGACCGACTCGCCCTCCGCGCGGCTCGCCGCCGAGAACGCAGGGGCTTTCGAACGGCCTGTGGACACCGCCGAGTTGCACGCCCCGTTCACCTCACAGGAAGTCGTCCTGCGCAAGGCGTTGCGGCTCGGCGACGACGTCACCGTCAACCCGTCCGGCGGTGCCCTCGCCGCCAACCCCGTCATGGCCGCGGGACTCATCCGCATCGGGGAGGCCGCCGCCCGTATCCACCGCGGCGACTCCCGCCGGGCGCTCGCCCACGCCACCTCGGGCCCCTGCCTCCAGCAGAACCTCGTCGCCGTACTCGAAGCACCCGACGTACCCGACGTACTCGACGTACCCGACGTGCCCGACGCATCCGAAGGGGAGGACCAGCGATGAGCAGCAGCGGTACAGGCAAGGAGCCCGTGGCCGTCGTCGGGATCGGGCAGACCAGACACGTCGCCGCCCGCCGCGACGTGTCCATCGCCGGACTGGTCCGCGAAGCCGCTCAAGAGGCGCTGGCGGACGCCGAGTTGACCTGGGCCGACATCGACGCCGTCGTCATCGGCAAGGCGCCCGACTTCTTCGAGGGCGTCATGATGCCCGAGCTCTACCTCGCCGACGCGCTCGGCGCCGTAGGAAAACCGATGCTGCGCGTGCACACCGCCGGATCCGTCGGCGGCTCCACCGCACTCGTCGCCACCAACCTCGTCGCGGGCCGCGTCCACGGCACCGTCCTCACCCTCGCCTTCGAAAAACAGTCCGAGTCCAACGCCATGTGGGGGCTCTCGCTGCCCGTCCCGTTCCAGCAGCCGCTGCTCGCCGGAGCCGGTGGCTTCTTCGCGCCACACGTACGGGCCTACATGCGGCGTACGGGCGCACCCGACACCGTCGGCTCGCTCGTCGCCTACAAGGACCGCCGCAACGCGCTGAAGAACCCCTACGCCCACCTCCACGAGCACGACATCACCCTGGAGAAGGTCCAGGCCTCACCCATGCTGTGGGACCCCATCCGCTACTCCGAGACGTGCCCCTCCTCCGACGGCGCCTGCGCGATGATCCTCACCGACCGCGCGGGTGCGGCCCGTTCACCGAAGCCGCCCGCCTGGCTGCTCGGCGGCGCCATGCGCAGTGAGCCCACGCTCTTCGCCGGCAAGGACTTCGTCTCCCCGCAGGCCGGCAAGGACTGCGCCGCCGACGTGTACCGGCAGGCGGGCATCGCGGACCCGCGCCGCGAGATCGACGCCGTCGAGATGTACGTCCCGTTCTCCTGGTACGAGCCCATGTGGCTGGAGAACCTCGGCTTCGCCGACGAGGGCGAGGGCTGGAAACTCACCGAGGCGGGCGTGACGGAACTCGACGGGGACCTGCCGGTGAACATGTCGGGCGGTGTCCTGTCCACGAATCCCATCGGCGCCTCCGGCATGATCCGCTTCGCCGAGGCCGCCCTCCAGGTACGCGGACAGGCGGGAGAGCACCAGGTCGACGGCGCCCGCAAGGTGCTGGGGCACGCCTACGGAGGCGGATCGCAGTTCTTCTCCATGTGGCTCGTCGGCGCCGAACCGCCCACGCGGTGATCCACCGATGACCGTCAGGCGGACGATCGCCACCTTCGTGACCTGTGCGGCGTACGAACCGATCGCTAGGCTGGCGCACGGACGACGAACCGGGAGGAGCACGGACGTGGCCGAGAGCACCATCGACCAGCACCCGCTCATGGGGTGGGACAAGCCGGATCTGGATCTGAGCCAGGCGGACTGGCGCTCCAGCAGCAGGGGAGCGGGCGATGTCCAGATCGCCTTCGTGGAGGGATTCATCGCGATGCGCAACAGCGGGAGCCCGGAGAGCCCGTCGCTGATCTTCACACCGGACGAGTGGGGAGCGTTCGTGCTCGGCGCGCGCGAGGGCGAGTTCGATCTGACATAGGTCCCGCGGGACCACAGGGGGTGCTCGGATGCGAGCGGCGTCGCCGCAGGAGCCGTGGTCGCGCACGCCGGTTCACCCGCCGATTTCCGACACGTGACCTTCGGCCCTGTCCTGTGGCCTCCGGGTGCGCGAGCCTGGCCACAGGAACAGCCGGTCAATGAGGGCGCGGCCAGCGTGCCCTGTGTCGGAGGCGAAGAACCATGAGCACGCCGCACCCCCTGCCCGTCGTCGCCGCCGTCGACGGGTCCGACGACAGCAAACGCGCCCTGCGCTGGGCGCTCGCCGAAGCGGCCCGGCGCGACGCCGACCTGCGCATCGTGCATGTGCGGCAGTACGCGCCCCACCTCCAGCCCGCCGTGCTCGTCGCCGGACCCGACGAGCCCGCCGACGACCCCGTCATCGGGGACGTGCGCAAGGAACTGGAGGGGCGCGAGGGGCCGCCGCCCCTGGAGTTCATCAGCCGCGAGGGCGTGCCCGCCGCGGTGGTGCCCGAGATGAGCAACGAGGCGCAGCTCCTGGTGCTCGGCTCGCGCGGCCGCGGCGGTTTCGCCAGCCTGCTGCTCGGTTCGAACGGGGTGGCGGCCGCCCGGGACGCGGCCTGCCCCGTCGTCGTGGTGCCGCCACCGGGCCGCGCGGTCCACGGTGACGTGCCGGTGAAGGGCGGCCCGCGCGTCGTCGTCGGCCTCCAGACCGACGACCGGGACGAGACCGTGCTCGGCTTCGCCTTCGAACACGCCGCCCGTACCGGCGCACGGTTGCAGGTGGTCGCCGCCTACCCGTGGCCGACGCTCGCCTGGTCCGCGTTCGGCGACTTCACGCCGACCACGGTCGACCAGGAGGCCGCCGAGCGGGAGACGGTGCGATTGGCCACCGAAGTGGTCGCCGACCGGCGAAAGTCTCACCCTAAAGTCGAGGTCGACCTTTATGTGGCGCCCGGCGACGCGGCGGGTCATCTCGTGGCGAATTCGCGCGAGGCCGAGCTGGTCGTCGTCGGCCGCCACCGCCGCCGCTTCACGCGTCCCGCCCCGATCCTCGGCTCGGTCACCCAGGCCGTGCTGCTGCACGCGGCGAGCCCGGTCGCGGTCGTGCCCCCGGCCCGTGAAGAAGAGGGCTGAGAGCCTGTCTTCGGCAAGTACCAGCAGTCGGTTCAGCGCAGTACGACGCATCCGCGCCCGGTCAGCTCGGTGAGCAGGCCGGGCGCGACCCGTACGTCGTTCCAGCGCAGATCGAGCTTCTCCAGAGCGGGCAACTCCGCGACCCAGGCGGGCAGTTCACGTACCCGGTTGCCGCGAAGATCGAGCCTGCGCAGCAGCGGCAGACCGCGCAGCGGCTCGGGGACGGCATCGAGGGCGTTCTCGCGCAGCTCCAGCTCCCGCAGCTCCCGAAGCTCCCGGACGGAGTCGGGCAGTGCCGTGAGCCGGTTGCCGCGCAGCCACAGTTCCCGCAGCGAGCCGAGTGCGCCGACGGTGTCGGGCAGCGCGGTCAGCCGGTTGTGCTGGGCGCGCAGTTCGACGAGGCCGGTCATCGAGCCCAGCGTCGGCGGCAGCGACGTCAGCCGGTTCTCGCCGATGTTCAGATAGGCGAGCCGGCCGAGCGCGCCGACGGTGTCGGGCAGCTCGGTCAGCAGGTTGTCGTGCAGATAGAGGAACCGGGTGAGGCCGGTGAGGTCACCGAGGCTCGACGGCACCGCCGTCAGCCGGTTGTGGCCCAGGTCCAGCGTGTGCATCCGGGTCAGCGTGCCGACACGGTCGGGCAGCCGCGCCAGCCGGTTGTCCGCCAGCAGCAGGACCTCGAGCGCGGGATGGCGCCACACCTCGTCCGGCACGGAGTCCAGACCCGCACGCCAGTAGTCGAGCGTGCCGCCGCCCATGATCCCCCTCGCACACCGACCGGCGATCGTTAATGGTTGACGGGGAACCTATCATTAGGGCATGCCTGACATCAGCACGGCGGGCCCCGACGGCACCCGGCTCGTCCTCGACCTCGCTCTCACGCTGCGCCACGACGGGAACGGGGGCGTGGCCGACGATCTCCACACCCCGCAGGGCCTCACCACGTGGGTGCGTGACCATGCCGCCGAGCTGCCCCTGGACACGGGCTACAGCGCCGACGAGGAGGACCTGCGCCAGGTGTGCGCGGTGCGGGCCGCCGTGCGCACCCTGTTCGCGCACGCCGTACGCCCGGGGGAGCCCAGCCCCGCCGACGCGCGCCGCCTGCTGCCCGTCGCCGACGCCGTCGCCCGTCTGAACACGGCGGCCGCCCGTGTGCCCGCCGTGCCCGTCCTGCACTGGCAGGAGGATGACGGCGCGCCGACGGTACGCGAGACGGCCACCGGCGACGCACCCGCCGCCGACCTGCTCACCGCGGCGCTGGCCCGCGCGGCGCTCGCCTTCCTCACCGGCCCCGACCGGCAGCGGCTGCGCGCCTGCCACGCGCCGCGCTGCGTGCGGTACTTCCTCAAGGAGCACCCGCGCCAGGAGTGGTGCAGGCCGTCCTGCGGGAACCGGGCCCGCGTGGCCCGCCACCACGAGCGCCACAACTCCCGTACGCAGTAGGCCACATGACGCTCCCCGCCGGTCGGTTCGGCGTAGGCTGAGAGACCTGGAACCCGCGGCGTGTACCGGCTCCCCGCGCCGGGCGCACCGACGCGGCTGGGGGTACGTCATGGTGCAGCGCGCAGGCCGGGGCAGGCGGCAGCTGCTCGAGCGCGACAGTGAACTCGCCGCCGTCGACGAGGCGCTCAGCGAGCTGGCCGGACTGCGCCCCAGCGGCGTGGAACCGCCCGAGCGGCCGCACGGCGCGCTGCTCGCCGTCGCCGCCCCCGCCGGACTCGGCAAGACGTCGCTCCTCGCCGAAGTGCGCAGGCGCGCCGCCGCCAAGGGCTGCACCGTCCTGTACGCCCGCGGCGGCGACCAGGAGCAGGGCGTCGCCTTCCACGTCGCACGCCAGCTCGTCCAGCCCCAGCTGGCCGGCGCCCCGGAGGCCGAACTCCGTTCCAGGCTGGGCAGTTGGTACGCCATCGTCGGCCCCGCCCTCGGACTGTGCGCCGCCGCCGAGGGAGCGCCGCCCGACCCGCAGGGCCTGCGCGACGGCCTCGACTGGGTCCTCACCCACCTCGCCGTGCAGCGCGCCCCGATGGTCCTCGTTCTGGACGACGCGCACTGGGCCGACCCGGAGTCCCTGAGCTGGCTCGCCGCGTTCGCGCCGCGCGCCGAGGAACTCCCGCTGCTGCTCGTCGTCGCCTACCGGCCCGAGGAGCTCCCCGACCACGCCGAGGCGCTGCGCGGCCTGCCCGGCCGCGCGGGCCGGCGGCCCCTGGGCCTCGAACCGCTCAGCGCGCCCGCCATCGCCCGGATGGTTCGCGAGTCCGTCGGCGCGCACGCCGACGACGCCTTCTGCCGCGAATGCTGGGCCGTCACCGCCGGCAACCCCTTCGAAGCCGTCGAACTGACCGCGAAGGTGCACGACCGGGGCCTCGTCCCGACCGAGAACGGCGCCCACCTGCTGCGCGACCTCGCCGCCGCCGTCAAGGGCAGCGGACTGATCGCCCGCCTCGAACGTCTGGGCAGCTCCACCGTCCGCTTCGCCTGGGCCTGCGCCGTCCTCGGCACGGAGATCTCCCCCGAACTCGCCGCGGGCGTCGCCGGGCTCGGCGCCGAGGAGGCCGCGGACGCCGCCGACCGGCTGCGTGACGCCCGCGTCCTCACCGGCGTGCACACCCTGGAGTTCGTCCACCCGCTGATCGCCACCGCCGTCTACCGCGCCATCCCGAGCGGCGTCCGCGTCGCCCTGCACGGCCAGGCCGCCTGGACCGTCGTCAACGCGGGACTCGGCTCCTCCGCCGCCGCCCGCCACCTCCTGGAGACCCACCCCGACGGAGACCCCTGGGTCGTCCAGCAACTGCGCTCCGCCGCGCGCGAGACCGTCCGCGCCGGAGCCCCCGACGCCGCCCGCCGCTACCTGGCCCGCGCCCTGCGCGAACCCCCGCCCTACGACGACCGCGCCGTCGTCCTCTACGAACTCGGCAGCGCCTCCCTGCTCACCGAACCCGCCACCACCGTCAACCACCTGCGCGCCGCCCTCGAGGAACCCATCACCGACCCGGCGCTGCGCCACGGCATCGTCTACCGCCTCTCCCAAGTCCTCGCCCACAGCGACCGGTTGGCCGAGGCCTCCGAGACCCTCGCCCGGGAGATGCGGCTCACCACGGACTCCCGGGTCCGGCTGCGCCTGCAGGCCGAACAGTTCATGTGGGACGCCTTTCGCGCCGATGAACCCGAGTCCCCGGCCCGCTCCCGCCGCCTGGCCAGACTCGCCGACCGGCTCACCGGACGCGACCTCACCGAGCGCTACATCATCGGGCTTCGCACCTGGGACGCCACCCTTCGCGGCGAGCCCGCCGCCACCGTGATCCGGCACGCCGAGCGCGCCCTGGCCGGCGGACTGCGCTGGGCCGCCGACGAGGACCGCGGCTTCGAGGTGCCCGTCCTCGTCGCCCTGTCCTTCCTCTACGCCGACCGCCCAGGGCGTACCGAGGAACTCTTCGTCGAAGGCATCGCCGACTTCGAACACGCCGGCTGGCGCGGCGGCCACCTCTCCTTCGCGTACACCCTGCTCGGCTACGTCCGCTACCGGCGCGGGCGCCTCGCCGAGGCCGAGGACTTCGCCCGCGCGGGTCTGCGCCTCGCCGAGCGCGTCGGCCCCGGCACCCCCGCCCACTGGTACGCAGTCGGCACCCTCATCGAGGTGCTGCTCGCCCGCGGCCGGGTCGCCGAGGCCGAGAGCGTGGCCGAGACGTACGCGTTCGGGGCGCCGTTCCCCGCCGCCGTCGTCTTCCCCGACGCGCAGACCGTGTACGGCGAACTGCTCCTCGCCCTCGGCCGCACCAAGGACGCCGCCGTCGAGCTCGCCGCCGCGGGCCGCCGGCTCGATCCGCGCGGCATGCGCAACCCCGCCTGGTGCCCCTGGCAGCTCCACCTCGCCCGCGCCGAGGTGCACGACGCCCCCGCGAGCGCCCTCGCCACCGCCCACGACGCCGTCGACCGCGCCCGGCACTTCGGCGCCCCGTCCGCGATCGGAGCGGCCCTGCGCGCCGCGGCCGAGGTCTCCTCCGGCGCGGCCCGCGGCAAACTCCTGGAGGAGTCCGTCAGCCACCTGGAGCGCTCCCCGGCCGGCTACGAGCTGGCCTGCTCACTCGTCGCCCTCGGCGCGGAACTGCGCCGCACGGGCCGCGCCGAGGAAGCCGCCGACCGGCTGTACCGCGGCCTGGACACGGCCGCCGGCTGCGGCGCCGACGGCCTGGTCGAGCGGGCCCGCGAGGAGCTCGCCGCCGCGGGGCTGCGGCCCCGGCCGCTGCGCAGCGCGGCGACGGACACGCTGACCGCGCGGGAGCGGGCGGCCGCCCAATGCGCGGCGCGCGGGCTGTGCCCGGCGGAGATCACGGGGGAGCTGCACCTGGACGAGCAGACCGTGGTGCGACTCCTGTCGGCGGTCTACCGCAAGGTGGGCACCGACCAGAGCGGCCTCGCGGCGGCCCTCGGCGAGTGACCGGGTCTGCCAAACCCCGGGACGAACCGCCTCCACCGGCGACGTACGATGGACAGCATGTCCTTCCTCCGCCGCCGCGCAGCGACCCCCGCGGGCCCCGACTTCGACGTCCTGGCCATGGATCCGGGCGACTGGCCGGGCAACCTCGGCGCGGGCCTGCTGCCCGCCCCCGACGGCAGCTGCCAGGGCGTGTTCCTGCGCTACGACCTGTTCGGCGGCCGCGGCCCCGCGATGATCATCGGCAATCTTCCCGAGGGCTCCCCGGCCCGCGAGATCGCCGAGGACGAGATCCCCTTCGAGGTCGCCCAGCTGCTCATCGCGCTGGAGAACGAGGAGGAGGTCACGGTCACCGGCGTCGAGGACGTGCCCGTGATGCAGGGCGACAACCTCCTCATCGTGCGGCGGCTGAAGCTCTCCGAGACGCGTATCTCCTGCGTCCAGTTCGACCGCAGTGACAACGTGCTGGTGACGATCGCGTCCTGGGACCGCCCGATCACCGACGATCTCTACGCGCTGCTCAAGCCGCTGCCCGCGGAGCTGTTCCAGCAGGGCTGAGAGCACTCCCGTTCCGGAGCGCTCCCGGCCCTCGCCGCGGAGTCACCGGCCGGTCATGACTTCTTCGAAGACACCACCTGGACGTCGGCGGCCCGCACATAGGCGACCCGGTGGGCGAACTGGATCTCGTAGTACACGTCCTTGCCCTTGACCACCTTGTGCGTCGACGTGTCGAACGTCGGCGAGAAGAAGTACTCGCCCGTCGTCCGCCCGCCGATCACATACCGCTGGCCGGCGAGGAGCTTGTACGGCAGCGGTGAGACCGCCTGCGGCGTCATCCCCGCCGGGTAGGCCGCCGCCTCCGGATAGGCCCGCCCGTACACCGGCACCTCGGTCGCGCCCGCCTTCGGCGTGACCACCAGGCCCTTGGCACCGACCGCGGTCGGCTGCTTCCCCGGGTTCTTGAACCAGGCCTTGTGGCCGAGGTACCAGATCGCCGTCCAGTCGCCCTTGCGGTCTGCGACCGCGTACTGCTGGCCCGTCGAGACCCGCGACGCCATGTCGTTCACATCGATCGTCGAGTCCTGGCCGCCCGGCCGCAGACCGATGTCCTTGACCAGCGGGGCGTCCTCGCTCGGCGCCGTGTACACGCGCACCACGCTCGACCCGTGCGGCGCGCACGCCTCGCCCGCCTTGGCGCAGCCCGTGAACTCCGGCTTGTTCCGCGCGAAGTCGGGGTTGATGGTGACGACCCCGCCGTTCGCCCCCGCCGCCCGGTGGAACGGCCGGCCCATCAGCGCGAAGTAGTGCGCCCAGTCCCAGTACGGGCCCGGGTCCGTGTGCATCGACGGGATGGTCGACGTCGTCGGCCCCGGCACCGTGTCATGGCCCAGGATGTGCTGGCGGTCCAGCGGGATGTCGTACTTCTTCGCGAGGTACGAGACAAGGCGCGCCGAGGACCGGTACATCTCCTCCGTGTACCAGGAGTCCGGCTGCGCGAGGAACCCCTCGTGCTCCAGGCCGATCGACTTCGCGTTCACGTACCAGTTGCCCGCGTGCCAGCCGACGTCCTTCGCCTTGATGGACTGCACGATGTGCCCGTCGGTCGAGCGCAGCGAGTAGTGCCAGGCCAGATACGTCGGATCCTGGACCAGCTTCAGCGTCTGCTCCCACGTCGCCTCCGTGTCATGGACGACGATGTAGTCGATGCTCTGGTCCTTGGGGCGGTCCGCCAGGTCGTGGTTGCCGTAGTCGCCCTCGCCGAACTCCTCGTACGGCGCCGGGATCCACTCGCACGACACGGTCCTCGGGCACTCGGTGTCGGAGGTGTCCGTCCTGCGCAGGCCCATCTCCGTGAGCTGCGCCGCCCGCGGCGTCGCGGCCGGGTCTGCGGCTAGGGCCACGCGCTGGCCCGCGTCCGTGGTCCGCTTCTCGCCGTCGCGGATCACCGCGAAGACATCGTTGGCGTACGTCGCCGCGGTCGCCGAGTCGTCCGCTCCGGAGAACGTCGCGACCGCGCCGTACCAGTCGGACGCGGCGCCGCTGAGCGGCTTCCCGAGCCGCTTCTGCGCCGCCGCGAGCAGGGCCGCGCCACCGCGCACATTGGCCGCGGGGTCGCTGCGCAGCCGCTCGGCGGGGATGCCGGACAGCTCCGCCGCCCGGGTCAACGTCTTGAGACGGGCCGGGAGTTGGTTGTCCGTCGGCACGGACCGCGTGGCCTTCAGCGGGGCGCGCGAGTCGTCGCCGCGGGCGTCGCCCTCCGCGTGGCTGTGCGCCACGGTGTGCGCGATCGCCGTCCGCGCGTCGGTGAGGTGCATGGGCCCGTAGCCGCCGGTGACACTCGGCGCACCGCCGTGCGCGTCCCACCGCGACTGAAGATACGAGACGCCGAGCAGCACGCTCTGCGGCACCCGGTACTCGGCCGCGGCAGCGGCGAACGCGCCCTGCAGCCGCGCCGACGGAGCCGGCCCCGCGTCCTGGGGCGGGGCCGCGCCGAGCAGCGGCAGCAGCAGTGCCGCCGTGGCGAGCGTGCCCGCCGCCCGCACTCCCGCACGGGGACGTCTGCCGGGGATGGAACGGGTGGACCGATGCAACGGTGCCTCCTGGGAGCGCTGGTGGTCGCATTGCTGCGCGGGGCGTGCGGGCGTCTTGTGCGACAGTGGTATCGGCTGGCCGACCATCCGTCAATCATCCGACGGGCAACGGAATTCCCCAGGATTTCCCATGTCAGTGGGCGTGTATGCGAGTTTCCTGTGCGGCGGCGCGACCGCCTGCGGCGCGTCAGTGGCTTAGACCAATGGGCGGCTGCGGAACGGGAGATGACCTCGACCGTGTCCGGCCCGCGACGCCGAAGACCCGCGGTGCGCCATGGTCACCGGCGCACCGCGGGTCTCCGTCCCCGTCAGCGAGTGCCGACCGCCGCACGGACCGCCTTGCGGGCCATGTTGCAATCGTCGTGCAGTCGGCGCAGCAGCAGCCGCTGCTCCTCACCGGACGGCGCAGCACCGGGGTGGGCCGGACCCGGTGCCGCCGGGGTCTGCTCGTGCAGAGAACGCTGCACGGCCGTCTCGTACGTACGGATCTCCCGGGTCAGTACGAGCATCAGGTTGACCAGGAACGCGTCCCGGGACGCGGGGCCGCCGGACTGTGCGAGCTGACTGATCTGCCGGCGCGCCACCGGGGCATCGCCCAGGACCGCCCACAGCGTCGCCAGGTCGTACCCCGGCAGGTACCACCCCGCGTGCTCCCAGTCCACGAGCACCGGTCCCGCGGGCGACAGCAGGATGTTCGACAGCAGGGCGTCGCCGTGGCAGAACTGGCCCATGCCGCCGCGGCCCGACGCGTGGGCGATGCCGTGCAGCAGCTTCTGCAGATCACCCATGTCGCGGTCGGTCAGCAGACCCAGATCATGGAACCGGTTGATGCGCTCCGCGTAGTCCAGTGGCGCGTCGAAGGTGCCCGCCGGAGGCCGCCACTGGTTGAGCCGGCAGATCGCGCCGAGCGCGGCGCGCACATCCGCCCGCGGCGGTGCCTCGGCAGGGTGGCGCTGCAGGGCCGCCACCCGGCCGGGCATCCGCTCGATCACCAGCGTGCCGTTGTCCGGGTCCGCCGCGATGAGACGCGGCACCCGCACCGGCGGCCGGTGCCGGACGAACGATCGGTATGCAGCTATTTCGTGCCGGACCCGCTCCGTCCACATCGGGGAGTGGTCCAGTAAACACTTGGCAACAGCCGTGCTGCGCCCGGTAGTTCCGACGAGTAGCACGGAGCGCGGACTGCGCCGCAGCACCTGCACCGGATGGAACTCCGGGCAGATCCGGTGCACCGAGGCGATCGCGGTGCGCAGCTGGGCGCCCTGAGGGCCGGACAAGTCGAGTCTCCCGCTGAGCGGTGGTGTGCCGATCCCGGGGGCACGACGCGGCCGGCCGACGCCCCCGAGCGTCGTGGTCGCGGGCCGCACGGGGTCGAGGTACGGGCCGCTGCCGGGCACCGCCGGGCGGGCGGGACGGGGCGGCCGGGGCGGGGCGGACACGGAGGACGATGCTGCGTACATGGGCGATACAGATCCCTTCGCGTGCCGACGAGTTGCCTGCGCTGCCCGGCCCGGCCGATTCGGTACACCCTGGGGAATGCCCTGTGGCGACCGGGTCGGGGTGGCGCATTCCTACCTGACACCCCACGGGCAGGAGCACAACAGCTGGCGCACCCTGGCGAACCCTGGCGAATAGTCGCTCAGCAACTGACAGAGGGCTACTGTCGGTTTCAGCCGAGAACCTGGGGGCTCACGTGAACGGACAACCCAACACCCGCCTGAACGACCTGTTCGGCCTGGCCGGCTGGTCCAAGGGCGAACTCGCGCGACTCGTCAACCGGCAGGCGGCGGCCATGGGCCACCCGCAGCTGGCGACGGACACCTCGCGGGTGCGGCGTTGGATCGACATGGGAGAGATCCCGCGCGATCCGGTACCGCGGGTGCTGGCGGCGCTGTTCACCGAGCGACTCGGCCGTGTCGTGACCATCGAGGATCTCGGTCTTGTCCGACGCGGGCGTGCGGGGAAACGGCAGGGCGGCGGGGGCCTGGAACAGCAGGGGCCCGACGGAGTGCCGTGGGCGCCCGAGCGGACAGCTGCGGTCCTCACCGAATTCACGGGAATGGACCTCATGCTCAACCGACGCGGCTTGGTGGGCGCGGGTGCCGCGCTCGCCGCAGGTTCCGCACTCAGCAGCGCCATGCACGACTGGTTGCACACGGACCCGACCCTCGCGGCCGACGCTCCGACCTCCCACGATCCCCTGCACGCCGACCCCGCTGGGTTCGACCGCTACGAGGCCGCCCCCATCGGGTCGCAGGAGATCGAGGAGCTGGAGCGTTCGGTCGAGGTGTTCCGAGCCTGGGACGCCTCCCGCGGCGGCGGGTTGCAGCGCAAGGCGGTCGTCGGCCAACTCAACGAGGTCGGTGGGATGCTCTCCTACCGACACCCCGACCACTTGCAGCGGCGCCTCTGGGGTGTCGCCGCCAATCTCGCCGTCCTCGCGGGCTGGATGTCCCACGACGTCGGCCTCGAACCCACGGCCCAGAAGTACTTCATCATCGCCGCGCACGCCGCGCGCGAGGGCGGCGACCGGCCGCGGGCCGGTGAGGCCCTCTCGCGGGCCGCCCGCCAGAAGATCCACCTGGGCGCGCCCGACGAGGCGCTCGACCTGATGAAGCTCGCCAAGTCCGGTGCGGGTGACGAGGTGCTGCCCCGGACCAAGGCCATGCTCTACACCATCGAGGCCTGGGCCCAGGCGTCACTCGGAAAGGGCCAGGCGATGCGCCGCACGCTGGGCGAGGCGGAGGATCTCTTCGTCTCCGACCGGGGCGACGTGGCACCACCGAGCTGGATGCAGATGTTCGACGAGGCGGATCTGCACGGCATGCAGGCCCTCGCCTACCGCACCCTCGCCGAGCACGAGCCGGGCGCCGCGATCATCGCGCAGCGCCACGCCAAGGAGGCCCTCGCCCTGCGCGCGGGCGGCCGTGACCGTTCGAAGATCTTCGACCATCTGTCCATGGCGTCGGCCTGCTTCATCGCCGACGACCCTGAACAGGCGGACCGGTACGCGCGGTTGGCGCTCTCGTCGATGGGGTCGAACTCGTCCCATCGCACCTGGGACCGGCTGCGCGAGATGTACCGGCTCACCGGTCAGTTCGCCGGCTACGCGAAGATCGAGGACCTGCGCCGGGAGATCAAGCTGGCTCTGCCGAAGTTCCCGGGGAAGCGTGTCCAGGCCTGACGTCCGGGCCTGACCCGGAAGCATCCGCACAGTACTCCGTACCAGTACTCCGTACCAGTACTCCGTACCAGTACGTCGTCAGGAGCCGATCCGGGCGACGAGCACACAGGCGTCGTCCTCGCGCTCACCCGCGTCGAGCCTGTCCACGACCACGCGCACGCAGTCCTGTGCGTCACGGGCCGCGGCCAGGTGCGGTGCCAGAGCGAGCAGTCGGCCCACGGTGGCCCTTCCGTCGTGCTGCGGTACCAGGCCGTCGGTGTGCAGCAGCAGTATGTCGCCGGGGCGCAGTGTCTCCTGCGACTGTCCGCGGGCGGAACCGGAGGCCGTGCCGTGGGGCCGGTCCTCTGGCGACGTGAGCGCACGCCCCGTTCCGTCGCGGAAGAGCAGCGGGGCGGGGTGTCCCGCCTGCGCCCACGCCAGTGTGCGGGCCACCGGGTCGTACCGGCAGCACAGGGCGCCGGCGAGGCAGGGCCCTGTGGAGTCGTCGAGGAGGTGATGCAGCCGGGAGAGCAGCTCGCCCGGGCCCGCTCCACAGACGGCCAGGCCACGGACCGTGCCGAGCGTCATCGCCATGGCGGAGGCGACCGCGACGCCGTGCCCGATGAGATCGCCGACGGCCAACAGGGCTTGCCCGTCGGGTAGTTCGAGTACGTCGTACCAGTCGCCGCCGATCAGGCCGCCGACGGACGAAGGGAGGTGACGGGCGGCCACCTCGAGGAGAGCGCCGCCCTCGGGGGCGCTGCGCGGGAGCCGCAGGGAGCCACGCCGCGGCGGCAGCACGGCCTCCTGCAGCTCGACCGCGAGCCGGTGCTCGGTCTGCGCGATGTGCCGCTGGCGCTGGAGCGAGTCACGGGTCTCACTCACCGCGCGCTGGCTGCGGCGCAGTTCGCTGACGTCGCGCACGACCGCCCACATCGAGGCGGTCGAGCCGTCGGCGTCAAGCACGGGCTCGCCCATCATGTGCACCGTGCGCACGGTGGTGTCGGGGCGCACGACACGGAACTCCCCGTCGATCGGCTTGCCGTCGATCAGGCAGTCCGTGACCATCGCGGTGAGCTGCGGCTGGTCGTCACGGTGTACCAGGGACGGCAGCTCGTCGAGGGTGAGGGCGGGCGCGGCCGGATCCCGGCCGAGGATCTGGTACAGCTCCCCGGACCAGCTCGCCTCGTCGGTGAGCAGGTTCCACTCGGCGCTGCCGACCCGGCTCAGCAGTGATCCCGGCCGGTCCTCGGCGGCCGTCGGCCGGGGCGCAGGCGCGGTGCGGTCCGCGGGGCCGTCGCGCAGTTGGGCCAGGTGTTTGTCGAGGTCGCTGAGTTGATGCACCGCCAGCTCGTACAGGGCGCGCTGCCATCGGACCTCGGGGTCCGTCCCGTCGTCGGCGGGGCCCGAGGCCTCGCGGCGCACCGCGTCGACATCGCCGAGGAGTCGGCGTGTCTGCGTGATCAGTGCGTCGACCGTGCCACGCTCCGGCGGCTGGCCGGCGGGGCGGTCCGCGAAGACATGGGGGGGCATGACGAACTCCGATGCAGGCGCGGGGGCCACGGCGGATGGGAGGACCGGTTACGACTGTGGCACAGGCCGCCTGGCCTCGTAAGGCATTTCGCCATACACGATGCGGTGGTGCTTCTGGCATATGACATAGTCCTCCGGAGCCCGCTTCCCGGCCGTCGCGGTCGAACGGACGGCCGGGTGCGGCGTATGCCCCTCTGGTCGACGCGCCGGGCCGGGGGAGGGCCGAACGCCGTAGCTCGTCTACGTCGCGGAGGCTGTCCGCAACCACACCGCCGTGTCGCCTGGCAGTCGCCCGTCGTCGTCCAGGGCGTCGCTGGCCAACAACACAGCCTCATGCGGCGGGAGTTGCACCGGCTCGGCGGCGCCGAGGTTCACGACACACACCAGACCGTCCCCGCGGGCGAAGGCGAGTACGCCCTCGGGCGCGGAAAGCCAGCGCAACTCACCGCCTTCGAAGCCTGGTCGACTGCCGCGAAGGAGCAGCGCCGTGCGATACAGCGACAGCATCGAGGTGGGGTCCGCCGCCTGGTCCTCGGCGGCGTACGTGCCCCAGTCCGCCGGCTGCGGCAGCCACGGCTCGCCCGTGTTCCCGAAGCCGTACGACACTCCGTGCGCGGCCCACGGCAGCGGCACCCGGCAGCCGTCGCGTCCCGGGTCGACGCCGCCGGAGCGGAAGTGCATGGGATCCTCGATGCGCTCGCGCGCCACCTCGACCTCGGGCAGCCCCAACTCCTCGCCCTGGTACAGGTACACGGCCCCCGGCAGGGCCAGCGAGAGCAGGGCCGCGGCCCGGGCGCGGCGTCCGCCGAGTGCCAGGTCCGTCGGCGTGCCGAACCGCTTGGCCGCGAAGTCGAAGCGGGTGTCGGCGCGGCCGTAGCGGGTGACGGTGCGGGTCACATCGTGGTTGCAGAGCACCCAGGTCGCGGGAGCGCCCACCGGCGCGTGGTAGGCGAGGGTGTTGTCGATGGACGCGCGCAGTTCGGCCGCGTCCCAGGCGCGGGACATGAAGTCGAAGTTGAAGGCCGTGTGCAGCTCGTCGGGGCGCAGGTAGCGGGCGAAGCGCTCCGGGTCCGGCACCCACAGCTCGCCGATCAGGACGCCGTCGTACTCGTCGGCGATGGCGCGCCAGGCGCGGTAGATGTCATGCAGTTCATCGCGGTCGACGTATCCGCTCTCGTCGCCGTCGACGGCGTCGGCGAGCCCCGGGTCCTTCGCGACGAGCGCGGCGGAGTCGATCCGGACCCCGGCCGCGCCCCGCTGGAACCAGAATCTGAGCACGTCCTCGTGTTCCTGGCGCACCGCGGGGTGCGCCCAGTTGAGGTCCGGCTGCTGCGCGGTGAACAGGTGCAGGTACCACTCCCCGTCCGGCACCCGCGTCCAGGTGTCACCGGAGAACTGCGAGGGCCAGTTGTTGGGCGGCAGTTCACCGTCGGGGCCGCGGCCGGGGCGGAAGTGGAACAGCTCCCGCTCGGCACTGCCCGGCCCTGCCGCCAACGCCGCCTGGAACCAAGGGTGTTGGTCGGACACATGGTTCGGCACGATGTCGACGATCACGCGGATGCCCAGATCCCGGGCTTCCTCGATGAGCTTCTCGGCCTCGGCGAGCGTGCCGAACGCCGGGTCGATCACGCGGTAGTCGGCGACATCGTAGCCGCCGTCCGCGAGCGGTGAGCGGTACCAGGGCGTGAACCAGATCGCGTCGACGCCGAGCTCCGCCAGATAGGACAGGCGCGCTCTGACCCCGGCGAGGTCTCCCGTGCCGTCGCCGTCGCCGTCGGCGAAGCTGCGGACGTACACCTGATAGATGGCTGCGGAACGCCACCAGTCGTCGGCCACCACGAAGGGTCCTTTCGGGCAGGGCGGGGCGCGCCGCGGCGGACCGCGGCGGCACACAGAGAGAGGAGAAGAGGAGGGGAAGGTGCGGCGGCGTCAGCCTTTGAGGCCGCCGGCGGTCAGGCCGCTCATAATGTTGCGCTGGAAGAGCAGGAAGAGGATCAGCGTCGGCACCGAGGCGATGGTGAGCGCGGCGATGAGCTGGTTCTGCGGGACACCGTTGGCCAGGGAGTAGATCCCGACGTTCAGGGTCTGCTTGGACGGGTCGGGCAGCGTCAGCATCGGCCAGAGGAAGTCCTTCCACACGCCGACGACCGCGAAGATCGAGACCACGCCGAGGATCGGCCGGGAGATCGGCAGGACGATGGAGCGCAGGGTGCGCACCGGCGAGGCGCCGTCGATGGAGGCCGCGTCGAGGAGTTCCTGCGGGATCGAGTCGAAGAACCGCTTGAGCAGGAAGATGTTGAACGCGTTGGTGACGGACGGCAGCCAGATCGCCCAGGGACTGTTCAGGAGGTTGCGCTCGAAGATGGGTACGTCGAGCACGGTCAGATACTGCGGGACGACCAGGACGGTCGCCGGGATCATCAGCGTCGCCAGCATCATGCCGAGGATGACGTTGCCGAATATCGGCCGCAGCTTGGACAGGGAGTACGCGGCGGCCACGTCGAGGACGAGTTGGAAGGCGAGTGCGCCGAACGCGTAGTAGAGCGTGTTGAACAGGAGCTTGGCGAGGTCCATCACGCGCCAGGCGTCCTGGTAGTTCTCCGGGTGCGTGCTGTGCGGCACGAGGGTCGGCGGGGACTGGACGATCTCCGCGGTGGTCTTGAGGCCGCCGGTGACCATCCAGTACAGCGGGCCGAGGAAGACCAGGGTGAACAGGCCCATGGTCATGCCGAAGACGGTCCAGTAGATGATCTTTCCGCGGCGCCGGCCGAGCTGGGCCGGGGAGATCAGGGTGCGGGGGCGCATCGTGTCGGTTGCCATGTCGGTGTTTCCCTACTCCCTGGGCGGTCAGTCGTCCGATGAGCGGCTGAGGCGTACGTAGACCGCGGAGAAGGCCGCGAGCAGGACGAGCAGGACGAGGCCGAGGGCTGCCGCGCCGCCGTAGTTGTTGAAGTTGAAGGCGTACTGGTAGATGAGGTAGACGACGGTGGTGGTGGACCCTTCGGGGCCGGCCCCGTTCGTCAGCAGGAACGGCTCCGTGAAGACCTGCATCGTGGCGATGATCTGCATGAGGAACATCAGCGAGAGGATCAGCCGCGTCTGCGGGATCGTCACGTGCCAGATCTTGCGCCACAGGCCCGCGCCGTCCAGTTCGGCGGCCTCGTACAGCTCACCGGGGATGCCCTGGAGCGACGCCAGGTAGATGAGGGTCGCCCCGCCCATGTTCATCCAGGTCGCCGCGATGACGACGGACAGCATCGCGGTGTCGGTGGACTGCAGCCACTGTTGCTCGGGGATCCCGAAGATGCCGAGGACCCGGTTGAACAGGCCGTACCCGGGGTCGTAGAAGTACTTGAAGAGCAGGACGGAGGCGACCGGCGGGAGCATCACCGGCAGATAGACGAGCATCCTCAAGTAGCCCTGGCCGTGCCGGAATTCATTGAGGAGGACCGCCACGAGGAACGGGACGGCGAAGCCGAGGACCAGGGCAAGCGCGGTGAACAGCAGGGTGTTGCGCCAGGCCTGCCAGAAGGCCGGGTCGTTGAAGACGTAGGTGAGGTTGGACCAGCCGGCCCAGGTGGTGCGGCCGTCCTTCGTCTTCTGGAAGGCCAGGATGAACTCCCTGACCATCGGATACCAGGAGAAGAAGGAGAAGCAGAGCACCGCGCCGATCAGGAAGCCGTGAGCGGAGATGTTGCGTTTCACGGTCCGCGCCAACGAGCCGTCGCTGGGGCTGGGTTGATGCTTGGCGGGCGGTGCGGCCTGCTGGGTCTTCGCGGGCAGCGTCGGGGCCGACATGGTCACTCCTCGGATCACAGGTACCGGTGGGGCTGCTTACTGGTTGGCCAGCACCTGGTTGACCTGCTGCTCGGCGGTGGACAGGAGCTTGTCGATGTCGGCGTCCTTGTTGGTCAGAACACCCGACATGACGTTGTCGAGAACCTTGTAGATCTCCTGCGCCTTCGGCGGCTCGGCCTTGCCGGGCACCGGGTTGTCCATGAACTGCTTGAAGTTCTCGACGGGCATCGTGGCGTTGTCCGTACGGGACTTGAGGTCCTGCTCCTTGGTCTCACCGGTGAAGAAGTTCGGCTGCGGCAGTCCCACGGGCAGCTTGTCGGCCTTGGTGCGCTCCCACTGGAACTGGCCCTTGCCGGGGGTGAGCGTCTTGAAGTTCAGCCAGGCGATGGCCGCCTTGATCTTGTCGGGCGACGAGCCCTTCTTGATCATGTAGTCGTTGCCGCCGAACAGGGTCGCCTTGCCGCCGGGGATGGGGCCCATCCCGAAGTTGTCGTAGTCCGCGCCCAGTTGCTGCACCATGTACGTCACGTCGTCGGGCGCGGCGAGGAACATGCCGAGCTTGTCGGACGCGATCTGCTTCTGCAGGTCGCCCCACTTCAGCAGCTGCGTCTTGCCCATGCTGTTGTCGGTCCAGCGCATGTCGTGCAGCTGCTGGACGACCTGCTTGCCGGTGGCGTCGTTGAACGCGGCCTTCTTGCCGTCGGCGGTGACCATGTCTCCGCCCAGGCTGTACTGCGCCGCCGCGAAGTGCCAGCCGCCGGTGTTCTCCGCGCTGTACTCGCCGTATCCGGAGATGCCGTTGCCGAGCCCCGCGATCTTCTTCGCGGCGGTGCGCACCTCTTCCCAGGTGGTCGGCGGCTTGTCCGGGTCGAGCCCGGCCTGCTTGAACAGCTTGCGGTTGATGAGCAGGCCCATGGTGTAGTTGCTGGTCGGCACGCCGTAGAGCTTGCCGTCCTTCTTCAGGGCGTTCATCACGTTCGGGTCGATGGAGTCGATCGCCGGGACGGTCTTCGGCGTGACGTACGCGGTGATGTCCTCGGCGCCGTTGTTGTCGAGGACCTGCTGGAGGTCGGTGAAGTACGTGTAGAAGACGTCGGGCTGCGACTTCGCCTTGAGCGCGGCGGTGAACCGGGCGGGTTCCTCGCACTGGCCCGCGGTCGACTTCCCGTCGATCGTGACGTTCGGGTACTTCTTGTTGAACTCCTCGACGTCCTCCTTCCACTGCTTGAGCTCGGCCGCCTTGGCCTTCGGCGGCATGCAGTCGATGGTCAGCGTGACCTTGGTCTTGGGGTCGAGCGGAGCGCTGATGTCGGCCTTCGACCCGGCGCCGCCCGACCCGCCGCCGTCGTCGGAGCTGCTGCTGGTGCCGCAGGCCGCGAGCGAGCCCAGGGCGAGGGCGGTGGCGATGGCCACCGCGGACGTGCGGCGTACAGGGCGTGACCAGGTGCTGCTTCTCATCGGTGGGTCCCCTTCGGGCCTGAGCCTGTGCAGGCAGGAACGTGGAGGCCCGCGGCACGGGATGCACGGGGAGGTGCGTGCCGGGGCGTGCCACACTCAAGCACCGTCGACGGATGTTCGCAAGATGTCGCGCGTACTCCGCAAAAAACGAACAGACGCCATGGGTTCGCCGTTGCCGGCGGACCCATGGCGTCCGGTTCTTGCTGTCGAATGTCGTCGGATTCCGGTCGCTACGCGGTCGCGGGCGCCGGCGGAGGAGCGGTCGAGCCCCGCACCACCAGCTCCGGTTCGAAGAGCAGCTCACCCGGCGGGACCGTGCCGCCCTCGATCTGCGCGACGAGGAGTTCGACCGCGGCGCGTCCCATCGCCTCGATGGGCTGGCGTTCCGTGGTAAGCGGCGGCTCGGTGCAGTTCATGAACGCCGAATCGTCGTAGCCGACCACCGAGACGTCCCGGGGTACCGAGAGCCCGGCCCGGCGGGCGGCGCGCACGGCGCCGAGCGCGAGCGGGTCGCTGGCGCAGATGATGCCGGTGATGCCGCGCTCCAGGAGCCGGGAGGTCGCGGCGTGCCCGCCCTCCAGCGAGAACATCGCGCGCTCGACCGCGTCGTCCGGGAGCTTCCCGCCGGCCGCGCGGGCGGCGGTGCGGGCCGCGGTGAGCTTGCGCCGCGACGGCATGTGGTCCTCGGGGCCGAGGACCAGACCGATGCGCTCGTGCCCGAGGGAGGCGAGGTGCCGCCACGCCTGCTCGACCGCGACGGCGTCGTCGCACGCCACGCGCGGGAAGCCGAGCCGCTCGATGGAGGCGTTCACGAGCACCACCGGCACATTGCGCTCGGCGAGCCGCTGATAGTGGCTGTGCTCGGCGTCCGCCTGGGCGAAGAGACCGCCCGCGAACACCACGCCGGACACCTGCTGTTGCAGCAGCAGCTCCACGTAGTCCGCCTCGGAGACCCCGCCCTTGGTCTGGGTGCAGAGCACCGGGGTGAGGCCCTGCTGGGCGAGCGCCCCGCCGATCACTTCCGCGAACGCCGGGAAGATCGGGTTCTGCAGCTCCGGCAGGACCAGGCCGACGAGGCGGGCCCGTTCACCGCGCAGCTGTGTCGGCCGCTCGTAGCCGAGCACGTCGAGCGCGGTGAGTACCGCCTGTCGCGTGGCCTCCGATACGCCGGGCTTGTTGTTGAGCACCCGGCTGACCGTGGCCTCGCTGACTCCGACCTTCTTCGCCACCTGAGCAAGTCTGCGCGTCATGGAACGCAAGATTAGCGCAAAGCTTGCGGTTGGTTTGCGTGACGGGGGCATCGGATCCGGCCGAACCGGGGACCGCGCGCGGGAGGCCGGTCACCGCCGGGCGGCGCTCCGGGGCAGCTCGGCGGCGAGCAGTTCCAGTACGCGCCGGTCGTCCTCCGCGCTGCCCCGGGAAACCGGGTCGCCCGGATATGTGTCGAAGAGCAGATGGGTGGCGCCCAGTTCCGCGAGGGTCTCCACATCCGCGCGGATGCGCTCGATGCTGCCGTGGCCCAGCGGCCGGTCCTCCGTGTCCGGCACCGACCCCACCGCCACCTGGATGCGCGGCGCGAACTCCGGTACCGGCCGCCCGGCCCGGTCCGCCTCCTCGGCCAGCCGAGGCAGCTGCCTGCGCAGCGCCGCGAGCGTCGGGCGGAACGGGTGCCACGCCTCGCCGAGCCGCGCCGCCCTGCGCAGCGCCGCCGGGGAGTCGCCGCCCACCCAGACCGGCAGATGGGGTGATGTCGCGGGGGCCGGCGCCGTACGGACGCCCTCGAAGGCCACGTACCGGCCCTGGAAGGTGCACGGATCCTGCGTCCACGCCGCCCGGATCGCCGTGAGGTACTCGTCGGTGATGGCGCCGCGCTCCTCGAACGGGACGCCGAGAGTGCGGTACTCGGCCGCCGACCAGCCGACGCCCGCGCCGAGGATGAAGCCGCCGTCGGTCATCCGGTCGAGGTTCGCGGCGAGCCGGGCCGTCTGCAACGGATGCCGATAGGGGATCACGGTGATCGTCGTGCCGAGGGTGAGGCCGGGTACGCGCCCGGCGAGATGGGCCGCGGTCAGGAACTGGTCGTAGAACGGGGCCGGATAGACCGTGTGCACATCCGGGGTGACCGCGATGTGGTCCGAGATCATCGCGAAGGTGAAGCCCAGGTCACGCGCGTCCGTGGCCTGGCGGACCAGGCTCTCGGGGGTCGTGCCGGAACCGAAGTTGAGGAGATTGACGCCGTATCGCATGATCCGAAGTCTTGATCATCGACGACTCCGTGTCGAGTTCGCGCCGGGGCGGGCATCCGTCGCGCACCCCGGGCGTTCCCGATCGCGATCGTTTCACGCGGCGAGCGTGACCGTGCCCGACCACAACTGCCGTACGGGTGCGCGGACGGCGCCGCCGGGCAGCAGTTCCCCGGTGTCGTCGAAGACGATCGTGCCGTTGCACAACAGGCTCCAGCCCTGCTCGGGGTGGGCCGCGACGACGCGGGCCGCGTCGTGGTCGGGACGGTCTGCGCCGGGGCACGGCGGCTGGTGAGCGCACATGGGGCACCTCCTGGGCGGGCGGGTCGTTCCCTTGCCTTTAAGACTCCCCCGGAGGTGTGTACTCATCGTCGCGAAGATGTCTCAGTCCTTCGTCAGTACGAAGACGCCGTACCCGAATCCGTCCGCCTCGACCGCGGTGCCGTCCGCGGACACGCGCACCCCGGACACCTCCACCGGACGCACCTGCGCCAGATGCCGCGCGTCAATCGTCGCCCAACTCGCCTGTTGCGCGGCCGGATTGATGACCACGAGGAACTCCTCCCCGCGCACGTACACGAACGGATGGCCCTCGTGCAGCACCTCGACGGGGGAGTGGTGGCCGAGGGCCGGGGCCGACCTGCGCAGCGCGACGAGACGGCGTACGAGATGCAGCAGGGAGCGCTCGTCGGCGCGTTGCGCGGCGACCGAGGGGCGCCGCGGGTCGGGGTCGAGCGGCAGGTAGAAATCTTCCTCGGGCGCGCTCGAGAAACCCGCGCCGGGGCCCTCGTCCCACTGCATCGGTGTACGGGAACCCGCCCTGTTGTAGTGCGGGCCGAGCACACTGCCCTCGGTGTCCGGCAGGCCCGGCACGTACCGCATGCCGATCTCGTCGCCGTAGTAGATCGCGGGCAGTGTCGGCCAGGTGAGCTGGAAGGCGAACGCGGCCGGGAGCTGACCGGCGGTGCGGGGGCCGCAGTTGAGGCGGGAGAAGTCGTGGTTGGAGGTCGGCAGCGACACGAAGCCGGTGGAGCCCAGGGCGGTCGCCGCCGCGCGCCAGGCCTCGACGAACGGCCGGGGCGAGCCGAGGCCCGACGCGTCGAAGAAGCAGTCCAGCGGAGCCCACGCCTCGTTCCTCGTACCCGACCCGTTGTTCCACAGCGAGCGCATCGCCAGGCCGTCCGTCGGGCCGCCGAACTGGAGGAAGAAGTCGGCGTGGAACCCGGCCGGCACGGACACCTGCGGGTCGCCCCACTCGGACAGCAGCACGGCGTCGGGATGGGTGCGGTCGAGCCAGTGCCGCAGCTCGGTCCAGATCCGCGAGGTCGCCCGCTTGTCCGGGTCGTCCTTCACCAGAGAGGCCGCCATGTCGACCCGGAACCCCGCCAGGCCCAGGCGCAGCCAGTGGTCCATGACGGTGCGCAGTGCCGCCCGGTTGGCGCGCGGCCCTTCGGCGTCGACCGGCTGCCGCCAGGGCTCGGCCGAACTCTCCTGCCCGTAACCGAAGTTGAGTGCAGGCTGTGAGTCGAAGAAGTTCGGCAGATACGCGCCAGGGCGCGCGCCGGGTGAGGGTACGAAACCGTCGGGGACGCCGTCCGCACTCCAGATGTAACGGTGGTCGGCCGGATCGTCCACGGTCGCACGGAACCACGGGTGCTGGTCGGAGGTGTGCCCCGCGACGAGGTCGAGAAGGACGCGGATGCCCCGCCGTCCGGCCAGCTCCACCAGTTCGGCGAGGTCGTCGTCGGTGCCGTAGCGCGGCGCCACCGAGAGGTAGTCCGCGACGTCGTAGCCCGCGTCGCGAAACGGCGACGCGAAGCAGGGATTGATCCAGACGGCGTCGACACCGAGCCAGGCCAGATGGTCGAGCCGCTCGATGATGCCGCCCAGGTCGCCGATGCCGTCGCCGTTCGAGTCGGCGAACGACTGCGGGTAGATCTGGTAGAACACGGCGTCGGACAGCCAGGCCGGGGCGGGGCGGAACGGAGTCATGAGGGCGCCACTGCCTTTCGGTCGCGGAGGACCGAGCCTACGAGGAGCGGCGGCCTCCGGACAGCGGGCCTGCGATGACGGGCTGCGCGGTGACGGGCTCTGCGGTGGAGGGCCGTGCGGTGGCTCAGGTGTGCGGGACTATGGCCACCGGGCTGGTCACATGGTGCACCACCGAGTGCGCCGTGCAGCCCAGCCGGTTCGCGTCCATGCCCCGCCCGATGACCGTCAGGCTGGCCGCCGTGGACGCCTTCAGCAGATGGTGACCCGGCTGTCCGTACACCAGCCGCTGCACCACCGGCACCTCCGGGTACTTCGCGCGCCACACCTGCAACGCGCCCGCCAGGGCCCGGCGGCGCAGCGTCTCGCGGCGTGCCGCGTCACCCGGCGGCGTCGGCGCGCCCGCCGCCGTGTCCCCCCGCAGCGGCGGCAGCGTCCAGGCGTGCAGCGCGTGCAGTTCGGTACCGCGCAGGGCCGCCGCCTCGAAGGCGTAGGAAAGCACCTCGTCGGCGGGGCCCGACACGTCCAGGCCGACGACCACCGGCAGGAAGCCGGGTTTGTCGGGCGCCCGTTCGTCCTGCGGGAGCCCGCCCGCCCGCACCAGGACGACCGGCCGGTCGGCCCGCGCCGTCACGGCGAGCGCCACCGAACCGACGAGGAACCCGGAGTACCCGGCGAAGCCGCGCGATCCGAGGACCAGTGTCTCGGACTCGGTGACCGCCTCCAGGAGCGCGGTGATCGGCGGTGCGGGGCGACGGCGGGCCAGGATCTGCAACGCGGGGTGTGCGTAGGAGAGTTGGAGTGCCGCCCGGTCGAGGACACTGCGGCCTGGCAGGTCCACGTCGGGTGGCGGTGGGGTGCGCCGCTCGCCGCTGTCGGCGTGCAGCAGCCGCAGGGGCAGGCCGCGCCGCAACGCCTCGCGGGCCGCCCAGTCGGCGGCGTTCATGCTCTCGCGTGAACCGTCCGTCCCGACGGTCAGGACGCGCATGCTGGTCATGGCGGAACCTCTCGGACGACGTGAGTGATGTGTGCTGTTGCGGGTTCCACGCAAGGGAGCGGTCACGCGTGTCCGACCCCAGAACCGGGTGCACGATGCGGCCCGCGCGCCGGGCATGCGGATGGGCGCGGGGGCAGGCGTGCCTTGGACCCTGCCACCCGTGCCGTTCGCGCCGGGAGAGGCGGACCGGCCCCGGCGCCGGGGTCGTTCGGCCCCTGTGCCGCGCCGGCGGGCCGCGCGAGCGTGGGACGAGGAGGCCGCCATGTCGACGTGCAGGCCGAGTCGCCGGGCCCTGCGGAGCAATCCGCTGCGCCGCAGGTCGGACGTGGTCGAGGCCTGGGCGGCGCTGCTGCTCGGCGTGCTCGCCGTCCTGGTGGCCCCGGCCGCGGGCGCGCTGAGTGGCTGGGCCGCCCACGGGGAGGCTCGTGAGCACGCCCGCGCCCAGCACGCGGCCCGCCATCCCGTACGGGCGCAACTGATCGAGGACGCGCCGGAGTACGTCCCCGCGGCGAGCGGCGTCCAGAACAACCCCACCTACCCGGTGACGGTGCGCTGGACCGGCCGGGAGGGCCGCACGATCACCGCGCTCGCCCCCGTCGAGGCCGGTTTCGTGCGCGGCGACGCCGCCACCGTCTGGCTCGACGGCCGGGGCGACGTCACCACGGCGCCCTGGAGCGGCGACGACGTCTGGTCGCACACGCTCGCCGCGGGGTTCCTCGTCACCGCCGCCACCGCGGGGCTCGCCGTCATCAGCCGCCTCGTCCTGCACGGCATCCTGGACCGCCGCCGCCTCGCCGCCTGGGAACGCGAATGGAACCGCGTCGGACCCGAGTGGGGGTCCAGACGGCCTTAGGGCCTGCCTTCGAACCGGTGTCCGCTCGACGGGCGCGCCGGGGTCGGCCACGCCACGTCGTCTATCGCGAGCCACGGCGCCGAGGCGACGCCCGCGGGTGTCAGGCCGGCGAAGTCCCTGACCTCGCGGTGGAGGTGGGACTGGTCGACGTAGCCGCTCTCGACGGCGACGCGCGCCGCGGGGTGGCCCGCCGCGAGAAGGTGGGCGGCGTGGTCGAAGCGGACCAGCCGGGCGGCGCGCTTGGGTGTGATGCCGAGCTGGGACCGGAAGCGGGCCGACAGGCGTTTGCGGCTCCAGCCGACCTCCCCCGCCAGGCCATCGACCCGCACCCGCCCCCGGTCCGCGAGGGTGCGCCGCCAGCTGTGGGCGACCTCCGGGTCGACCGGAGGCCGGCTGTCCGCACGCCCGCGCAGGAGTTCCCCCGCGATCGCGAACCGTGCGTCCCACGACTCCACGGCCCGCAGCCTGTCCTCGGCCCGTCCGGCGTCCGGGCCCCACACATCGGCCAGCGGCACCACCGTCCCGCTGAGCTCGGTCGACACCCCCAGCACCGCGGCCGCCACGGCCGGCTGGAGCCGGATCTGCAGGCACGCGCCCACCCGGCCGCCGGCCCGCAGCTCGCCGGGAAGCAGCCCGACGACGGCGCTGCCGCGCTCCTGCCGCCCCCGGGCGTCGTAGACGAGGCCGTCGCCGTCGCTCAAGTCGAAGAGGAGGGTGACGGACGGATGCGCGACCATGGCGATGTCCATGGGTACGGGGGCCCGCTGACGGAATCCGGCCATACTGACGCCCGGCAGGTGCCGGGCCGGCCGGGGGACCGCGATGTCCACCGACGCCCAGTCGGGCCCCCGGGCCCCGGCTGCCGGCAGCTGACCAGCCCGCATGCGCTCACCCTAGGACCTGTCGGACGAGGTGTCAGCGCTCGTCGCCGCGAAAGCCAGCAACAGATCGCAGGTCGCCCCCGGCGCCTCGATCAGCGGGATGTGCCCGATCCCGGGCAGCAGTTCCACCCGCGCGCCCGGCACCGTGTCGTACTGGTGCGCCGACGAGGGGTCCCAGCGCGGATCGGCGGCGCCGCTGATCACCAGCACCGGGACATCGAGGGCGGCGAGCCGCGCGGGCACGGCCCGCTCGACGACGTACGCCGTGTTCTCGCGCAGTACCGCCCGGAACGCGCGGTACGTGATGCCCCGTACCCCGGCGACCAGTTCGTCCGGGACCTCCACCGGGCGTGCGGTCGTCGCCGTGATCCCACCGCGGATCCACGCGTCCGAGCGCAGCGCCCAGAGGAACCGGCCGAAGGGCGGGCCCAGGAGGACCCGGAGGATGAGGGGTTGGGGGAGCAGCGCGTCGAGGCTCGGGCCTGTACTGATCAACGCGAGCGAGCGCACCAGGTCGGGGCGTTGCTCGGCCAGCGCGGTGGCGACGTAGCCGCCGCTGGAGTGCCCGGCCGCGCAGACGTCACGCAGGCCCAGGTCGTCGAGGAGAGCCGCCACCCGGCCCGCCTGCACGGGCACGCCGTACGACCGGGCGGGCGGGGACTGGCCGCAGCCCGGGAGGTCGACCCGGATGACGTGATGACGCTCGGCGAGCGCCGGGACCATCGGAGCCCAGGAGCCGCCCGAGGCCCCCGATCCGTGGATGAGCAACAGGGGCGGCGCCGCGCGGGGGCCGTCGTGGACCACATGCATTCCGTGCGCGAGTTCGGTGTCGTACGCAGTCATGCGAACGATGATGCGCGGGCCGCCGAGGGGCGGTCTTGTACAAATGTCAGCGTCGCGCGTGCGCCCCCCGGATCCGACAGGCCCCCTGGCCAGAGCCGTTCGGCCCCTGGTCGCGGCGGCCCCGGACGACGATCGTCGAGTTAGCGCACGACGGCAGTCCGGACAGTGCCCGGACAGTGCGACGGCCGCCGCCAGGGCCACGCGCCGACCCACAAAGCCCCGGCGGCGGGCGCCGGAGGGAAGCGTTCCCGGCCGTCGTCCCGCGCCCCGAAAGGAGGCCGCTCATGACCACCACGGCCCCGCGCATGAGCCAGACCCTGCCCGAAGAACACCGCGGCCGGCTGATGCGCATCGCCCGCGAGGTCACCTTCGCGCGACACGACCGGCTCTTCGAGGAGGGTTCGCGCGCGGACCGCTTCTGGATCGTCCGCAGCGGCAGCGTCGCCCTGGACATGCGGGTGCCGGGGCAGCGGGCGCCCGTCGTCGAATCGCTCGGCCGCGGTGAACTGATCGGCTGGTCCTGGCTCTTCCCGCCGTACGTCTGGCAGCTCGGAGCACAGGCCGAGACGCCGGTCCGCGCCCACGAGTTCGACGCCTTCACGGTGCGTCTGATGTGCGCCTCCGATCCCGGACTCGGCTCGTTCGTCGCCCAGTGGGTCGGCGGCGTCCTCGCCCACCGCCTGAGCATCACCCGCTCCCGGCTCCTCGACCTCTACGCCCCCTACGGGTACGACGCGGCCTGAGGACCTGTCCACGCAGCCCTGTTCGCGCAAGCCTGCGCGACGAAGTCCGCCCGAAGGACTGATCGGGACCGTTCGGCCCTGGCGGATCACCGCGCACGGCCCCAGGATCGAGGAACACCATATCCGAGGGGGACGTATGCCTCAGCCACCCGGTTTCTCCGCGGACCGTCCCATTCGCATCCTGCTCCTCGACGATCACGAAGTGGTCCGCCGCGGCCTGCGCGATCTGCTCGGCGCCGAGCCGGACATGGAGGTCGTCGGGGAGGCGGCCACCGCGGCGCAGGCCCTCGCCAGGGGGCCCGCGCTGCGGCCCGACGTCGCCGTGCTCGACGTCCGGCTGCCCGACGGGGACGGCATCACCATCTGCCGTGAACTGCGTGGCCTGCTGCCCGAGTTGAGCTGTCTGATGCTGACGTCGTTCGACGACGACGACGCGCTGCTCGACGCCATCATGGCGGGCGCGGCCGGCTATGTGCTCAAGCAGATCAAGGGCTCCGACCTCGTCTCCGCCGTACGTACCGTCGCCTCCGGCCAGTCGATGCTCGATCCGGCGACGACGGCACGGCTGATGCGCAGCCTGCGCGGGCCCGAGGTCTACGGCGCCGAGCGGGACGACAGCGACGCCGCGGCCGACGGCAGGCTCGCCGACCTCACCGAGCGGGAGCGGGACATCCTCGCCCTCGTGGGGGAGGGGCTCACCAACCGGCAGATCGGTCTGCGGCTGTTCCTGTCCGAGAAGACGGTGAAGAACAACATCTCGCGGCTCCTTGCCAAGCTGGGGGTGGAGCGGCGGATCCAGGCGGCGGTGATGGCCAGCCGCCTGCCCCCGCGCCCCCGGTAGAGCGCCCCGGTCAACTCCCGTGCCGCAGCGGCACCTGCCACTCCAGGCGGGTGCCGCCGCTCTCCCGCCGCGTGGTGGTCAGCGTGCCGCCCCGGCCCCGGGCCCGCGCCGCCATGTTCGCCAGTCCGCTGCGGTGCTCGTCCGCCACCTCCGGGATGCCGACGCCGTCGTCCTCCACGATCAGCGACACGGCCCGGCCGCGTACGACGAGCGCCACCTCCGCCGAGGACGCCCGCGCGTGCCGTGCCACGTTCGTCAGAGCCTCGCCGAGCACCGCCACCGCGTCGTCGGCGACGGGCGGCGGTACGTCCACGTCGATCAGGCCCTCCATGCGCAGCGCCGGAGTGAAGCCGAGCACGCGGGCCGCGTCCTCCACGGCCCGCACCGTGCGCACCCGCAGCCCGGCGCCCGTCGGCGGTGACTCCTGTTCGCGCAGGCCGAAGATGGTGGAGCGAATGATCTTGATGGTGGTGTCCAGATCGTCCACCGCCCGCATCAGCCGCTCCGACGCCTCCGGGTGCTGCACGAAGCGCTGGGCGCTCTGCAGCGTCATGCCCGTCGCGAACAGCCGCTGGATCGCCAGGTCGTGCAGGTCCCGGGCGATGCGGTCGCGGTCCTCCAGCAGACTCATCTGTTCCGCGTCACGGTGCCGGTCCGCCAGCTCCAGGGCGAGCGCGGCCTGCCCCGCGAACCCGACCAGCGGCACCAGCTCGGTGGCCGAGAAGGGCTGACGCTCCGCCCGGCGGGCGAGCGTCAGCACCCCGCGCACGCTGTCGCGGGTGCCGATGGGCACGGCCACAGCCGGGCCGAGCCCCTCCCAGCGGGACGGCTGATACGTGATCCGCGGATCCTTGCGCACATCGTCCGACGTGACCAGCTCGCCGGCGGCGAGCGCGGCGCCCGCGAACGTGCCCTTGCGCGGCAGCGTGACATCGTGGTGCGGCTCGGCGTACTGGCCCAGGGCCAGCGTCTCGTGCAGCTCGTCGGTGCCGGGAATGACGAGGGCCACCATGCCGAGGTCCGCGGCGGCGATCTCCCGCGCGCGCTCCACCATCAGCTTCAGTACGGGCATCTCCGCCGTGCCGGACAGCAGACTGCCGGTGAACTCCGCGCTCAACTGCAGCCAGCGCTCCCGCAGTTGCACCTCCTCGTACAGGCGCGCGTTCTCGATCGCGACGCCCGCGGCGGCGCCCAGCGTCTGCAGCACCGCCACGTCCTCGTCGTCGAAATCCATCCCGCCCCGCTTCTGGGTGAGGTACAGATTCCCGAACACGTCCTCCCGCACCCGGATGGGCACCCCCACGAAGGTGTGCATCGGCGGGTGGTGCGCGGGGAACCCGGACGACGCCGGATGCGCCGCCAGTTCGGGCAGCCGCAGCGGCTCGGGGTGCCGGATCAGCTCACCGAGCAGGCCGTGCCCCGACGGCAGATCGCCGATCCGGGCCCGCAGATCGTTGCTGATGCCGACCGGCAGGAACTGCGACAGCTTGCGCCGGTCCTCGCCGATCACGCCCAGCGCGCCGTACTCGGCGTCGACCAGGACCACCGCCGCCTCCACGATGCGGCGCAGCACCTGGGAGAGGTTCAGCTCCTGACCGACCGACAGGACCGCCTCCAGCAGACCCTGGAGCCGGTCGCGGGTGCCGCGCACGGCGTCGATCCGCACCTGGAGTTCCTCGAGCAGCTCGTCGAGCCGCAGCCTCGGCAGCGGCCCGGGCCCCCGTGCAGCGTCCTCGCCCATTCGACCTCCGCGGGACCTCCGGGTACACGTCCTTGTACTCACGGTAGCGGCTGGTGCCGCTGCCATGACCTGCTTCGTCAGACCCGCGGTGGCGGAACGACGGCTTCCGGCGCCGCGGCCTCGCGCAGCGCGGCGATCTGGGAACGGGAGGTGAGAGCGAGCTTGGTGAGTATGTGTTCCACGTGGGAGTCGACCGTCCGCTTCGACACGGCGAGTTCGGCCGCGACCTCCCGGTTCGTCAGCCCCGCGCTGACGAGCCCGGCGACCTGCCGCTCGCGTGGCGTGAGTCCGTCGCCGGGGTCCGAGGACCGCGCCGACGCGTTCGGGGCGTCCGCGGTCTCGACGGTCAGGGCCAGGCCCACCACGGCGTCCAGCGGCAGCAGGCCGCCCTTGCCGAACGCATCCCGGTAGCTGTCGGCGCCCAGCGCGGTCCGGGCCTGCGCCGCGGCTTCCGTGTGCAACTCGTGCAGTGCCGCGATCCCGAACCGCGCCTCCTTCGCGGACCGGCGCCACAGCGCGTCCGCCGCACCCTGCAACACGGCGACCCGCTCGAAGTGCCGCAGCTGTGCCGCGTACCAGGCGAGTCCCTCCATGAAGTGGGCGAGGCCCATCAAGTCGTGCAGGACCGCCTTGCTGCGCAGGCCCTCCCGCGAGCAGGCGAGCGCGGCCTCGTGATCGCCGCGCAGCCACAGACCGACGCTCTTGACCCACAGCGCCCAGCCGCGCGCCCACTGCTCGCCGGGGCGCGCGGCGCCGCGCGCGAGCGAGTCGTCGCACCACGCGATGCCCTGCTCGTGGTCGCCGGAGAGGACGAGCATGAACCCGCCGTAGAAGCCGATCATCAGCAGGCCCGTGTCGTCGCCGAGCGCCGTCATCCGCTCGCGTGCCTCCGCGAGGTCGGCGGCGCAGCCTTCCATGTGACCGAGGAAGTAGCGGCGGTGCGCCTGGAACGCGAGCGTCCACGCGGCACCCACCGGGTCGTCGATGCGCGCGGCGAGCGCCTCGGCCTCCTTCAGCAGTTCCTCGTTGGTCCCGCGCTCGCCCTGGAGGTCCATGTACCAGCTGCTCAGCCAGAGCGCCTTGACGCGTACGGGCGTCTCGTCACGGCAGCCCTCCAGCGTGCGGCGCAGCCAGTAGCGGCCCTCGGTGAGGAGGCCGGCGACGTGCCAGTAGCCCCACAGGGCCGTCGCCATCCGCAGCCCTTGGCAGTGCAGCCGGGGCGAGGCCACGCAGTACTCCAGGGCGGCCCGGACATCGGCCTGGTCACGTACCAGGGCCCGCAGCAGCGGAACCTGCGCGTCCCCCGTCCACTCCTCGTCGAAGGAACGGGCCACTTCCAGGAAGTACGCGAGATGGCGGCGCCGGGCCGCTTCCTCGCCGCCGCTGCGCGCGAGCTGGTCCCGGCCGAACTCACGGACCGTGTCCAGCATCCGGTAGCGGGTGCCCTCGGGGGTCTCCACACGGACCACGACCGACTTCTCGACCAGGCCGATCAGTGCGATGAGGACGTCCTCCGCGGGCAGCACGGTCTCCTCGGCGCCCACCGGGTCCACCGCGTCCGCGCACACCGCCTCCGCGGCCGCCAGGCTCACCTCGCCCGCGAACACGGAGAGCCGGGCCCACAGCAGCCGCTCCGGCACGGTCGACAGATCGTGGCTCCAGCCGATCGCCGTCCGCAGCGTCTGATGGCGCGGCACCGAGGTGCGGCACCCGCCCGTCAGCAGCCGGAACCGGTCGTCGAGCCGGGCCAGCATCTCGCCGGGGGAGAGCACCCGCAGCCGGGGCACCGTGAGTTCGATGGCGAGCGGGATCCCGTCGAGACGGCGGCACAGGGCGAGCGCCTCGGCCCGGTTGTCGTCGCTCACCGTGAACCCGGGCACCGCCGCCGATGCCCGGTCCGCGAACAGCGTGAGCGCGTCGCAGTCGTGCCCCGCGTCGCCGGCCGCCGGATCGGGCACGCTCAGCGGCTCGATCGCGAGGACGTGCTCGCCGGCCACGTCGAGCGGCTGCCGGCTGGTCGCCACGATGCGCACCCCCGGTGCGGCGCGCAGAAGTGCGTCACACAGCAGCGCGCACGCGTCGACCAGGTGCTCACACGTGTCGAGCAGCAGCAGCAGATCCC
The DNA here is from genome assembly GCF_039533535.1 of Streptomyces kunmingensis. Classification (NCBI taxonomy): domain Bacteria; kingdom Bacillati; phylum Actinomycetota; class Actinomycetes; order Kitasatosporales; family Streptomycetaceae; genus Streptomyces; species Streptomyces kunmingensis. The sequence continues at coordinate 66,875 of NZ_BAAATS010000007.1, forward strand.
GCTCGGCCAGATGGTCGGCGATCACCTCGATCGTGGGGCGGGCCGTCTGCTCGGGCAGGTCGAGCGCCGCGGCGACGGTGTTCGCCAGCAGCTCGGGGTCGCTCAGCGCCGAGAGTTCCACCAGCCGCACCCCGGCGGGGAAGGTGGGGCGCAGTTCGTACGCCGCGCGCACCGCGGTACGGGTCTTGCCGACGCCGCCCGGCCCCGTCAGCGTCACGAGGCGGGCCCGGGTCAACAGGTCGGCCAGGCATGCCAGTTCGCGCCGCCGTCCGACGAAACTGGTGGCCTCGGCGGGCAGGTCTCCCGGCGTCCGACGGCCGGAACTGCGGTTCATGGACGGTCTCACTCCGTACAGACGGTGCGGGCAGCGACGTCAGGACGGCGCGTCCTGTGCCGCCACGCTAGAAAGGCCCGGCCGTGATCCGGACGGCTTCGCCGGTTCGCCCCGCACGCGGCGGCCGGAAGTGGGACACTGCGTTTCCCGCGGGGCGCGTACGTGCCAGATCCGGATGCCTCGGGCACATTCTGTGCACGCTTCGGGGAAATCGTCACACTGTGCGCCCGGCTGACTACACTCCCCCGGGACATCGCTACGGCCCCCCGCACTCCGCCGGAGCCGCCCTGACCGGCCTGCCCCTGGAAGGCTTCCATGACCACCCGCCCGCGTACGACCAGCGCGCTCCCGGAAACGGTCGGCACTCTGAGCGTCAGCGCCCGCCGCCTCACCGCCGGCACCGGGGGCGACGGCAGGGGCGGCGACGTGTACGGCGCCGTCGCCACGCCGTTCGGCACCCGGTTGCTCATCGGAGATGTCATGGGCAAGGGCCCCGAGCTGTCCCGCACCGCCGACGACGTTCTGCGGTACTGGGAGCAACTGGCATCACGCCAAAGGTCGTTGGAGGTACTCGCGGTACGTCTGCACTCTCTCGTCGCCCACTCCGAGGAGCCCGACCGGTTCGTCACGGCCACGCTCGTGTCCGTCGCCCCGGACGGCTCGGCCGAGCTCGTCTGCTGCGGCCATCCGCCGCCCCTGCTGCTGCGGGGCGGTGGCGCGGTGCCCGCCGCCGTGCCCGCTCCGGCGCCTCCGCTCGGGCTGCTCGACCTCGCGCACGGCTGGTGCGCGGCCCAGCCCGTGCCGGACAGCGCCTGGGACCGGATGCTGCTGCACACGGACGGTGCCTCCGAGGCGCGGGACGCCGCCGGCACGTTCTATCCCCTCGCCGAGCGCGCGGCCGAGCAGAGCGCCACGCCTCTCGCCGGCTTCACGGCCGCGCTCGCCGCCGACCTGCTCCACCATGCGCAGGGCCGCCTACCGGACGACGCCACACTGCTCGCCGTGGAGCCGGCACCCGCAACTCCCGCTTCCTGAGCAGCCTGTTTGTGAAAGGAACGGCCGGGCACAAGGGCGAGGATCCCGTGACGACGAAGGAGCCCCGACGATGCTGCTGGCCCACCCCGCCCTGCTGGCCGACCTCGTCCGCGAGTACGAGACGCTCCACGCGCTCGACGCCGACGAGGGCGGCCCCGAGGCGCGGCGCCGCTTGAACGACGTGTCCTACACACTCTGCGTCGCCACCGGTACCCGGGACGTCGACAGCGCCCTCGTCGCGGCCCGGCACCGGCTGCCCGGCGCCCGGGTCCACGACGACTCGCTCATCGGGGCGGCCCGCCCCAGGACGGCGGCGCGGCTGTCAGGGGTATGACACCACGGTCGACGGCACGGTGGTGTCGCCCGAGGTGGCGCCACCGATGTCGTTGATCACGTGCTCGTACTGCCCCTTGCCGCCCAGCGACACCACCGACAGGCCGTGGAACTTCACGCCCGCCGCGTTCGGCGCGGCGAAGCCGTGGCCCTGCACGATCGTCGGGTCCACGTTGTAGAAGCAGTACGAGCCCAGGCCCCAGCCCTCGTGCGAGGTCACGGAGTCGGCGACCTTGTACGCGGCGAAGCCCTTGAGCGAGCCGTTCTGGATCGCCGCCTGGTTCGGCGCGTCGTACGCCTTCTCGTTCTGGAAGAAGATCGTGCGCCCGCGCTGGCCGTTCCACTGCACGTCGTACTTGTTGAAGTGCTCCACGAATAGGCCGGTGGCCAGCACGTCGTCGCCGTTGACGACGACGCCGTAGTCGGCGCGGTTGGTCTCCCAGCCGACGCCCTCACCGTGGTCGGCGCGCCACACCCAGGTGTGGTCGACGATCGTGTGCCGCGCGTTGATCACCATGCTGGTGGTGGCCTTGCCGGCACCCGCGCCGCCGATCCGCACGAACACGTCCTGCACGGTGATCGGATCGGCCGAGTGGTCCGCGGACGCGCCCTGCGGGCCGACCTCCAGCAGCGTGGCGGAGTTGACGGTTCCCGCGTCGATGAGGAACCCGGCGAGCCGCACGCCGTCGACGTCGGCCACCTCGACCGCGGTGGCGCCGCCGTCCGGGATCAGCGTGGCGTAGCCGAGGCCGAGGACGACCGTGCCCGCCCGCTTCACCTGGATCGGCGCGTCCAGGTGGTAGACGCCGGGCGTCAGCAGCAGGTGCAGGCCCTGGGACAGGGCGGCGTTGATCGTGCTCGCGCTGTCCCCGGGCTTCGCCACGTAGAACTGGGTGAGCGGTACCGAGGTGCCGCGCGGGGTGCCGTTGCCCCAGCTGGTGCCGCGCGCGTTCGTCCGCTTCTCCGGCAGGAACACCTTGTAGTCCGCGCCGTCGAGGTACAGGAACGGCTTCTCGCGGGAGACCGGCGTCGTGTCGAGCGTCGTGTACGGCGGGTTGGGGAAGCTCTGCCCGGGCGCGCCCTCGACACCGGAGAACACCATGTTCCAGACCGCGTTCTCCCAGCCGCCGACGGAGGAGTCGCGGGTGTACCACTGCTGCTGCGAGTACGGTCCCACGGCGCCGTCGATCCGGCTGTCGGCGATGTAGCCGCCGCTGGCCCAGCCGTAGCCGTCGGGCGCGAGGTTGAGGCCGCCGCGCACATGCATCCGGCGGAACGGGGCCGCCTGCGCGACCGCCCACCGGTTCGTGCCGCTGACCGGCACAAGGGCGAGGTTCTCCGCGCTGCGCCAGAAGTTCTGCGTGGCGTTGCCGTCGAACCAGCCCGCGTCCACGGTGACGTCACCGTTGATGGTGGTGTCGTCGGGGGACAGGCCAAGGCCCGCTATCGAGGTGTAGAAGCCGAGTTGGGCGTTGAGCCCGTTGTAGGTGCCCGGCTTGAACAGCAGCGCGTAGCGCCCGCCGGCGAACTGCGCCGACTCCTGCTGCTTGAAGACCTCGTCGAGCTTGGCCTGGATCCCGGAGGTGGAGGGATCGAAGACGATCACGTTCGGTCCGAGGTCGCCGCCGCCGGCAAGCGCCTTGCGGGGCTCGGCGGACTCGGTGGACCCGGCGGCGGACGCGACGGCGGAGCCGAGGGCGGGCAGGGCCGCGGCGGCTGCGGCCGCGCCGAGGATCGTACGGCGGGACGGCGATGGGGGGAGGACGGACACGGCGGCTCTCCTGGTTCAGAAGGTGAACAAGTGGGGGTGTGGGAGCGCTCTCTTGGCGACGCATGTTTCAGGCGTGAGAAACGGGCGTCAAGAGTTGTGACCGAAGTTCGCCGTGATTACGGGGGAGCAGTACCAACAAAACGCACACAATGGGCAGTTGGCGGCGGGCGGCGATTCAGGAAGTGACGGAAAGAGGTCCCTGCCGCAGCATTCCCGCTCGACACCCTTGACGCGCGGCGGCCCGTGGGTCCTCGGCCCCAGCCGGTACAGGTCTCAGGCGGCGATGATGCCCCGGCCGGTCGTCTCCTCCAGGAGCACCTGCGTGGCCCGGTGCGGGGACGACTGCCACAGCGTCGTCACCGGATCGTAGACGGCCAGCCCGGCCGGGGCACCCAGCTTCAGCACTTGGAACGTGCGCCCGTCATGGTCCGGGACGGCGGCCACGTGCAGGGACATGACGGTGCGGGCCTCGTCGTCGGCGTCCTTCGAGTCCGACAGCGAGAGGACCGCCGCGTACACGGTGGTGTGCGGGGCGAGGGACCGTCCGGCGTGCCGCACGGTCGGCACCGGAAGGGCCGCCCCGTCCAGATCGCCGTACGTGACCGTCGGAACGCGGTCGACGAGGCAGGCCCGCGCCGAGTCGTTGCGCACGCTCAGCCTGAGCACGCCGTCACTGTCGTCGGACGGCTCGGCGCGCACGGTCAGGTTCTTCTCGGCGCAGGGCGCCGGTTTTGCGGCCGTGGCGGTACCGGCCGAGGCGGCCGGGGCGACGAGGGCGGTCGATGCGGTCAGAGCCGTCAGGGCGACTGCGGTGACCGTGGCTGCTGTGGCACGACGTACGCGCATCGGAATCCCCAGTTCGTTGCCGCGATACAGGGCAATCCTGTCTTATGCGGGTCTTGTCCTGGCAATGCAGACATAAAAGGCTATCCCGGATGGCGTGCTCTCTGCATGCGCAGGCCGCAGGGGTGCAGCGGCCGCAAGTTTGCACGGTGTGCAAGAATCCTCGACGTGCTCACCACCGACCCGCAGCAGACCGCCCCCACCGAGGGGCTGCGCGCGCGCAGGCGCCGCCGCACGCGGGCCGAACTGCACGCCGCCACCGTGCGGCTCGTCCGCGAACTGGGCTTCGCGCACGTCACGGTCGACATGATCAGCACGGAGGCCGGGGTCTCGCCCCGTACCTTCTTCAACTACTTCCCCAGCAAGGAAGCCGCGCTGTTCGCCCTGCCCGGCAGCCTGCCGGCCGCACTCGCCGACCGGTTCGCCGAGGGGACGGGACAGGACACCGACGCCGTCCTGCGCGACCTCGGCGACGTGCTCGCCGACCACCTCCAGGAGGCCGCACAGAGCCCCCGGGAGATGGAGGACATCCTGCGCATCGCCGAAGGCGTGCCGTCCGTCCTCGCCACCTTCCTCGCCCAGTGCGAAGCGGTGGAACGCGACCTCGCAGGCACCATCGCCCGGCGCACCGGCACCCCGGCCGACGGCGAGAGCGCCGAACTCCTCGCGGGCATCGCCATGGCGACCGTCCGCAGCGCGCTGAAGCAGTGGTCGCGGACGAGCGACCTGCACGACGGGGCCGGACCCGCCGCCTGCGTGCGCGACTCCTTCACCGCGCTGCGCGCCCTGCTCGGGCGGGCCGCGGTGAAGTAGGCGCCACCCGTGTGACCGGACCCCCGCGCGTCCGGCCACCCACGCATTGCTCCCCGAACCCCGCAGTACCCGTACGCGGCCCCGCTCTCCCCGCGCCGCACGGTCCCCGAACCATCCACACCCGTACATCGGAGAACCACGCAATGACGCACGCCCCCGCAGCCGAGGGCATCGACACCGGACCGGAGGGCGGCGCCGAGGCCACCGCCAAGCCGGCCAACTTCGGGCTGATCTTCGCCGCGCTGATGCTGACCATGCTGCTCGGCGCCCTCGACCAGACCATCGTGTCCACCGCGCTGCCGACCATCGTCGGCGAGCTCAACGGCATCGAGCACATGGCGTGGATCACCACCGCGTACATCCTCGCCGCCACCATCGGCATGCCCGTCTACGGCAAGCTCGGCGACCTCATGGGCCGCAAGAACATCTTCCTCGCCGGCATAGCCCTGTTCCTGGTGGGCTCGGTGGTCTGCGGACTCGCCCAGAACATGGGCACGTTGATCGCGGGCCGCGCCCTCCAGGGCCTCGGTGGCGGCGGCCTCATGATCACCTCGCAGGCGATCATCGCCGACCTGGTGCCGCCGCGTGAGCGGGCCAAGTACATGGCGCCGATGGGCGCCGTCTTCGGTCTGTCCTCCGTCGTCGGACCTCTGCTGGGCGGCTGGTTCACCGACGAGCACTCCTGGCGCTGGGCGTTCTGGATCAACCTGCCCCTCGGTGTCCTCGCGTTCTTCGTCGCCGCTGTCGTGATCAAGCTGCCGCGCAAGGCGGTCAAGGTCACGCTCGACTACCTCGGCACCGCGCTCATGGCCGCCGCCGTCACCTGCACCGTCCTGTTCGCGAGCTGGGGCGGCACCCAGTACGACTGGTCCGACCCGCTGGTCATCGGCCTCGGCATCGGCGCGGTGGCCGCCTGGATCCTGTTCTTCGTCGTGGAGAAGCGCGCCGACGAGCCGGTCATCCCGCCGCACCTCTTCCGCAGCCCGATCTTCAACGTGGCCACGCTGCTCGGCATGATCGTCATCGGCCTCGGCATGTTCGCGATCGTCGGCTACATGCCCACGTATCTGCAGATGGTCTACGGCAAGTCCGCCACCGAGTCCGGGCTGCTGCTGATCCCCATGGTCGTCGGCATCATGGCCACCGCGCTGCCGTCCGGCGCGATCATGTCCAAGACGGGCCGCTACAAGATCTACCCGATCGTCGGCACCGCCCTCATCATGCTCGTCGCATACCTGATGTCGACGCTCGACGTGTCCGACCCGGTCTGGCTCGTGTGCGTGTACGTCGGTCTCGCGGGCGCCGGTGTCGGCCTCATGATGCAGACCCTGGTGCTCGCCGTGCAGAACGACTTCCCGGCCTCGGAGGTCGGCACCGCGACCTCCGCGAACAACTTCTTCCGGGAGATCGGCGCGACGCTCGGCGTCGCCGTCGTCGGCGCCGTGTTCGCCAGCCGCCTCACCGACAAGCTGTCCGCCGGCCTTCCGGCGGAGGCCGCCGCCAAGATCGGCGACAGTGACTCGCTCACGCCCGCCCTGGTCCGCGCCCTCCCGGCGGATCTGCGCGAGACGGTCGTCAACTCCTACCAGGAAGCGCTCGTCCCGATCTTCCTGTATCTGCTGCCCGTCTTCGCGGTCGGCCTGGTCCTCGCCTTCGTCCTGAAGGAGAAGCCGCTCGCCGACAACGCCGACTGGCACGCCGAGAACACGGCCTCCGGCGACGCCGGTGACGCTGGCACCGGTGACGCCGACACCGTCGGGGAGAAGGAGCCGGCCCCGGTCGGCTGACGCATCCCGCGACGCCCGCTGTGCCCCTCACCGTCTCGTGTGCCCTCACCGTCTCGTGCGGTGGGGGCACACGTGTGTCAGTCCGTGGCGAGCCACGCGCCGTCGCGCATCAGGTCCCGGCCGGCGAGCTCGTTCACCTCGCGCCAGGCCTGGATCAGCAGGGGGCGGATCCGGAAGTACAGATACCGGCCGTCGATCGCGCGCGGGTCGAAATCGGTCCGCACGGCGAACTCGTCAGCCAGTGCGGGGGAGATCTCGTCCTCGCCCAGCGCCTCGCTCTCGCCCTCGATCCGTACGACGTCCCGGGTGTTCCCGAGGGTGAGCTGCACCTTTCCGGTGGCGACGAGGTTACGGGCGAGCGGGTTCGTGGCACGGGTCGACACATAGACGCTGCCGTCCTGCCACAGGAACGACAGCGGCATCAGATGAGGCCGGCCGCCCTCCGGCCCGGCCGTCGCCACCCACGCGTCGATGTCCGTCTCCAGCCGGGCGAGCGTGTCCTGCTTGCGCTGCTTCGCCGAACGGGCGGGCGCGACCTGCGTCATCGGGGCTCCTTGGGTGTGGGGTACGTCGGACATGGGCGGGCCCGTCAGGCGGGCGGCGCCGCGTAACACCGTACGTCGACCAACTCGCCGGGCCCCCAATCCTGTTGGCCCACGGCGAGGAACTCCCAGCCGAGGCGTTCGTACAGGGCGACGGCCGCGGTGTCGGTCGTGACGACGTCGAGGACGGCGCGGGCCCCGCCCTGCCGGGCCTCTCGCGCGGCCCGGTCGAGCAGCAGTGCACCGATCCGGTGCCCCCGGGCCGCGGGGTCGACGAACAGCCGGCTGACGACAGCCACCTCGGTGCCCGCCGGGACCAGGGACGGCGACACATCGCCCCCGTCCGGCGGCACCAGCGCCACATGCCCGACGACCCGGTCGCCCCACTGCGCGACCCAGGCCGTCCCGCTTCCGTCACTGGCCAGCCAACGGGCCGCATCCGAGGGCCAGTTGACGGGATAGCCGTCCCGTGCGTGTACTGCGGCCAGCGCGGCGACACACGCCGCGAGGTCTTCGGGGGCACGCGGCCTGACCAGCAGTTCCGAGGTATGGGTGATCTCTCGCACGCCTCATGGAAACACGGCAGTCGAAAGCGCTTGCAGATCAGACGCCCCCTCTCACTGTCCCACCCCCTGGCCTCCCGTCGCCGGAACCCGGCCCCGTACTCCCCGTCGCGCCACCAACGCCCGGCGCCAGCCCGCGAGTTCCTGGGGCGGTGCCGGTTCGGCGCGTCGGCCGCCGCGGGCGAAGAAACCCGCGAGCGGCAGCGTGGCCGCGCCGACGGTCACCGCGTCGGGGCCGAGGCGGCCCAGCTCCACGCCGACGCGCCCCACCGGATAGTCGAGGGCGTACGTCCCGATGTGCCGCCGCACCGATTCCAGGAAGCGCGGCCCGAGCCGCAGGCCCGCCCAGCCGCCGATCAGGATGCGCTCCGGCTGGAAGAGGTTGATCAGATCGGACAGGCCCGCGCCGAGGTACTCGGCGGTCTCCTCCAGGACCGAGAGGGCCAGCGCCCGGTCCAGCTCGGAGGCGCCGGGAAGTCCGTCGCCGTACGCGGTCTCCAGGAGCTCGGTCAGGGCCGCCTCCTCGCCGCCGTGCCCGCTCGGCGCCCCGCCCGCCTCCCGCCACCGCTCGACGAGCGCCTGTGCCCCGGCGTACGCCTCCAGGCAGCCGAGCGCCCCGCACCGGCAGCGCCGCCCGCGCACCCGTACCGTCAGATGTCCCCACTCCACGGCCCGCCCCTCGGCCCCGTCCTCGGCGACCACGCACGCCCCGACGCCCGAGCCGAACAGCACCACCACCGCGCTGCCGGCCCCCCGCCCGGCCCCGAACCACATCTCCGCCTGGCCGAGCGTCTTGGCGCCGTTGTCGATGAAGTACGGGACCGCCTGGGGGAGTTGGGAACCCTCGCGCAGCAGCCGCTCCAGCTCCACCGCCCGCCAGCCGATCGTCTGCCCGTGCACCACCGCCCCGCGCTCCGGGTCCCACGCGACGATGCCGGGCACACCGACGCCCACCCCGAGCAGGTGCCCGGGATCCGCGTCCGCCGCCGCGAGGACGTCCGCGACGCCGTCGCGGATGTGCCGCACCACGAGATCGACGTCGTACCGGTCCCGCACCGCCAACCGCCGCTCCACGCGGGCGAGTTCGGTCAGGACCAGGTCGAACAGCTCGACGCGGACCAGGTTCTCCCCGACGTCCACGCCGATAAGGAGGCCGCTGTCCGGCGCGATCCGCAGCAGCGTGCGCGGCCGGCCGCCGTCGGACTCGACACTGCCCGCCTCCTCCACCAGCCCCTCGGAAGCCAGCTCGGCCACCACATTGCTGACGGAACCTGAACTCAGCCCGGTGGCCGGGCCCAGCTCGTACCGGCTCAGTGGCCCATCGAAATACAACTGTTGCAATAGGGCCGCGCGATTCTCGCGCCGCAGGTCGTGCACCGTACGCCCGTTCCGCCCGGCCATGATCTCCCTCTCCCTGCGCCGTCAAGACGCCAACAACCCCCGCTTCGCGCAAGATACCCGTGTGCGATCCCTTGACGCCCTCTTCCTGTGCGGCTTAACTCACAGCCTAAATTAAGCCCTGAGGGCGTTCACTACTTGAAGTCGCAGACGACTCGCAGTCGATGAGCCTGTGTGAACGCGGTCGGGGTTCCTCCGGATAAGGGACACCTGGAGCCATGAGCAGAATCCGAGCCGCAGCCGTCGGCGCCGCCACCCTCTCGCTCGCCCTCGCCGCGACCGCCTGCGGCGGTGGCTCGTCCTCGGGCGGCGGGTCCAACGACTCCCCGAAGACCCTCACGTACTGGGCGTCGAACCAGGGCCCCAGCATCGCGGTCGACAAGAAGGTCCTCCAGCCCGAGATCGACAAGTTCGAGAAGCAGACCGGCATCAAGGTCAAGCTCGAGGTCATCCCGTGGTCGGACCTGCTCAACCGGATCCTGACCGCGACCACGTCGGGCCAGGGCCCCGACGTCCTCAACATCGGCAACTCCTGGAGCGCCTCGCTCCAGGCCAGCGGCGCGCTGCTGCCGTGGGACGCGAAGAACTTCGAGAAGATCGGCGGCAAGGACCGGTTCGTCGAGTCCGCGGTCCAGTCGGCCGGCGCCGAGGGCAAGGACCCCGCGGCGGTACCGCTGTACTCCCTCTCCTACGCGCTCTTCTACAACAAGAAGATGTTCAAGGACGCGGGGATATCCGAGCCCCCGACGACCTGGGACGAGATCGTCGCCGACGGCAAGAAGATCTCCAAGAACGGCAAGTGGGGCCTGGCCGCCGAGGGTTCGAACCTGTCCAACAACATCCACCAGATCTTCGTCCTCGCCAAGCAGCACGGCGCCGACTGGTTCACCGCCGACGGCAAGCCGGACTTCACCTCCGACGGCGCGGTCGCGGCCGTGAAGCAGTACGTCGACCTGATGGCCAAGGACAAGATCATCGCGCCCGGCAACGCCGAGTACGCGCAGAACCAGTCCCTGAGCGACTTCTCCAAGGGCAAGACCGCGATGGTGCTCTGGCAGGCCGCCGCGTCCACCTTCGCGTCGCAGGGGATGAAGGACGACGAGTGGGGCGTCGTGCCCGCGCCCGTGCAGTCCGGTGCCCCCGGCCCGGACCGGAACATCAACTCCATGGTCGCCGGCATCAACATCGCCGTCTTCAAGAACACCAAGAACCTCGACGGCGCCACGAAGTTCGTCAAGTTCATGACCAGCGACGAGGAGTCGAAGCTCCTCAACAAGGCCTACGGCTCGGTCCCGCCGGTCAAGGGCGCCCAGGCGGACCCGGCGTTCGGTACGCCGTCCACGTCCGTCGTCAAGGACACCCTCGCCAAGAGTGCGGCCCCGCTGCCGCAGGTCGCGGACGAATCGCAGTTCGAGACCGCCGTCGGCACGGCCGTGAAGGAGCTCTTCGCGGACGCCGCCGCCGGCAAGCCGGTCACCACGGAGTCCGTGAAGGCCGCGCTGACCAAGGCCCAGCAGTCGATGCCGACTAAGTGAGTGCGGAGACCGTCATGACCACGACCGCCACCACCCCCGCCGAGGCGGGGGAGGGGCGGGCCGTCGGCAAGAACTCCCCCGGGGCGGCGCGCGGCAAGAGCCGCCGCCCCGGGCGGATCCGCCGGATCGGCCTGCCGTACCTGCTGCTTCTGCCGGCCCTGGCCCTCGAACTCCTCGTGCATCTGATCCCGATGGTCATCGGCATCGTGATGAGCTTCCGGGAGCTCACCCAGTTCTACATCCGCGACTGGGGCACCGCCCCGTGGGCCGGACTCGACAACTTCAAGGTGGCCGTCGACTTCGACGCCCCCGTCGGCCAGGCCCTGCTCCACTCCTTCTTCGTCACCTGCCTGTTCACCGTCCTCTCGGTCGGCCTGTGCTGGGCGATCGGCACGGCGGCCGCGGTCTACATGCAGGAGACGTTCAAGGGACGCGGCATCCTGCGCGCCCTGTTCCTGATCCCGTACGCGCTGCCCGTCTACGCCGCCGTGATCACCTGGGTGTTCATGTTCCAGCACGACAACGGCCTGGTGAACCACGTCCTGCACGACCAGCTCGGCGTCACCGACAAGCCGTCGTTCTGGCTGATCGGCGACAACAGCTTCTACGCGCTGCTCACGGTCTCCGTCTGGAAGGGCTGGCCGTTCGCCTTCCTCATCGTGATGGCCGGACTGCAGAACATCCCCAGGGAGATGTACGAGGCCGCCGCCCTCGACGGCGCCGGACTCTGGCAGCAGCTGCGCCGCATCACCCTGCCCTCGCTCCGCCCGGTCAACCAGGTCCTCGTGCTCGTCCTGTTCCTGTGGACGTTCAACGACTTCAACACGCCGTACGTGATGTTCGGCAAGGCGGCGCCCGAGGCGGCGGACCTGATCTCGGTGCACATCTACCAATCGTCGTTCGTCACCTGGAACTTCGGCAGCGGGTCCGCCATGTCCGTCCTGCTCCTGCTGTTCCTGCTCGTCGTGACGGGCGTGTACCTCGCGCTCACCTCACGAGGAAGGAAGGCCGCCGATGCCTGACACCCAGGCCGCCGTCCCCGGGCGGCACCGGTCGCCGATGGCCGCGCCGCCCTCGTTCACCTGGGGCCGGCGGATCTTCCTGACCCTGCTCAGCGCCTTCGTGCTGCTGCCCGTGTTCGTCATGGTGTCCAGCTCGCTCAAGCCGCTCGAGGACGTCCAGGGCGAGTTCCGCTGGATCCCCAGCGGGCTGACCATCCGCCCCTACATCGACATCTGGTCGACCGTCCCGCTCGCCAAGTACTTCATGAACTCGGTGATCGTGGCGGGCGTGGCGACGGCCTGCTCGGTCGTCATCGCCGTCTTCGCCGCCTACGCGGTCAGCCGCTACCGCTTCCGCGGCAAGCGCGTCTTCACCGTGACCGTCCTGTCCACGCAGATGCTTCCCGGCATCCTCTTCCTGCTGCCGCTGTTCCTGATCTACGTCAACATCGGCAACGCCACCGGGATCGCCCTGTTCGGCTCGCGCGGCGGGCTGATCCTCACCTACATGACCTTCACGCTGCCGTTCTCGATCTGGATGCTGATCGGATACTTCGAGTCGGTGCCCCGCGATCTCGACGAGGCCGCCCTCGTCGACGGCTGCGGTCCGCTCGGCGCCCTCTTCCGGATCATCGTGCCGGCCGCGATCCCCGGCATCGTCGCGGTCGCCGTCTACTCGTTCATGACGGCCTGGGGCGAAGTGCTCTTCGCCTCCGTCATGACGAACGACACGACCCGCACCCTCTCGGTCGGCCTCGGCGCCTACGCCAACCTCAACGACGTGTACTGGAACCAGATCATGGCCGCCTCCCTGGTGGTCAGCGTGCCCGTCGTCGCCGGCTTCCTGCTGCTGCAGCGCTACCTCGTCACCGGTCTGACCGCCGGCGCCGTGAAGTGACCGACCCCCGTACCAGCGCACGTTCTTGTGAAAGGAACCCTGTGTCCGACCCCGTTGACCTCGCCGCCTTCCCGCACGACTTCCTGTGGGGCACCGCCACATCGGCGTACCAGATCGAGGGCGCCGTCGCCGAGGACGGCCGCTCGCCCTCGATCTGGGACACCTTCTCGCACACCCCCGGCAAGATCGACAACGATGACCACGGCGACATCGCCTGCGACCACTACCACCGGTGGCGCGACGACATCGCCCTGATGCGGCAACTGGGCACCAACGCCTACCGGTTGTCCGTCGCCTGGCCGCGCGTGATGCCCGGCGGCGACGGCGCTGTCAACGCCAAGGGTCTCGACTTCTACGACCAGATCATCGACGCCCTGCTCGCCGAGGGCATCACCCCCTCGGTCACCCTCTACCACTGGGACCTGCCGCAGGTGCTCCAGGACCGGGGCGGCTGGCCGGCGCGCGAGACCACCGAGCACTTCGCCGCCTACTCCGCCGTCGTCGCGGAGCGGCTCGGCGACCGCGTGAAGCACTGGACGCCGCTCAACGAACCGCTGTGCTCGGCCTGGATCGGTCACCTCGAAGGCCGGATGGCGCCCGGCTGGACCGACCTGACCGCCGCCGTCCAGGCCTCGTACCACCTGCTGCTCGGCCACGGCCTGGCCACGCAGGCGATCCGCGCGGCCGTCCCCGGCGCCGAGATCGGCATCGTCAACAACCTCGCCCAGGTCGAGCCCGCCACCGACCGCCCGGAGGACATCGCCGCGGCCCACCGCATGGACGGCCACGCCAACCGCTGGTGGCTCGACCCGGTGCACGGCCGCGGCTTCCCCGCCGACATGGTCGAGGTCTACGGCGTCGAACTCCCCGAGAAGCCGGGCGACTTGAAGACCATCGCCGAGCCGCTGGACTGGCTGGGCCTCAACTACTACTTCCCGTCCACGATCGCCGACCACCCCGCGGGCCCGGCTCCGTACGCGGACGCGGTGCGCCGGCTCGGCGTCCCGCGCACCGGCATGGACTGGGAGGTCGACGCGAACGGCATCGAGACGCTGCTGCTCCGCCTCACCCACGAATACGGCGCCCGCAAGCTCTACGTCACCGAGAACGGCTCGGCCTTCCCCGACGTCGTACGCCCCGACGGCACCGTGGACGACCCGGATCGCGAGGAGTACCTCGTGAACCACATCGCCGCCTGCGCCCGAGCCGCCCGCAAGGGCGCCCCGCTCGCCGGGTACTTCGCGTGGTCGCTGCTCGACAACTTCGAGTGGGCCTACGGCTACGACAAGCGCTTCGGCCTCGTCCACGTCGACTACGCGACGCAGGTGCGCACCATCAAGGGCAGCGGCCACCGGTACGCGGATCTCGTGCGCCGCCACGGGTCACGCGCCCGGCGCGCCGCCTGACGCCGCCGTCCCGGCGGGGCCGCCGTCCCGGCGGGGCCGCCGGGACGGTCGGGCGTGTGCGTTCTACCGCGTACTTGCGCGTACGTGCTGTCGTGTGTGTCCTGCCGCGTGGGTGCCGGCCGCGTGCGTGCTGCCGTGTGCTTGCTCGACGACAGCCTCCGGCGCCGCGGGATCCCCGCTCAGCCGCGCAATGCCGCGCGCGCCTCGTCCAGCGCGCCCGGCTCGGGCCGGTTGAACGGCAGCCGGCCCAGCATCGCCGCCATGCCGCAGGTGTTGCTCAGCCCGGAGTACACCAGGCCGGACGCGATTCCGGCGGCCAGCAGGCGGGCCTTCGGCGCACGCCGCCCGAGGGCGAGACCGAGCAGGACGAGCGAACCGGCGGCGAACCGGACCTGGCGGTCCATGGCCCACACGGTGCGGCCCGCGCGCGCGGCCGAGTCGACCGGCAGCCCCTCGGCGGCCCAGGCCCGCGTGCCGCCCGCGAGCCCGACGGCCTCGACGCCCGCGTCGGCGAGCTTCGCGCAGGCGGCGGCCGAGCGCTGACCGGCCGCGCACACGACGACCAGATCCCGCCGCTCGGCCGCGGCCCGCAGATCGGGCAGCAGGGTGTCGAGGTGCTCCGCCGGCACGTTGACCGCGCCGGGCACGTGTCCGGACGCGTACTCGCCGGGTGCGCGCACATCCACGACGAGGGTGCCGTCGGCGGGCCGGGCGTGCAGGTCGGCGGGGGCGAGGGTGGTGCTCATGGTTCTCCAGGTGCAACGGCTGTGTGGGGGGATCGGGCCGACCCTGACGCCACAGGTGACCCAATGTTCCCGAGCGTAACAATCACCCCGGGGATGAGCCGGACGCGTCGTCCTGAGCCGACACGGCAGACGCAGCCGAAAGCCGGACAGAAGATGTCGGGTTTCCCGGGCATGCTCGGCACAAGTCCGCGACGGACGGCGCGGCAACCAGCACGGGAGACGAACGTGACGCACTCGCAGCAGCACCATCCTCAGGGGACCCCGGCGCAGCGGCAGGGACCGCTCGGCGGCAAGGTCGCCCTCGTCGCGGGAGCGACCCGCGGCGCGGGCCGCGGCATCGCCGTGGAGCTCGGCGCGGCGGGCGCCACGGTCTACGTCACCGGCCGCACGACCCGCGCCCGGCGCTCCGAGTACGACCGTGCCGAAACCATCGAGGAGACCGCAGACCTGGTCACGGCGGCGGGCGGACGCGGTATCGCCGTCCCGACCGACCACCTGGAACAGGACCAGGTCCGCGCCCTCGTCGAGCGCGTCGACGCCGAACAGGGCCGCCTCGACGTCCTCGTCAACGACATCTGGGGCGGGGAGCAGCTCTTCGCCTGGGACGCCCCCGTCTGGGAGCACGACCTCGACAAGGGCCTCAGGCTGCTCCGCCTCGCCGTCGAGACACACGCCGTCACCAGCCACTTCGCCCTGCCGCTCCTGCTGCGCCACCCGGGCGGCCTGGTCGTCGAGATGACGGACGGCACGGCCGAGTACAACGGCGCGAACTACCGCAACTCCTTCTTCTACGACCTCGCCAAGAGCTCCGTGCTGCGCATGGCGTTCTCCCTCGGCCACGAACTCGGCCCGCGCGGCGCCACCGCCCTGGCGCTCACGCCCGGCTGGATGCGCTCGGAGATCATGCTCGACGCGTTCGGCGTCACCGAGGACACCTGGCGCGACGCCCTCGGGGCCGAGCCGCACTTCGCCATCTCCGAGACCCCGCGCTACGTGGGCCGCGCGGTCGCCGCCCTCGCCGCCGACCCGGACGCCCGCCGCTACAACGGGACCTCGCTGTCCAGTGGCGGCCTCGCCCAGGTCTACGGCTTCACCGACCTGGACGGCAGCAGGCCCGACGCGTGGCGCTACGTCGTGGAGGTCCAGGACACCGGCAAGCCCGCCGACGTCACCAGCTACCGGTAGACGCAGGCCCGTACACGGGGCTCGACCCGGCCCGGCGCGGCCCGGCCAGGCCCGTACGAGTCCTAGATCCCGTCGTCCGGGTTCTTGATCCCGGCGGGCCACATCGCACTGCCGCCGCCGCGCCATTCGATGAAGTCCGGGTCGTCGAGGGGGGCGTCCTGCAGCCCGGCGCGGCGCAGGAACTCCACCACGTCCGCCCGCGAGGTCGCGAGGCCCGCGTCCTCGCCGCGGATGGCGACCCGCCGCCCGCCGGGCTGCGCCGCGTGTACGACAACTGAGGGGTATCCGTCGAGTCCGTCCATGCCCCTCAGCTTCGTACTCCGGGGGAGAGTCCGCACCCTCAGCCGGCCGGCGGCGCGGCGGGCGCCGGCCGCTCTCCCCGTCCGCGGCGGCCCGCACCAGGACCTTCGCCACGTCCAGGGGAGCGGCCAGCACCAGGACCTTCGCCACGTCCAGGGGAGCGGCCAGCACCGGCCAACGACCCGTCGCCAGCTCTCGATCGTCCCGATGCCGGGATCGCCGCCCAACGCGCACGGGACAACGCCGAGTTCAGACGGCACCTGCGGCTGCTCCTCGCCCGCACCACGGACCGGGCCGTGGACCGCTACCGGCAGTTCGCCGCCGCCGTCGACCCGGCCGCGCCCCCGACGACGGGCGCGGCCCACGACTGGCTGTGCGCGGCGCTGCGTACGGAGTCGAGCGTGTCCTGATCCGTACCTGCCCAGGTGTGTAAAAGGGCTGAAAATCACCCGTAGAAGGACCAGTTGGGGTGCTGTTACGGGGCGCGCACCCCGCCGGATTGCGGTTACGGTGCTGGGGTGATCAACGCGCAAGGCACATACGAGGCACATTCCACCGAGCCGGGGACGGCGCTGCTGCTCGCGGCCGCGCCCGCGGGCAAGGGATGCCTCATCGACGCGGCCGCCGTGCTGCCGACGCTCGCGGCCGTCCCGCCCAGCGCGCTCACCGGCACGAGCGCGGCCACCGTCGTCGAACTCGCCGACCCGCTCGACCCACAGGCCGTCCTCACCCGCATCCGTACCGCCGCCGCGCTGCCCGGACCGCTCCACCTGTACGTCACCGGGCAGCTCCATCTCGACCACCGCCAGCGCCTGCTCCACTTCGCGCTGGCCCGCACCACCCCCTCCACGCTGCGCTACACCGCCCTGCCCTGGCACTGGCTCACCGGCGAACTGGCCCTGCGGCGCCCGCACACCACCACCGTCGTCCTCGACCTGGTCACCGACGCGGCCGCCTGGCAGCACGTGCGGGACGGCGGCCTCGGACTCGGCCACGGGGTGCGCCTGTACGGGCGCGTCTGCCCGCCCCCGCCGCGCCGCACCGTCCTGACCCCCGCCTACCTCAGGGCCTGCGCCGACATCTGGCGCAGCGGCGAGCGCCCCACGCGGGCCGCTCTGCACGATGCGGCCTCCCTCCACACGGGCCCCCCGAACGCACTGTTCCTGGCCCAGGACACGCAGTACCCACCGTCGACGCCGGTCCAGGGGCCGGTGGGCGGGGCGCCGACGGGGCAGGTGCCGGTGGGCGAGATGCCCGTGGGTCAGGCCCCGGTGGGTCAGGCGCCGGTGGTTCAGCCCCGGGCCGCCTCCACCCAGCCCGGTCCGGCCCAGGCCCAGCCCGCTCGGCCCCAAGCGCAACCCGCTCCGGCCGTGCAGGCTTCAGCTGCTCCCGCGCAAGCCCAGTCCGCCTACGCCCAGGCTGCTCAGGCCCCGGCCGTGCCCGCGCAGACCGGCGGCTCACAGGCCGCTCCGGCGCAGGCTGCTCCCGTACAGGCCGCCCCAGTCCAACCCGCTCCGGGCCGGCCCGCTCGGCCTCAAGCTGCGCACGCTCCGGCCCAACCCGGGTACGCCCAGGCCGCCCCCGCACAAGCCGTACAAGCCCCGTCCGTCAACGCCCAGGTCGCCCCGGCGCCCACTTCCGCCTCTCAGCCCACCCCGGCACCGGCCGCCCCGGCACAGGCACCCGCCCAGGCCGCCCCCGCGCAGCCCGCCCGGACCGCTCCTCACCGAACCGTTTCGCCCCGGGCCGTGCCCAGACCCGCCCCCAGAACCACCGCAGCCGCGCGGCCCGCCGACGGTGGCGACCCGCACCCCGCGCTGCTCGCGGCCGCCCAGGCCGGGCGGCACGGGGAGGCGTCCGCGATCGCCGCGATGTGGGAGAGCGAGGCGCTGCGCACGCACGGCGCCGGTTCGCCGCAGGCCATCCACTGGCTGGAGGTGCGGGCGGACCTGGCGCGGCTCGCCCAGGATCCACCCCGCAGCTGTGAGTTGTGGACGGCGGTCGCCCAGGCCCGGCTGGCCCGCGGCGAGGCCCGCACCGACGAGGACGTCGAGGCCGCCGTGGACCGCGCGCACCACCAGTGGGAGCAGGTCGCGGACCCGGCCCGCGCCCGGTCCCAGGCCGGCGCCCTCAGGGAACTGCGCCGTCAGGTCCCCGGCCGCCGCCCCGGCGCGCTGGAGGCGATCCAGCACCGCCTGGAAGCCCTGGGAGCGGCGCCCCGCACGCGCTGAAGGGACTGTCCCGAAGACCCGCGTCAGCAGGCCTCGCGCACGTACCCCTTCGACCCCGCGGGCCGCACGTCCAGATCCCGCAGCACGATCGAGAGCTGCTCACCCCACGTGTCGCAGGCCTTCGTGAAGTCGGCGGCGCGGTACTCGATGACGAAGACCCGGTCGTCGTACGCGGACGCGTAGTCCCCGCACTCGTCGTAGCGGGCGCACTCCTCCGCCACCGCGAAGTCGAAGCCCATCTTCTTGTGCCGCGCCAGCAGTTCGGCCGTGTTCTTCTGGCCGATGGCGAGCCCCGCGTCATGCGCGCGCTCGGCGAGCAGCTTCGCGAAGGCGGCCGCGTCCGCGGGCTTCAGCAGATCGTCGGAACGCCCGTAGGAGTCGAGGTTGTCGGGTTCGACGGCCTGGTAGCCGTCGTCCGCGCAGCCGTCGATCCACGGCCCGACGATGTCGGCGAGCCGCTCCCGCTTGTCCGCGGTCGAGATGTCGAGGAGCGCCTCGTCCCAGTCCTCGTCGATGACCAGTTCGCCGGTGCCGTCGTCGTCGCGCAGCAACAGGTCGGGATGCTTGCTCTTCCACCAGTCCAGCGCGTCGGGCTGGGCCTGGAACGCATTGACGTAGCAGACGTTGTAGAGCCCGTCGGCCGGCGCCGAGGTCCGGTCGCGGGACACCGCGCGTACCCCGGAGGGCGGCTTGTAGGGGCCCCCGATCTGATAGTCGAAGTCCATGTCGGCCGTGGGCAGCACGAGGCGCGGCGACGCGTCGTCGGAGGACGCGGCCGCGGAGGACGGAGCTTCGGAGGGCGACGGAGATGATGAACAGGCGGACAGCAGGGCGCCGGCCAGGACGAGGCACAGGGCGGACAGCCGACGGGAAACCGGGACGAAGATCACCAGGGCACCCTATGTCCTCGCGGGAGGGGCACAGAGCGGCGGAGTGCGACATGAACACGGCTCATTCGTCACAGGTCGGCACGAGAGCGCACGGACCGTGACGTACCTCACGCCGGGCCGCGGAGTGGCCGGGAACAACCTTGACCTGTTGCCCGTTGAACCCACCGTGGGCACGGATGGAAAGTGTCCCCGGGCCTCACCTATAGCCCGCAGGGAAGATCGTTCGGCTGAAGCCCTGCGGAGCCCCCCGCCGAGAGGCGACCGCCATCCGTGCTCATCCTCGAGCCGCCCCGGCCGTGATCCCCCGTCGCGGCCGGGGCCTCCCTCTGTCCGGGCCCCGGATCGGCGCGGACCCTCAGGGCCTGTCCTTCACCGGCCGCGGCCCCCGCGCGCGAGCACCGCGACCGCCGCGTCGAAGGCCGAGTCCCGGTTCTTCGCGAACTCCTCCTCGGTGAAGACAGGCGTGCGCAGCCGCGGCGGGATCCCGGAGCCGTCGAAGGTCCGTCCCGAGCGGGTCAGGAACTCCTCGTTCGGCAGCCAGACCGCCATACCGTTCGGGAGCTTGCGGTCCATCGTGTCCGAGAAGACGCCCTGGGTGGCCTCACCGATACGGACCGTTCTGCCGGGCCGGTCCATGAGCGCCTGGGTGAACGTCTCGCCCGCGCTGACCGTCGAACCGCCCGTCAGCAGGGCGACGGGGCCCGTGTAGCGCGGGACACCGCGCGCCGGCTCCACCGTGATCGGCTGAGGGCGCGTGTACTGAGTGCGTTTGCGGTAGGCGACGTACGGGGTGTCCGTGAGGCGCTCGGCGACGTGCAGGCCGAGCGAGTCGTAGCCGCCTCCGTTGATCCGCAGATCGATGATCAGTCCGTCGAGCGAGGCCGTGCGCTCCGCGGTGAGGACGGCGTCCAGCGCCTTGTCGAGCTGTGCGAGATGCGCGGCGTACGAGCGCTCCTGCCCCGCGTAGCCCGCGAACCCGGAGATGCGCAGATAGCCCTGCCCGCCGGGCAGGTCCGCATAGCCGATCCGGCCGCCCGCGAACTCCCGCAGCTTTCTGCCGCCCAGGTCGCGGCGCTCGACGTACTTCCTGACCTTGGTGTCCAGTTCCTCGCTCGGCATCGTGGTGCCCGGCCTGATCCGCGCGAAGTGCCGGTCGCCGTCGAGGACCGCCACATGCGCGTCGTAGAGCGGCGCCACCATCTCGCTGAAGACGGCGAAGAGTTCGTCCCGCGTCGTACCGGCGTCGATCCTCGGCCGGTAGGTGTCCCGCACGGCATGCCAGTCGATGTCCTTGGCCGCGAAGAAGGGGTAGTTCTCCTCGAAGGAGTGCCAGAGGACATCGAACGCCGCCACCGGGTCGGCGGGCAGCGGACGCTCGCACTCCTCCGGGAGCGCCGCGAGCCGCCGCAGCTCCCGGTACCCGGGCGAACCGGCGATCCGAAGCGTCCCCTGCGACCTTCCCTGTGATCTTCCCTGTGGTCTTCCGTGCGGCTTCTCCTGCGGCCCGACCGTGTAGACCGATCCCTCGTCGTCCGTGTACGTGCCCGGCCCCGTCCGGCGCGCGGTGTCGCCCGGCGCGCAGCCGGCCGCCGTCGTCTGGTACTCCCGCAGCCGCCCGGCCGTGATCGACAGGACCGTGCCGTAGCCGGTCACCCGCCAGATGCCCTCGGCGGACGGCCGCCCGGCGGCGGAAGGCCGTCCGGCCGCCGCGGCGGGGGTCACCACGGCGCCCGCCAGCGCCAGCGCCAGGAAAGCAGTCGTCGCCTTGTGATTCTTGTGCCGCACCGTCATCTTCTCCCCGTATGCCTCGTGTTGAGGTCCCGTCGCGTGCTGTCCGGGAAGATCGACGATCGTCCACCGGGCCACCCGGCGCCATCGGGGCACCCGGTCGATCGATAGGGGGGACAACCCCCGCTACAGTGCCGGCATGGAGCGCGCCCAGGAGATCAAACACCGCATCGTCACCACGTTCCAGCGCCGGGTCGCCAACCCGCTGTCGACCCGGATGCCGGGCCAGGTGCTCATCGAGACCACCGGCCGCTCCTCGGGCCTGGCCCGCCGCACCCCGGTCGGCGGGCGCCGCGTCGACGGCTCGTTCTGGCTCGTCTCCGAGTTCGGTCTCGCCTCGCAGTACGTGCGCAACATCCAGGCCGACCCGAAGGTCCGCGTGCGCCTCGGCGGCCGCTGGTACACCGGCACCGCGCACCTGCTCCCGGACGACGACGCCCGCGCCCGCCTGAAGACCCTGCCCCGCTACAACAGCGCGGCCGTCCGCGCCTTCGGCACCGATCTGCTCACGATCCGGATCGACCTGACCGACTGAACCGCCGCCCTCCTGCTGTCTGTCGTAGCCGTGTCCCGTCTTCGCGCCGCACCCTTGTTGAAGCACTGAATCGGTGCTTCACTTCTTACGTGCCCTACCGCCGAACCCCCGCCGTCCAGGCCCGCCTCGACGCCCAGCGCACCACCGTCCTCGACGCGGCCACCGCACTGCTCGCCGAGCACGGCTACGCGGGCTGCTCCATGTCCGCCGTCGCCGCGCGCGCCGGGATCGCCACAGGCAGCGTCTACCGGCACTTCCCCAGCAAGGCCGAGCTGTCCGTCGAGCTGTTCCGGCGCGTCGTCACCCGTGAGGTGGCCGCCGTGCGGGAGGCGGCGGACCGGCCCGGCGAGGGCCCGGCCGAGCGGGTCGTCGCCGTCGTCGAGACGTTCGCCCGCCGCGCCCTGAAGTCGCCGCGCCTCGCGTACGCGCTGCTCGCCGAGCCGGTCGACCCGGCGGTGGACGCCGAGCGCCTCGTCTTCCGCCGCGCCTTCCGCGACGTGTTCGCCGAGCACATCGCCGATGGCGTACGCAATGGGCAACTGCCGCCGCAGGACGCCCAGTTGACGGCGGCCGCGCTGGTCGGTGCGGGCGCCGAAGCGCTCATCGGTCCGCTCTCGGACCCGGGCCGGGGGCCCGACGCCGTCCCCGCGCTGCTCGCCTTCACCCTGCGAGCCCTCGGAACCATCGGAACCATGGGAGCCGTCGATGCCGACCACGCATGAAGCCACGCAGCAAGCCACACAGCGAGCCGCGCAACAAGGCATGCAGCACGTCGCACATCAAGCCACGCACGAAGTCACCAATCAGGTGCCGCCGCTGACCGGACACGACGTCGCCGCCGACCCCGCCCTCCTGGAGGGTCTGCGCCGCGAGGGCGCCGCCTGGGCCGAGCCCGAGCTGCACGAGCTCGGTCTCCTCGCCGGGTCCGAGAAGGTCCAGGAGTGGGGGCGGCTGGCCGAGCGGAACCACCCCGTCCTGCACACCCACGACCGCTACGGCCACCGCGTCGACGAGGTCGAGTTCCACCCGTACTGGCACGAGCTGATGACCGTCGCCGTGGAGCGCGGCCTGCACGCCGCGCCCTGGGCCGACAGCCGGCCCGGCGCCCACGTCGCCCGCGCCGCCAAGATCTACGTGTGGGGCCAGGCCGACCCGGGCCACCTCTGCCCCGTCTCCATGACGTACGCGGCCGTCCCCGCCCTGCGCACCTCGCCCCGACTGGCAGCCGTCTACGAGCCGTTGCTCACCTCCGGCGTCTACGACTTCGGGCTGCGCGAGCCCACCGGCAAGCGCGGCCTCATCGCCGGGATGTCGATGACGGAGAAGCAGGGCGGCTCCGACGTCCGCGCGGGCACCACGCGTGCGGTGCCGACGGGGGAGGAGGGTCAGTACGCGCTGACGGGCCACAAGTGGTTCACGTCCGCGCCCATGTCGGATGTCTTCCTCACCCTCGCCCAGGCGCCCGGCGGGCTCTCCTGCTTCCTGGTGCCCCGCGTCCTGCCCGACGGGACCCGCAACGCGATCCGCCTTCAGCGCCTCAAGGACAAACTGGGCAACCGCTCGAACGCCTCCTCCGAGATCGAGTACGAGGGAGCGGTCGGCACCCTCGTCGGCGAGGAGGGCCGGGGCGTCGCCACCATCATCAAGATGGTCAACATGACCCGCCTCGACTGCGCCGTCAGCTCCGCCTCCGGGATGCGCCAGGGCCTCGTCCAGGCCGTGCACCACGCCACGCACCGCAGCGCCTTCGGTGCCCGGCTCATCGAGCAGCCGCTCATGACCAACGTCCTCGCCGACCTGGCCGTCGAGGCGGAGGCCGCCACCGTCTCGGCCCTGCGCCTCGCCGGCGCCGTCGACCGGTCCGCGCGCGGCGACGACTCCGAGGACCTGCTGCGCCGCATCGGCCTCGCCGTCACCAAGTACTGGGTGTGCAAGCGGGCCCCCGCGCACGCCGCCGAAGCCCTCGAATGCCTCGGCGGCAACGGCTACGTCGAGGAGTCCGGCCTGCCGCGCCTGTACCGGGAGGCGCCGCTGCCCTCGATCTGGGAGGGCTCGGGCAATGTGGCCGCGCTCGACGTGCTGCGCGCCCTGGCCAGGCAGCCCGCGACCGTCGAGGCGTACTTCGAGGAGGTCGAGCGCGCCGCGGGCGCCGACCGGCGGCTCGACGAGGCCGCGAGCCGGCTGCGCAAGGACCTCGCCGGTCTCGGCGCCGACCCCGACGCACTCCAGTTCCGCGCCCGCCGCCTCGTCGAATCGCTGGCGCTCGTCCTTCAGGGGTCGCTCCTCGTGCGCCACGGGGAGCCCGCCGTGGCCGACGCCTTCTGCGCCTCCCGGCTCGACCGCGACTGGGGTGTCGCCTTCGGCACCCTTCCGCTGGGCGTGGACACGTCAGCAATCCTCGATCGGGCGCGGACCCTGGCATGATCGGGGCATGGCAGAACGTGTGATCGCCGCGTGTGACGGCGCGTCGAAAGGAAACCCCGGACCCGCGGCATGGGCATGGGTCGTCGCCGACAGCGATGAGCAGCCCGTCCAGTGGGAAGCCGGCGCGCTGGGTACCGCGACGAACAATGTCGCCGAACTCACCGCCCTGGAAAGGCTGTTGAGCACCATCGGCCCCGAAGTGGCGCTGGAGGTCCGGATGGACTCCCAGTACGCGATGAAGGCGGTCACGACCTGGCTGCCCGGCTGGAAGCGCAAGGGCTGGAAGACCGCGTCCGGCAAGCCCGTCGCCAACCAGGAGCTGGTCGCCCGCATCGACGCGCTGCTCGAGGGCCGCAAGGTCGAGTTCAAGTACGTGCCCGCGCACCAGGTCGACGGCGACCCGCTCAACGACTTCGCCGACCGCGCCGCCAGCCAGGCCGCGATCCAGCAGGAGGACGCGGGCAGCGCGCTCGGCTCGCCCGTGCCGCCGCCGTCGTCCCCGTCGTCCAAGGCGCCGAAGTCGTCGGGTGGCTCGACCCGGGCCGGAGCGGCCAAGAAGCGTACGTCGGCGGGGTCCTCTGTGTCCTCGTCGCGCACGCTCAAGGCGAAGTTCCCGGGCCGCTGCCGCTGCGGACGCTCGTACGCCGCGGGTGAGGACATCGCCAAGAACGCCGACGGCTGGGGCCACCCGGAGTGCCGCGCGTCGGCCTGAGGGTCTGTCTCTGAACGCGCCTGAACGCCCCTGAACGCGACGAGGCTCTGCCCGACCGGCCGCTGCACACGGCCGGTCGGGCAGAGCCTCGCGTCATTCGCTAGTCGGACACCCGTACGTAGTCCACGATCAGCTGCTGCGGGAGCTGCGTGCTGCCGTCCGGGTCGCCCGGCCAGTAGCCGCCGACCGCCAGGTTCAGGATGACGAAGAACGGCTTCTCGAACACCCACTGGTTGCCGCCGACGTCGGCGGGCGTGCGGGTCTGGTAGACCGTGCCGTCGACCGACCACTTGATGGAGTTCGGCGACCAGTCGACCGCGAACGTGTGGAAGTCGTCGGCGAACGCCTGGCCGCCGGGGAGCGAGTAGCCCGCGCCGATACCGCCCGAGCCGGAGTAGCCGGGCCCGTGGATCGTGCCGTGCACCGTCGACGGCTCGAAGCCGACGTTCTCCATGATGTCGATCTCGCCCGAGTTGGGCCAGCCGACCGACCCGATGTCGTCGCCGAGCATCCAGAACGCCGGCCAGATGCCCTGGCCGCGCGGGATCTTCATCCGGGCCTCGACGTGCCCGTGTGTGGTCGAGAACTTGCCCGACGTGTTGAGGCGTGCCGAGGTGTACTCGCAACTGCCGTACCAGCAGTTGTAGTTGCCCGGGTTCTCCTTACGGGCGGTGATGACCAGGTGGCCCTGGCCGTCGAGCGCCGCGTTCTTGTTGCCCGACGTGTAGTACTGCCGCTCGTGGTTGTTCACGTTGTCGCCGGTCTCGATCTGCCACTTCGACCCGTCGACCGCCGAGCCCGCGGCCCCGTCGAAGTCGTCGGAGAAGGTGACAGCGGCGGCCGCGGCGCGGCCGTCCGTGCCGGTGTCGGCGGCCTGTGCGGCGGGCATCAGGCCCGCGCCGAGACACAGGAGCGCGGCGGTCGCCAGGGGCAGCCTGCGGCGGAGAGGTATGCGCATGGGGGATCACGTCACTTCGGGTAGGGGGATCGCGCCTGTCTCGGGCGCGCCAGAAAGTGAAGACAAGGGGGGTGTACGTGGTGCGTTAACTTCAAGAGTTGATTTAAGAGACGTGATGAAGACACGTCAAGGCATTCGTCCGTACCAAGTCGCGAAGACGGCCGACAGTGCCCGGAGTTGTCCCGTACTAGGGTGTCCGTACAAGATCGACCCGGGGAGTGTTGGTGACCACGCTGCGTTGTGCCGTACTCGACGACTTTCAGGAGGTCGCCCGCGGGCGCGCCGACTGGGCGCGCCTCGCGGACCGCGTCGACGTCCGCTTCCTCCGGCGCCACCTCACCGCGCACGACGAGCTCGTCGCGGAGATCGGTGACTGCGAGATCGTCGTCGTGATGCGGGAACGCACCCCGTTCCCCGCCGAGCTGTTCGCGCGGCTGCCCAAGCTGCGGCTGCTGATCACCTCGGGGCTGCGCAACGCCTCGATCGACCTGGCCGCCGCGGCCGCGCACGGCGTCACCGTCTGCGGGACCCCGAGCAGCTCCGAGCCGCCCGCCGAACTGACCTGGGCCCTCCTCCTGGGCCTGGCCCGCGGTGTCGTCACCGAGAACGGCAACCTGCGCTCCGGCGGCCCCTGGCAGTCCACCCTCGGCGCCGATCTGCACGGCCGCCGCCTCGGCCTGCTCGGACTCGGCAAGATCGGCGCCCGGGTCGCCCGCGTCGGCGCCGCCTTCGGCATGGACGTGGCCGCCTGGAGCCAGAACCTGACCGGGGAGCGCGCCGCCGAGGCCGGGGCCACACTCGCCCCCTCCAAGGAGGAACTCCTCGCCACCAGCGACTTCGTCTCCGTGCACCTCGTGCTCAGCGAGCGCACCCGCGGCCTCGTCGGCGCCGACGACCTGCGCCGGATGCGCCCCACCGCCTACCTCGTCAACACCTCGCGCGCCGCGATCGTCGACCAGGACGCACTGGTACGGGCCCTGCGCGAGGGCTGGATCGCCGGCGCCGGCAGCGACGTCTTCGAGACCGAGCCGCTGCCCCTGGACCACCCGCTGCGCACGGCACCGAACTTCCTCGGCCTGCCCCACCTCGGCTATGTCACCCGCGGCAACTACGACGGCTACTTCCAGGGCGCCGTCGAGGACATCGAGGCTTACCTGGCCGGCAGCCCGATCCGCACGCTGGGCTGAGAAACCGTCTCTGAGATCTACGCGCGCACGAACTCCCGCAACTCCGCGGCCAGGTGCGGGAATTCGTCCAGCACGGAGCGCGGGGCGAACTCGTGGTCCGCGTAGTCGAACCCGGGGGTGACGACCTCCGCCACCAGGCCGTGGCGGGCGCCGCCGACGAGCCGCGACGCCTTCCACCATGTTCCGGGCACCAGCAGGAACCGCTCGGCGTCCGCGCCGAGGACGGTGCGTCCGAGGGTGCCCGCGGGGTCGACCGTGACGTACTCCAGCGGGCCGCCGTCGATCAGGAAGTGCAGGATGTCGCTGCGATTGCGGTGCAGCAGGCCGCTCGGCCGCGCCTCGTCGAGCAGGTAGTAGATCGACGTGGCCGAGGGGCGCGGGCCGTGGGCGGTGGCCATCTCCTGCGGGCCGGTGTAGATCCGCCGGAAGAAGCCGCCTTCGCCGTGCGGCTCGAGGCCTAGTTCCTTCTGCCAGTCACGCACGGCTGCTCCCTCGAGCGGTTCTGCGGCTCTTCGACGCAGGGGCAACCCTACGGGCGTACGCCGGTCGCGGCATCCCGGAGGCGCGCGCTCCGCAACGGCCACCGTCCGCATCCGGAGCCGCACCCGGGGTGAACTGCCAACGCCCTGACCAGCCCGGGGAGTTGACATGGCAGACTTGGACCAAGGTCAATCCGACCCGTCCCGCCCCTCGCCACGATGGAGCCCGCCCATGACGGCACCCGCCCCCCGGCCCCGGATCGACACCAGCCAGGCGCACCCCGCGCGGGTCTACGACTGGCTGCTCGGCGGCAAGGACAACTACCCCGTCGACGAGGCCGTCGGCGTGAAGTTGCCGCCCGAGGCGCGCGACGCGGCCCGGCAGAACCGCGAGTTCATGCACCGGGCGTCCGCCTGGCTCGCCTCGCAGGGCGTCGACCAGTTCCTGGACGTCGGCACCGGCATCCCGACCTCGCCGAACCTGCACCAGATCGTGCAGCGCGTCGTCCCCGCCGCGAAGGTCGTCTACACCGACAACGACCCCATCGTGCTGCGGCACGCCGAGGCCCTCCTCGTCAGCACGCCCGAGGGCGCCACGGACTACATCCAGGCCGACGTCCGCGACCCGAAGACGATCCTCGAGCACGCCCGTACGATCCTCGACTTCGACCGCCCGATCGCCCTGTCGCTGATCGCGCTCATGCACTTCATCTCCGACGAGCAGGAGCCGTACGACATCGTCTCCACGCTGGTCGGCGCGCTGCCCTCCGGCAGCCACCTCGTCCTGTCGCACGCCTCGTCCGACATCTTCCCCGAGCTGTCGGACCAGGTCACGGCCGAGTACGCGAAGGGCGGCATCAAGCTCGGCTTCCGTACGCGTGAGGGTGTGACCCGGTTCCTGGAGGGTCTGGAGCCGGTGGAGCCGGGCCTTGTCACGGCGCCCGAGTGGTTCCGCGACGGGGACGCGCCCGAGGCCGAGCCCAGCGGGATCTACGCGGTGGTGGCGCGCAAGCCCTGACCCGGGCGGGCCGGACCCGAGGAGAGCGGCGTGGCGACGTGATCGCCACGCCGCTCTGTCGTTCCCCCTGCGGAACGTGCGGAACGTTACCTACTGGTATGCATCGACTTGTGTGGCGATCAACAGTAGAACTCGTTCCCATTCTGTCGAGAGTGAGGAACCCCGATGGCCGACCCAACCCGTCCTGATGTGGCCCGTAACGGAATCTCGCGCCGCGGATTCCTTGCAGGAACAGGTTCTGTTCTCGGTGCCGTGGTGCTGAGCGGGCACGCCGCCGCCGCGGAGCGCGGCGCCACCACCGCCGTCGCCGACGGCGCCCGTATCCCCGCCCTCGTCATCGGCACCGGGTACGGCGGCTGTGTCGCCGCGCTACGGCTCGCCGAGGCCGGTGTGGACGTACAGATGGTGGAGATGGGCATGGCCTGGGACACCCCGGGCGCGGACGGCAAGATCTTCGCCAACACGACCAGCCCCGACAACCGGTCCTTCTGGCTCAGAACGAGAACGAAGCAGCCCCTGAGCAACTTCCTCGGCTTCCCGATCGACAAGAACATCCCGAAGTACACCGGGATCCTCGACGCGGAGGACTTCGCGGGCATCACCGTCTACCAGGGCCGCGGCGTCGGCGGCGGCTCGCTGGTCAACGGCGGGATGGCCGTCACGCCGAAGCGCGAGAACTTCGGCGCCATCCTGCCGACGGTCGACGCGAACGAGATGTACGGCACGTACTACCCGCGGGCCAACGCCGGCCTCGGCGTCGCCACCATCGATCCGGACTGGTTCGAGAGCGCCGAGTGCTACCAGTACGCGCGCGTCGGCCGCAAGCACGCCCAGCGCTCGAACTTCCCGTTCGTCTTCGTGCCGGACGTGTACGACTGGGACTACATGAAGCAGGAGCAGGCGGGCACGGTGCCCAAGTCCGCGCTGGCCGGCGAGATCCTGTACGGCAACAACCACGGCAAGAAGTCACTGCAGAAGACCTACCTCCCGCGGGCCAGGGCCACCGGCCGGGTCGCCATCTCGCCCCTGCACAAGGTGACGTCGGTCGCCCCGGCCTCCGGCGGCGGCTACACCGTACGCATCGAGCAGCTCTCCACCACGGGCGCCGTCACGGCCACCAAGGAGATCACCGCGGACCGGGTCTTCTTCGCCGCGGGCAGCGTCGGCACCAGCAAGCTCCTCACGAAGCTCAAGGCGACCGGCGCGCTGCCCGCGCTCAACGGCGAGATCGGCAAGGGCTGGGGCGACAACGGCAACGTCATGTGCGGACGCGCCAACCACCTGTGGGACCCGACCGGTGCCCTCCAGGCGTCGATCCCCACCGGCGGCATCGACAACTGGGCCGCGGGCGGCGCGTTCGCCGAGGTGGCCCCGCTGCCGACGGGCATCGAGACGTTCGCCTCGTTCTACCTTTCCATCACCAAGAACCCGCACCGCGCGCAGTTCACGTACAACCCGACGTCGGGCGGGGTCGACCTGAACTGGCAGACCGCGTGGAAGCAGCCGGGGATCGACGCGGCCAAGACCATCTTCGACAAGATCAACGCGAAGGAGGGCACGATCTACCGCACCGATCTGTTCGGCACGTACAAGATCTGGGGCGACCATCTCACGTACCACCCGCTGGGCGGCGCCGTCCTGGGCAAGGCGACCGACAACTACGGCCGCCTGCACGGCTATTCGGGGCTCTACGTCATCGACGGATCGCTGATCCCGGGCAACACCAGCGTCAACCCGTTCGTGACGATCACGGCGCTCGCCGAGCGCAACATCGACCGCATCGTCGCCACGGACCTGTGACGGCCGCGCCCTGTCCGGGCCCGGCCGCCTCGGGGCGGTTCAGGGCTTGGGCAGGGCGCACATCGCGTCGAGGCCGAGGACGTGGTTGAGCCGGCCGAAGGCGAGCCATGAGCCGATGGCCATGCTCAGCTCCACGATCTCGGCCTGGCTGTAGTGGGCGTTCATCCGCTCCCAGAACGCGTCGTCCAGACCGTGGTGGTCCACGGTGTAGCGCTCCGCGTACTCGGCGGCGAGGCGGGTCCGCTCGTCGAAGGCGTCGGTGGAGCGCCAGTCCTGCACCGCGTCGATGAACGACGCCTCGACCTTCTCGCCGTCCCGTTCGGTGCGCCAGTCCAGACAGAACAGACAGCCGTTGATCTGAGCGACGCGCAGGCGTGCCGCCTCGAACTCCCGCAGGCCCAGCGACGAATGGTCGTACACCGCCATCGAGAACTGGGCCGCCACGGGCCCGATCCCGGGCACCATCTCGCCCCACACGTACGGGATGGGCTCCTCGCCGTCGGGGATGTCGATCCTCATGACTGCTTCCTTCCGAGTCGGCCGACGGCGGGGAGCACGGGCACGTCCAGGGCGTCGTAGAGCCCGGGTGGCGCGGCCACCAGCCAGTCGACTGCGCCCACGAGCCGTCCGACCGCGGTCGCGTTGCCGCCCGCCGCGTGGTTGCCGCCCTCGTCGGTGGCCTGCACGGTGACCTCGATCCGAGGGCGGCCCTCCACGACGACGCGGTGCGCTCCGGCCCCGCCGCCGGGCGGCACCGGCCAGTCGGGCGCGCACGACGGATGGATCCGGGTCACGTGCTCGACGACGATGCGGGGCTCGCCGTCCACGATGCCCTGCACCTCGAAGCGGACCGCGCCCTGGGTGCCCGCCGCGAAGTCGCCCATGGCGGCTGTCGTCACATCGCTCTCCAGGGGCCGGCGCTCCAACGTCTCGCGGATCTCGTCGAGTTCGACGCCGAGCGCCCGCGCCAGCAGCCGCAGCTGCCCGCCCCAGACCATGGAGGGAACGGACTCGGCGAGCATCAGGGGCTCGTACTCCATGGGGTGGCCCATGCCGATGAGATGGCGGACCGAGTCCTCCTGGTCGTACGTGGAGTAGTCGAAGATCTCCTGGCAGCGCAGGACGTCCACGCGGGTGCCGAGGCCGCTGACCAGGAGGGGCAGGATGTCATTGGCCCAGCCGGGGTCGACGCCGGACACGAACAGCGAGCCGCCGCCCTCCTCGATCGCCGCGCGCACCGGATCGGTGAAGTCGGGGGGTGCGCCGCGCGGGTCGTAGAGGGGGTAGAGCGCCGGGCTGACGACGACGGCGCCGGTGCGCAGCGCGCGGCAGATGTCGGCGAGGGCCTCGTCGGGGCGCAGATCGCCGGAGGCGGCGTAGAAGACGGCGCCGGGCCGGGCCGCGAGCACCGCGTCGACGTCCGTCGTCGCGGTGACACCGAGGGCGTGGTCGAGACCGGCCAGGTCGCCCGCGTCGCGGCCGTCCTTGGCGGGATCGTGCACGAGCACGCCGCAGAGTTCGAGCCCGGGGTGGGCGTCGACGGCTCGGATCGCCGCGCGGCCCACGTTCCCGGTGCCCCAGACCACCGTGGAAGTCATGCGCCGGAGGGTAACCTGACGTGCCGTCAGTTCATAGGCCTACCGCGTGAGTTGGCTGCGTGCCGCGGCGACGGCCTGGTCCGCGTAGCCGCGCCCGAAGAGCACGGTGTGCACCAGCAGCGGGAACAACTGGTGCAGCGGGACGCGGTCCCGCCAGCCGTCCGCGAGCGGCGCCGCCTCCTGGTAGCCGTCGAGGATCCTCTCGAGGTGCGGGGCGCCGAACAGGTCCAGCATCGCGAGGTCGCTCTCGCGGTGGCCGCCGTGCGCGGCCGGGTCGATCAGCCACGCGTCGCCGTCCGGGCCCCACAGCACGTTGCCGTTCCACAGGTCACCGTGGAGCCGGGCGGGTGGTTCGGCGGGGCCCGCGAGGCCGGGCAGCCGGTCGAGGACCTTCTCGATGGTCGCGGCCTCGTCGGCGCGCAGGGTGCCGGCGTCCACCGCGAGCCGGACGTAGGGGAGCACGCGGTGCTCCGCGTACCACTGCGGCCACTGCCCGCCCGTGATGTTGCGCATCGGGGCACGGCCGATGAAGGCGTCCGCCGGGCCGCCGGGCGGGGGCGCGCCGAACGCGGGGGCGCCCGTGGCGTGCAGCGCGGCCAGGTCCCGGCCGAACCGCGCCGCGCTCTGCGCCGTCGCCCGTCCCTCGGGCACACGGTCCGTCACCAGCCACTCGGCGTCGTGCCCGTGCACCTCGGGGACGGCGACGGTGTCCGCGGCGGCAAGCCAGCGCAGGCCGGCCGCCTCCGCCTGTAGCGCGCCGGGGGAGTCGGCGTGCTTGACCATCACCACGCGCCCGTCGTCGAGAACGACCTCGGTCAGCTCGGCGGTTCGGCGATGCTCCTCGATGACCCGGCGACCCGTGTGGTGTGCGGCGGCATCTGAAGCGTGAGACATGCGTCTCAGCGTACGACCGGTACGGCCGGGGCCCCGGCCGTTGACGAGGCGCGCCCGGTCCTGATCTCCTGCATCCGTCCCGCGGATCCCCTGATGCCCTGATCTCCGGGCGCGACGAGCGAGGGAGTCGAGCATGCCGGCGGACGAGCGCGGTCCGGGCCAGGTCCTGGTCGTGCAGAACACCCCGGGCGGCGGGCCCGGCCGGGTCGGCACCTGGCTGCGCGAGGCGGGCCTCGACCTGCACGTACTGCACCCGTACGCGGGGGAAAAGCTGCCCGACGCTCTCGGCGGACGCCCCCTCGTGGTGCTCGGCGGCGGCTTTCTGCCGGACGACGACGAACGCGCGCCGTGGCTCCCGGCCGCCCGCGGCCTGGTCGGACAGGCGCTCGCCGACGCCACCCCGTTCCTCGGTATCTGTCTGGGCGGGCAGATGCTGGCGCAGGTGGCGGGCGGTGTGGTGCGGGCCGAGCACGGGCGGCCCGAGTACGGCAGCACCGCGATCCGGCTGCGCCCCGAGGCGGCACGGGACCCGCTCCTGCACGGGTGGGAAGGCACGGTGCCCGCGATCGAGCGGCACGTCGACGCGATCACCGAACTCCCGCCGGGCGCGGCCTGGTTGGCGTCGAGCGAGGACTGCCCGCACCAGGCGTTCCGGGTCGGCGCGAACGCGTGGGGCGTCCAGTTCCATCCCGAGGCGGAGGCCGCCCGGATCGCCACCTGGGACCGGGACGGGCTCGCCGCGCGAGGCGTCGACCGGGAGCGGATCCATGCGCGGGCGCTGGCCGACGAGGCCGAGTCGATCGCGACGTGGTCGGAGTTCACACGCCGGTTCGCTGCGCTGTGTGCGGGGTGAGGGGTGAACCTGGGTGTGATGCGCTGCCTCGTGGGGGCCGCGATGCGTGTGCCGGTGTCGACGGGTGCGGGTCCGTCGTGGTTGCTCGCGCAGTTCCCCGCGCCCCTGGCGGGGTGGAGGCGTGGGGTTGTCGGGAGTCGGCGGGCAAGCTGCGTCCGGCGGGTGGGCGGCGGCCCGTGCGGTCCTCACGCGCCGGTTCGTACGGGTGCGCTCGGCTCCGGGACGCAGGGGGTCCTGGAGGTCCTGCGACGGCCGAAACCGGCGATGACGCTGGTGAGGGCCCCCGCGAGCAGGCCCCAGAACGCCGAGCCGATGCCGAGGAGGGTCACGCCGGATGCCGTGGCCAGGAAGGTGACGGCCGCCGCCTCGCGGGAGGACGGGTCGGTCAGGGCCGAGGCCAGCGACGCCTCGATCGTGGCGAGCAGGCCGACCCCGGCGACGGCAAGGACCAGCGCATGCGGCATCGCCACCAGCAGCGAGGCCACGGTCGCGCCGAGCAGGCCCACGCAGAGATAGAAGACCCCGGCCCAGACGGCGGCGAGGAAGCGCCGCTCGCGGTCCGGGTGCGCCTCCTCGCCCGTGCAGATCGCGGCGGTGATCGCCGCCAGGTTGATGCCGAACGCGCCGAACGGGGCGAGTACGGCCTGCACCGCACCGGTCCACGTCAGCAGCGGCGACACGGGCACCTGGTACCCCGAACCGCGCAGTACCGCGACACCCGGCAGGTTCTGCGAGGCCATGGTGACCACGAACAGCGGCACGCCGACGCTGACGAGCACCTTCCAGTCGAACTCCGGAGCCGTGAACACCGGTTGCGCCAGGGAGAGTCGCACCTTCTCCAGGTGCCAGCCCCCGGTCAGGACGGAGGCCACGACGCCTCCACCCAGCGCGAGCAGAACCGCGTACCGGGGGAGGAACCTGCGTCCCAGGAGGTAGAGGACGAACATGGGGAAGGCGAGGGCGAAGCTGCCGTCCATCTCGGCGAAGAGCCCCGTGCCGAACTGCAGCAGCACCCCGGCGAGCAGCGCCGCCGCGAGCGGTACCGGGATCCGGTCCATGACCCGGGCGAACCAGCCCGTCAGCCCGCTCAGCAGGATCAGTACGGCGCTGAAGACGAACGCTCCGACGGCCTTGCCCATCGACACCCCGCTGAGCCCGGTGGCCAGCAGCGCCGCACCCGGCGTCGACCACGCGGTCACCACCGGCGCCCGGTACCGCAGCGAGAGGCCCGCGCACGTCACGGCGAGGCCGACGCCCAGGGCGAGCATCCACGACGAGATCTCCCGTGCGTCCGCCCCGGCGGTCCGGGCCGCTGTGAAGACGAGGGCGGCCGAACTCGTCACGCCGACCGTGACGGCGATGAGCCCCGCCGCCACGGCCGAGGGCGGGGCGAGGGCGCGTATGCGCGTGAAGGGGGAGGAGGACAAGGAGGACATGCGGAGATCACTTCCGGAAGCGCGGCAAAGAAGCAGCCGTTCCATAAACGGAACGTTCTGTATATGGAACACTAAGGACGTGGGCGGCGAACCGTCAACAACGAAGCGCCGGGCGGCGCGGACGGGAGTGGTGGAAGCGATGAGCCTCAACGACGAGGTGGGGCGCCGGCTCAAGGGGCTGCGGGGCGAGCGCGGCCTGTCCCTGTCGGAGCTGGCCCGCCGCTCGGGCGTCGGCAAGGGCACCCTCTCGGAGCTGGAGAGCGGCCTGCGCAATCCCACCCTGGAGACGCTCTACGCGCTGACCACCGCGCTCGGCAGCCCGCTGAGCGCCGTCCTGGACGACCCGCCCGCCGGCGTGCGCGACGGCGAGGGCGGGGTCTCGGGAAGCGCCGTCACCGCCGTGCTTCTGGAGCGGTACGAGGACGCCGAGGCCGCCACGGACGTCTTCCGCGTCACCATCGCCGACGGCGCCACCCAGGACTCGACCGCCCACGTCCCGCACACCACCGAGAGCCTCATGGTGCTCTCCGGCACCGCGGTCGTCGGCCTCCCCGAGGCGCCGCAGACCGTCGGCCCGGGCGGCCACGCACACTGGCGCGCCGACGCCCCGCACCGCTACGCCGCACCGCACGGCGAGGTCCACGGCATCCTCTTCGTGCGGTATCCCAAGAACCGGCCGTAGCCGCGCCCCGGGCGTACGTACGTCAGTCGCCCTCGCCGCACACCTTCAGCCCGACCGCCGTACCGCAGGGAAGGTGACCATGGGTGGCGACCACGCCCTTGCCGGTCCCGTTGTCGACGGCGTACGAGAGAAAGCTCGACGCCAGTGAGTCTGCGGGCGGCCGGCCGTACGTGTAGGCGTACTCGATCGCGCGGTACGGGTAGCCACTGGTGGTCAGGCGGTCGGGGTCGGGCGTGTGCCCGCCGAGGGTGACGCGGTGCAGACCGCGCGGCGCCTCCGGCGGGGACGCCGCGCGCAGCTCGCTGTATCCGACGGCCCCGGGCGTGCGGGCCACGGTCGCGAGGACCTGCGCGGTCGAGTCGAGCTCGCAGCGCAGCACCGCGGCGGCGCGGGTGGCGCGGGCCGTGCGGTTCACGCAGTCGTCGGAGGTGGCGGGCGGTTCGTCGGCGCCGGCGAGGACCCGGCTGCCGAGCGCGCTGCGGGTACCGGAACCGGAGGTGCGGCTGACCAGGACGACGGGCAGGTCGGGGCCGTCGAGCTGGGACCAGTTGCGGATCTCGCCCCGGTAGATTCGGCGTACGTCGGCGACGGACAGGTCATCGAGACGCACACCGTCGTGGACGACGAGCGTGAACAGGGAGACAGCGACGCGGCTCTCGCTGAGCCGGATGTAACTTGCCGGACGCGGCCCGTCCGAGAACGCGATCACTGTCGCACCCTGCTCGGGCCGGCCTTCGGACAGCGCCAGTTCCCGCACCCCGGTACGGCTGCCGTGCGCGGCGACCGTGATGTCCGGGCGGCCGCCGCAGTGCTCCCGGTACTTCGTCGCCAGCTCGGACAGCACCGGAGCGAACGCCGTCGACCCCGTCAGCCGCAGCGTTCCCTTCTCGCAGTCGTCCGGCAGAGGTGGCGGCAGGAGCAGGGGCAGCGTGGCGGCGGCGATCAGCGCGAGACCGAGCACGACGGTCGTCCACCGGGCGTGCCGGCTGAACACCGGCGGTTTCTCGTCCGGCGTGAGGCTGTGGTTCTCGTGGAGTTTGCCGTCCTTGAGGTCGCCGGTGACGTGGACCAGGTCACCCTCCTGACCACCCGTCAGGAGTACGAGGATCTTGTAGTGCGCGCCCGGCTTCAGCGGTACACGGGGCACGCGCAAGGTGCTCGGGCCGGCCACCAGGAGGCCGGGCTGGTTCTCGAAGTAGCCCATCAGGTTGCCGTGTTCGCGCGGCAGTGTGACGTCCTTGGCCACGATCCGCCGCCCCGGGAACTCGGCGGTGAGCCCGTACTGCGCCGACGGGTCGATGTAGTCGGACTCCTCGATGTGCCGCGAGCCGTCGTTCTCGATCCGCAGCAGCACGAGGGTGGCGTCCCGCATCGCGGGCAGGTCGTTGAAGAGCCCCAGCTGCGGATCGGCCGCGCTCACCTGGTCGTTGTGCCCTATGGCGATGTCCATCTGCTTGCGGAAGCCGATGCGTCTGCTGCGCCGCGCCCGCCGGTCCGCGACGAACGGCGTGACGATGGAGAAGGCGCCGAGCAGCAGGCCCGCGGCCGTGAAGGAGATCTCGAGCCAGCCCATGAAGCCGACGGTACGGACCCGCCGCGGTGGGCGACGGGTCCGGTGCGGAGCTTCGCCGACTGTTCGCCAGGTGTTCAGCCTCGGCCCGCGAAGGCTGCGTGGGCCGTCATGCTCCCGTGGTGGAGCCGGGGCGGACGATCATCAGGACGGTGACCGTGGCCCACAGCAGGTTGAACACCCCGGTGAGTGCGGCGAGTTGACCGGCGTTGCGGGGCAGGGACCCGGCGCCCGGCTCCCGTACCGCGACGAGGGCCGCTTCCTGTGCGGGCAGGATCAGCAGGGCCAGCACGCCGGCGGCAGCTGCCGTCAGCAGGATCGAGGCGATCAGCCAGGCACTGCCGAGGACCCCGAGGCTGCCCGCCGTCGCGAACCCGAAGAGCGGAACGGCGACGCCGATGACCGCGTAGACCCGGCAGATGCGGTGCAGCGTGCCCAGGGCCGACACCGGTTCCGCGTCGTCCGGCGAACCGAGCGCCTGCCGCAGGGACTTGGGGAACATGCTGGCGGCGACGGCGACCGGCCCCACGGTCAGGACGGCGGCCAGGACGTGCAGGGTGAGCAGGAATTTCGTCATGGTCAGCGGGCGCCGCTCAGGGTCGTGGCGGGCACCGGGCCCGCGGGCCGCCAGACCGTGCCGCGCCGCTCGTACGCGAACAACTCCTCGACCGCGTGGGCGACTTGCGGACCGACCTCGCGCTCCAGCAGATACAGGGCGAGGTCGAGCCCCGAGGTGACTCCGGCGCCGGTGACGAGGTCGCCGTCGTCGACGACCCGGGCGCGCACCGCGTGTGTGCCGGCGGTGTCGAGCAGCTCCAGGCCCAGGTGGTGCGTGGTGGCGTGGCGGCCCTTGATCAACCCGGCCATGGACAGGAGGAGCGAGCCGCCACAGACGGAGGCGACCGTCACCGCGGGATCGGCCGTCGCCGCTCCGAGCAGCGCGGGCAGACCGGTGGCCAGGGTGCGGCCCAGCAGAACGGGAACGGTGGCCTGTGCCTCTGCTGCTGCTTCCGCGCCCACCCCGTCGAACGCCTCTCCCGCGCCCGGCGCGTCGTTCCCGCCCAGCGGCCCCGCCGCGCCAGGCACCAGGACGAGGTCCGCCCGCGCCGGGTCGAGCGCGGCGTTGGCGCGCAGGGTGAGCCCGCCGGTCCCGCTGACCACGTCCCGGGGCCCCTCGGCGGAGACCAGCTCCACCTCGACGGCGCCGCCGGACGCGGTGCCGCCCGCGTGGAACACCTCGAACGGGGCGATGGCGTCGAGGGGGTCGAAGCCGTCGAAGAGGACGATCTGGACGTGCATGGGAGAGGTTTCCTTCGCGTGCGACGGGCCCGGTCCGCGCCGGGCTCGCCGTCGACGCTAGTCAGCCGCGCCCTCGCCTCCCAGTGGCATTAGTGACGGCAGTCAACGGGATAACGCCAGAGGCCGTTTGTCCTGCTGGTGCGGGCGGTCGGTGCAATCCGCGCCATCAGGCCGGGAGCAGCGCGGTGTCGCTATCCAGGCGGTCAGGTACGTTCTGGTCATGCACCTCGTCGCCGTTCTGGCCCTGGACCATGTGATCCCCTTCGACCTGTCCACGCCCATCGAGGTCTTCACCCGTACCCGCCTCCCGGACGGGCGCCCCGGCTACCAGGTCCGGGTGTGCGCCGAGCGGCCGGAGGTGGACGCGGGCGCGTTCAAGCTCCGTGCGCGCTGGGGTCTGGACGGTCTGAAGGGCGCGGACACGATCATCGTGCCGGGGACCGCCGTGCCCACCGCGCCGCTGCCGCCCGCCGTCCGCGACGCGCTGCGCGACGCCGCGGCGCGGGGCACCCGCATCGCGTCCATCTGCGCGGGTACCTTCCCGCTGGCCGCCACCGGACTCCTGGACGGGCTGCGGGCCACGACCCACTGGATCGCGGCGGATCTGCTAGCCGAGACGTATCCCGAGGTAGAGGTCGATCCCGATGTCCTGTACGTCGACAACGGGCAGATCCTGACGTCGGCCGGCGCGGCCGCGGGCCTCGATCTGTGCCTGCACATGATCCGCCGTGACTACGGTTCCGCGGTGGCCGCGGACGCGGCGCGGCTGTCCGTCATGCCGCTCGAACGGGAGGGCGGGCAGGCGCAGTTCATCGTCCACGACCACACGCCGGCACCCACGCCCCAGGGGTCCTCCTTCGAGCCGCTGCTCGGCTGGCTCCGGGACCATCTGGACAGCGAGCTGACCCTGGCCGACATCGCCGCGCGCGCCGGTGTCAGCACCCGTACGCTCATGCGACGCTTCCGCGAGCAGACCGGCACCACACCGTTGCAGTGGCTGCACCGCGCCCGCATCCGGCAGGCCCAGCACCTCCTGGAGACCACCCGGCATCCGGTGGAACGGATCGCGGCGCAGGTCGGGTTCGGTTCGCCGACCGCGTTCCGCGACCGCTTCAAGCGCACGACGGGTGTCAGCCCACAGGCGTACCGCCGAACCTTCAGCTAGGGCCCTGGGCCCCGTCCTCCACCGACTCCCGCAGCCGCGCGCTCGCCATCCGCATGTGCTCGGCCATCGCCCGGTCGGCAGCCTCCGGGTCCCGGTCGCGGATCGCGTCGAGCACGGCGTCGTGCTCGCACAGGGTGCCGCTGACGGTGCCCTCGATGTCGCTGACCCGCTCCATCCAGACCTGGAGCAGCGCCCGGATGCTGTGCAGGATGTCGCTGAGGACCGTATTGCGCGCGATGCTCGCGCACTCCAGGTGGAAGGCGATGTCGGCGTCGATGAACGCCTTGACGTCGCTGCCCGCCTCCCGCATGTGCCGCAGGTGCTCCTCCAGGCGGGCCACGTCCTCGTCCGTCGCCCGCTCCGCGGCGAGGCGCGCCGAGACACCCTCCATGTAGGTGCGCACCTCGACGAGGTCCCGGGTGCGGCGCTGGCCCAGCATCAGCCCCCAGTTGATGGCGCGCGGCAGGAACTCCGAGGTGCCCTCGCGCACGTACGAGCCCGAGCCCGGCCGGATCTCGATGATGCCCAGCACATCGAGCGCGGACAGTGCGCCACGGACGCTGGAGCGCGCCACCCCGAGGGCCTCGGCGAGCTGGCGCTCGGCGGGCAGCCGGGTCCCGGGCCTGATGTTGCCCGCGGAGAGGTGGTCGAGGAGGCGCTTGGCGACCTCGCTCACCGAGGACTCCCGCACCACGGGGCGCAGGAGTTGGGCGAGGTCGGGCTGGTCGCCGGGGGCGGCGGGGGCGGGCTGACTGGTCACGGTCACCAGTAGACCAGACGGGCCGTCAGTGCCCCGCCTCGGTGCGCGTGAGGCCGTCGCGTCCTGCGCGCGTCACCCCTGCCCCACCTGTTTGTCAAGGGTTCAACCAGCGGCAACAAATGCGACGCTCGCCACATTGGTAAATTGGTGACCAATTTGAAGATCGGGCTTAGCGTGAAACGCAGATCGGCCCCCACCGGCGTGGACAGCCCCCGCTGCCCGCCCCCGGCGCCGAGAGTGACCCAAGTCCGGACAGAGCTGTCCGGCGAGCCGAGGAGTCGCCATGCCTGCCAGCACCGCGCCGCCCGCGACGGCGGAGGCGAGATCAGCCGTCGAGACGTCGGCGATCAAGAAGATCTCGATCCGCCTCGTGCCGTTCGTGGCCCTGATGTTCTTCGTGAACTATCTGGACCGCACGGCGGTGTCGTTCGCCGAACCCAACGGAATGGGCCAGGACCTGGCCCTGACCGCCGCCCAGTTCGGCTTCGCCTCCGGAATCTTCTTCCTCGGCTACATCGTGCTCGAGGTCCCCAGCAACATGGCGCTGCACCGCTTCGGCGCCCGCCGCTGGCTGGCCCGGATCATGGTCACCTGGGGCATCGTGTCGCTCCTCTTCACCTGGGTGAACAGCAGCGGCGGCCTCTACACGCTGCGCTTCCTGCTCGGCGTCGCCGAGGCCGGGTTCTTCCCCGGCGCGATCCTCTTCCTGAGCCAGTGGGTGCCGAGCCGGCACCGCACCAAGATCCTTGGCCTCTTCTACCTCGCCCAGCCGCTGACCACGGTCTTCGGCGCCCCGCTCGCGGGCTGGCTGATCGGCCACCACGGCCTGTTCGGCCTCGAGGGCTGGCGCGTGATGTTCCTGTTCGTGTCGATCCCGGCGATCCTGCTCGGCGTCATCGCCTGGTTCTACCTGATCGACCGCCCGGCGGACGCGAAGTGGCTGACGCGGGAGGAGCGGGACTGGCTCACCACGGAGCTGGAGGCCGAGAACGCCGACAAGACGGGCCACGAGAGCGCCCACGCCAAGGGCGACCTGAAGACGGCGTTCACCAACACCCGCGTCTGGATCCTCGCCGTCGTCTACTTCGGCTTCGTCTACGGGCTCTACGCGCTCGCGTTCTTCCTGCCGACCATCATCAACGGCTTCCAGGACCAGTACGACACCACGTTCAGCGTGATGGACAAGGCGTGGATCACCGCGATCCCGTACCTGCCCGCGGCCGTCGTCCTCTTCTTCTGGACCCGGCACGCCACCCGGCACGGCACCCGCACCTGGCACGTGGCCGGGCCCGCGATCGTCGGCGGTGTCACGATCCCGCTCGCCCTCTACATGGGTTCGCCCGCCGCCACCGTCGCCGTCATCACGGTCACCGCCTGCTCGATCTTCGCCGCGCTCCCGGTCTTCTGGGCCGTGCCCTCCCGCTTCCTCACCGGAGCGGCCGCCGCCGCCGGTATCGCGTTGATCAACACCGCGGGCAACGTCGCAGGATTCGCCTCCAGCTACATCACCGGCTGGCTCAAGGACTGGACCGGCGCCTACTACGTGCCGCTCTACCTCGTCGGCGCCTTCATGCTGCTCTCCGCCGCCCTGATGATCTGGCTCGCCGCCCGCACCCCGAACGACCCGCAGCCCCTGTCCAGCACCACAGCACCCGCGGAGAACCAGCGATGACCCGCCTCTACAACGACCCCGCCGCCTTCGCCGATGAAGCGCTCGAAGGGTTCGCCGCCGCGCACCGCCGCTGGGTGCGCCCTGTCCCGGGCGGCGTCGTGCGGGCCACCGCGAAGACTCCGGGCCAGGTGGCCGTCGTCATCGGCGGCGGCTCGGGCCACTACCCGGCCTTCTCCGGGCTCGTCGGCCAGGGGCTCGCGCACGGCGCCGCCGTCGGCAACGTCTTCGCCTCGCCCTCGGCCCAGCAGATACGCAACGTCGCGCGGGCCGCCGAGTCCGGCGGCGGCGTCCTCCTGCTCTACGGCAACTACGCGGGCGACGTCCTGCACTTCGGCCAGGCCGCCGAGCGGCTCACCGCCGACGGCGTCCCCGCCCGCACCTTCGCCGTCACCGACGACCTGTCCAGCGCCGCCGCCGACGAGGCCCACAAGCGTCGTGGCATCGCGGGCGACCTGCCCGTCTTCAAGGCCGCTTCGGCCGCCGCCGAGCAGGGCCGCACCCTCGACGAGGTGGCGGACGTCGCCGCGTACGCCAACGCCCGCACCCGCTCTTTCGGCATCGCCTTCTCCGGCTGCACCCTGCCCGGCGCCGACCACCCGCTGTTCTCCGTCCCCGAGGACCGGATGGCCGTCGGCCTCGGCATCCACGGCGAACCCGGCATCGGCGAAGCCGCCGTGCCCACCGCCGACGAGGCCGCCGAACTCCTCGTCTCCGCCCTCCTGAAGGAACTCCCCGACGGCGTCACCGCCCCGGCCGGGCAGCGCGCCGCCGTCGTCCTCAACGGCCTCGGCTCCGTCAAGTACGAGGAGCTCTTCGTCGTCTACCGGCGCGTGGACCGCCTCCTCGCCGAAGCGGGCGTGCAGACCGTCGACCCCGAGGTCGGCGAGCTCGTCACCAGCTTCGACATGGCGGGCATCTCCCTCACCCTGACCTGGCTCGACGACACGCTCGAACCGCTGTGGACCGCCCCCGCCGACACCCCCGCCTACCGCAAGGGCGACGTGCCCGCCGCGGCCCTCGTCACCGAGGAGCCGGTGTATGAGGCCGAGCGCGACGCCGAGCCGTACCGGGCGAGCGAGGAGTCCCGCCGGGCCGCCGCCACCGCCCTGGACGCCCTGCGGCTGCTCAAGGAGACCGTCGACACGCACGCCGACGAACTCGGCCGCATCGACGCCGTCGCCGGGGACGGCGACCACGGCATCGGCATGCAGCGCGGCTCGGGCGCCGCCTACGTGGCAGCCCGGGAAGCGTGTGAGTCGGGCGCGGGCGCCCGTACGTTGCTGACCACCGCCGGTGACGCCTGGGCCGACAAGGCCGGCGGCACCTCGGGCGCCCTGTGGGGCATCATCCTGCGCGCCCTCGCCGACGCGCTCGGCGACACCGAACAGCCGACCCCGGCGACCGTCGCCCACGGAGTCCGGCAGGCGTCCGACGGCGTCCGCCGGGCCGGCGGCGCCGAGGTCGGCGACAAGACGATGGTGGACGTCCTCGTCCCCTTCGCCGACACTCTCGGGCAGCAGGTCGCCGGGGGAGCGGGCCTCGTCCCCGCCTGGGCCGCCGCCGCGGACGCCGCCGAGCAGGCCGCCCGCGCCACCGCCGACCTCCTGCCCCGCATGGGCCGCGCCCGCCCGCACGCCGAGAAGTCCCTCGGCACCCCCGACGCGGGCGCGCACTCCCTCGCCCTGATCGTCCGCGCCGTGCACG
Source organism: Streptomyces kunmingensis (assembly GCF_039533535.1). NCBI lineage: Bacteria > Bacillati > Actinomycetota > Actinomycetes > Kitasatosporales > Streptomycetaceae > Streptomyces > Streptomyces kunmingensis. The sequence goes on from NZ_BAAATS010000007.1 coordinate 111,020, forward strand.
GCGCGCTCACCCCCCGCCCGTAACTCCCGCTAAGGACACGCAACATGAGTGAGAAGCTGCGGATCGTCGTCGGCTGCGACGACGCCGGATTCCAGTACAAGGAAGCCCTCAAGGCGGACCTCCAGGCGAGCGACCTCGTCGCCTCCGTCACCGACGTCGGCGTGGACGCCGACGGGCACACCGCCTACCCGCAGATCGCCATCGCCGCCGCCGAGCTGGTCGCGCGCGGCGAGGCCGACCGGGCGCTGCTCGTCTGCGGCACCGGCCTCGGCGTCGCGATCGCCGCCAATAAGGTCAAGGGGATCCGCGCCGTCACCGCCCACGACTCCTTCTCCGTCGAGCGCGCGGTGCTCTCCAACAACGCCCAGGTCCTCACCTTCGGCCAGCGCGTCGTCGGCCTGGAACTGGCCCGCCGCCTCGCCGCCGAATGGCTGACCTACCGCTTCGACGACTCCTCGCCGTCCGCCGCGAAGGTCCGCCTGATGAGCGACTACGAGAACGACACCGAGAACGACTCCGAGGCCGCCTGATGACTTCCCCCGTCCTGCTCGGGGTGAGCCTGAAGATGTACTTCGGCCACCACGAGACCCTCAACTGGGCGCGGAAGATAGTCCAGTTGGCCGACCGGCACCCCGCCGTCACCAGCGGCGCGGCCCGCCTGTTCGTGCTGCCCGCCTTCCCGGCGATCGTGCCCGTGGCCGGGATCCTCGCGCGCAGCGGCGTCGACGTCGGCGCTCAGGACATCGCCACCGAGGACGTCGGCGCGTACACGGGCGAGGTGTCGGGGCCGTATCTGAAGGAGATCGGCTGCCGTTACGCCGAGGTCGGGCACGCCGAGCGCCGCCGCCTCTACGGCGAGGGCGACACGGTCGTCGCCGCGAAGACCGCCGCCGCCCTGCGCAACGGGCTCACCCCGGTCCTGTGCGTCGGCGAGCTCGACCCCGTCGAGCCCGGGGAAGCCGCCCGCCGCACCCTCGCCGAGGCCGCCCGCCTGCTGTACGGCATGCGCGGCAAGGTCGTCCTCGCCTACGAGCCGCAATGGGCCATCGGGGCGCCCGAGCCCGCCTCGCCCGAGCACATCACCACGGTGTGCGCTGCGCTGGGGGAGTGGCTGAACTCCCGCCCTCAGCATGCCGGTTCGACCGTCATCTACGGCGGCAGCGCGGGACCCGGACTGCTGACCCGCCTCGGCGGAGCCGCCGGCGGCCTCTTCCTGGGCCGCTTCGCGCACGACCCGGCGGCCGTCGGCGCGATCCTCGACGAGGTCGAGGCCCTGAACTCCCCCGCGGCGGTGGCGTGATGGCGTACGGCATCAGCACCTACGCGTACTTCTGGCGGATCTCCGAGCGTGCGCCCAAGCCGCTCTCCCTGCTCGACATGCTCGTCGACACCAAGGAGCTGGGCGGCGAGGTCTTCCAGATCTGCGACTACCCCGAGATCGAGTCGTACGACGCCGCGCGCCTCGCCGACGTCCGGGACGCCGCACGCGACCTGGGCCTGCGCCTGGAACTCGGCACCCGGGGCGTACGCCCCGCCCACCTCGCCAAGTACCTCGACATGGCCGGTCAGCTGGATGTGACGCTCGTCCGCTCGATGATGAACACCGCCGACCACCGGCCATCCGTCGACGAGGCCGTCACGCTGCTGCGCGAGGCGCTGCCCGGATACGCGGCCGCCGGGGTGACCCTCGGCCTGGAGACCTACGAGCAGGTCTCCACCGACGATCTCCTCGCCGTGGTCAAGGGCGTCGACGACCCGCACCTGGGCGTCGTCCTCGACCCGGGCAACAGCGTGGCCCGCCTGGAGCGCCCCGCCGACGTCGTCGCGGCCACCGCCCCGTACGTCGTGAACATCCACGTCAAGGACTTCGCCTTCACCCGCCGCGACGGCTGGGTCGGCTTCACCTACGCGGGCTGCCCGCTCGGCACAGGGCTGCTCGACTACCCGGCCATGGTCGCCGCGGTCCGCCCGGACGAGCGCGGCCTGAACCAGATCGTGGAGCACTGGCTCCCGTGGCAGGACGAGGGCTTCGACGCCACCGCCCGGCTCGAACACCAGTGGACGCACCACAGCATCACCACCCTCGTGAGCAACACCCTTCTGAACACCCCTCTGAGGAGCGAATGACCATGGCCACCGAGAACAAGACAGTCGCCGTCATCGGGGCCGCCGGCAAGATGGGCCAGCGTGTCTCCAACAACCTGGTCGAGAGCGACTTCCGGGTCCTCTTCAGCGAGGCGTCCCCGAAGGGTCAGGAGCTGATCCGCTCCCTCGGCCGCGACCTCACCGACTCCGACGCCGCCGCCAAGGAGGCCGACGTCGTGATCCTGGCGGTGCCGGACATCGTCCTCGGCACCGTCTCCGAGCAGCTGGTCCCGCTGATGAAGCCGGGCGCCGTCGTCCTCACGCTCGACCCGGCCGCCGCCTACGCGGGCCTGCTCTTCGCCCGCGACGACGTGCACTACGCGTGCGCGCACCCCTGCCACCCCTCCGTCTTCCTGGAGCGCACCACCAAGGAGGAGTGGCAGGACACCTTCGGCGGCATCGCCGCGCCGCAGGAGGTCGTGGCCGCGTACGAGGGCGGCGACGCCGACAAGCAGGCTCTCGCCGACGCCGTCATCCGCGTCATGTACGCCCCGGTCGTCGACGTCCACTGGGTCACCGTCAAGCAGCTCGCCGTCCTGGAGCCGACGCTCGTCGAGACCATCGCCTGCATGGTCGGCGCGCTGCTCACCGAGGCGCTGCACGAGACCGTGCACACCGTCGGCGTCCCCGAGAAGGCCGCCCGCGCGATGCTGCTCGGCCACACCCAGGTCGCCCTCGCCAACACGCTGAAGGGCTCCAACCCGTTCTCCGACGCCTGCCTCATCGCGATGGACTACGGCCGTGAGTCGATCGTCCGCGACGACTGGAAGAAGGTCTTCGACGACGCGGAGCTCGACAAGGTCATCACGCGCATGCTCAAGATCAAGGAGATCAAGCGCTGACCCGTCCCGGTCGCGCCCGGGCGGACGCGGCCGCGTAACCCCTGGTCACCGCCGCGCCCGGCGGTGACCGGGGAGTCGCCGTGCGGGCCGTCTCTCAGTCGCTGTCCGGCGCGGGCGGGGGCCGGCGCACCCAGACGTACAGCACCACCGAGCACACCGCGGCGCAGGCGCACCAGGTCGAGATGAACTCCCAGCGCCACAGTGCCGTGCACCCGGCCGCGGCGACCGCGACCAGGCCGCCGAGCAGTACCAGGTACGCCTCGCCGGACAGGAGCAGCGAGCCGATCGTCGCCAAAAGGTACCCGGCGATCAGCCATCCGGCGTGCGGCAGGCCGATCTCGTAGGCCATGGTGTGTCCACGGACCGAAGCCGTGAGGGTCCTCGTCGCCAGCACGTACGCGAGGGCGGCGGACGTCACGACGCCGCACACGAGCGGGAGCGCCAGACGCCGGCGGGCCCGGGCCGGCGCCACGCACAGCACGCCCGCCGGGACCCAGAGCGGGAGCAGCGGCAGTGCGATCACCGCCCAGGCGACGACGGCGGGCCCGCGGCCGCCGGAGTCGTTCCAGATCACCGCCTCGATGATCTGATGGGCCCCGAGCAGCAGCGGAAGCGCCGCCAGGGGCAGGGCGCGCGGCCGGGTGCGGGCCGCCCGCGTCACGCAGGCGGCCCCCACAGCGGCGATCGCAGTTCCTGCTACGAGGTCGGCCGTCGCGCTCCAGCACATGCGGTCACGCTACGTTCCGCGGGCCCGCCCGGCGCGTCGACGCCCGCCGCGTCCGGTCAGGGCCTGGCCTCGTAACGGGAGGCCGGGTCGGGTTCGATGTTCTGGTTGTGCCGGAAGACGTTCTCCGGGTCCAGGGCCGCCTTGATGCGGGCGAGGCGCGCGTAGTTGCCGCGGTAGCTCGCCCGGACGCGCTCCTGTCCCTCGTCCATCATCATGTTCACGTAGGCGCCGCCCGCCGAGAACGGGTGCAGGGCCTCGAAGTAGTCGACCGTCCAGCGCTTGATCAGCTCGGCGTTGGCGGGGTCCGGGTCCACGCCCGCGTAGACGCTCGCCCACTGGCAGTCCCGGTAGTTGAAGGCGGTGTCGGTCGCGCGGTGGTCGTGGACGGCGCCGTCGATCGGGTACAGGTGCATCGTCGACTGCGCCGTCGGCGCCTCGGGTCCGAACTTGGCGTGCAGCGCCACGGCCTCGTCCGGGATGTCCCGCACGAAGTCGGCCCGCCAGTACCACTGGTCGCCGGGCGGATAGGACCCGTCGAACATCGACTGCAGGACCGGGTGCGGCATCGGCGCCACGGCGTGCAGCAGCGGCTCCGGCAGCCCGTCGAGGAGCGGGGCCATCGCCCGCCCGGCCACCTCGGGGTCGTCGTTCGTGTGGCACCACACGACGGCGCACACCTTGCGCAGGTGCAGCTCCTCGGGGAACGGCGGCGCCGGCGGGACGGTCGCGTACATGAAGAAGCCGTTGACGTCGCGGGGCGCCGCGGGAATGAACTCCCGGTAGGCGGTGAGGACTTCGGCGCCCTGTTCGGCCGGCCAGAAGGTGGGCCCCGCCACGACCGTGTCCACCTCGTGCAGACGGAACGTGAACGCGGTGACGACGCCGAAGTTGCCGCCGCCGCCCCGCAGTCCCCAGTACAGGTCCGGGTTCTCGTCGGCGTCCGCGCGCACGCGCGTGCCGTCGGCCAGGACGACCTCCGCGGCCAGGATGTTGTCGACCGTCAGTCCGCAGCGCCGGGTGAGGTGGCCGAGCCCGCCGCCGAGCGCGAGGCCGCCGACGCCGGTGGTGGAGACGATGCCGCTGGGGGTGGCCAGGCCGTGTTCGTGGGTGGCGGCGTCGACCAGGCCCCAGGTGGCGCCGCCGCCGACGCGTACGGTGCGGGCGGCGGCGTCGACCTCGACGGAGTTCATCGGCGCCAGGTCCGCGACGACACCGCCGTCGCACGTGCCGAGTCCCGCCCCGTGGTGACCGCCGCCGCGCACCGCGAGCGGCAGTCCGTGGCGGCGCGCGAAGCCGATGACGTGCGCGACGTCGTCGGCGTCGGCGCAGCGCGCCACGAGCGCGGGGCGCCGGTCGATCATGGCGTTGTAGACGGCGCGTGCCTCGTCGTACGCCGGATCCTGCGGTCCGGTCAACTCGCCGCGAAATGACGTGAGTTCGCTGCGTGCCGCCTGTGCGGGCGTGCTGGTCATGAGGTCCCCCGGAAGCCATCGGTGTGGTCCGCCCGTTCTACGGCCACCCGGCGCACGCGGCATGGGTGCCGACCACCTACCTCTGGCCGGTCGGCTACCTACGTTTCGCCCAGGGCCTGTCTGACAAGTCCCGTCGTCGCCCGGATCGCGGGGCAGACGGGAGTTGTCGGACACGCCCTAGCCGAGCAGCCCGAGCTCCGCGGCCCGCGCGGCGGCCAGGCGCCGGGTGGGCGCGTCGAGCTTCTCCAGGACGGCGCGGACGTGGTTGTCGACCGTGCGGACGGAGACGACGAGCCGGCTCGCGATCTCGGCGTTGGTCAGCCCCTGCACCAGGAGCCGCAGGACCTGGAGTTGACGGCTCGTCAGCCCTGCCGGGTTGCGTCGCGTCGCCGCGTGGGGGCCGCGGGGGACGTGCCGCACCCCGAGGGCGCGCAGCTCGCCGCGGACCAGGCGGGCCAGCGGCAGCGCGCCCATCGCGTCCAGGGTCAGCAGCGCGCTCAGTTTGTCCGCCGGATCCGGGCTCTCGGCGAGGGCCGCCGCGTGTTCGTACGGGCAGCCCGCCTCCTGCCACAGCCGGGCCGCCTTGTCCCACTGGCCCGCCGCCTGCAACGCGTACGGATGACCCGAACCGTCCAGTGGTACGGCCCTGCCCGCCTTGCCGAGCCAGTAGCCCAGCTCGGGCAGGTGCGGAGGGGCGGAAAGCCGTCTGGCCTGCGCGTGCACCGGCTCGGCTGCCGCGAGGACGCCCGCCGGGTCGCCGCGCAACCAGGCCGCCTCCGCGCGCGCCGCCGCCACCGGTGCCAGGCGCTGGAGTTCCCGGGTGTCGAGGGCGATCCGCCAGGCGCGGTCGAGGAGTTCGCCGCCGCCCCCGGTGCCGCGCCGGATCCGGACCCGGGCGAGGACGGTGAGCGCCGGGCAGCGGGCGGGCGGGAAGACGTCCGTGCCGAGCAGCGCGAACCGCTCGGCCGCCGCCCAGTCACCCGCGGCGAACCGGTGCAGCGCCCGCTCCACCTGGAGGTAGGTGAGGAAACCGAGGTGTTCGGCGCGGTCGGCGAGGTCCATGGCGGGCGTGAGGAACCGGTCGGCGTCGGCGAGACGCAGATCGTCGAGGAGGAACCAGACGATGTTGGCGTACGCGCGGCAGGCGTGCTCCACCTCACCTGCGGCAAGGGCCACCCGCAGGCTCTCCTCCAACTGCCGCTGCCCCGCCGGGTCCCCGGAGCGCCAGCGGGCGCTGCCGACGTTGTTGAGGGCGTGCGCGAGGATCGCCGTGTCGTCCACCGAGCGGGCAAGCGCCATCGCCCGCTCGCCGTAGTCGACGGCCTGCGCGTACTCGTCGGACAGCATGCGCAACTGCGCCGTGTTGCTCAGGGCGAGGGCCAACAGGCCCTCGTCACCGGCCTGTTCGAGCACGGTGAGCGCCTCGCGCGCGGCCGCCTGCGCCGCGTCCGCGTCCCCGGCCCACCAGTGGATGCGCGACAGCCAGCGCAGATCCGCCCCGAGGGCCCGCAGATCGCCCAGCTCCCGACGGAGTGCCACGGCGTCGCCCTGGGCGGCGACGGCGGCCCCCGCGTCCCCGATGGTGTAGCTCTCGACCGCGAACCGCTCCAGCAGATCGGCCCGTTCGGCGGGCCCGAACCGGTCGCGGTGGCGCAGCACGAGCCGCAGATGCGCGGCGGCCTCCCGGTGCGAACCCGCGCGGGTGGCGTCCCGCGCGGCCCCCGGCCCGTACCGGGTCACGGCCTGGGCGTCCCCGGCCGCCGCCGCGTGGTGCACGATCCGCGACCGGTCGGCGTCCGGGGCGGCCGTCAGCGCGGACAGCACGGCGCGGTCGAGCGTGATGCGCCGTGCCGTGGGCAGCGAGTCGACCACCGCGCGGCGGATGATCTCGTGCCGGAACGCCACCCGGTCCACGGCCACGACCAGCAGTCCGCCCTGCTCCGCCGCCGTGAGCGCGTCGTCCGCGTCCCCCAGCAGGGCGTCGACGAGGGGGCGCTCCACCGCCGAGGGCACCACGGCCAGCTGTTCGAGGGCGTCCCTCGTCGTGTCGGTGAGCCCGCGCAGCCGGGCCAGTACGGCGTCGACCACGGTCGGCGGCACCTCGCCGGTGTCACCCGCCGTGATCACCTCGGCGACGAAGAACGGATTGCCCGACGTCACGGTGTAGACCTGCGCCGGATCGAGATCGGCCGCCGCACTGAGGGCGCGCACCGCCTCGGGCGACAGCGGGGCGAGCGGCAGCCGGTGCACCCGGGGCGCCCCCGACACCACGCCGAGCAGCTGCCGCAGCGGATGGCCGCGGCCCAGCTGGTCGTCCCGGTAGGTGAGGACGAGGACGGCCGGCCAGCCGTGGACCCGGCGCACCAGATACCGCAGCGCGTCCAGGGAGGCCTCGTCGGCCCAGTGCACGTCCTCCACGACCAGCACCGCGGGGTGCGGGGCGCCGGCCAGCTCGGCGTGCAGCGCCTCGTGGACCCGGTGCCGGTCGCCCGCGTCGCGCAGCGCCCGCGCCAGCTCGGCGCCCACGCTCCCGACGAGGTCCCGCAGTGGTCCGAGGGGCCGGCCGGTGGCCAGGTCGTCGCACTGTCCGACGAGGAGTCGTGCCCCGGGAGGCAGTATCCCCGGCAGGGCTCTGACCAGGGATGATTTACCGATCCCGGCCTCACCCAGGACGAGCGCGACGGAGCCGGCGCCGCCCGTGGCGTCCCGCACGGCGGCTGCCAGCCGCTCCAGTTCGAGATCCCGTTCGAGGATCCCCCCGTCCACGTCCGGATTCTCCCACCGCGGTGGCCTGGAGGGGAGAGGGGCCGGGCTCCGGGTCGGGCGTTCGTATCCACCCGGGTCGAGTGTTTGTATGTGGCATGTATATAATTTCCATATGCATCTATCCTCGGGGTCCGTCGGAACCGTCGAGGCTCTACGGATCGAAGGCGCCGCCCGCGGCCTCCTGCGGGGGATCGGACAGCTGACCCAGGCCCTCTTCAAGGCCGGAGACTTCGGGCTCACGCGCAGCCAGGTCGCCCTCCTCGACGCACTCGAACCGGGACCGCGCCGGGTGACCGGACTCGCCGCCGCGACCGGTATGGCGCAGCCGCGGGTCACCGTGATCCTGCAGAAGCTCGAAGAGGCCGGACTCGTCCAGCGGGAGCGCTGCGCGGCCGACCGGCGCGCGGTGCAGACGTCCCTGACGCCTGCCGGACGCGACCTGCTCGAACGCGGCCGTCAGCGGATGGCCGAAGCCCTGCTCGCCGCACTCGACGGCGGCATCGACGACTCGGAACGCGCGGTCAAAGCCGCCCGGAACGCCATCACCGCACTCGTGACCGCCATGGAATCGGAGACCAGTTGACCACCCCGGACACCCTGCCGGACACCGCCACCACGCACGCGGTCGCCGCCCCGGACCTCGCCCCCCACCGGGTCGCGGGCCCGCGCAGACGGTGGGACTGGGTCCTCGCGGCCGACCCGGGACTCGGCCAGCTCCAAGCGGGCTGGCGGACGCTGGTCGCCATGGTCACCTCGCTCGCCGTCGGCTACGGGATGGCCGAGGCGCTGAAGATCCCGCCCATGATCGGCATGATGGTCGCCGGGATGATGGGCCTGATGAGCGCCTTCGCGGTCGCCGAGAACACCTGGGACCGGCTGGCCCGCGCCATCCTGTGGATGCCGTTCCCGTACACCGCTGTCCTGTGGCTCTGCGCGAGCCTGAACGGGCAGCGCACCGCTCAGATGGTCCTGATGATCAGCGCGCTCGCGCTGACGTTCTTCCTTGCCAGGTTCGGGCCGATGGCTCTGATCACCGGCATGATGATGTTCAACGGCCTGATGGTCGGCATGCTCGCGGGCATCCCCGCCGCGCTCGTCGGCAAGGCCTTCGCGGTCGCCCTCGTCTCCGCCGCCGCCGTCCTCGCGACCCGGCTGCTGCTCTGCTGGCCGATGCCCCGCGAGGACCTGCTGCGCACCCAGCGGGCCTTCGTCGTGGAGGCCCGGCGGGTCGCCGACGCCGCCGTGGACGCGTTCGACGCGGACGCCGACCCCGAGCGGGCGGTGCGCCGCATGGAGCGCGCCCTGCGCCGCCTGAACATCACCACCGTCACCATCGACGGCCGCCTCGCCCAGCCCGAGGTCGCCGCCGACCCGGCCGCCGCCGAACTCCTGCACCGGCACCTGTTCGACGCCGAACTCGCCCTGCGCGGCATCGGCCAGGCCACCACGGAACTGACCCGCAGGCCCGTCCCCGGACCGCTGCGCGAAGCCCTCGCGGTCGGCCTCGTGCTGGCCCGAGACACCCCCCTCGACCGGGCGGAGGGGATCCGCCCGGTCGCGGCCCGCGTCCAGGAACGGGCCGAGACGATCCTGCGCGACGCCACCGCACCGGCCGACGACGTCGAGGCCGCCGTGCTCGCCCGCCGCATCGGACACCTCCTGGACTCGCTCGCCGGGTCCCTGCACAACTGGCTCGCCCTCGGCCGCACCACCGCGGCCAGCCCGTCGGACGTTCCCTTCCAGCCCACCGTCGCCCTGGAGAACAACCGGCTGCCCGGATCGGCCGGCCCCGCCCGGCGCGTCCTCGCCGCGGGCTCGGAGTCCGGCTGGCGCCGCGTCATCCCCTTCGTCCGCGTCCCCGTGCACGCCGCCGTGGCCGCCGCCATCGTCTGCCCGATCGCCGACGCCATCGACCCGCGCCGCTTCTACTGGGGCCTGGTCGGCGTCATGATCACGCTGTTCGGCACCAACACCACCCACGAACGCCTGCGCAAGTTCGGCCACCGCATGGTCGGCACCGCCATCGGCGCCGTGCTCGGCATCGTCATCCTGCACCTCATCGGCCGCGACCACGTCTACGCGACGCTCGCCGTCATCGTCGCGGGCCTCACCCTCGGCGCCTGGGGCATGCAGCGCGCCTACGCCTGCTGGGTGGTCGGCCTCGTCGTCGCCCTCGTCCAGCTCTACGCCCTGACCACCCCCGACAGCGGCATGAACCACCTGCTGGGGGAGCGGCTCCTCGACAACGGCATCGGCGTCCTCGTCGCCACCGCCTGCGCCGCGCTGATCTTCCCGCTCTCCCGCCGCACCGTCGTCAAGGAGGCCGAGCGCGGCTACGTAGACGCCCTCGCCCAGGTCGTCATGCAGGTCGAACAGCGCTGGTCCCGGCCGGACGAACCGGTACGGCTGCGCGGCGCGGCCCGCGCCGTGGACGCCGCGCTGAGCCAGGTGCAGAGCGTCGTACGCCCCCTGGTGCGGATGCCCGTCGGCGTGCGCGGACCCGCCGCCGAGCACCGGGCCGCGCTCCTCGCCACCGCGACCGGACACGCCAGGGCACTGGCCGTGGCCGCCGACATCGACGTGGACCTCGCCCCGCGCCTGGCCGACCGCGCCCGGCTCATCACCACGACCCTCACCGCGTCCCTCAAGGAACTCGACCGGTTCTTCGCGAGCGGCGAGCCGGAGGGCACCGGCGCCTGGCGGCGGATCAGCCCACTCGTACGGGAACTGGAGGCCGAGCTCGCCCCGGCCCCGCCCGGCCCCCGGGCCCGGCGCCTGGGCACCGCGCTGCGCGAACTCGACGCCCTCGACGAAACCCTCGCCGCCTACGCGGAACAGGCCGGTCTCCCGGTCGCCGCCGAAGGCCGCACCGCACCGGCACCCACCTCGCCCATGCAGCGGCGCACCCGCTCCCTGATGGCCGCCTGGAACGAGCCCTCCCACCGCGAACCGGCGCCCACCGGGACGGCCCGCGTCGAAGGCGGCGTGTACTGTGCCGCACACCCCGAGGGCTGCCCCGCGTGGGTCACGGTGATCAGCGCCCGCGGCAAACGCCTCGCCAAGTCACCGGTGACAGAGGGCGGTTACCACGTGGACGCGCTGCCCCCGGGCACGCACACCCTGGTCATCTCCGCCGCTCAGCACGCACCGCGCGCCGAACTCGTCACCGTGGAGAGCCCGACGGGGACCGTCCGGCACGACGTCGAACTGCGCTGCTAGCGGGCGCCCGGCCCAGAGGTCTGCCGAGCCGGCGCGGGCGGCCCCTGGGCGGACGGGCCCACCGTGAAGGACGGGCTGGAGCCGTGCTCGCCGCCGTCGCGGGCGACGATCTCGATGGCGTAGTCCGCGCCCTGTGCCACATCGGGCAGGACGGCCGCCTTCTCGCCGGAGGGGGCGGCGCTGACCTTCGCGGCGAGCTGGGCGACGCGGACCGAATCACCGTGCACCAGCCACATGTCCACCTCCCGCCCGGTGCTGTTGTGCCAGGTCACCAGGACACTGCCGCCCGACCGGTGCACGGAGCCCGCGGTCGGTGCGGTCACCTCGACGGCCGGGCCGGACGCCGCCGGGGCGAAGCCGAACAGCAGCGGGACGACGGCGAAAACAAGGAATCCGGTACGGCGCATGCGACGACCTCGTTCCGACAGGGGGACACGGCGGTTGAGCCGACACGGTCACCCTCCCACCCGCACAAGATCACGTAAGGCCTCGGCGGCCGACGCCACCCCAAGAGGTACGCCTCTGTCCCCGAAGCGGACCTCTCGACTGGACAGCGCGCCCGGCGCCGCCCATCCTCGGCCCGCCCCGTAACGAATTGACGGGGGCGCCGGGTCTCATCCGAGGCCCGGCACCACGAACGCGAGCCAGACCACGGCGGGAGCGACGACCACGACCCCGGCCCCGTAGACCATCAACTGCCGGAAGAACCGGTCCCGGTCGATGTCCTCCGCGTTCGCGAGGACCAGCGCCCCGTTGGTGGAGAACGGGCTGACGTCGACCACGGTCGCCGAGACGGCGAGCGCCGCGACCATGCCCACCGCGCCGACCTCACCGGCCGCGAGGAACGGTACGGCCAGCGGGATCAGCGCGCCGATGATGCCGACGGACGACGCGAACGCCGAGACGATCGCCCCGATGTAGCAGAGCAGCAGGGCCGCGAGCAGGGGCACCCCGATGTCACCGACGGCCTCCCCGGCCCACTTGATGGTGCCCATCTCGTCCAGTACGCCGACGTACGTGAGCACACCGCAGATCAGGAACACCGTCGACCAGGAGATGTCGGCGACCGCCGTCTTGCTCGTCGCGGGCCACACGACACTGAGGACGACCGCGATCGTGATCGCGGTGAGGCCGACGTCGAGGTCGAACACGAGCGCGCCGACGACCAGGGCCACGAGCCCCGTGAGGGTGGCGATGCGCGGTCCGTCCAGGCGCGGAACGTCGGGCGCGGGAACCGGTGAGGTCCCCTCCTGCGGCCGCTCCGACGCCGGTTCCCGCGGCTCGCCCGGCTCTCCCGCGGAGCCGCCGCCGACCGCCACCGCGGCAGGCTCCGGTACGCGGACGGGGACGCCGCCGCGTCGCATCAGCACGGCGTAGACGATGCCCGCGATGACCGTGTTCACGACGAGGCTCGCGAGGAAGAGAGCGCCCTCGTTGCCCGGCAGGTGCTCACGGTCGACGATGCTGTTCACCGTCGAGCCGTAGACGCTGGTCGGCGAGAACCCGCCGGCCTGGGCGCCGTGGACCACCATGATCCCCATCAGCAGGGGGCTGATCCCGTACTGCGCGGCGAACCCGAGCGCCAGCGGCGCCACGATCGCCACCGCGCCCGGGGAGACCGCGCCGATCGCGGTGAGCGCGGCGGTGACGGCGAACATCACCCAGGGGATCAGTGCCACCCGGCCGCCCACGAGCCGGACCGAGGCATGCACCAGCCACTCGGTCGTGCCGTTGGCGCGGGCGATGGCGAACAGATAAGTGACTCCGGCGAGGACTACGAACAGATCCCCGGGGAAGCCCGCGAAGACGGCGTCGGCGTCGAGATCGGCGGCGAGTCCGCCGACCGCGAAGGCCGCCGCGAAGGCGAGGGCCCCCATGTTGACGGAGCGGGTGGTGGCGATCACGAAGATGACCGCCAGGACGAGGATGGAGAGCAACTCTGGGGACACGGCGACTCCAAGTGGATGAGTGGCTCAGCCAATTTCCCGGCCCTGCATGGGCCTGTCAATGAGGTGCGCGGGAAAAGATCGCGCGATCGCGATCGGACACCCGCGTCACGACCCCTTCGGAGCCGCCCGCCGCGCACCTCTTTCGCGCGCCCGTGATTGCCCGCCGCGGGAACGGATAAGGAGCCGACATGCGTGACCTGCCGCAGGCTGGTTACGTGACGGGGACGGGGGTTGTACCGGGACGGGGGAGAAGGAGACGAGGTGACGCGGGATGACCGACGGCAACGACGAGACGCTCATGGGCGACGAGGTCTACCAGCCGAGCGAACCGGAGGCGCGTGACGACGAGGGTGTCCTGGAGGCCGAGGACACCCTGAGCGACCGCGGAGTCGACCCGCACGATGAAGGATGGTCGCCCCCCGAACGGCCCCTCGGCGTCGAGCACACCGGCACCACCGCGGCGGAGCAGCGGGACGGCGAGAGCCTCGACGAGCGGCTGGCCGAGGAGCGGGCGGACCCCGTCGTGGACGAGTACGAGGCGCTGGAGTCGGGCGAGGAGGACGGCGACGGGGTCGGCGACCTGCGCGACGGTGAGGGCGAACCGCTCGACGACGAGGTCGGCGACGACCGCTCGGGCCGGCTCCTGGCACCGGACGAAGGCGCCCACGAGGACGCCGAGAAGGACATGCTGGCCGAGGACGTCGGCATCGACGGAGGCGCGGCGTCCGCCGAGGAGGCCGCCGTGCACGTGGTCGACGAGGACGACGACCTCCGCTGACGGGCGCCGGCGCCCGTCGGCGGCCGGTGTCAGTGGCCGTAGGCGGTGGCCGTCAGCATCAGCGCGACCGAGGTGAAGGCCGTCAGGAGGGCGAGCACCGGCGGGCCGAGCGTCACGTCGTCGGTCGTGCAGCGGCGGGCGGTGACGCCGATGCAGACCACGCTGAGTGCTCCCAGGGCCATCGCGACGAAGATGAGCAAGACGTCGACCTCCTCATATCGGGTTTCGCCCCCAGCCGGTCCACATCCTCGCGTGGCGCGCGGTGCGGCGCACGCGGACGCCGGTCGGACGCGTGACACCGTCAGCAACCCTGCCGAGACCCCACGAGAACGGACACGGAACATGCGGATCGATCTGAAGGGCCGTACGGCGCTCGTCACCGGCTCCACCCAGGGCATCGGAGCGGCCATCGCCACGGGCCTGGCCCGGGCCGGGGCCCGCGTCGGAGTCAACGGACGTTCGGCCGAACGCGTGGAGGAGAGCATCGCGCGGCTGGCCGCGGAGACCCCCGGGGCCGACCTGGTGCCGGTCGTCGCGGACGTCGCCACCGAGGAGGGCGCGCGGAGCGTGGCCGAGACGCTTCCCGAGACTGACATCCTGGTCAACAACCTCGGAATCTTCGGCTCCGCCGAACCGCTGGAGATCAGCGACGACGAGTGGCGGCGCTACTTCGAGGTCAACGTCCTCGCGGGCGTCCGGCTCACCCGGATGTTCCTGCCGGGCATGATGGAACGGGGCTGGGGCCGGGTGCAGTTCATCGCCAGCGACTCCGCCGTCGTGGTCCCCGCGGAGATGATCCACTACGGCATGTCCAAGACGGCCCTGCTCTCCGTGAGCCGCGGCTTCGCCAAGCGGGCCGCGGGCACGGGCGTCACCGTCAACTCGGTGCTCGCCGGCCCCACCCACACGGGCGGTGTCGAGGACTTCGTGTACGAACTCGTGGACCGGGACCTGCCGTGGGACGAGGCGCAGCGCGCCTTCATGCGCGAGCACCGGCCGCAGTCGCTGCTCCAGCGCCTGATCGAGCCGGAGGAGATCGCGAACATGGTCGTCTATCTCGGCTCCGACCAGGCTTCGGCGACCACGGGAGGTGCACTGCGGGTCGACGGCGGGTACGTGGACTCCATCCTGCCGTGAGAGCCGGGCTCTGAGGGCGGGTGACCGGACCGGGAACGGACAGGGGTGGACGACTGATGGATGGGCAGACATGGTTCGTCCTGGCGACGGTGGCGGCCGTCGTCATGCTGGTGGCCGCCGTGTACCTCCTCGTGCGGGTCTTCCAGGCGCGCAAACTGCTCGCCGACGCGGGCATCCCGCTGCGGAGCAAGGCGCTGTTCTGGGTCGCCGTGGTCTACACGATCTCGCCGGTCGACCTGCTCCCCGACCCGATCTACCTGGACGACATCGGGATCCTCCTCGTCGCGCTGAAGTCGCTGCACTCCGCGGCGCGAGCCGTCACACCGGCGCGGAAGGGGCCGGGGTCCGAGCACGGATCGACCTTGTCGGCACCCTCGGCGAAGGCGAGCCCGGACCGGCGGGGCGGCCCCGGGCGGCTCTGAGCGCCGCCCACGCGAGCCGGGCCCCGGATCACGCGATGTACCGCAGCGCGAACCACAGCTCCATGCGCACGTCCGGGTCGTCGAGATCGGCGTCCAGGAGAGCCGCGCACTTGGTGATGCGCTGGCGCACGGTGTTGCGGTGCACACCGAGCGCCGCGGCCGTACGGTCCCAACTGCCGTGCAGAGAGAGCCAGATGCGCAACGTCTCCAGCAGCGGCGCGCTGTCGAGCAGCGGGGTGAGCGCGAGGTCCGGGGCGGCGGCCCGGTGGTGGACGAGCGGGGTGCGGGTGGCGCGGGCGCGGGACAGCGCGCGGGACGCCTGGGCATCGGCCACCTGGAGGTCCCGGGGCCCGGCCGGTGCGCTGACACCGGCCGCCCACCCCGGCCGGCCGGTGATCTCCCGGTCCGCGGGCAGCAGCGCCCGCACCCGATCACCGTCGACGTCGAGCAGGGAGGTGGGCAGAGCGGGGGGAGCCGGAGCGCCGCCCGCGGCTCCCGTCCACCGCAGATGCGCGACCCGCCACTCGCCGCCGCCCAGCAGGTCCGTCACCTCCTCCGGCCGCGCCCCCAGCAGGAGCCGTACCAGCGCCGCCGACCGGTCGGTGTCCTGCGACGCCGTCGTGCCCGGATGCCCGCTGGTCAGCAGGGACAGCAGTACGACGGCGGCACCGGCGACGGTGTGCTCCCCGCTGCCCCGGGACGGACCGGCCAGGCCCAGCGCGTGACCGCCCGCACCGCTCAGCGCGTACGCGGACAGCCGCGTGTCGCCGACGGTGTCGGACGCGGACGCCGGGCGCGCTCCGGCCGACGGCCCGCGCACGACCCCGGTCAGGGCGGTCAGCGCCCGCGCCACGTCCCGGGCCGGTTCCCGCCCGGCGCTGCGGATCACCGCACCGTCCGCGTCGACAAGGACGGCGAACCCGTCGGCGAACCGGGCGAGTTGACCCAGCACCGCCGGTACCGGATCGGGGCGTGCGGCAGCCGCCGCGAGGCCCTGCTGCGCCTGCGTCACCCGGCGCAGTTCCGCATGCCGCACCTGCTCCATCAGCGACCACACGGCCCGTGCGATCCCGCTGAACGTCGTGCGCGGCGGCACTTCGAGAAGCGGTAGCCCGCGCCGCTCACAGGCCTCCACCAGCGCGCGCGGCACCGCGTCGTGCACCGGCGCGAGCCCGAAGCCGAGCGCCGCGCCGCCCGCCGCCACGATCCGCGCCACATAGTCGTCGAAGTACGGGCCCGTGCCCGCGGCCTCGGTGGTGTGCGCGCCCGCGCTCAGCAGCAGCTCCCCGCCCAGCAGATACGGATACGGGTCCGGCATCTCGGACGTGTGCACCCAGTGGACCGCCACGTCGTCCACCGGACCGCCCGCGAGCAGCCGCAGCCCCAGATCCTCCCGGGCAAGGAGCGTGGCCAGCGGGACCGGGGGACTCGGAGGGGTCCGTGGGACGGCGGCCGCGTCGGGCATGGTGGACGTTTCCTCTGCTTCAGGGCCTGCAGGTGGAGGAAACGTACACTTCAGCGCCGTTCCCCGGCCATCTAGGGTCTGCTCCACACCCCCCGCCGGACCCCCTGCCGAACCCCCCGCCGTCGTGCGTGAAGGAGGGCTGCCCCATGGCCGTCGACTACACAGTGATCGTCGTCTACCTCGCCGGGATGCTGGCCATGGGCTGGTGGGGCATGCGCCGCGCCCGGTCCAAGTCCGAGTTCCTCGTCGCAGGCCGCCGCCTCGGCCCCGGCATGTACGCGGGCACCATGGCCGCGATCGTCCTCGGTGGCGCCTCCACCATCGGCGGCGTCGGCCTCGGCTACCGCTACGGCCTGTCCGGCGCCTGGATGGTTCTCACCATCGGCCTGGGCCTGCTCGCCCTCTCGGTGTTCTTCTCGGCCCGGATCTCCCGCCTGAACGTCTACACCGTCTCCGAGATGCTCGACCTGCGCTACGGCGGCCGCGCCGGAATGATCTCCGGCATCGTCATGTGGGCGTACACGCTGATGCTGGCCGTCACCTCCACCATCGCCTACGCCACCATCTTCGACGTCATCTTCGACATGAACCGCACCCTGGCGATCATCCTCGGCGGCTCCATCGTCGTCGCGTACTCGACGCTCGGCGGCATGTGGTCCATCACCCTCACCGACATGGTCCAGTTCGTCGTGAAGACCATCGGCGTGCTGCTCCTGCTGCTACCCATCGCCGTCGTCAAGGCCGGCGGGTTCGGCGAGATGAGGGCGAAGCTGCCCACCTCGTACTTCGACCCGCTGGGCATCGGCGGCGAGACCATCTTCACGTACGTCCTGATCTACACGTTCGGCATGCTCATCGGTCAGGACATCTGGCAGCGCGTGTTCACCGCGCGCAGCGACAAGGTCGCCCGCCACGGCGGCACCGTCGCGGGAACCTACTGTCTCGTCTACGCCGTCGCGGGCGCGGTCATCGGGACGGCGGCCAAGGTGATGTACCCGAAGCTGCCGTCCGCCGACTCGGCGTTCGCGACCATCGTCAAGGACGAACTGCCCGTCGGTGTAAGGGGGTTGGTGCTCGCGGCGGCGCTCGCCGCGGTGATGTCGACGTCGTCCGGGGCGCTCATCGCGTGCGCCACCGTCGCCAACAACGACATCTGGTCGCGGCTGCGCGGCGCCGTTCGAGGCGCGAAGGAAGAGGGCGACGAGGTCTCCGGACACAGAGCGTTCATCCTCGTCATGGGCCTCGCCGTCATCGGCATCGCGATCGCCCTCAACGACGTGGTCGAGGCGCTGACCGTGGCCTACAACCTCCTCGTCGGCGGGCTCCTCGTGCCGATCCTCGGCGGGCTGCTGTGGAAGCGCGGCACCGCGGCCGGCGCGCTGGCCGCCGTCGCGGTCGGCGGCACGGCCGTCATCGGCCTGATGGCCGGCTACGGCGTCCTCGCCAATGAGCCCGTCTACTACGGGCTGCTGTCCTCCCTCGTCGCCTACGTCGCCGTCTCCCTGGCGACCAGGCCCACCGACCCCGCGGTGCTCGCCCACTGGCGGGAGCGGCTCGCCGGGCGCGCGGAGACACCGGCCCCGGCGGCGTCAACCGCGGCCCGGCCGTGAGCGACGCCCGACCCACGAAGCGAACCGGCACAGGAAAGAAGGCACTTGCGCATGACCACCAGCACGGACATCCCGGCCGCCCCGCAGGCCCCCGCGGCCGGACGGATCGGCGGCGACCTGGTGATCGAGACCCTCTCCGGCCTCGGCGCCACCACGGTGTTCGGCGTGCCGGGCCAGCACGCGCTGGGCCTGTTCGACGCGCTGCGCCGCTCCGCCCTGCGCTATGTGGGGCTGCGCGTGGAGAACAACGCCGGGTTCGCGGCGGACGCGTACGGCCGGCTGACACGTACGGCCGCCCCGCTGTTCCTGTCGACCGGGCCCGGCGCGCTGATGTCGCTGGCCGCACTCCAGGAAGCTGCGGCGGCCAGCGCGCCGGTGCTCGCGATCTCCAGCCAGGTCCCGTCCGCCGGTGTGGGCGGTGGCCGGCACGGCTATCTCCACGAACTCCGCGATCAGGAAGCCGTGTTCAGGGGCGTCGTGAAGTCCGTGCACCCCGTGCGGACCGCCTCCCAGATCCCGTCGGCGCTCGCGGCGGCCTGGGAGTCGGCGCTCACCGCGCCGCACGGCCCGGTGTACGTGGAGATCCCGCAGGACGTACTGCTCGCGCCCGCGTCGCTGCCCGCCGTGACGGCGATCGACGCGAGGCCGCGTGCGCTGTCACCGCGCCCCGAACTGACGTACACCGCAGCCGAGTTGCTCACGCGTGCCGAGCGGCCGGTGATCGTCGCGGGCGGCGGTGTCGTCCGGGCGGACGCGGCGGACGAACTGCTCGCGCTGGCGGAGAAGGTGAACGCGCCGGTGGTGTGCACGTTCGGCGGCAAGGGCGCCTTCCCCTGGGAGCACCCGCTCTCGCTGCAATCATGGCTGGAGGACCGGCACACGACCGTGTTCCTGGAGAACGCCGACGTGCTGCTGGTGGTCGGCTCCGGGCTCGGCGAACTCTCCTCGAACTACCACACCTTCGCGCCACGCGGCCGGGTCGTCCAAGTCGAGGCGGACGCGGGCAAGCTGGAGTCCAACCATCCCGCCCTCGGCATCCACGCCGACGCCCGGCTCGCCCTGGAGGCGCTCGCCGTGGCGGTCGACAAGCGGGTCGACGACACGGCGGCCGTTCGTGTCGCCGGGGTCCTGGCCGCCGTACGGGAACGGATCGGCGGACAGGAACTCGCCCTGGAACGACAGGTGTTGAAGGCCGTGCGCGATGCGCTGCCGGTCGATGCCCCGTCGTTCTGGGACATGACCATCCTGGCGTACTGGGCCTGGTCGGCCTGGCCCGGGCCGATGCACTCGGCGCAGGGCGCGGGCGGCCTCGGCTACGGCTTCCCGGCCGCGCTCGGCGCCGCTGCCGCCGCCCCGGACACCCCGGTGCTCGCGGTCTCCGGCGACGGCGGCGCCCTGTACTCGATCGCCGAACTCGCCACGGCGAGGCAGGAGTCGCTGAACGTGACCTGGCTGATCGTCGACGACGGGGGCTACGGCATCCTGCGCGAGTACATGGCCGACACCTTCGGCGCGACCGAGGGCACCGAACTGACCCGGCCGGACTTCGTCGCCCTGGCCGAGTCGTTCGGAGTACCCGCGGTCTCCACGTCGCCGGAGGCGCTGCGGGACGACCTCGCCGCGGCCCTGCGGACACCCGGGCCGAACGTGGTCGTCCTCCCGGCGCTGCTGCGGATGTTCGCGCCGACCCATCTGGACTGAGACCGTTCAGGACCGGGGTACGGGCACACCCTCGATCAGCGCGGTCAGTTCGGTGAGTTCGGCCGGGGTCAGGTCCGTCAGCGGCGGGCGGACCGGGCCCGCGCCGTGGCCGGTGGCGGTCATACCCGCCTTGACGATGCTGACCGCGTACCCGCCCCGCCGGTTGCGGATCTCGGTGTACGGCAGCACGAAGTCCGCAAGATGCTTGATGACGGTGTCGTGCCGGCGCTCGCGCACCGCCTGGTAGAAGTCGAGGGCGAACTCGGGCAGGAAGTTGAAGATCGCCGACGAGTACGTGGTGACGCCGAGTTCGAGGTAGGGCAGGGCGAACGTCTCGGCGGTGGGCAGACCGCCGATGTAGGTCAGGCGTTCGCCGAGGCGCGTGTAGATACGGGTCATGGCGTCGATGTCGCCGATGCCGTCCTTGTACCCGATCAGGTTCGGGCAGGAGTCGGCGAGCCGGGCGAGGGTGTCGGCGCTGTAGGCGGCGTTGGCGCGGCCGTACACGATGACCCCGAGGTTCGTGGCGCGGCAGACCGCCTCCACGTGCTGGGCGAGCCCTTCCTGATTGGCCTCGGTGAGGTAGGGCGGGAAGAGCAGGAGGCCGTGGGCGCCGGCGCGTTCGGCGGCCCGGGCGTACTCGATCGCGGTCCGGGTGCCGTACCCGGCCGGTGCCAGGATCGGGGTGCCCTCGGGCGCCGCCCGCACCGCCGCGCGCACCACCTGCTCGGTCTCGGTGGCGGTCAGCGAGAAGAACTCGCCGGTGCCGCCCGCGGCGAAGAGCCCGCCGACCTCGTACGTGGACAGCCGCTCGATGTTGGCGCGGTAGGCGTCCTCGGCGAAGGACAGGTCGTCGGCGTCGAAGTGCGTGACGGGGAAGGAGAGCAGGCCCGAGCCGATGCGCCGGCCGAGCTCTGACGGGGTGAGGGACGTCATGGTGGAGTACTCCGGGAAAGGAAGAGGGACGGGACGCGGTACCGGGTCAGGCGCGCTTGCCGACCTCGTGGGTGGCCTGGGTCCAGGCGCGGGCCTGGTCGGTGAGGGTGACGCCGAGACCGGGCCGCGCCGGCACGTTCATCCGGCCGTCGCTGATCGTCAGCCGCTCCTCGAACAGCGGCTCCAGCCAGTCGAAGTGCTCCACCCACGGCTCGATCGGGTACGCGGCGGCCAGGTGGAGGTGGATCTCCATGGCGAAGTGCGGGGCGAGCTGGAGGTGGTGGTGCTCGGCCAGC
The DNA here is from genome assembly GCF_039533535.1 of Streptomyces kunmingensis. NCBI lineage: Bacteria > Bacillati > Actinomycetota > Actinomycetes > Kitasatosporales > Streptomycetaceae > Streptomyces > Streptomyces kunmingensis. The sequence continues at coordinate 132,485 of NZ_BAAATS010000007.1, forward strand.
GCGGCGAGCTTGAGGAACTGGGTGATACCGCCGATCCGCGGGGCGTCGGGCTGGATGACGTCGGCGGCATTGTGCCGGATGAGCTCGTAGTGCTCGGCGACGGACGCCAGCATCTCGCCGGTGGCGATGGGCGTGTCCAGGGAGGCGGCGAGCGCCGCGTGCCCTTGCGCGTCGTAGGCGTCGAGCGGCTCCTCGATCCAGACGAGACCGAACTCCTCCATGGCGCGGCCCATGCGCTGAGCCGTCGGCCGGTCCCACTGCTGGTTCGCGTCGACCATCAACGGCACGTCGTCACCGATGTGTTCGCGCACCGCGGTGAGGCGGCGCAGGTCCTGCTTGCCGTCCGGGTGGCCCACCTTGATCTTGATGCCGCCGATGCCGTGGGCCAGTGACGCCGTCGCGTTGTCCAGGACCTGCTCGGTGGGGGTGTGCAGGAAGCCGCCGGAGGTGTTGTAACAGCGCACCGAGTCGCGGTGTGCGCCCAGGAGTTTGGCGAGCGGCAGACCGGCCCGCTTGGCCTTGAGGTCCCACAGGGCGATGTCGAGCGCGGCGATCGCCTGCGTGGCGACACCGCTGCGGCCCACGGACGCGCCGGCCCACACCAGCTTGGTCCACAGCCGGCCGATGTCGCTGGGGTCCTCGCCGATCAGGTTGTCGGCTATCTCCTTGGCGTGGGCGAACTGGGCCGGGCCGCCGGCGCGCTTGGAGTAACTGAAGCCGATCCCGGTCCGCCCCTGCGCGGTCTCGATCTCCACGAACAGGAAGGCGACCTCGGTCATCGGCTTCTGGCGGCCGGTGAGCACCTTGGCGTCACTGATCGGCGTGGCCAGCGGCAGGGCGACCGAGGAGAGTTTGATCCAGGCGATCGAGTCGAGAGTGGCCTCGCCCCGAAGGTCGGCGACGGGGGTGGCTGCGTGCTTCATGGTCACCACTTCGTGTTCGTGGGAGGTGCGGACGGCGGGGTGGGGAGCCCGCCGAACGGCGTTGGAGCCTGCCGTTGATGATGTTGACGCTAAGGTCGGCGATTGATCCACGTCAAACATAGTTTTTGGATGCGTTGATACCCGGAGGGCATCGTTGTTCACGCTCGCTCAGCTCACGAGTTTTGTGGCCGTCGCCGAAGAACTGCACTTCACCCGGGCCGCCGAGCGGCTGCGGATGACGCAGCCGCCCCTGAGCCGCCAGATCCAGCTCCTGGAGCACGAGTTGGGCGTGCAACTCCTCGATCGGACCAACCGCACGGTCCGGCTCACCCCGGCCGGGCGGGCCTTCCTCAACGAGGCGCGCACCATCCTGCGCCAGACCGAGGCCGCCACGCTGGCCGCGAAGCAGGTCTCGGCGGGTGAGGCCGGGGCCATCGCCGTCGGCTTCACCGCCGCCAGCGCCTACTCCGCGCTCGGCACCCTCCTGGACGTCGCCCGTTCCGTCATGCCCGCCACGGAGATCGTGCTGCGCGAGAAGGTGACCCGCGACCAGTTGGAGGCGATCGCCGACGGGTCCCTCGACCTCGGCATGATCCGCCCCTCCAGCACCGGCCCCGACCTCGTCACCCGGCCCGCCATACAGGAGGGCCTGCTCGCGGCCGTGCCGCTGGACCATCCGCTGGCCGCGGGGGAGGAGCCGTTGCGGATGAGCGACTTCGGCGGGCAGGACGTGCTCATGTACTCGCCGGTGGAGGCCCGCTACTTCCACGAACTGCTGGTCAGCATCTTCCGCACGGCACAGGTCACGCCCCGCTTCACCCAGTACCTCAGCCAGGTGCACAGCCTGCTCGCCATGGTCAACGCGGGCTGGGGCATCGCCTTCGTGCCCGCGGCGGCCGCGCAGATGCGGTTCTCCGGCATCACGTTCAGAACGCTCGAACTGCCCGACCCCACCCCGGTCGAGCTGCATCTGGCGTGGCGGAAGACCAACGACAATCCCGCGCTGCACGCCCTGCTCCAGCACCTGTGAGCCGCCGTCGCGGCCGGATCCCTATCTTCCGTTTCGTCCTCTGACCATGCAGGGAAGGTATCGCAGCCTACAAAAATCGATCTAGACGGGAATGGGCGCTGAACCTACGGTCAACTCCAGCCACTCGTCCTGTGGCACGGACCACACGCGGCAGAGCCGCCGCCCCTCCAGGTCTAGGAGAACGACCCGCAATGACAGCGCTCAACCGGCAGGACGCCCCGGTGACTTCAGCTGCCCCCGCGAAAGCCGGCCGCCTCAGGTACGCCATTCTGGCCATGCTCTTCGTGGTCACGACCATCAACTACGCCGACCGGTCCACCCTGTCGATCGCCGGCGACACCATGCAGAAGGACCTGGGCATCAGCTCCGGCGAACTGGGGGTGCTCTTCTCCGCGTTCTCGTGGTCGTACCTCGTCGCGCAGATCCCCGGCGGCTGGCTGCTCGACCGGTTCGGGTCGAAGAAGGTCTACGGCGTCGCCATCTTCCTGTGGTCGGTCTTCACCATGGCGCAGGGCGCCATCGGCTTCTTCGCTGGCGCCGCGGTCGTGCTGCTGTTCATCCTGCGGTTCGTCGTGGGCTTCGCCGAGGCCCCCTCGTTCCCGGGCAACTCCCGTATCGTCGCGGCCTGGTTCCCGACGAAGGAGCGCGGCTTCGCGTCGGCGCTGTTCAACTCCGCCCAGTACTTCGCGACCGTCGCCTTCGCCCCGCTGATGGGCTGGCTCGTCACGGCCCTCGGCTGGGAACACGTCTTCACCGTGATCGGTGGCGTCGGCGTCGTCCTGGCGCTGATCTGGACCCGGGTCATCCACCCGCCGCGCAGCCACCCGAAGATGACCGACGCCGAACTGGACTACATAGGCGCCGGCGGCGCGCTCATCGACATGGACAGCCCCGCGGCCGCCGCCTCCGAGCGCGACGGCGGTCTGCGCCACATCAAGACGCTGCTGAGCAACCGGAACATGCTCGGCATCTTCGTCGGCCAGTACTTCATCAACACGATCACGTGGTTCTTCCTGACCTGGTTCCCGGTCTACCTGGTCCAGGAGCGCGGCATGAGCATCCTCGAAGCGGGATTCGTGGCGTCGCTGCCCGCGCTGTGCGGCTTCACCGGCGGGGTGCTCGGCGGCTACCTCTCCGACCTGCTGGCCCGGCGCGGCGTCAGCCTCACCGTCGCCCGGAAGATCCCCATCATCACCGGCCTGCTGCTCTCCACCACCATCATGATCTGCAACTTCGTGACGGCGTCCTGGCTCGTCGTCCTCATCATGTCGACGGCCTTCTTCGGCAAGGGGCTCGGCGCCCTCGGCTGGGCCGTGGTCGGCGATGTCGCGCCGAAGCAGATCGCGGGCCTCGCGGGCGGCGTCTTCAACGCCTTCGGAGCCGTCGCGGGCATCGTCACGCCCCTCGTCGTCGGCTACCTCATCGACGCCACCGGCTCCTTCGACCTCGCCCTCGCCTTCGTCAGCGTCTGCGCGGCCCTGGCCGTCGTCAGCTACGCCTTCATCGTCAAGGACATCAGGCGCCTCGACCTCGACGAGCTGGAGAACACCGACGCCCCGCGCGCCGGCCAGGCGGTTTGAGCGTGGCGAGGGGCGGGCCGGTGTTTCACGGCCCGCCCCTCGCTGTGCCGGTCCAAAGACGGGCTCTCAGACCCCCACCGGCCGTACGTCCTCGGCACCGGCCGCCTCGGTCCGCCGCTCACCGAGCAACTCGGTCGGCACCTTGCGGGTCTCGCGCGCCGTGATCCCGGCGATCACCGGCGGTACGCACAGCGCCGCCGTGAACAGCGCCACCGCGAACCAGTCGGCGCCGTCCGGGCCTGCGATCTGCGCCGCGAACGTCACCGCGAACCCGGCCACGGCGAAACCGATCTGCGTGCCGATCGCCATGCCGGACAGGCGCACCCGCGTCGGGAACATCTCGCCGTAGAACGCCGGCCACACCGCGTTCGCCGCGCTGTAGACGACGCCGAAGGCGAGAATGCCGAACACGAACGTGAGCGGGTACGAGCCCGTGGAGATCGCCCAGAGATAGCCGAACATCAGCAGCGCGCTGCCCGCGGCGCCGGTCAGAAAGACGGGTCGGCGCCCGATGCGGTCGGCGAGGCGGGCCCAGAGCGGGATCGCGCCGAGCGCTACGACGTTGGCGAGGGCCCCGACCCAGAGCATCGCCGACCGGTCCATGCCGACCGCGTCGCTCGTCGCGTAGGAGAGCGCCCACACGGTGAAGATGGTGCTGACCGAGGCGACGAGCGCGCCCCCGATCACCCGCAGCACGTCCGCCCAGTGATCGCGCAGCAGCACCACGAGCGGCAGCCGCGCCACCCCCTCGGAGGCCGCGGACTGACGGGAGAACTCCGGGGTCTCGTGCAGGGTGCGGCGGATGACGTAGCCGACGACGGCGACCACGACGCTCAGCCAGAACGGGATCCGCCAGCCCCACGACAGGAGTTGGTCCTCCGGCAGTGCCGCGATCGGCAGGAAGACCAGCGTGGCCAGGAGCTGCCCGGCCTGGGTGCCGCTGAGCGTGAAACTTGTGAAGTAGGCGCGGCGGTGCGCGGGCGCGTGCTCCAGCGTCATCGATCCGGCGCTGGCCTGTTCCCCGGCGGCCGAGATGCCCTGCAACACCCGGCACAGCACGAGCAGTACGGGGGCCAGGGAGCCGACCTGGTCGCGCGAGGGCAGACAGCCGATGAGGAACGTCGAGAGCCCCATCAGGACCAGCGTGAACACCATGATCCTGCGGCGGCCGAGCCGGTCGCCGACGTGGCCGAGGAAGAACGCGCCGACCGGGCGGGCGGCGTAGGCGACACCGAACGTGGCGAGCGAGAGCAGTGTCGCGTTCGCCGGGTCCGACTCGTCGAAGAACACCTTCGGGAAGACCAGCGCGGCGGCACTGCCGTAGATGAAGAAGTCGTAGTACTCCAGGGCGCTGCCGATCCAGGCGGCGAGCGCGGCCTTGCGCGGCTGGCCCTGCGGGGCGCGGGGCGGTGCGGCGGGGACGGACACACGGGCTCCTTCGGGGGACGGGAAGGGGAGAGGTGCCGGGGCCCGGTGGGGTGAGCGGGTCGGCGGAACCGGAGGCGCGTCCGGCTAATTAACCCACTGGATAGTTAGTAGCGGGTGGCTACGGATGTTGCGCCGGTGTTTCCCGCCTGTCAAGAGGTCGCGCCGAGGTGATGTGTGCCGAGGTGGCGCCCGGGCCTAGGCTGCCGGGCGCTCCGCCGTCAGATAGGCGATGACCATGTCGCCGAGCATGGTGCGGTAGTGCTCGCGCCGGTCGTCCGCCGTCAGATCGCGGCCGAACAGGGCCCCGAACGTGTGCCGGTTGGAGACCCGGAAGAAGCAGAACGAACTGATCATCGCGTGCAGGTCCACGGCGTCCACCTCGGCCGTGAAGAGGCCCTGCTCCCGGCCCGCCTCCAGGATCCGCCGGATCACGTCGATGGCGGGCGAGTTCAGGGAGCTGAGCGTCTCGGAGGCGGCGATGTGCTCGGCGTCGTGGATGTTCTCGATGCTCACGAGCCGTATGAAGTCCGGATGGGCCTCGTGGTGGTCGAAGGTCAGCTCGGCGAGCCGGCGGATCGCCGCCACCGGGTCGAGGTGCCCGACGTCCAGATCGCCCTCGGCCTGCCGGATCACCGCGTACGAACGCTCCAGGACGGCCGTGAACAGCTGCTCCTTGCCGCCGAAGTAGTAATAGATCATCCGCTTCGTGGTGCGGGTGCGGGCGGCGATCTCGTCCACGCGCGCTCCCGTGTACCCGGCGCGGGCGAACTCCTCGGTGGCGACCTTGAGGATCTCGGCCTTCGTGCGGGCCGCGTCACGGATGCGGCCCTCGCGTCGCGCCGGTTCTTCGACAGTGGTCATCAGGATCCTTCGGGCGGGCGGACGGCGGGCCTGTGGAGTGATTGTAGAAGCAGGACCGGCAGCCGTTCCGGGTACGGGCCTTCCCTCGGGGGCGCTCCGCTTGATATGAGTAACGAACCAGTTCGTACATTAGCGTCGGGTGGTGCCACCCGGCCAGGAGGTCGCACGTGCCCCAGGACTCGTATCTCGTCGGTCTGATCGGAGCCGGGATCGGCCCCTCGCTCACCCCCGCCCTGCACGAGCGCGAGGCCGACCGGCAGGGCCTGCGCTATCTCTACCGTCTGCTCGACATCGACACCCTCGGCCTGCGGCCCGACCGCGTGGGAGAGCTGCTGCGCGCCGCCCGCGACCTCGGCTTCGACGGGCTGAACATCACGCACCCCTGCAAGCAGCTCGTCATCGAGCACCTCGACGCCCTCTCCCCGGGGGCCGAGGCGCTCGGCGCCGTCAACACCGTGGTGATCGCGGACGGCCGCGCCACCGGCCACAACACCGACGTCACCGGTTTCGCCGCCTCCTTCGCGCGCGGCCTGCCCGACGCCCGTATGGACCGCGTGGTGCAGCTCGGCGCCGGGGGAGCGGGCGCCGCCGTCGCGCACGCCGTGCTCACCCTCGGCGCGAGCCGCGTCACCCTCGTCGACGCGGCGCCCGAGCGGGCCGTCGCGCTGGCCGCCTCCCTCGCCGAGCACTTCGGCGCCGGTCGGGCCGCCGCCGCGGCGCCAGACGCGCTCCCCGCACTGCTCGCCGACGCCGACGGCATCGTGCACGCCACCCCGACCGGCATGGCCGCGCACCCCGGACTGCCCTTCCCCGCCGCCCTGTTGCACCCCGCACTGTGGGTCGCCGAGGTCGTCTACCGGCCGCTGGAGACGGAGCTCGTGCGCACCGCCCGCGCGCTCGGCTGCGCCGTGCTCGACGGCGGCGGCATGGCGGTCTTCCAGGCGGTCGACGCGTTCCGGCTCTTCACGGGGCGCGAGCCGGACGCCGGACGCATGCTCGACCATTTCGCCGCACTCACACTGCCGGGCGGCGCGCTGCGGCCCTCGGGCGCGACGTCGGGCACCGGCTGACCCGTGCCCCCTTGTCGAGTGCTTGGTGGGCGCCGGCTGACCGTGCCCCCATGTCGAGCCCGTGGCGGGCGCCGGCTGGTCGCACCTCCCTGTCGAGCCCGTGGCGGGCGCCGGCCGACCGTGCCCCCATGTCGAGTGCTTGGTGGGCGCCGGCCGACCGTGCCTCCCTGTCGAGCCTGTGGCGGGCAGCGGTTGACCACGCCTCCCTGTCGAGCCCGTGGCGGGCAGCGGTTGACCACGCCTCCGTCGAGCCGTGGCGGGTAGCGGCTGACCGTGCCCCTCCCGTCGTGCCCGTGGCGGCCGCCGGCCGGCCGCGCCCCTCCCGTCGAGCCCACCCCCTGTCCCCCAATCCGCAGGAGTCCGCCGTGCGTACCTCCATCGCCACCGTCTCGCTCAGCGGGTCGCTCACCGAGAAGCTCACCGCCGCCGCCCGGGCCGGGTTCGACGGCGTCGAGATCTTCGAGAACGACCTGCTCGCCAGCCCTCTCACCCCCGAGGAGATCCGGGGCCTCTGCGCCGACCTGGGCCTGCGCATCGACCTGTACCAGCCGCTGCGCGACCTAGAGGCCGTGCCCGAGGACGTCTTCGCCCGCAACCTGCGCCGCGCCGAGCACAAGTTCCGGGTGGCGCAACGCCTGGGCGCCGACACCGTCCTCGTCTGCTCCAGCGTCTCCCCGGACGCGGTGGACGACGACGCCCTCGCCGCCCGGCAACTACGGCAACTCGCCGAACGAGCCGCCGACTTCGGCATCCGCATCGCCTACGAGGCGCTGGCATGGGGCCGCTACGTCAACACGTACGACCATGCCTGGCGCATCGTCGAGGCCGCCGACCATCCCGCGCTCGGCACCTGCCTCGACAGCTTCCACATCCTCTCCCGCAGCCGCGCCCCCAAGGACCTCGAAGGCATCGCCGACATCCCCGGCGACAAGGTCTTCTACCTCCAGCTCGCCGACGCGCCCCTGCTCGCCATGGACGTCCTGCAGTGGAGCCGCCACTACCGCTGCTTCCCCGGTCAGGGCGACCTCGACGTGGCGGGACTGCTGCGGCAGGTGCTGCGCACCGGCTACGCGGGGCCGCTCTCCCTGGAAGTGTTCAACGACGTGTTCCGTCAGGCCGAGGCCGGGCCCACCGCCGTCGACGCCCTGCGTTCCCTCCTCGTCCTCCAGGAGACCGTCGGCGAGGGCGAGTTGCCACCCGCCGCGGCGCCCACGGGGATCGCGTTCGCCGAACTCGTCACGCCCGACGTCGAACCCGCCGCCGCCCTGCTGACCGCGCTCGGCTTCACCCGCACCGGACGCCACCGCGGCAAACCCGTCGACCTGTGGGAGCAGGGCGCCGCCCGCGTCCTGCTCAACACCGGGCCCGGCGCCCGCCGCGACGGCACCGTCCTGGCCGCCGTGGGCCTGGAGCCCCCCGACCCCGCGGCCGCCGCCCGCCGCGCCGAGGCGCTGCTCGCTCCCGTGCTGCCGCGCCGCCGCTCCACCGGGGACGTCCTGCTCGACGCCGTCGCCGCCCCCGACGGCACCGAACTCTTCTTCTGCGCCACCGACCGGCCCCCACTGCCCAGCTGGACCACCGACTTCGCGCCCACCGCTGAACAGGCCGAGGAAAACGCCCGCATCCTGGGCTTCGACCACCTCGCACTCAGCCAGCCCTGGCACCAGTTCGACGAGGCCGCCCTGTTCCACCGCGGTGTCCTCGGCCTCGACGCCCTGCAGAGCGTCGACGTCGCCGACCCCTACGGCCTGCTCCGCAGCCGCGCCTTCACCAGCTCCGAAGGCGCCGTCCGTATCGCCCTCGCCGTCGGCCCCGCCCCGGGCGACGAGCACGCCCGCGCCCAGCACATCGCCCTCGCCACCGACGACATCGTCGCGGCCGCCCGCCGCTTCCGCGCCGCCGGCGGACACGTGCTGCCCATGCCGGCCAACTACTACGACGACCTGGCGGCCCGCTTCGAGTTCGCGCCGGGCGAGCTGGAGACGTACCAGGAACTCGACATCCTCTACGACCACGACAGCCACGGCGCCTTCCGGCACTGCTACACGCACACCCTGGGCCGCGTCTTCTTCGAACTGACCCAGCGCGTCAGCGGCTACCGCGGGTACGGAGCACAGAACGCACCCGTGCGGCTCACGGCGCAGCACGGGCTCGGGGCGGCGCCACGGACTGCGATCGGGTAACGACATCGCGTCAATCTCATGAGGCACCAAGAAAACACGCATACGCTCATGAACCGACGGAACCGACGGAACCGACTGACGAGACGTCCGGGCGGAGGGCGAATGAGCGGGGCGACGGGCCGTGACGGGTGGGTGCTGCCCGCCCTGCCCTACGGCGTGATGGCGCTCGTGGTCGTCTTCGAACTGGCCACGCCGACGGGGTTCGGCCTGATGCCCCTGATGTCGCTCGGCCCGGCGTTCGCGGGCCTGGTCGGCACCAAACGACGCACCGCCCGGATCGGCGCCCTCGCCGTGCTCCTGTGCCTCCTGCTGGCGGCGTCGGACGGCGCCCTTGGCACGCGCCGCGTCTACATCGCGGTGATGAGCGTCATCGGCGTCACCGCGGCGGGCCTGCTCGCCGTGGCGTCACGGGAGCGCCGCGACGCCGAACTGGCCAGCGTCCGCTCCATCGCGGAGGTCGCCCAGCGCGTGCTGCTGCGGCCCGTGCCGCGCGTCGCCGGCGAACTGCGCGTGGCGGTCTCCTACACCTCGGCCGTCGCCCAGGCACGGATCGGCGGCGACCTGTACGAGGTCGTGGTCGCCGACGGCAGCACGCGCGCCCTCATCGGGGACGTACAGGGCAAGGGCCTGGAGGCCGTGGAGACCGCGGCGCTCGTCCTCGGCGCCTTCCGCGAAGCCGCTCACGACGAACCCGAACTGGCGGGCCTCGGCCGCAGGCTGGCCCGCTCCGTCGACCGGGAACTCGAGGGCGAGAAGTTCGTCAGCGCGCTGCTCGTCGAGGTGCCCGCGGGCGGCCGTGAAGTGACGTTCCTCAACTTCGGGCACCCGGCGCCGCTGATCGTGCGCGCCGACGGCAGCACCCTGTTCCCCGAGCCGCCCGAGTACGCGCTGCCGCTCGGCCTGAGCACGGTCGGCGGGGAGCAGCCGGACCCGTACACCGTCTCCTTCGCGCCCGGCGACCAGATCCTGCTGTACACGGACGGGGTCAGCGAGGCACGGGACGGGGCCGGCGACTTCTACCCGCTGGCGGAGCGCGTCGCCCTGCTCAAGGACCCCGACGCCGAGGCGGCCATCGAGCGGCTGCGCACCGACCTCGTGGACCACGCGACGGGGCCGCTGCACGACGACGCGGCGATGCTGCTGCTCCGCCACCGCGAAGCCTGACCCGGCCCGCCGCCCCTACTTCTCCATGGCCTGCTCGGCCAGGTGCTGGAGCCGGTCGTGGTACTCCCGCCAGTACGCCGGATCGTGCGAGGGCAGGCTGTCGTTGTCCTCGCGCCACCCCGCTGCCCCGTCCAGACCCTCGCGCAGGATGTCGGCGTGCCCGGCGTGCCGCTGGGTCTCACCGAGCACCCGGACCAAGGCGTGGTGGAACGTCACCTCATTGCGGCCCTCCTGCCACCACGGCACCGTGCCGACCGTGTCCGGAGCGACCTCGCGGACCGAGGTGTCGGCGTGGGTCCAGGCCCGCCGGTAGCGCTCCACGATCAGCTCGCGCGTCTCGTCGGCGGTGGCGTACGAGTCCTCCTCCGGATCGCCCAACGGCACGTCGTGCGGCCTGCCGAACGTGACGCACAGATAGCCCAGCTCCACCGCTGTCACATGCTTGACCAGGCCCAGCAGGTTCGTGCCGGTCGGCGTCAGCGGGCGGCGGACGTCGTACTCCGACAGCCCCTCCAGCTTCCACAGCAGGGCGTCGCGGGCCTGCTGCAGATAGAAGAGCAGGTCTTTTTTCTGTTCACTCTCGCTCTGTTCACTCTCGCTCATGCGGGGAGTCTGCACTGCGCGCCCGCCCCGTCCAAGATATTTCGCCAGCGGGTGCACCGCGCCCCCCGATGGGTTTCGATGGCCAAGTGCGACACGAGCAGCGTTCCCCGGCCGATCCCCTCACCGCTCTCCTCGACCGGGTGCGTGTGCGGCTGCGCGACCTCGACGACGGTGAGCCCGCCTCGTACATCCCCGAGCTGAGCCGCGTCGACCCCGATCTGTTCGGGCTGTCCCTGTGCGCCCTGGACGGGCAGGTCTACGGCAGCGGTGACACCAGGGTGCCGTTCACGGTGCAGTCCGTCTCCAAGCCGTTCGTGTTCGCGCTTGCCCTCGCCGACCGGGGTCTGCCCGAGGTCCTCGCGCGGGTCGGCGCCGAGCCCAGCGGCGAGGCCTTCAACTCCATCCGCCTGGAACCCGGCACCGGACGGCCGCCCAACCCGATGGTCAACGCCGGTGCCATCGTGACCAGTTCACTCGTCGCCGGAGACACCCCCGAGGCCCGCTCCACCCGCATCCTCGACGGCCTCGCCGCCTTCGCCGGCCGCCCCCTCGACATCGACGAAGCGGTCTACGCCTCCGAGCGCGCGACCGGCGACCGCAACCGCGCCCTCGCCTACCTCATGCACAACGCGGGCTGGCTCACCGGTGACGTGGAGGAACAGCTCGGCGTCTACTTCCGGCAGTGCTCCGTCCTTGTCACCTGCGACGACCTCGCCGTCATGCACGCGACCCTGGCCGGCGGCGGCGTCAACCCCGTCACGGGCCGGCGCGTCGTCGCCCCGCGCCACGCCCAGCACGTCCTCGCCGTCATGGCGACCTGCGGCATGTACGACGCGTCGGGGCAGTGGATGCTCAAGGTCGGCATGCCCGCCAAGAGCGGTGTGTCCGGCGCGATCGGCGTCGCCCTGCCGGGACAGTTCGGCATCGGCGTCTTCAGCCCGCCCCTGGAGGAGAAGGGCAACAGCGTGCGCGGCATCGCCGCCTGCCACCTCCTGTCCGACCAGTTCGGGCTGCACCTGATGCGGGCCGTCGACCCGCAGCGCCGCCCGCTGCCCCCGCGCTCCCTGCACGGCACCCCGCTGCGTTCCCTGCGGCACCGCCCGCGAGCCCAGCGCGCCGCCCTGGAGGCGCACCCGGACCGGATCCGCGTCCATGTGCTCCAGGGCGACCTGGACTTCGCGACCGCCGAGCAGACCCTGCGCGTCGCCCACGAACTCGCCCCGGACACCGGCTGGTTCGTACTGGACCTGACGCGTGTCGGCCGCGTCGAACCCGTCGCCGCCGATCTGCTGCGCGCCCTCGGCACGGATCTGCGCGGGCGCGGCGCGCGCATGGTGCTCGCCGACCCGGACGCGCGACAGGCGCTGAGCCGCCCCGCCGACGAGTTCCCCGACCTCGGCCGCGCCCTGGAGACCTGCGAGGACGACCTGCTCACCTCGGTCGGACTCGACCCCGACGCCCCCGTCCCCCTGTCCGTCTGCGACCTGTTCGGCCGCGCCGACGAGCGGCTGCGCCCCGCCCTCGCCGAGGCCTTCGACACGCTGCACCTGGCCGCGGGGGAGAGCGTCGAGCCCCCGGCCGCCGCCCGGCTGGGCGACCGCATCGTCCTCTGGTACGTCGAGTCGGGCCGCCTCGCCGTCTGCGCCGACGCCGCCGGAGCGGTCTCCCCGCTGCGGACCTGGTCGGCGGGGCCCGGCGCGGCCCTCACCCCCGCCGACTTCCCCGCCCGGCTCGCCCGGCAGGTCCTCGCCGAACGCGACACGGCGTGCCGCACCCTCACCGCCGCGGCCCTGGCCCGCATGCGGACCCGGGTACCGGAGGCGGTGGCGTTCCTGGAGCGGGCGCCACTGGAGGGCGCGGAGACGGTCCACCGGCCCTGAGGGTCCGGCCACGCACTTCTCAGCGGCCGTTCGCCGAGAAGTGCTGATAGTCCGGGTTCGACCAGCGTGCGCCCCACGGCCAGCCGACATGCCGCATCGCCGTGGTCACCGCGTCGCCGGCGCGCAGCATGCCCGGATCGCGGCGGCGCCGGTCGAGGAACTTGGCCCCCGCCGCCGGATGCACCCGGCCGTGCACATCCACGTACGGGTTCTCCAGGGTGTTGATGTCGACGGCGTCACCGTAGGAGTGCTGCGAGAGCACACCCGGATCGCCCGTCACCCCACGGCAGTTGAACGCGGAGGTGTTGTCGTCGGCCATCGCGGCAGGGTCGCTGCCCTTGTACGCCGCCATGGTCCGCATCCGGCGGACGGGGAACCGCGCCGCGAACGCCTTGCCGAACACGTACACCACGTCACGCACCACCCGCTCGTGCACGACGATCTCGCCGCGCCGCACCCGGCCGTCGAACCCCCAGTGGTCGAGCCGGACCAACCGGAGACGGCCCGGCCCCACAGGGCAGCCGGGATGCCACGTACGACCGAGCTGAGCGGCCGTGACACCACTGACCTGGTAGGTGAAGCGGGGCGCGGGGCCCTGTGCGGCGTGGGCCGGGGCGGGGCCCGCCGGCAGGACGGACACCGAAGCCAGCACCGTGGTGAGCGCGGCCGTGGACAGGAAAAAGCGGAAGCGATGAGGCACCGGGTCAACGTAGAGGCCGCTCTCCGCGAGGCGGCTGTGCAACGCCGGGGACTGCTGCGGACGAGACCGCGCGGGCCCCGCATCCCCGGCGGGCGCGGCCGATTGTCAGTGGCGGCTGCGAGGGTGGAGGGCATGGACGAGGAGGAGTTCATGCGGGGAAGGGTGTACGGCGCGGACCACGAGGACGCGGGACCGCGGCTCGGGCGTACCTACGCACAGTTGCTGGGCGGGCCGCTGGACGGGCTGCTCCTGGACGTCACCGACCGGCCGGCCGAGGAGGCGCGCGGCGTCGTCGCACTCCTGACCGAACTGGGCGCGTTCGGTTCGGGAGGCCGGGCGCTCTACGGGCCCGTGGACGCCGACGGGCGCCGTCTCGCGTGGCAGGGCGATGCGCCGTGAGGGCCGGTGCGTCGTGTCGTCGACGGGAAAAGGGGTCGCGCCGCGGCCCCGGACCGCGACATGATCGACACCCATGACGATGCCGAATCCGGACGCGGTCCGCGCCGCCGCGTACAACAACGCCCGCTGGTGCGCCGCGATGAGCCGCTCGCACGGAGTGGAGGGCGAGTTCGGGCCGCAGGCGTGGACAGCACCGAGGCGCACACCGCTCTACTATCCCGACGCCGTGACCCTGACGCCGCACGCGGACGCCTCGGCGCTGATCGCCCGGATCGACACGACGGCGCCCGGCGCCACCGTGAAGGACAGCTTCGCCGACCTCGACCTCACCCGGCACGGCTTCACCGTACTGTTCGACGCCCAATGGATCCACCGCCCCGCAGGCCCGCCCACTCGGGAACCCGAATCGGCCTGGGACGCCATGCGGGACCCCGCCGCACTGCGGACCTGGGCGCTCGCCTGCTGCGCCGGAGACGAGGACGACGCACACCTCTTCCGGCCCGGACTGCTCGCGGAGCCCGAGGTGTTGCTGGTGGCCGGGCGTGACGCCCGGGGCAGCGTCGTGGCCGGCGCCGTGGCCAGCCCGGGTGACGGCGTGATCGGGATATCCAACGTCTTCGCGAAATCCGGTGACCTCACGGCGGCCTGGCCCGTCGTCCTGGACGCGGCCCACGCCCTGTTCCCGGACGTCCCCCTGGTCGGGTACGAACACGGCGACGCACTGACAGCCGCCTGCGCCCAGGGCTTCACCCCGATCGGCCCGCTCCGCGTCTGGCTGCGCCGGTGAGGGGCGAGGAGATCGCGTCGATGCGCGGGACGTCCTTCCGGCGTGCGACCGCCGAGCAGACGGATGACGTACTGGGTGTCCTCGACGAGGCCGCGGGATGGCTGCGCGCCCGGGGCATCGACCAGTGGCCGGACCGGTTCGAGGCGGAGTGGGTCGCCGACGCCGTCACGCGGGGCGAGACCTGGCTGGTCACGGTGGAGGGCAGGATTGCGGGGACCGTCACGCTGGACCGGTCGGATGCCCTGTGGGCCGACACGGCGGGCGCCGCCGCGTACGTGCACCGGATGGCGGTGCGCCGCCGGGTCCCGGGCCTGGGCGCCGTGATCCTCGACTGGGCCGCACGGACCGCGCGGGCCGACGGAGCGACGGCGCTGCGGCTGGACTGCGTGCGGTCCAACGGGAGACTGCGCACCTATTACGAGGAGAGGGGTTTCGTGCACCGCGGGGACGTGACGGTGGGCGGCGCCCCCGGACAGCGCGAGGGAGACGGCCCCGTCACGTGGGTGAGCCGGTACGAGCGCATCCTCGTGCCCTGACCCCCGCGGACCCGCTTCCGATCCGGCTCCGCCCCGCTGTGGACCCGGCGGCGGGCGTCGTCATAATGGCCGCGTGACCTCCCCCCAGTACCCCAACTCCTCCTCCATGAGCCGCGTTCCGGTCGTGATCGTCGGTGCCGGTCCGGCCGGGCTCACCGTGGGCAATGTCCTCCGGGCCGCGGGGATCGGCTGTGTGGTCCTGGAATGCGAGACCCGTGCGTTCATCGAACGGCGTCCGCGTGCCGGCGTCATCGAGGAGTGGGCCGTGCGCGGCCTCGAACAGCGGGGTCTCGCGGCCAACCTGCTCGCGCGCGCCGGACGGCACACCGCGTGCGAGTTCCGCTTCGAGGGGGAGCAACACCGGTTCGACTACGCCGAGCTGACGGGTCGTCACCACTACGTGTACCCGCAACCGCTCCTGGTGGCCGACCTGGTGCACGAGTATGCCGACGTGCGCGGCGGGGACATCCGGTTCGCCGTCCGCGACGTACAGCTGCACGACGTGGAGACGGATCACCCGTCGGTCACCTACACCTGCCCCGACTCCGGGCAACGGCAGGTGCTGAACTGCGACTTCATAGCGGGGTGCGACGGAGCACGCGGGGCCGGGCGGGCCGCGCTGCCCGCCGACCGCGTCCGTGTCGCCCGGCACGACTACGGCATCGGCTGGCTGGCGCTGCTCGCCGAGGCGCCGCCGTCCGCGGACTGCGTCCTGTTCGGCATTCACCCCGACGGGTTCGCCGGACACATGCCCCGCAGCCCGGACGTCACCCGCTACTACCTCCAGTGCCCGCCCGGCGACGACCCGGACAGTTGGTCGCACGACCGGGTGTGGGAGCAGCTGCACCGGCGTCTCGCGGCGACCGGCGCCGCGCCGCTGACGGAAGGCCCGATCATCGAGAAGCGGGTCCTGGACATGCATGACTACGTCGTCGAACCGATGCGGCACGGGCGGCTGTTCCTGGCCGGAGACGCCGCCCACCTGGTCGCCCCGATCGCCGCCAAGGGCATGAACCTCGCCCTGCACGACGCCTTCCTCCTCGGCGACGCCCTCACCGCCCGCCTCCATGAACTCCCGGACGGCGAAACGAAGTTGGCTGAGTATTCGCAAGCCTCCTTGCGCCGGGTGTGGGACTACCAGGAGTTCTCGCAGTGGCTCTCCGAGGTCTACCACGGGCCCGCTACCGGCGACCCGTTCCGCACGGGCACCACCCTCGCCAGGCTGCGCCGCCTGTTCACCTCGCCGAACGCCGCGGCCGCCTTCGCCGAGCAGTACCTGGGCACCGCCGAACGCTACTGACACGACGCCCGGCGGGCCGGAGGCTAGCGTGGCGCCATGTATGAGACGCGGATGTCCCAGCACGTGAACTCCTCGCCCGGCGCCGTCTGCCGCGCACTCCTCGACGCCGACGCGGTCGCCCGGTGGCGGGTGCCGGCCGGGATGCGGGGCCGGGTCCACGAGTTCGAGGCGCGCGAGGGCGGCAGGTTCCGTGTCTCGCTCACCTACGACTCGCCCACGGCCACCGGTAAATCCGGCGCGCACACCGACACGTACCAAGGCCGATTCGTCCGGCTGGTCCCCGACGAGCGGGTCGTCGAGGAGTTCGCGTTCGAGACCGACGACCCCGCCCTGCGCGGCACGATGACGATCACCACCACGCTCGCCCCGGCCGACGGCGGCACCGATGTCCTCCTCGTGCACGAGGGCGTCCCGGACGTGGTGTCCGCCGCCGACAACGAGACGGGCACCCGCATGGCCCTGGAGAACCTGGCCCGGCTCGTCGAGGACACCGAGGCCGGCGCGAAGCCCTCGACGCCGTGACCGCGAAACACTTTCGTAGGTCCGGCCGCCCCTGACCGGCGGCCGGACCTACGGCGCAGCGGCCGAACCAACGGCATGGCGACCGGACCCACGGCTCGGATCAGGCGTCCGGTACCGCTACCGGCTCCGTCGTCACCCGCGCGTGCAGCCGGCGTTCGTGGTCGACCTCGCGGACGGCCCCGGTGAGCGTGACGTGCGCGGTCAGCAGCGGGCGGGTGCTCGACGCGCCGAGGCGCAGCTCCAGGTCGCCGGGTTCGACGATCCGCCGGCCCGCACGCCCGGTGAACGAGGCCAGCTCGGCCGGGACCCGCGCCCGGACCCGGACCGCCTCGCCCGGCGCCAGTTCGGCGAGGCGCACATAGCCGATGAGCCGCTGGACGGGCTGCACCACCGAGGCGACCGGATCGTGCAGATAGAGCTGCACGATCTCGGTACCGGGCCGCGACCCGGTGTTGCGGACCGTGCAGGCGACCTCGAACTCGCCGTCGGTGGACGCCACTTGCTCGGCCACCTCGAGGTCGCTCCACGAGAACGTCGTATAGGCCAGACCGTGCCCGAAACCGAACTCCGGGCCCGGATCGAGGTTCGACACCTCGGAGGCGTGCCCGAGGCGCGCCGCGAGATAGGTCGCGGGCTGCGCTCCGGCCTGCCGCGGCACGCCGACCGGCAGCCGCCCCGACGGACGCACGCGACCGCTGAGTACGCCGGCCAGCGCACGCGTGCCCTCCTCGCCGGGGAAGAAGGTCTGCACGATGGCCGCCGTCTCGCTCGTCGCCCGGCCCAGGGCGTAGGGGCGGCCGGCGAGCAGCGTCAGGACGACGGGCGTCCCCGTGTCCAGGAGTGCGTCGAGCAGCTCCTGCTGGGCGCCGGGCAGATCGAGGGACGCGGCGTCGCAGCCTTCGCCGCTGGTGCCACGGCCGAACAGGCCGGCCCGGTCGCCGAGCGCGGCGATGACCACATCGGCGTCGCGGGCCAGCTCGACGGCCGCGGCGAAACCGTCGCCGCGCTCCGCGTCCACCTCGTCGAGCCCGCGCGCCGTGACGATCTCGCTGCCGGGGAACTCCGCCGCCAACGCCTCGCGCAGCGTGGGCAGTTCGATGCCGAGCGGGGTGTCGGGCGTGCGGCTGCCGACGTGGACGGGGAAGGAGTAGCAGCCGAGGACGGCCGTCGGTACGTCCGCGAGCGGGCCGATGACGGCGACGCGGGTGGGCGGGTTCGGTGCGAGGGGGAGCGTGCCGTCGTTGGCCAGGAGCACCACGGACTCCTCGGCGACGCGGCGGGCCAGGTCGCGGTTGCCCGCGGGGTCCAGGTCGACCGTGCCCCGCGCCCGCTCGGGGTCGATGCCCGCGAGGGCGGCGGGCGCCGGGTCCCAGTCCGGGTCCAGCAGGCCCAGCTCGGCCTTCTGCGCGAGGACCCGGCGGGCGGCGCGGTCCACCAGATGCTCCGGCACGATCCCGTCGGCGATCGCCTTGCGCAGCGGCTCACCGAAAGTTTTCACCGTGGGCAGCTCCACGTCCACGCCGGCCGCGAGCGCGGCACCGGCCGCTTCGCCGGGCGAACCGGCCACCCCGTGCAGCGTCTGGAGGAACGCGATGCCGAAGTAGTCGGCGACCACGGTTCCCGCGAAGCCCCACGTGTCGCGGAGCAGTCCGGTCAGGAGCTGTTCGTCGGCGGCGGACGGGATGCCGTCGGTGTCCGTGTAGGCGTGCATCACGGACCGTACGCCGCTCTCCCGCACCGCCATCTCGAACGGGGCGAGCACCACGTCCGCGAACTCGCGCGGCCCCATGGAGACCGGGGCGAGGTTGCGTCCGGCCCGGGACGCGGAGTATCCGGCGAAGTGTTTGAGCGTGGCGACGACCCCGGCGGACTCCAGACCCTGGATGTAGGCGGTGGCGACCGTGCCGACGAGGTAGGGGTCCTCGCCGATCGTCTCCTCGACCCGGCCCCAGCGTGCGTCGCGTACGACGTCGAGGACCGGGGCGAGTCCCTGGTGGACGCCGACCGCGCGCAGGTCGTGGCCGATCGCCGCGGCCATCTCGCGGACCAGGGCGGGGTCGAACGTGGCGCCCCAGGACAGGGGCACCGGATACGCGGTGGCGCCCCAGGCGGCGAACCCGGCCAGGCACTCCTCGTGCGCGAGGGCGGGGATGCCGAACCGGTTCGCCGCGGCGATGCGGCGTTGCGTGCGGGCCAGGGAGAGGGCGCCGAGGGCCGGGTCCACGGGCGCGGTCCCGAACGGCCGGGTCAGCTGGCCGAGCCCGTGCGGGAGCAGCTCGTCGAGGTCGACGGCCTCCTCCATGTCGTGCTGGTACGGGGCGACGTCACCGCCCTCGGCGGAGGCCCCCACCCAGACACCGAAGAGCTGGGCGATCTTCTCCTCGAGGGACATCTCGGCGAGCAGCGCTTCGGCCCGGTCCGCGGGCGTGGCGGTCGGGTCGCGCCACAACGGGGTGGTGCTCATGTGGTCGGTCACTTTCCTCCGACTCCCATCAGCCCCTGGACCAGGGCGCGACGGGCGAACAGGTAGACGATCAGGATGGGGAGCATGGACAGCACGACCGCGGAGAGCAGGCCCGGGATGTCGACGCCGTGTTCGGTCTGGAAGTCGTAGAGACCCATGGTGATGACCTTGGAGTCCGCGGACTGCGTGAGGACCAGCGGGAAGAGGAAGCCGTTCCACGCCTGGAGCGCGGAGTACACGGTGATGGTCGACAGACCGCTGCGGGACAGCGGCAGTACGAGGCGGAAGAAGATCCGCCACGGTGACGCGCCGTCCATCGTCATCGCCTCGTACAGCTCGGGCGTGATGTCGCGCATGGCCCCGGTCAGGATGAGGGTGCACACGGGCATGGCGAAGGCGGCCGTCGGCAGGATGACACCGATGAGGTGGTCGTATAGGCCCGCCTCGCTGATCACGTAGAACATCGGCACGATGACGGCCTGCGCGGGGATCGCGAGGCCCAGCAGGAACAGCCGGAAGACCCCGCCGGTGAGCCGGCCGCTGCCGCGCACGATGGCGTAGGAGAGCGGCGGCACGAGCAGCAGGACGATGCCGACCACGCAGACCGTGACGAGGAGGGTGTTGAGGAAGTACTGCCCGAAACCGCTGTTGAAGTTGTTGATGTAGTTGTCGAGCGTGAAGTGGCGCGGCAGGGACAGCGGTCCGTTGCCGCCGTAGTCGGAGCGCGACTGGAACGTGGCCACCAGCATCACGTACAGCGGCAGTCCGACCAGGAACAGCCAGACCAGCGAGCCGAGTCCGGCTAGGTAGTTGGGCCGCTCCCGGCGGCGGGCGGCGCTCCCCGTCCTGGTGTTGCTCACAGGCCCTCCATCTGGCTGCGCATCTTGTCGTAGCCGGACAGCCGCACCATGACGAGCGAGACGATCGTGGCGACCAGGACCAGGAGGAGACCGACCGCGGAGGCCGAACCGTAGTCGAAGCTCTTGAACGCCTTTTGGTACATGTAGTACGCGCTGATGGTGGTGTCCGTGCCGGGTCCGCCCTGGGTGAGGATGAGGACCGTGTCGAACGTGGTGAGGCCGCCCACCACCATCAGGATTCCCGAGGTGATGATGCTGTTGCGCAGCTGCGGCAGGGTGATGTGGAAGAACTGGCGCACCGTGCCCGCGCCGTCGATCTGCGCCGCCTGGTAGAGGACCGGCGGTATGGCGCGGGCGGCGCCCTGGTAGATCAGCGTGTGCAGCGGGGTGAACTGCCAGGTGCTGACGAAGACGAGGACGCCGATCGCGGTGGACTGGTGCCCGAAGAGGTTGCCGTCGCCGAACAGCCACGTGGCCTGGGCCGGTACGCCGAAGTTCGGGTCGAGGACGGCGCGCCACAGGACGGACACGGCGGCCGCCGAAAGCAGCAGGGGCACGAAGTAGATCGCGGACAGAACGGCCCGGTTGCGCTGGTGCCCGGCGGCCCAGACGCCGAGAAGCAGACTGAGCGGCGTCTGAACGGCGACACCGAGCACGGTCAGCAGGACGCTCAGCCACAGGCTCTCGAGCATCACGGGATCGGCGAAGATCTTGCGCCAGTTGTCGAGGCCGACGAACTCCGGGTCCGTCAGTCCGTTCCAGCTGGCGAACGACAGGACGGCGACCAGGAGCAGCGGTACGAGGGCGAAGAGGCCGAAGAAGAGCGCGGCGGGGACCGCCCAGCCGACGCCGGGACGGCCCACTCCGCTCGCGGAGGCGCGAATGTGCGTGTCGGTCATGACGTCGGCAGGGCCTGCATCGCCTTGACGAAGCCGTCCTCGTCCAGCTGGCCGTTGAAGAACTGCTGGACGGCCTGGTACATGGAGGTCGCCGCGGACTGCGGGTAGGCCTGGTCCCACGACAGCTGGAAGGCGGGGGCCTTCTTCACCAGGTCGTACTGGAACTTCGCGTAGTCGGGGCTCGCGGCCTCGTCGAGGTGGTCGGCCGTGTTCGTCGTGGTGGGCAGGTTGCCGATGCCCAGATGCGCCTTCACGAACGTGTCCGAGTACTGCATCTTCAGGAACTCCGCGACGGCGTCCGGGTTCTTCGTCTTCTTGAGGACGGAGTAGAAGTTGTTGGTGTTGCCGACGAGGTCGCCCGGGTCGCCCTTGCCGCCCGTGACCGTCGGGAACGCGGTGTACCCGAAGTCCTTCTTCGCGAAGTCCGGGTGTGCCTCCTGCTGGGTCGAGTACTCCCACGAGCCCATCAGCTCGAACCCGGCCTTGCCGGTGGCCAGCAGGGTCGGCGAGCCCTGGTCGGTGAACTTCACGGAGTCGTAGTTGGAGCCGAACGCCCCGGCGTCGACCAGCTCCCGGATCATGCCGAGCGCCTTCTTGCTGTCGGCGCTCTCCCAGACCGCCTTGTCACCCTTGACCGCCTTCTGGAACAGGTCGGGGCCGGCGATCCGGTCGTAGAGGTACTCGAACCACATGAGGGTCGGCCACCGGTCGCCGCCGCCGAGCGCGATCGGCGTGACGCCCTCGGACTTGAGCGCCTTGACCGCGGCCAGCAGCTCGTTCCACGTCGTGGGCGGCTCGACACCCGCCTTGTCGAGGACCTTCTTGTTGTGGAAGAGCAGCACCGGCTGGGTGCCGCGCATCGGGACGCCGTACGGCTTTCCGTCGACCAGGGCGCTGTTGAACACGGACGGCAGGAAGTTCGACTTCAGCCCCGGGTCCTTGGCGATGAAGTCGTCCAGGGGAAGCAGCAGACCCGCGTCGACGAACGGTTTGATGCTGCCGCCGCCCCAGTTGTAGAAGACGTCCGGGGCCTGCTTGCTGCTGATGATGGTCTGCAGCTTGGCCTGGTAATCGGCGCCCGGGATGGTGTCCAGGACCGCCTTGACCTTCGACTTCTTGTTGAAGTCGGCGATCAGCTGCTTCTCCACCTTGTTCGCCGAGTCCCCGTACACCAGGACGTGGATCTTCCCGTCGTCACCGCCGGCCGAGTCGGAGCCGCCGCAGCCGGCGAGGGTGATCAGCAGGGTCAGTGCCGCCCCGCCGGCGGCGACAGATCTGGGCAACCGTGCGCGTGCAGTCATGGTCTCGCCTCTCGAAACTCTTTCGGTCCAGGTACCGAAAGTTCATAGGCCGGGACGCTAGGTGGAGCCCAGGTAGGGGTCAACCCCGAGTCGCCGAGTTACCAAAGCGTTACGAGGCGGGGGTACTTGGTGGTGCCTTATGCTCCTCAACATGCGAGATGACGAGGAGCTGGGCCGCATCACCCTGGCGCAGGTGGCCCAGGAGGCGGGGGTCTCCATTTCGACAGTTTCGAAAGTGCTCAACGGGCGCCAGGACGTCGCGGGGCAGACCCGTGTCCGGGTGGAGCGCCTTCTCGAGGAGCACGCCTACCGGCGCACGACCCGGGCCGCCCGCGAGGCACCGCTCATCGAGCTGGTCTTCCACGAACTGGAGAGCGTCTGGGCGCTCGAGCTGATCCGGGGCGTGGAGAAGGTCGCCAAGGCCCATCAGGCCAGCGTGGTGCTGACCGAGAGCGGCACGCGCCAGGCGCCGGGCCCCGAGTGGATCGAGGGCGTGCTGCAGCGCCGGCCGCGCGGCGTGGTCCTGGTCTTCTCGGCGCTGCCCACCGAGGTCAAGCAGCGGCTGCGCTCGCGCTCCATCCCGTTCGTCATCATCGACCCGGCCGGGGACCCCGACCCCGACGTGCCCTCGGTCGGCTCGGCCAACTGGAACGGCGGCCTGGTCGCCACCCGCCACCTGATCGAACTCGGGCACCGGCGGATCGGCATCATCACGGGCCCGGGCGACATGCTCTGCTCGCTGGCCCGCCTCGACGGCTACCGCTCGGCGATGAGCATGGCCGGACTCCCGGCCGACCCCGATCTCGTACGGTACGGCGACTTCCACGTCGAGGGCGGCCGCGAGCGCGCGGAGGACCTGCTCGACCTGCCCGAACCGCCGACCGCGATCTTCGCCGGCAGCGACCTCCAGGCGCTCGGCACCCTGGAGGCCGCGCGCCTGCGCGGACTGCGCGTCCCCGAGGACCTGTCCGTGGTCGGCTACGACGACGTGCCCCTGGCCCAGTGGTCGAGCCCCGCCCTCACGACGGTGCACCAGCCGCTGCGGCAGATGGCCGAGGAAGCGGTGCAGATGCTCATGCGGCTACGGGTGCGGGAACCGGTGACGACGCGGCTCGAACTGGCGACGAGCCTGGTCGTCCGGCAGAGCACGGCCACACCGGCGGCCTAGACGGCGTACGCGGGACGTACGCGGGACGCCCGGGTGTTCGTGCGGGAGGCGGGCGGGCGAGCAGCCAGGAACGGCCAAATGAATTACGTGTACATGCCTTGACTGGTGGTCTCGACCACACGCACCGTTGCGGGGGCCTCATCCGCCCTGTCCGTCAACCGGTGGTGTCCCGTGGGGGGTTCGTGAACAGCAGATGGTCCGGTATGGGCGCGGCGGTATCCGTCCTCGCCGTGCTCGCGGCGGGAGCGGCGCCGGCGTCCTCGGCGCCACGGCCGGGCACGCATCGCGGTGCCCTGCCGCTCGGCGCCGCCGACCTGTCCGAGACCCGCACCACGCGCACGCTCCAGGCCGGCGTCACGCTCACCCGGATCGTGCGCGGCGCCGAGGCGCCCGCCCTCGCGTGGACGGTCGAGGTGTCCATCCCCGGCGGCGCCACGTCCCCGGACCCGGACGCGCCCCCGACGGCGCTGAAGGACCGGGCCAGCGCCGACGAACTCGCCGCCGGCCTGCGCGCGGACGGCTTCGACGCCCGCGCCGAGGACGTCGTCACCCCCGCGGTGGCGGACTTCGCCGGCGGATCGCTCGGCCGGCGGGTCCGGGTCGGCCGCTTCGACTCGCAGGCCGCCGCGAACGCCGAACGCGGCCGGCTGAGCGCCGCCGGACACACCGGGTCGGCCGTGTACACCGGCTGGGACGGGAACCCCACGGACCGCGGGCCGTTCCACGTCGACGTGCTCACCATCGACCCGCACCGGTTCCGCGGCACCCTGAAGGCGTCGTACGGACCGGACCTGGAGAACCGCGAGACGACCAGCGCCCTCGCGGCCGCGGCGGGCGCGACGGCCGGGGTCAACGCCGGTTTCTTCGTCCTCGACCCGAAGGCCGGCGCCCCCGGGGACCCGGCCGGCGTCGGGGTCTACGACGGCCGGCTGCTGAGCGAGACGGTCGACGGCCGCCCCGGCCTGGTCGTCCGGGACTCCGCGCGAAGCACCCGGATCGACCGGTTCACCTGGCAGGGCCGCGTCACCGGCGGAGGCCGGACCCTGGCCCTGGACGGGATCGACCGCGTTCCCGGCCTGATCCGGAACTGCGGCGGCACCGCCGACGACAGCCCCACTTCCCGGCCGCTGCACGACGCGACGTGCACCGACCCCGACGAACTCGTCGCCTTCACACCGGAGTTCGGCGACCGGACCCCGCAGGGCGACGGACTCGAGGCCGTGCTCGACCGCCACGGGCGCGTGCTCGATCTGCGCTCACCACGCGGCGGGACGCTGCCCGAGGGCGGCAGCTCCGTCCAGGCCACCGGCAAGGACGTGGCCCGTCTCGCGGCGGTCGCGAAGACCGGCCGACCGCTACGGGTACAGAGCGGGCTGAAGGACGCAAAGGGACACGCGGTGGCCACGCGCGGCACCAGCATCCTCAACGGCGGCCCCGAACTCGTCCGCGACGGACGGCTGCACGTGACCCCCGCCGCCGACGGAATGGTGCAGCCCGCGAACCCGAGCTTCTACTACGGCTGGGTGCACAAGCGCAATCCGCGCACTCTGGCCGGCGTGGACGCCGCCGGCCGGACCGTGCTCGTCACCGCCGACGGCCGCAGCACCGGCGCGCTCGGGCTGAGCATCCCGGAGAGCGCGGCCGTCGCGAAGGCACTCGGTCTGCGCGACGCGATCAACCTCGACGGCGGCGGCTCCACGACCATGGTCGCCGACGCGCAGGTGATCAACGATCCGTCGGACGCGACCGGAGAACGCCCGGTCGGCGACGCCCTGTTGATCGTCCCGGGCCGCCACTGACCGACGCCCGGCACCTGAGGACCCGCGCCTTTCAGCCGACCCACTGAGACGTACCGGCCTATCGACCGCACCGACGGGAGCCGCCATGACCGCCGCCTCGATCCGCCGAGCCAGATGTCTGCTGCTCGTCCTGGCCGCGCTGCTGTTCACCCTGGCCCCGCACGCGCCGGCCGTGGCGGCCGGCTCCCGGAGCGGTGCCGAGGTCGTCGACGTCACGCAGGTCGCCGACCGCCAGGTGGATCTGTCCGTACGCTCTTCGGCGCTCGGCGGCAGCACGGTCAAGGTCCGTCTGCTCACCCCCGACGGCTGGAACCCGAAGGACCGCCACCGCCACTGGCCGACCCTGTGGCTGCTGCACGGCTGCTGCGGCGACTACACGTCGTGGACGGACATGACCGACGTCGCCGGCATCGACAGCCTGCGCGACGTCCTCGTGGTCATGCCGGAGGCCGGCTGGAACGGCTGGTACAGCGACTGGTGGAACTACGGCAAGGGCTCCGCTCCCGCCTGGGAGACCTTCCACACCCAGGAGCTGCGCCGGGTCCTGGAACGCGACTGGGGAGCGGGCAGCCGCCGCGTGGTCGCGGGCCTGTCCATGGGCGGGCAGGGAGCGCTGATGTACGCCGCCCGCCACCCGGGCATGTTCAAGGCGGCAGCCGCGTACTCCGGGTCCGTGCACCCCCTCCTGAACGACGAATCCACCGACCGGATCATGGGCTTCTTCGGGGGCCAGGGCGACGATCCGCGCAAGGTCTGGGGCGACCCCGTCGCACAGCGCGACATCTGGGCCGCCCACGACCCCTACCACCTGGCCGGGCGCCTCACCTCGCTCCCCGTCTACCTCTCGTGCGGCGACGGAACCACCGGCCCGCTGGACGCACCGGGCGCCACCAGCGACCTCGAGGCGGACTTCAACCGCCAGAACCAGGCCCTGGCGAACGAACTGGACCGCCTCGGCGCCCGCCGGTTGACCACCCACTTCTACGGCCCGGGAACCCACGGCTGGGCCTACTGGCAACGCGAGCTGCACGCCTCGCTGCCGATGCTGCTGAAGGGGCTGCGGGCCGGACACCGGTGACCGCCCGAGTAGTACGTTGGGGCCGCAGAGCACGGGTGCGAGGTATGGCGCAGGTCACAGGAACTCCGCCGGGACGGCGGAGAGGTAGTGACTGTGAGGGACTCAGAAAACGATCTGCGCGAGCGCGTACGGGCCGGTGAACGCGGTGCGTTCGCCGAGCTGTACGAGCACTGCGCCGGCGCCGTCTACCAGCACGCCCTGTGGCTCACGGGCGACTGGTCGACGGCCGAAGACATCATGTCGGAGACATTCCTGACCGCGTGGCGGGCACGGGAACGAGTGGACACCGAGGGAGGCTCCCTCCGCCCCTGGCTGCTGGGCATCGCCACGCATAAGGCGGAGAACGCCCGGCGCGGGCTGCGCCGCCGCGTGGCGTTCCTGGCCCGCCAGCGTCGGACCCCCGTCGTCGCGGACTTCGCCCCCGAGGTCGCCGGACGCGTCGACGACGCGCGGCGCCTGGCCGCCGTGCAGGGCTCGCTGGACCGGCTGCGGCGCCACGAGAGGGAAGTACTGACGCTGTGCGTGTGGTCGGGCCTCGACTACCAGCAGACCGCCGAGGCTCTCGGCATCCCCGTCGGAACCGTGCGCTCACGCCTGTCGCGGGCCCGCGCGAAGCTCGCCCGGTTCGCCGACGAGGCGCAAAAAAAGACGGAACCCCGCGCCGGCCGCGGAGAGATGACTGGTGAAGCCGCACTCGCGGCCCTGCCCGTGAGGGAGGAAACGGCATGAACGACCGGCACGACAAGCGCGCGGACACGGACGCCGGGACGGCGGAACGTGACACCGACCTCGTGGAGATCGCTCGGCTGTTGCCGGCCCCGGCCCCCTGGGACCTCCCGCACGAGCAGCACCTTCATCACAAGGAACAACTGATGCAGCGCATTGACCACGACCAGGTCGCCTCCCAGCCCCGCCCCGCCCGCCGCCTGCTGCGCCCCGCCTTCCTGGTGCCGGTGTCGGCGCTCGCCCTCGGCGGCATCCTCACCGCGGGCATCGTCGTCACCACCGGGGACGACGCGCCCGCCACCACGGCGACCCGGCAGCACACCACCTCCGGCACCTCGTCCGCGGCGGTGCTCCTGGACCGGATCTCCCTCGCCGCGGGCAGGGGCGACGCCCTCGAGGTGCGGGACGACCAGTTCGTCTACACCCGGTCCAAGTCCATGGGCGCCGACCTGACCAGCGGAAAAGCGGTCGCCGATCCCCTCAGGGAGACCGAGTCGTGGGTCGCGCAGGAGCCGGGTCCGCTGCTCAAGATGGGCATCACCAAGACCGACGGCGAGAAGGCGAGCAACATCAACGCCCAGCTCGGCGACACCGAGGGCACGCCCGCCGGTCTCAGCCGCCCCACCTACAACTGGCTGGCGTCACTGCCCACCGACCCCGACAAGCTGCTCACGTACCTGTACGAGAAGACGCCGAAGTTCGAGGACTCGAAGCAGGAGCGTGACCAGGCGGTCTTCGAGCAGATCGGCTCCCTGGTCGGCGGTCTGATGCCGCCCGAGACGGCCGCCGCGCTCTACCAGGCAGCGGCCAGGATCCCCGGCGTCAGCAAGGCCCCCGACGCCCATGACGCCATCGGCCGCAAGGGCGTCGGGATCTCCCGCGACGACAAGACCTTCGGCACCCGCACGGAGTGGGTCTTCGACAAGAAGGACCTGAACTTCCTGGGCTCCCGCAGCTACCTGGTCAGGGACACGCAGTACGGCAAGGCCGGAACCCTCATGTCCAGCGACGCCGTACTCGCCACCGCGGTGGTCGACAAGGCGGGCCGGGCGCCCGCCACCGCACAGCAGAGCTGACACGCCGGGAGCCGCCCGAACCGCGCGAGCACCACGGGCGGCTCCCGAAGCGGCGGTCAGCGGCCGCGCCGCACCTGCGCCGCCCTGCGCGCCTCGGCGAGCTTGCGGGCCTCGTCGGACTTGCGGGACTTGCCGCCGCGGGCGGTGTCCTTGGTGGTGCCGAGACCACGGAAGGGCTTGTTGGTGTTCGCGGGCTTGTCGGCGGAGGGTGCGCTGTCGAGCGGCTTGCCCGAGGGAGCCTTGGCCCCGGTGATGCGGCTCAGCTCCGCCTCGCCCGAGCGGATCCTGGTGACCTTCGGCTCGATGCCGGCGTCGGACGTGACCTGGCTCAGCTCCCGGCGCTGCCCCGACAGAACCAGCGTGACGACCCGGCCGGACTCCCCGGCACGGGCGGTACGCCCCGCGCGGTGCAGATAGTCCTTGGCATCGGTGGGGGGATCGACGTTGACCACGAGATCCAGGTCGTCGATGTGCAGGCCGCGGGCCGCGACATTGGTCGCCACCAGCACGGTGATCTGCCCGCCCTTGAACTGCGCCAGGGTACGGGTGCGCTGCGGCTGCGACTTGCCGCTGTGCAGGGCCGCCGCGTGCACCCCGCTGGCGCGCAGATGCCGGGTGAGCTGGTCGACGCCGTGCTTGGTGTCCAGGAACAGCAGGACGCGGCCGTCACGGGCGGCGATCTCGGTGGTGACGGCGTAGCGGTCGGGGCCGTGGACGACCAGCACATGGTGGTCCATCGTCGTGACCGAACTCGTCGACGGGTCGGCGCTGTGCTCGACGGGCGAGTGGAGGTAGTCACCCACCAGTTGCTCGACGTCCCGGTCGAGGGTGGCGGAGAACAGCATCCGCTGACCGTCCGCGTGCACCTGGTCGAGCGCCTCGGTGACCTGCGGCAGGAACCCCATGTCGCACATCTGGTCCGCCTCGTCGAGCACGGTGATCCGTACGCGGCCCAGGCGGCAGGCCTTGCGCTCGATCAGGTCGTGCAGCCGGCCGGGAGTGGCGACGACGACCTCGGCCCCGTCGCGCAGCGCGGCGATCTGCCGGCCGATCGAGATCCCGCCGACGACCGTGGCCATCCGCAGCCGTAGCGCCTGCGCGTACGGCGTGAGCGCCTCGGTCACCTGCTGCGCCAGCTCCCGCGTAGGTACGAGGATCAGCGCGAGGGGCTGCTTCGACTCCGCGCGCCGGCCCGCCGTCCGTACGAGGACCGGCAGACCGAAGGCGAGGGTCTTGCCCGATCCGGTGCGCCCGCGCCCCAGGACGTCACGTCCGGCGAGGGCGTCGGGCAGCGTGGCGGCCTGGATAGGGAAGGGCTCGCTCACCCCGTGCTCGGAGAGGGTGCGCAGCACTTCCCCGGGCAGGCCCAGGTCGGCGAAGGAGACGTTCATGGGG
This sequence comes from Streptomyces kunmingensis, assembly GCF_039533535.1. Taxonomy (NCBI): domain Bacteria; kingdom Bacillati; phylum Actinomycetota; class Actinomycetes; order Kitasatosporales; family Streptomycetaceae; genus Streptomyces; species Streptomyces kunmingensis. Next base: position 162,217 of record NZ_BAAATS010000007.1, read on the forward strand.
AGCCTTCCGTAGGGGAACGTACCGAGGAAGGCCCGGTCGACCGCACAAACGGCTGAGAGTAACACAGAGCGACAACGCGACCCTGTGGCTCAGACAGGCTCTCAGCCGCGCCGGAACGCGTCCAGGATGCGTTCGGCGGCCAGCGTGGCGGTGAGTTCACCGTCGCGGACCTGCTGTTCGAGGCCGGGTGCGAGCGCGCGGACCGACGGGTCGGCGCGCAGGCTGCCGAGCAGTTCGTCGCGGACCATGGTCCACGCCCAGTCGACCTGCTGGTCCCGGCGGCGTCCGGCGAGCCGGCCCGAGGAGTCGAGCAGTGTCCGGTGCTGTTCGAGCCGCTCCCAGACCGCGTCGAGTCCGGTCGACTCGCGGGCGCTGCAACTGAGCACGGGCGGCGTCCAGAAGGCGTCCTTGCCGTGCATGAGGCGCAGCGCGCCCGCGAGTTCACGCGCGGCGGCCTTGGCGTCGCGTTCGTGCGGGCCGTCCGCCTTGTTGACGCTGACCACGTCGGCCAGCTCCAGGACGCCCTTCTTGATGCCCTGCAACTGGTCGCCGGTCCGCGCCAGGGTCAGCAGCAGGAAGGAGTCGACCATGTTGGCGACAGCGGTCTCGGACTGGCCGACGCCGACGGTCTCCACAAGGACGACGTCGTAGCCCGCGGCCTCCATCACGACGATCGACTCGCGCGTGGCCTTGGCGACGCCGCCGAGCGTCCCTGCGGTGGGGGAGGGGCGGACGAAGGCGGCCGGGTCGACGGCGAGGCGCTCCATGCGCGTCTTGTCGCCGAGGATCGACCCGCCGGTCCTGCTGGACGACGGGTCCACGGCGAGGACCGCCACCCGGTGCCCGAGCCCGGTGAGCATCGTGCCGAAGGCGTCGATGAACGTCGACTTGCCGACACCCGGCACACCGCTGACACCGATGCGCCGCGCCCGGCCGCTGTGCGGCAGCAGCTCGGTCAGCAACTCCTGTGCCAGCGCGCGGTGCTGGGGCCGGGTGGACTCGACGAGAGTGATCGCGCGGGCGACGACCGCCCGCTTCCCGTCGAGCACACCCTTGACATACGTGTCGAGGTCGATGGCCATCGGGTCACCGGCTCACAGGGCTGCGACCGGACTGTGACCGAGGTCGGCCGCGAGGCGTTCCACCAGGTCGTGCGCGGCGTCCGGGATCACCGTGCCGGGCGGGAACACCGCGGCGGCGCCCATCTCCCGGAGCGTGGCCACGTCCTGCGGCGGGATCACCCCGCCCACCACGATCATGATGTCCTCGCGCCCCTCCTCGGCGAGCGCCTCGTGCAGCGCCGGTACGAGGGTGAGGTGCCCGGCGGCCAGCGACGACACCCCGACGATGTGCACGTCCGCCTCGACGGCCTGGCGCGCCACCTCGCCCGGGGTCTGGAACAGCGGGCCGACGTCCACGTCGAAGCCCAGGTCGGCGAAGGCGGTCGCGATCACCTTCTGCCCGCGGTCGTGCCCGTCCTGGCCCATCTTGGCGACCAGGATGCGCGGCCGGCGCCCCTCGGCCTCGGCGAACACCTCGACTCGGGTCCGGGTGCGGTCCACGGTCGGCGACTCACCTGCTTCGTTGCGGTACACACCCGAGATCGTACGGATCTGGCCCGCGTGGCGCCCGTACACCTTCTCCAGAGCGTCGGAGATCTCCCCGACGGTCGCCTTCGCGCGGGCCGCGTCCACGGCGAGTTCGAGGAGGTTGCCCTCGCCGCCCGCGGCCCGGGTGAGGGCGGCGAGCGCGTCCTGGCAGACGGTCTCGTCCCGCTCCTCGCGCAGCCGCCGCAGCTTGGCGATCTGCTGGGCCCGCACGGAGGAGTTGTCGACCGCCCGGACGTCGATCTGCTCGTCGGAGTCGACCCGGTACTTGTTGACGCCGATGACCGGCTGCCGTCCGGAGTCGATCCGGGCCTGCGTGCGGGCCGCCGCCTCCTCGATCCGCAGCTTGGGGATGCCCGCGTCGATGGCCTTGGCCATGCCGCCCGCCTCCTCGACCTCCTGGATGTGCCGCCAGGCACGGCGGGCGAGGTCGTACGTCAGTTTCTCCACGTACGCGCTGCCGCCCCACGGGTCGATCACGCGGGTCGTCCCGGACTCCTGCTGGAGCAGGAGCTGGGTGTTGCGGGCGATGCGCGCGGAGAAGTCGGTGGGCAGCGCGAGCGCCTCGTCGAGGGCGTTGGTGTGCAGTGACTGGGTGTGGCCCTGGGTGGCCGCCATCGCCTCCACACACGTACGTGTGACGTTGTTGAACACGTCCTGCGCGGTCAGCGACCAGCCCGAGGTCTGTGAATGGGTGCGCAGGGAGAGGGACTTGGCGTTCTTCGGATCGAACTGCCCGACCAGCTTCGCCCACAGCAGCCGGGCCGCGCGCAGCTTGGCGATCTCCATGAAGAAGTTCATGCCGATCGCCCAGAAGAACGAGAGCCGGGGCGCGAACGCGTCCACGTCCAGGCCCGCCTCCCGGCCCGCCCGGATGTACTCGACCCCGTCGGCCAGCGTGTAGGCCAGCTCCAGGTCGGCCGTCGCGCCCGCCTCCTGGATGTGATAACCGGAGATGGAGATCGAGTTGTAGCGCGGCATCCGCTGCGAGGTGTACGCGAAGATGTCGGAGATGATCCGCATCGACGGCTTCGGCGGATAGATGTAGGTGTTGCGGACCATGAACTCTTTGAGGATGTCGTTCTGGATGGTCCCGGCCAGCTTCTCCGGCGGTACGCCCTGCTCCTCCGCGGCCACGATGTACAGCGCGAGGACCGGCAGCACCGCGCCGTTCATCGTCATCGACACGGACATCTTGTCCAGCGGGATGCCGTCGAAGAGCTGGCGCATGTCGTAGATCGAGTCGATGGCGACGCCCGCCATGCCGACGTCACCCGTGACGCGCGGATGGTCGCTGTCGTAGCCCCGGTGCGTGGGCAGGTCGAAGGCGACCGACAGGCCCTTCTGGCCCGCCGCGAGGTTGCGCCGGTAGAAGGCGTTCGACTCCTCGGCCGTCGAGAAACCCGCGTACTGACGGATCGTCCAGGGCTGGTTGACGTACATCGTCGGGTACGGGCCGCGCAGATACGGAGCCGAGCCGGGGAAGGTCTCCAGGAAGTCGAGGCCCTCCAGGTCCTGCCCGGTGTACAGGGGCTTGACCGCGATGCCCTCGGGCGTCTCCCACAGCAGGTCGTCGCCGTCGGCGGCCCGCTTCACCGCACCGCGCCACTCGTCGGCGCCCGTGTCCGGCGCCGGTGTCCCCAGCTCGACGGCGGAGAAGTCGGGGATGCGGGGGGCGGTCATCGGGACACTCCCATGCGGTCGAGCGTGGCGGAGAGCACGGCCACGGCGTCACAGCCGGCGAATACGTAGGTGTCGACTTCGGCGTAGGCGGCCGGGCGGCCCGCGAGGAACACGTGCCGGGCGCCCGCGTCGCGCAGCTCCCGCGCGGTGGCCTCGGCCCGCTCCTCGTACACCGTGTCGCTGGAGCACAGGCACACGTCCTGCGCCCCGCTCTCCTCGAACGTGCCGTCGGTGACGGGTTCGACGCCGCCCGCCTGGAACAGGTTGGCCGCGAAGGTGAGCCGGGCGGTGTGCGCGGCGGCGGGTCCGAGCGCGGCCAGATACACACGCGGCCGGGCGCCGGTCGCCGCGAGGTGCGCGTCCGAGCGGGCCCGCAGCACCTCGAAGGCGTCGTCCCGGCGCACCCGGGGCAGCCCGCCGGACGGCGGCTCAGGCGCCGGCTCGCGGACGACGGGCTTCTCGGCCAGGTGCGGGAACTCGCTGATGCCGGTGACCGGTTCGCGCCGCGTGGCGAGCTTCCTGCTCCGCGCGGACCAGGTGTCGGCCAGCCGGTCGCGGACCAGGCCGGAACGCAGGGCGGCGGCCTGCCCGCCCGCCCGCTCGATCTCCTGGAAGAACTCCCAGCCCGCCTGCGCGAGTTCGTCGGTCAGCCGCTCCACGTACCAGGAGCCCCCCGCCGGGTCGATCACCCGGGCCAGGTGCGACTCCTCGATCAGGATGGTGGAGGTGTTGCGGGCGATGCGCCGGGCGAACGCGTCCGGCAGCCCGAGCGCGTGGTCGAAGGGCAGCACCGTCACGGAGTCCGCGCCGCCGACGCCCGCGGCCAGGGTCGCGATCGTGGTCCGCAGCATGTTCACCCACGGGTCGCGCCGCGTCATCATCACCGACGAGGTCACCGCGTGCTGGAGCTGGGCGCCCGACCCAGGGGCCCCGCAGGCCTCGGCCACCCGGGCCCACAGTCGGCGCGCGGCACGGAACTTGGCGACGGTGAGGAACTGGTCGGCGCTCGCGGCGTAACGGAACTCGAGCTGCGCCAGGGCCTGTTCGACGGTGAGTCCCGCGCCGGTCAGCTCGCGCAGGTACGCCACTCCGGTCGCCAGCGAGCACCCAAGTTCCTGCGCGGCCGAACCGCCGGCCTCGTGGTAGGGCAGCGCGTCCACGGTCAGCGTGCGCAGCCCCGGGTACCGCTCCGCGCACAGCCGCGCCAGTTCGGCCAGGGGCGCGCTGTCGTACGTGTCCCCGGTGCGTGCCTCATGGCCGAGCGGGTCCGCGCCCAGGTTGCCCCGGGCCGCGTCGGGGGCGACGCCCTTCTCCTCGTAGAGCCGCAGCAGTGCGCGCGCGGCGGTGTCGGTCTCGGCGCCCGCGTCGAGCACGATGGCGGCCAGGTCGAGGTAGACGCCGTCGAGGGCGGAGGGGAGCGCGGAGACGGGGAGTCCGGTCCCGTCGCCGACGGCCAGCCACAGGGAGGTGACGCCGTTCTCCAGGTCGGTCAGGACCTGGCCGGAGGCGGCGGCCGTGTGCCGCTGGCGTACGTCCCAGCCGCCGACCGTGTTCCCCGCGGCGCGGCCGCCGCGCACGAAGGGGGCGAAGCCGGGCAGACCGGCGGGAGGCGCGTCATCGCGGGCTGTGTACAGGGGGCGGGCGCGCAACCCGTCCTCCAGCGCGGTGGACAGGGCGTCTTCCGCCTCGTCGGCCGAGACTTCCTTGCCCGACTTGCGCAGGACACCCGCGACCAGGTGCTGCCATTGCTCATGCGTCGCCACAGGGAACTCGGCTGCCAGGGAAAGCCCGTCGTCAGGCAGGACCGTCATGCCCGGATGCTAGGGCAGATTCACGGGCTAGCAGCAGGTGACGCGGATGTGACCTTGTTTACCTTGCCTGGCGGGCGCCGACCCTCTATCGGGAGCCTCTGCCGGAGCTTGCGCGCAATATGTGAATCGCGCACAGCAAAATATTGACCACTGGTCCACGTCGGTGGGGTGGGACAACAGGGCTACGGAGCCGCGACAGCTCGCGGGCTTTCGTGTCGCACCCGTTGACAAGGCGGACTGCTGAGGCGAATCTGTCTCCGAAGTTGCGCAAAAAATTAACAGATCAACTCAATACTTGGATGACGGGCCGGTGGGTCGCGCCGCGCCGGACCTCCGAGGAGATCCCCTCAAGGAGCGTCATGACTGGAATGACAGGGGCACGTCATAGATGGCGTTGGCTCGCCGGTGTGGTGACGGCAGGGCTGCTGACCGCCGGGATGGTGCCGGCGGCGGCTCAGTCCGCGGCAGCACAGAACGTGGCACTCGGCAGGCCCGCCACCGCCGGCGGCACGCACGACGGCTACCCCGCGGGCAACGTCACCGACGGCAACCAGGCCACGTACTGGGAAGGCCCGGCCGGTTCGTTCCCGCAGTGGGTGCAGATCGACCTGGGACGTACGGTCGACATCGACGAGGTGGTGCTGAAACTCCCCGCCTCCTGGGAGGCCCGTACCGAGACCGTCGCCGTTCAAGGCAGCGCCGACGGACGGGACTTCACGACCCTGTCGGCAGCGGCGAAGCGGGCCTTCGCGCCGGGCTCCGGCAACAGCGTGGCCGTCGGCGTCACGGCCGAGACCCGCTATGTGCGCGTGCAGATCAGCGAGAACACCGGCTGGAACGCGGCCCAGCTGTCCGAGGTGGAAGTCGTGGGAGAGGCCGAGGACGGGGGCCCGGAGGACCCGCCGCCCGCCGGGACCAATCTCGCCCTGCGCAAGCCGATCGAGGCGACGTCGACGACGCAGAACTACGTCGCGCCCAACGCCGACGACGGCAGCACGGACACCTATTGGGAGGCGAACGGCCAGTCGTCCGCGCTGACCGTGAAGCTCGGCTCCGACGCGGATCTGACCGGCGTCGTCCTCAAGCTCAACCCCAGTGCCGCGTGGAGCACCCGTACGCAGACCCTCCAGGTGCTCGGCCGCAAGGCGGACGCCACCGCCTTCACCTCGCTGAAGGACCGCGCCGAGTACACCTTCAACCCGGCGTCGAACCAGAACACCGTCACGATCCCGGTCACCGGCCGCTACGCGGACGTCCGGCTGCAGTTCTCCGGCAACAGCGGCGCGGGCGGCGGACAGGTCGCCGAGTTCGAGGTCGTCGGAGCGGCGGCGCCCGCACCCGACCTCACCGTGACCGGTCTGACGTGGTCGCCCGCGTCACCGTCCGAGGCCGACCCGGTCACCGTCGAGGCGACGGTCCGCAACAGCGGAACCGCCGCGGCCCCCGCCAGCACCGTGGACGTCAGCGTCGAGGGCGCGGTCGCCGGCAGCGCTTCCGTCGGCGCCCTGGCCGCCGGCGCGTCGGTGAAGGTACCCGTCAAGGTCGGCGCCCGCCCGATGGGCAGCTACAGCGTCTCCGCGGTCGTCGACCCGACGGACGCCGTGGCCGAGCTGGACAACTCCAACAACAGCCGCAACGCCGACACGAAGCTGGTCGTCACGCAGGCGCCCGGACCGGATCTGGCGGTCACCGGCATCTCCACCACGCCCGCCAACCCGGCCGTCGGCGCGAAGGTCACCTTCGCCGTCACCGTGCACAACCGCGGCACGAGCGCGGCGCCCGCGGGCACCGTCACCCGGCTCACCGTCGGCAGCACCACCCTGACCGGCACCACCGACGGCATCGCCGCCGGTGCCTCGGCGACCGTGCCGATCAGCGGCAGCTGGACCGCCGCCAACGGGGGAGCGGCGCTCACCGCCACCGCCGACGCCACGAACAAGGTCGCCGAGACCAACGAGGACAACAACACCTTCGCCCGGACCCTGGTCGTCGGACGCGGCGCGGCCGTGCCCTACACCGAGTACGAGGCGGAGGACGGCCGGACCAACGGCACCCTGCTCACCGCGGACGCCAAGCGCACCTTCGGGCACACGAACTTCGCCACCGAGTCCTCCGGCCGCAAGTCCGTGCGCCTCAACTCCACCGGGCAGTACGTCGAGGTCACCTCCACCACACCCTCGAACTCGATCGTCGTCCGCAACTCCATCCCCGACGCCGCCGCGGGCGGCGGACAGGAAGCGACGCTCAGCCTCTACGCCGACGGCACGTTCGTCCGCAAGCTCAACCTGTCGTCCAAGCACAGCTGGCTCTACGGCACCACCGACGACCCGGAGGGCCTGACCAACCGGCCCGGCGGCGACGCCCGCCGCCTGTTCGACGAGTCCCACGCCCTGCTCACCGAGACCTACCCCGAGGGCACCAAGTTCCGGCTCCAGCGGGACAGCGGGGACAACGCCTCCTTCTACATCGTCGACCTGATCGACCTGGAGCAGGTCGCGGCGCCCGCGGCCAAGCCCGCCGACTGCGTCTCCATCACCGAGTACGGGGCGGTGCCCAACGACGGCATCGACGACGCGGACGCCATCCAGCGCGCCGTGACGGCCGACCAGACCGGCAAGATCCCGTGCGTCTGGGTCCCGGCCGGGCAGTGGCGCCAGGAGAAGAAGATCCTCACCGACGACCCGCAGAACCGCGGCCAGTACAACCAGGTCGGGATCCGCGACGTCACCCTCAGGGGCGCCGGCATGTGGCACTCCCAGCTGTACTCCCTCATCGCGCCCCAGGACGCGGGCGGCATCAACCACCCGCACGAGGGCAACTTCGGCTTCGACATCGACGACAACACCAAGATCTCCGACATCGCGATCTTCGGCTCGGGCACGATCCGGGGCGGCGACGGCAACGCGGAGGGCGGCGTCGCGCTCAACGGCCGCTTCGGCAAGAACACCAAGATCACCAATGTCTGGATCGAGCACGCCAACGTCGGCGCCTGGGTCGGCCGCGACTACTCCAACATCCCCGAACTGTGGGGCCCCGGCGACGGCCTCGAGTTCAACGGCGTACGCGTGCGCAACACCTACGCCGACGGCGTCAACTTCGCCAACGGCACCCGTAACTCGACCGTCTTCAACTCCTCGTTCCGCAACACGGGCGACGACGCCCTGGCCGTATGGGCCAGCAAGTACGTGAAGGACACGTCGGTCGACGTCGGCCACGACAACCACTTCCGCAACAACACCGTCCAACTGCCCTGGCGCGCCAACGGCATCGCGGTCTACGGCGGCTACGGCAACACCATCGAGAACAACCTGGTCTCGGACACCATGAACTACCCCGGGATCATGCTCGCCACCGACCACGACCCGCTCCCGTTCTCGGGGACGACCCTGATCGCGGGCAACGGCCTGTACCGCACCGGTGGAGCCTTCTGGAACGAGGACCAGGAGTTCGGCGCGATCACCCTGTTCGCCCAGGGGCAGCCCATCCCGGGCGTCACGATCCGCGACACCGACATCCGCGACTCCACCTACGACGGCATCCAGTTCAAGACGGGCGGGGGTGAGATGCCGAACGTTCAGGTCAGCAACGTGACCATCGACAAGTCGAACAACGGCTCCGGCATCCTCGCCATGTCCGGTGCCCGCGGCAGCGCCACGCTCAGCGGCGTCACCATCACGAACTCGGCGCAGGGCGACATCCTGACCGAGCCCGGCTCGCAGTTCGTCATCAAGCAGGGCTGACCCTCAGCCCTTGTGAAACCTTCGTCGCCGGCGTGTCCGACGCCCCGCTGTCCACGCCGGCGACGAAGCCAGCCGCATCTGAGAGGCCTGCCGCAGGTAAAGGTGTGGCGTGTCGGGCTGCCACGCCCGACCATGGCCCGCATGACTGAACAACCCGCACGATGGACCCGCGCGAGCACCTACCCCGACATGTGGGTCGACCCGGACGAGGACCCCCGCGACAGCGACGGACCCGAACCGGAGGGCGAACTCGCGACGCTCCAGGACTACCTCGCGGGCTACCGCGCGACCCTGCGGATGAAGTGCGACGGCCTGGACCCGGAGCAGCTCGCCCGCCGCTCGGTCCCGCCGTCCACGATGTCGCTGCTCGGCCTCATCCGGCACCTCGCCGAGGTGGAGCGCGACTGGCGCAACTGGATCACCGACGGCGACCCGCTCCCGAAGCTGTACGGCAAGCGGGACGCGGACTTCGACGAGGTCGTCGCCGAGCAGAGCGCGGTCGACGCCGCGTACGCCGATCTGGAGAGGGAGCAGGCCGCGACCGACGCCGCGCTGGCCGCCCACCCGGACCTGGGCACACGCCTCGGCAAGGACGGCCTCGCGGTCCGGAGCCTCAT
>NZ_BAAATS010000007.1:171710-188524 GCF_039533535.1 Streptomyces kunmingensis
CGCCGACCTGCTGCGCGAGTGCGTCGACGGGAGGGTGGGCCAGTAACGGACCCGGTCGGGGGCGGGGCCCCGAGCGGGCCCCGCCCCACACTCGCAGAACGGCTCTCAGTTCTGCGAGGACACCGTGACGGCGATCCCGATGTTCGGCTTCTTCGGCAGGCGCAGGAGCTTCACGAAGGCGTTCCCGATCCGGGACAGCACGTACCTCTTGGCGAGGGCGGCCTGAGCGGCCTCGGTGCCGGCCGCGTCGAGCAGACGCGCCGTGCCGGAGAGGGTGGCGGCGTCCGGCGCGGTGTGACCACGGGCGTTGCACACGGTGACCGTCACGGCGCTGTTGTTGCGCAGCCGCTTGACCTTCCAGGAGTCCGCGGGCGTGACCACGAGCAGCTCGTGCTCGTCCCGCACCACATGCCAGACGGGGGTGGGGACCGGCGTTCCGTTCTTCCGGTACGTCGTGAGGCTGATGTATTTGCTGCGTCGGATCTCGTCCATGGCGGCCACGTCCGGAGTCTACCGACGCGGTGCGCGGCCCGGATCCGGGCCGTCGCGTGGACCAGCACGTTTCGTCCGCGTGCAGCCCGGTACCCAGTGCGCGACCGCGACCGTACCCGGCGCGCGCCCGCGACTGCGCGTGCGGACCCGTGCCGGGTGACGAAGAATGGAGGCTGCTGTGACTGATCATCGACTCGGAGGCCCGGCCGAGGACGAGGCTCCCATCCCCAGGGACCTCCCCGACCAGCAGGCCGACGCGGAGAACGAGGCCGACGAAGCTGCCGAGCAAGTGGACCGTGCGGATGACGTCCCCGAGACGGACGAGGCGGGCACGCGGCGCCGGGGCGACCACGGATCGGACACCGTGCACCCGGAGCACCCCGACCCCGACGAGTCACCGGCCTGATCGACCTCGAGCCCCGCGCCAAGGAGTCCCATGGGCGTCACCGACCGATTCCGCGACTGGCCCGTCTACCGGCAGCTGACCGGGGAGGACCGACTCGGCCGGGGGAGCGCCGCCAAGTCGCGGACCACGGACGGACTGCGGCCGCGTACCGACACCGCGGAACGGGTGACGCAGTCCATCTGCCCGTACTGCGCCGTCGGCTGCGGTCAGCAGGTGTACGTCAAGGACGAGAAGGTCGTGCAGATCGAGGGGGACCCCGCCTCCCCGGTCAGCCGGGGCCGGCTCTGCCCGAAGGGCTCCGCGACGCTCCAGCTGACCACCGGGGCGGCCCGGCACCACCAGGTGCTCTACCGGCGCCCCCACGGCACCGACTGGGAACCGCTCGACCTCGACACGGCCATGGACATGGTGGCCGACCGCGTCGTCGAGACCCGCCGCGCCACCTGGGAATGGGAGAAGGACGGCGTGCGCACGGCACGCACCATGGGCATCGCGAGCCTGGGCGGAGCCACGCTCGACAACGAAGAGAACTACCTGATCAAGAAGTTGCTGACCGGCCTCGGCGTCGTGCAGGTGGAGAACCAGGCGCGGGTGTGCCACAGCTCCACCGTCGCCGGCCTCGGTACCTCGTTCGGCCGTGGCGGCGCCACCACGTTCATGCAGGACCAGCAGCACTCCGACTGCATCGTCATCCAGGGCTCGAACTACGCCGAGGCCCACCCCGTGGGCTTCCAGTGGGTCATGGAGGCCAAGGCCCGCGGCGCGACCGTCATCCATGTGGACCCCCGCTACACCCGCACGAGCGCCCTCGCCGACCTGCACGTACCGCTGCGGGCCGGCAGCGACATCGCCTTCATCGGCGGGATCATCAACCACGTCCTGACCGAGGAGAAGGACTTCCGCGAGTACGTCCTGCACTACACGAACGCGGCGACGCTGGTCGGCGAGGACTTCCGCGACACCGAGGACCTCGACGGCGTCTTCTCCGGCCTGGACGAGGACAAACGCCACTACGACCCGCACAGCTGGCAGTACGAGGGCGCCCAGGTGCAGCAGCCGACCGGCGAGGTCGACGAGCAGTACGAGGACCGCATCCGCTCGGCTGGCCGCTCGGAGACCCACGGTTCGGGCGGCGCCCGCACCACCCCCGACGCGCCGAGCGATCCGACCCTGCGCCACCCGCGCTGCGTGTACCAGGTACTCAAGAGACACTTCGCGCGCTACACCCCGGAGATGGTGGAGGACGTGTGCGGCGTGCCGCGCGAGACGTTCCTGCGCGTGTGCTCCGCGCTCACCGCCAACTCCGGGCCGGAGCGCACCAGTTGCCTCGTGTACGCGGTCGGGTGGACCCAGCACTCCACCGGCTCGCAGTACATTCGCGCGGCGAGCATCCTCCAGCTCCTGCTGGGCAACATCGGCCGCCCCGGCGGCGGGATCCAGGCGCTGCGCGGCCACGCCTCCATCCAGGGCTCCAGCGACATCCCGACCCTCTACAACCTGCTCCCCGGCTATCTGCCGATGCCCCACGCCCACCAGCACGAGAACCTCGAGAAGTTCATCAAGGCGTCGCGCACGGAGAAGGGGTACTGGGCCGAGATGCGGTCCTACTTCGTGAGCCTGTTGAAGGCCTACTACGGCGACGCGGCGCGCGAGGACAACGACTTCTGCTTCGACCACCTTCCTCGCCTCACCGGTTCGCACGCCACGTACGAGACGGTGATGTCGCAGCTCGACGGCGAGTGCAAGGGCTACTTCCTGATGGGCGAGAACCCGGCCGTCGGCTCGGCCAACGCCCGCCTCCAGCGCCTGGGGATGGCCCGACTCGACTGGCTCGTCGTCCGGGACTTCTCGCTCATCGAGTCGGCCACCTGGTGGCAGGACGGCCCCGAGATCGAGAGCGGTGAACTGCGCACCGAGTCCATCGGCACAGAAGTCTTCTTCTTCCCCGCCGCCGCGCACACGGAGAAATCCGGGTCCTTCACCAACACCAACCGCTGGGTCCAGTGGCACCACGCGGCCGTCGAACCCGGGGGCGAGGCCCGCAGCGACCTGTGGTTCACGTACCACCTGGGCCGCCGGATCCGGGAGAAACTGGCCGGCTCCGACGCCCCGATGGACCGGCCGGTCCTCAACCTCACCTGGGACTACCCCGTCGAGGGGCCGCTGGAGGAGCCCGTCGCCGCCGCCGTGCTCGCCGAGATCAACGGCCACGGCCCCGACGGCGCACCCCTGTCCGCCTACACCGAGCTGAAGGACGACGGGTCGACCAGCTGCGGCTGCTGGATCTACTGCGGGGTGTACGCCGACGGCATCAACCAGGCCGCCCGCAAGAAGCCCCAGCAGGAACAGGACTGGGTCGCCGCCGAATGGGCCTGGGCCTGGCCGGCCAACCGCCGCATCCTCTACAACCGGGCGTCCGCCGCCCCCGACGGCACCCCCTGGAGCACCCGCAAGGCCTACGTCTGGTGGGACCCCGACGCCGGGCGCTGGACCGGGCACGACGTCGCGGACTTCGTGCCCGACCGGGCCCCCGGCCATGTGCCCGACTCCGACGCGAGCGGCCCCGACGCCCTGCGCGGCGACGACCCGTTCATCATGCAGGCCGACGGAAAGGGCTGGCTGTACGCGCCCGCGGGCCTGGAGGACGGCCCCCTGCCCGCCCACTACGAGCCGCAGGACTCGCCGTTCACCAACGCGCTCTACCCCCGCACCCCGCGCTCCCCGGTGCGCCGGGTGATGTCCCGCGAGGGCAACCGCTACCACCCCAGCGGCGGCGACCCCGGCGCGGACGTCTATCCGTACGTCGTCACCACCCACCGGCTCACCGAGCACTTCACGGCGGGCGGGATGAGCCGCTGGTCGCCGTATCTGTCCGAACTCCAGCCGGAGTTGTTCTGCGAGCTCTCCCCGCAGCTCGCCGCCGAGCGGGGCCTCGAACACGGCGGCTGGGCCACCCTCGTCACCGCTCGCGGCGCCATCGAGGCACGCGTCATGGTCACGGACCGCATCAGGCCCCTGACCGTGCGGGGCCGCACCGTCCACCAGATCGGCCTGCCCTTCCACTGGGGCCCCAACGGCGTGGTCAACGGCGACGCCGCCAACGAACTCGTCGCCATCACCCTCGACCCCAACGCGCACATCCAGGAGGACAAGGCGCTCACCGCCGACATCCGCCCGGGCCGCCGCCCCCGCGGCCCCGAACTGCCGCTCCTCGTGGCCGACTACCGACGCCGTGCGGGCATCACCGACACCACCGGGACGGAGACCCGTACATGAGCGAGGAAAGGGTCGGGTTCTTCACCGACACGTCCGTCTGCATCGGATGCAAGGCGTGCGAAGTGGCGTGCAAGGAGTGGAACGCCCTCCCCGAGGACGGGCTCTCCCTGACCGGGATGTCGTACGACAACACGCAGGCGCTCGGCGCGTCCACCTGGCGGCACGTCGCGTTCATCGAGCAGCCCGCTCCCCAGGGACGTACCCGACTGCCGCTGCTCGACGGCGAGTCCGGGACCGCGGGCGAGTCGGCGCCCGGCTCCGACATGCGCTGGCTGATGTCGTCGGACGTCTGCAAGCACTGCACCCACGCGGCCTGCCTCGACGTGTGCCCGACCGGCTCGCTGTTCCGGACCGAGTTCGGCACCGTGGTCGTCCAGGAGGACATCTGCAACGGCTGCGGCTACTGCGTCCCCGCCTGCCCCTACGGCGTCATCGAACAGCGCCCCACCGACGGCCGCGTCTTCAAGTGCACGATGTGCTACGACCGGCTGGGCGCGGGCCAGGAGCCCGCGTGCGCCAAGGCGTGCCCGACGGACTCCATCCAGTTCGGACCGCTCGACGAACTGCGGGAGAGAGCGGCGCTGCGCGTCGACGAACTGCACGGGGCGGGCGTGGCCGGGGCCCATCTGTACGGGCACGACCCCGAGGACGGCGTGGGCGGGGACGGCGCCTTCTTCCTGCTCCTGGACCGCCCCGAGGTGTACGGACTGCCCCCGGACCCCGTCGTCACCACCCGCGATCTGCCGGCCATGTGGAAGCACGCCGGTGGCGCCGCGCTCGCGCTCCTCGGCGGGGTCGCGGCGTCGTTCGCGATGGCCGGCAGGAGGCAGCGATGAGCGCCCAGGACCGTGCGGCGGGACCTAAGCGTCGCGGACGGCGCGGGCGTCGCGGTGAGCAACTCATGGTGCCCGAAGCCGAGTTCGACTCCTACTACGGCCGCCCGGTCATCAAGCCGCCGTCGTGGCAGGCCCGCGACATCGCCGGGTACTTCTTCCTCGGCGGCCTCGCCGGCGCGGGCTCCGTCTTCGCCGCCTGCGCCCAGTACACGGGCCGCGCCCGCACGGAGACCGCCCTGAAGGTCTCCTCGCTCGCCGCCGTCTCGCTCTCGGCCGCGGCCCTCGTGCACGACCTGGGCCGCCCGTCCCGGTTCGCGAACATGCTCCGGGTCTTCAAGCCCACCTCGCCGATGAGCATGGGCTCCTGGCTGCTGAGTGCCTACGGCCCCGCCGCGGGAGCGGCCGCGGCCTGCGCCGTCACGGGCCGGCTGCCCAGGGCGGGGGCCGCGGCCACCGGGACGGCCGCCGTCCTCGGACCCGTGGTCGCCGCCTACACCGCCGTCCTCGCGGCGGACACGGCGGTACCGGCCTGGCACGGGGCCCACCGCGAACTGCCCTACCTCTTCACGGCGTCCGCGACCGCTGCCGCCGCCGGTATGGCCCTGGTCGTCGCCCCCGTCCACGAGAACACCCCCGCGCGCTGCGCGGCGGGCCTGGCCGCACTCGCCGACACCGTGGCCATGAAGGCGGCCGAGCACCGCCTCGGCCCGGTCGCCGAGACGTACCGGCAGGGCAGGGCGGGCAGGCTCGTACGCACCGCGCAGACGCTGACGCTCGCCGGGGCCGTGGGCGCCGTCGCCCTGGGCCGCAGCCGCCCGGCCGCGATCGCCTCGGGCCTCGCGCTGCTCGCGGGCTCCGCGTGCACCCGCTTCGGGGTGTTCGACGCGGGGGTCGCCTCGGCCGAGGACCCGCGGTACACCGTGGGCCCGCAGCGCGCTCGGCTGGAGCGGCGGCGGGCCCGGTGACGGGGCGGGTCAGCGCGGTGTGAGCGTGAACTGGCTGTCGAGTTCCTGGTCGCCGGAGGCCGACCCCGCGTCCTCGACACCGTAGGCCCGCGCGAGCGACTCGCGGACGGCGGTGACCTCGTGGGGCACCCCCTGGGCGGAGACGGAGACGGGGCCCTCGATGGTCCCGTCGCTCCCGGGCCCGGACGCGCCGTCCGACTTGCCGGCACTCACGTCGAGTTCCGCGGTCCATACCGTGGGGCGCTCGGCGGAGGGACCGGAGCCCTGCTCGGTGGGCGCCCGGTCGGGGAACTCCGAGGCGAGATGGGCGAGTACACGCTCGGCGTCCTGGGCCTTGCAGTTGCTCAGCGTCACGGAGACGAGGGTGTGGTGGGCGTCGCCGGTGTTGCTCATGGAGGATCTCCCGAATCTTGATCAGTTACAGGGTCGGTGCAGGTAGGTAGATGGGCAGGCAGGTAAGCAGGGGGCTAGAGCGCTTCGCGGAGCGCGGGCAGCAGTTCGTTCTGTGCCCAGGTGAAGAAGGCGTCCTGGTGGTCGCCGCCGATCTGTACGAGGGCGACCTCGGTGAATCCCGCGTCGGCGAAGGGCCGTACGGCCTCGACGAACTCCCCGACGTCGCTGCCGCACGGAATGGACTTGGCGACGTCCTCGGGTGACACCAGCTCGGTCGCGCCCGCGAACGAGACGGGGTGCGGGAGCTCGGCGTTGACCCGCCAGCCGCCCGCGAACCAGCGGAACTGCTCATGGGCACGTTTGACGGCGGCCGACCGGTCGGGGTCGTAGCAGACGGGGAGCTGGCCGACGCGCGGCTTTCCTGCACCGCCGGCGCGGCCGAACGCGTCGATCAGGTCGGCCCGCGGTTCGGTGGCGATGACCAGATCGGCGACGCGGCCCGCCAGCGCGCAGGAGGCCGGGCCCGACACGGCGACGCCGATCGGCGGCGCGGCGTCGGGGCGGTCCCACAGCCGGGCCCGGTCGACCTCGAAGTGGCGGCCGTGATGCGTGAGTTCCTCGCCGTCGAGGAGCGCGCGGATGATCCCGACGGCCTCCTCGAACTTCTCCAGGCGCACGGCCGGCGCCGGCCAGCCCCCGCCCACCACGCGCTCGTTGAGGTTCTCGCCCGACCCGAGGCCGAGGCGGAACCGTCCCTCGGACAGCAACTGCAGCGTCGCGGCCTTCTGCGCGACGACCGCCGGATGGTAGCGGGTGGTCGGGCACGTCACGTAGGTCATCAGCGGGATGTGCGAGGTCGCCTGCGCGGCGGCGCCGAGCACGGCCCACGCGTAGGGGGAGTGGCCCTGTTCGGCCAGCCAGGGAGAGTAGTGGTCGGACGTGACCGAGAAGTCGAAGCCCGCCTCCTCCGCGGCCACGACGTGCCGCACGAGGTCCCGGGGCCCGGCCTGTTCGGTCATCATCGTGTAGCCGATCTGCACCATGGTCGCCTCCTTGTCGAGGGGGATGGACGGAAGGGTTGTTCATCGCGAAGGGCCGTCGTCGTGGTCGTCGGCCGGCACCTCATCACCGTGGTGCCGGCGGGCCCAGACGGGCAGGACGAACCAGCACAGCAGGTACCAGGCGAGGACCGCCGCGACGAGAACCGGGGCGAACGGGTCGTTCATCGCGACCCGCAGAATGAGGAACAGCGCCGAGGTCAGCGTGCACAGCAGCAGGACGAGACCGACGAAGGTGAGACGGGACGCCCAGATCACCGCCTGCGGCTTGATGCGCCGGCCGGAGACCTGCCGGTGGATGGCGACCGGCCCGATCAGGGCACCCGTCGCGGCGGAGCCGAGGAGGACCGTGACGATGTAGATGGTCCGGTTGGCGTCCGAGAGCTCCGTGAAACGCGGGGTGAACACGACGGTGAGCAGGAACCCGAAGAGGATCTGCACACCGGTCAGCGCGACCCGCAGTTCCTGGATGAGTTCCCCCCACTGCCGGTCGGCCTTCTCCTCGATCGTCTCGGAGCGGCCGCGCCCGGGGGCCGGCGCGTGATCGCCGCTCAGCCCGGCCACTGCCACTCCACGATCTCGGGCATGTCCGTGCCGTGCTCGCGGATCCAGCGGTGGTGGCGGGTGCGGGCGTCCGCCATCCGCTGCCGGGTCGCGGCAGCCCGGACGGCGAGCCCCGGCACACGGTCGATGACGTCCATGACGAGCCGGAACCGGTCGAGGTCGTTGCGGACGACCATGTCGAACGGCGTGGTCGTGGTGCCGGACTCCTTGTAGCCGCGCACGTGCAGGTTGTCGTGGCCGGTCCGCTTGTACGTGAGGCGGTGGATGAGCCACGGATAGCCGTGGTAGCCGAAGATGACCGGCTTGTCCGCGGTGAACAGGCCCTCGTACTCGGCGTCGCTCATGCCGTTGGCGTGCTCGCCCGAGGGCAGCAGCGTGGTCATGTCGACGACGTTGACGACGCGCACCGCCAGCTCGGGCAGATACCGGCGCAGCAGCCCCGCCGCGGCCAGGATCTCCTGGGTGGGCACGTCACCGGCGCAGGCAAGGACCACGTCGGGGCCGTCGCCGCTCTCCGTGCCGGCCCAGTCCCACACCCCGGCCCCGCGCGCGCAGTGGGCGCGCGCCTGGTCGAGGGAGAGCCAGTCGGGGCCGGGGTTCTTGCCCGCGACGATGACGTTGACGTGGTCGCGGCTGCGCAGCGCGGTGTCGGCCACGGCGAGCAGCGTGTTGGCGTCCGGCGGCAGGAACACCTGGACGATGTGCGGGCTCTTGTTGAGCACGTGGTCGACGAAGCCCGGGTCCTGGTGCGAGAAACCGTTGTGGTCCTGGCGCCAGACGTGCGAGGTCAGCAGGTAGTTCAGCGAGGCCACGGGCGCGCGCCAGGGCAGCTCACCCGCCGTTTTGAGCCACTTGATGTGCTGGTTGACCATCGAGTCGACGATGTGGACGAAGGCTTCGTAGCACGAGAAGAGGCCGTGCCGGCCGGTGAGCAGATAGCCCTCGAGCCAGCCCTGGCACAGGTGCTCGGACAGCACTTCCATGACGCGGCCGTGCGCGTCGAGGTTCTCGTCGACGGGCAGTACGCGTTCCTGCCACGCCTTGCCGCTGGATTCGTAGACGGCCTGCAGCTTGTTGGAGGCCGTCTCGTCCGGGCCGACGAGCCGGAAGTTGCGCTCGCGCGCCGTGTCGGCCATGAGGCGCGCGAGGAGGTCGCCGAGGAGCCCGGTGGGGGAGTGGGCCGTGGCGCCGGGCTTGTCGACCGGCACGGCGAAGTCCTCGAGGGGCGCAAGCGGCAGGGCGCGCAGGCGCAGCCCGCCGTTCGCGTACGTCGTGGAGCCCAGCCGCCGCGTTCCGTCCGGCACACAGGCGAGCACGTCGTCGCCGGGGCGGCCGTCCTCGCCGAAGAGCTCCTGCGGCCGGTACGAGCGCAGCCACCGCTCCAGCTGGGCGAGGTGCTCGGGGTTCTCGCGGACCTCCGGGAGGGGGACCTGATGGGCGCGCCAGGTGTTCTCCACCGGCAGTCCGTCGACCTCACCCGGCCCGGTCCACCCCTTGGGCGTACGCAGCACGATCATGGGCCAGCGCACGGGTGCGGTCGCCTCGCCGGTCCTGGCCGCCCGCTGGTGGTCGGTGATGAGGTCGACCGCCTCGTCCAGGGCGCGCGCCAGGTCCTGGTGCACCCGCGCCGGGTCGTCGCCCTCCACGTAGAGCGGGTAGTGGCCGTAGCCGCGCAGCAGCGAGTCGAGTTCGTCGTGCGGCATCCGGGCGAGCACCGTCGGATTGGCGATCTTGTAGCCGTTGAGGTGCAGGACGGGCAGGACGGCGCCGTCGTGCACGGGGTCGAGGAAGCGGCCCGAGTGCCAGGACGCGGCCAGCGGTCCCGTCTCCGCCTCGCCGTCGCCGACCACACAGGCGACGAGCAGGTTCGGGTGGTCGAAGGCCGCACCGTAGGCATGGGCGAGGGAGTAGCCGAGCTCGCCGCCCTCGTGGATGGAGCCCGGGACCTCGGGGGCCACATGGCTGGGCACGCCGCCGGGGAAGGAGAACTGCTTGAACAGACGGGTCATGCCCGCCTCGTCACGGCTCACGTCCGGGTAGATCTCGCTGTAGCTGCCCTCCAGCCAGGCGCCCGCGAGGACGGCGGGGCCGCCGTGCCCCGGGCCCCATACGCACAGCGCCTCCAGCTCCCGCTGCTTGATCACCCGGTTCAGGTGCGTGTACACGAGGTTCAGGCCGGGCGAGGTGCCCCAGTGACCGAGCAGCCGGGGCTTCACGTGCTCGGGGCGCAGCGGCTCGCGCAGCAGCGCGTTGGACATGAGATAGATCTGCCCGACGGCCAGGTAGTTCGCGGCACGCCAGTGGGCGTCCAGCTCGCGCAGTTCGTCAGCGGTCAGTACCGGGGCGTCGCGGTCGGCCGTAGTCATCGAATGCTCCAGAACCGTGTCGGCGGGCGTCGGCGGGCGGATGCGGTCGCGGGCGAGTCCTGCGGCCATGGCGCACCGGCAGGAGCCCGACCCTCCACGCGTTCCCACACAAGCCGTCGGCACTCACCTTGTTCTCCGCTCTTCTCCCATCGTGACCTGCGCGGATGGCCGACGCATGTGCTGCGCGCCCGCGTGCATCGCCCGGGCGTGCGCGGGTACTCGGACCGACCGTCGGCACAGGTGGTCATGTGGCGGGAGCGCCGGGAGTGTGACCAGCCTGGTGGGGCAGCCCGTGTGCGAGGGAAAGAAGATTCATGGAACAGCGACCGTCCGCCCTGATCGTCATCGACATGATCAACACGTACGACCATCCGGACGCGGAGCAGCTCCTGCCCTCGGCGCGGAAGATCGTGCCGGTCGTGGCCGGGCTGATCCGCGAAGCGCGCGACCACCGCATCCCGGTGATCTACGTGAACGACAACTTCGGGCAGTGGCGTTCTCATCAGGGGGCGCTCGTCGACGCGGCGCTGGCGGGACCGCACGCGGAGCTGGTAAAGCCGCTGCGGCCGGACGGCGAGGCCCTGTTCGTCCTGAAGGCCCGGCACTCGATCTTCTACGAGACACCGCTGACGTATCTGCTGTGGGAGCTCGGGGTGCGCCGGGTCGTCCTGTGCGGGCAGGTCACCGAGCAGTGTGTCCTGTACTCGGCGCTCGACGCCCATATCCGCCACCTGGACGTGACCGTGGCGTCCGACGCCGTCGCGCACATCCATCCGGAACTGGCCGACGCCGCTCTGGAGATGATGCGCCGGAACATGGGCGCGCAGATCGTCGCCGGCCAGGATGTGACCTTCGGCGCGCAGGACGGCCGCGGCGACCCGGACGCGGACCAGTAGGGCCGGGGGCGGCCGGCCTCGAGGACAGGCTGTCAGGGGAAGCGCACGCCCGGGACCGCCAGCGCGCCGAGCACCGCCGTACCCAGTACGAACCAGGCGATGTAGTCCCCGATGTGCCCGGAGTGCAGACGGCGCAGCGGGGCCGTCCAGGCGTAGGGCTCCGCCGGTGCGGTGCGGTGCGGTGCGGTGCGGTGCGGTGCGGTGCGGTGCGGTGCGGTGCAGCGCCCACGCGGCGCAGCCGACCGCCGCCGCCGTGGACAGCACGCCGGTCAGGACGGAAGCGGGCGTCCAGTGCGCGGCCGGGCCGCCGAAGGCCCGGCCGGTCCCTCGGCGAGCGCCGGGACGAGACCGACGCACAGGGAAGCGGCGAGCAGCACGGCGGGCACGGCCACCATGGTCAGCGGCGTCCGCGACAGGCGGCCGCGCGTCTCGGGCTCCTCGTGCCCGCCGGCCGTCTCGGCCGGCCCCGCCCGCTCGGGGCGCGGCCCGATGCCCCGGAACACCCGCGCGGCGACGCGCAGCGCGGCGGCGCCGGTCAGCGCGGAGACGACGAGGAACACCACGGTGCCGGCGCCGCCCGCGGCCTCCTCGACCGCGCCCTTGCCCAGCGCCGTGCCGAACGGCGGGAGGCCCGCCAGGGCGAGGACCGCGGCCGTGTAGACCACGGCGACCGCACGCAACTCCCCTGCCTTTCCGTGCAGTTCGCGTTCGCCGACGCTTCCGTACCGGTTGAGCAGGATGCCCGTGCAGGCGAACAGCGCGGCCTTGGCGCCCGCGTGGCCCAGGACGTACAGGGCGACACCGGTGGCAGTGGGTGAAGTCCCCGGCCGGGAGCCCGCCGGGGCCGGCGAAGACCGTGCTGTACACCCGCCAGACCCCGTAGACGCCCATCTCGACCATGACGCCGGACAGCAGCATGCACACCGGGGTCGGCTCCCGCCCGTCCCGTACACGCCCGACGGCCGCCGGGAACGCACTCTCCCACGCCACTTGGCCGGAACCGCCTGATCGCGGCGGCGCTGCGTGTCGGTCTGTCGGACGTTCGAAGGTTGTGCGTCCGTCCTGTTGTCACCGTGGGCATTGTGGGTACCCGCGCTGCTTCCGGTACTGAGGAGGGAGAAGGAAATGGAGTGGCTCGAGAGGGCGGCATGCGTGGGGGAGGACCCCGAACTGTTCTTCCCGGTGGGCAGCACCGGGCCCGCCCTGCTGGACGTCCACGAGGCGAAGGCGGTGTGCGAGCGGTGTCCGGTCATGTCCGAGTGCCTGGAGTACGCCCTGCGGACGGGGCAGACGACGGGCGTGTGGGGCGGCACGTCGGAGACCGAACGCACCCCGATGCTCAGGGCCTACCGCCGCAGGGCCCGCCAGAAGGCGCACGCCGGATGACCGCAAGCCCGACACGAGGGCCCGCGAGCGTCCCCGTACCGCCCCGGCCGGTGATGATGGATCACATGGACGAAGCTCCCGAGGACGACCTCCCGGCGCCCCCCGTACGTGCCGAGGGCGCGCTGGACAGTCTGCTGGCGCGCTACGAGGCGCGGATCGAGCAGCACAGACGCTCCGCCGCCGCCGATCCGGAGCGGCTCGACCAGCTGGTCGCCGAGCGGCAGGAGTTGCTCACCGACAAGGACCTCCTCGCGGAGCTGAGCGACGAGCAACTGCTGCAGGTGACGGCCATCTACGAGACGCGCAACGACGCCCTGGACTCCTCGCAGCCCGACGCGCAGTGATCAGCTGCGCGCCACGACGGACGCGAGGGGCCCACTAGGCTCCCCGCATGCTGCGACTCGGATATCCCGTCATCGGTGTCACGGACCTGCCCCGCGCGGTGGACTTCTGGACGCGGGCGCTGCCCCTGGTCGCCTCCGAGGAATGGGCGAGCCCGACATGGCGGACCCTCGACCACCGTGACGGCTCCGGCCGGGCGCTCGGCCTCATGCTCAGTACGTCGCCCGCCGAGCCGCATCCACGTCTCCACCTGGATCTCTTCACCGAGACGGCGGCGGAGCAACAGGCGGAGGTCGAGCGGCTGATCGCGCTGGGCGCGCGGGCCGTCGCCTGGGACTCCTATCCGCCCGAGCCGGACTTCGTCGTCCTCGCCGATCCGGACGGCAACGTCTTCTGCGTCGTCGACCTGAGCCACGCCCCGAGCGGCAGCGGCGGACCGGCGACCTGACAACCGCTCAGCCGGTGTCGATCCGGCGCAGGGCCAGCAGCGTGGCGTCGTCCGAGCGGTGCGGGCCGTCGAGGCGTGCCACGAGCCGCTCGGCATAGTCCTGGAGGGCGTCGTGGCCGCCGGTGGGCGGCGCCTCGGTCAGGCACTCCTCCGCGGCGGCGAGGAAGCGCCGGGTGTCCCGGTCGGGGTCGGAGCCCCGGCGTTCGGTCAGCCCGTCCGAGTACATCAGCACGATGTCGCCGACCCGGAGGGTGGCGGTGGCGGCGGTGTACGTCGTGTCCGCAAGGACGCCCAGTGTCAGGCCGGGTCCGTCGACGGGGTCCGGCAGTTGGGTGGCGAGGCCGTCCCGCAGGAGGACGGGGCGGGGGTGGCCGGCGCACGTCCAGCGCAGCCTGGCCTGCCCGGGGTGATAGCGGGCGATGATCGCCGTCGCGGTCGATTCGGTGCCGTCCGCGCAGGCCACCTCGTTGAGCCACTGCGTCAGCCGCTCCACGGGCTGCTCGGTGTAGGCGAGGCCGGCCAGGGCGTAGCGGAGTTTGGCCATGAGCGTGGCCGCTTCCAGACCGTGCCCGCGCGCGTCGCCCAGCGCGATGAGCGGTTGCCCGTCGGGCAGCTTGCGGGCCTTGTACCAGTCGCCGCCCACCCGGGCCTCGCGCGCGTCGGGGCGGTAGACGGCGGCGGCGTCGAGGCCGTAGGAGCCGAGTTCGTCCTGGAAGTGGGGGAGGACCGCCTGGCGCAGGACGTCGGCGACCTCCGTGACGGCTTCGACGCGTTCGAGCTGCCGGTGGGCCTCGCGCGCGGCGTACTCGGCGCTCTCGCGGCGCCTGCGTTCGGCGGTGACGTCGATGAGCACCGCCCGCAGCGCCCACACCAGGCTTCCGGGGGCGATGCGCACCGGTTCGGCGACCATGCGGAAGGCCCGCTCGCCGCCGCCGGCGAGGCGCAGTTCGCACTCGGTCTTCCGTTTGCGCAGGATGACGTCGTACAAGGCCTGGTACAGCCTGGGGAGGCTGTCCGTGGTGACCGCGGCGGCCAGGTCGAAGAGGGTCGGCACCGGCGTGTTCCCGGGGAGGCCGAGCACCTCGTGGAAGCCGCGGGAGGGCTCGATGTGCAGATCGCCGAGGTTCCACTCCGCCCAGCAGGTCCGCACCAGTTGCTGCGCGGCCTCGGTCATGCGCCGCCGGTGTCCGGGCTCCCAGGTGATGAGCAGGTGGTCGCCGCAAGGGGCCACCCGCACCTCGTCGTTGAGGCGTACCGGACAGAGAGCGGTGCTCACCAGCCACTCCACCGTCTCGGGGCCCTGCGGTGTGCGGTCGCGGAGGGCGCGGGCCAGCATCGCGGGGACGGCCGTGCCGGCGAGAGCGGGGAACTGCTCGAACAGCGACGCGGGGCCCGACCACAGCGGCAGCGCGGCCTCGGGGAGCCGGCTCGCCCCGTAGGCCCGGGCCGCCGCGTTCTGTCGGACGAAGAACGCGTCCCGGACGCCGCCGTCCGCGCCGAGGAGCGGGGCGACCAGCACGGCCGGCACGGGCAGGGCTTCGAGTACCTCCTGCCCCGAGGGCGGGGCCGGGACCGGCGGCGGTGAGGGGACCGGAGCCCGTACCTGCGCGGAACCGCGCTGGAGTTCGACGTAGGCCCGGATGCGCCGCCGCTGCGCCTCCAGCAGCGCGCGGATCGCCTGGAGTTCCAGGCGTGAGCGCGCGCCGCGTCTGGAAGGGGCGTCGTCCATAGGCGTAGGACCTTCTGTACGGGGAGGCCTTCTGTGCAGTGACGTGCGTGCGGGGCGTGCGGGGACGTGACGTGGGCGGAGGCGCTGTCGAACACCATCGACGCGACGGCCCCGAGCGGCCAGCCGGCCTCCGCCATGTGGCGGTGCCGCAGGGCGGCGCGCGGCCCAGGCCGGGCCCGCGCGCCGCGTCGCGCTCTTGACCGGGTCGGCGTCCCTTCCTATGTTGTTTGAGGTCAAACGAATCGCGCCGCGTCAGCTGCCTCATCACAGGAGGCGCGTCAGTTGCCTCATCACAGGAGGGCCGGCCATGAAGGTCGTCGTCGACAGGAACAAGTGCCAGGACCACGGCCAGTGCGTCTTCGCCGCGCCCGAGGTCTTCGGCTTCGACGACGCCGGACACCTGGCCTACGATCCCGCCCCTGACGACGCGCTCCTCGACGAGGTCGAGGAGGCCGCCGACGTCTGTCCGCTCCAGGCCATCCGGGTGGAGACCGGGCCGTGAGCGCACCCGTCGTCGTGGCCGGTGCGTCCCTGGCCGGGCTGCGCGCCGCCGAACAACTGCGCGCGGCGGGCTGGGGCGGGCCGGTCGTCCTCGTCGGGGACGAACCCCACATGCCCTACAACCGGCCGCCGTTGTCCAAGGAGGTGCTGGCGGGGAAGGCGCCCTTCGAGTCGCTCGCCCTCCGGCCGCGGGCCGGTGTCGCGGACGTGCGGTGGCGGCTCGGCACCCGGGTCGTCGCCGCCGACCTGGACCGGCACACCGTGGAACTCGACGACGGCGGGGCCCTGACGTACGCCGGTCTGGTCGTCGCCACCGGCATGCGCCCCCGGCGGCTGTCCTGCCCCGGCCCGGTCACCGGCCGGCACACCGTCCGCACGCTCACCGACGCGCGGCGACTGCGCGACGCCCTGACCCGGCCCGGCCGGCGGGTGGTCGTGGTCGGCGCCGGATTCATCGGCTGCGAAGTGGCCGCGACCGCGCTCGCCATGGGCGCCGCCGAGGTCACGGTCGTCGACCCGCTGCCGCTGCCCATGATCGGGCCGCTGGGCGAACTGCTCGCGCGGGCACTGCTCGACCGCCATGAACGGCGGGGTGTCCGGTTCGCCCTCGGCGCCGGCGTCACCGCCTTCGAGGGCGACGACCGGGTCACCGGCGTGGTCCTGGCCGACGGCACGGCCGTCCCCGCGGACGTCGTGGTGGAGTCGGTCGGTTCCCTGGCCAACACCGAATGGCTCGACGGCAACGGACTCGACCTCACCGACGGCGTCCGCACCGACGCGCAGCTACGGGCCGGCGGCCGCCCGGACGTGGTCGCCGTCGGCGACGTCGCCCGCTTTCCCAACGCCCGCTACGACGACGTCCCGCGCCGCGTCGAACACTGGTCCATCCCCACCGACACCGCCAAGCACGCCGCGAAGGTGCTCGCCGCCTGCCTCACCGGCAGCGACGCCGCTCTCGCCGCGTTCGCCCCGCTGCCCACGTTCTGGAGCGACCAGCACGACTTCCGCCTGCAGTCCTTCGGCGCCCCCGCCCTCGGCAAGGACGACGTCCGCATCCTCGACGGCGACCTCGGCGGAGACGTCCTCGCCGGCTACCACCGCGACGGCCGGCTGGTCGGCGTCGTCGCCCTCGGCGGCCGGGCCGTCGCGGCGGGCG
>NZ_BAAATS010000007.1:188566-251149 GCF_039533535.1 Streptomyces kunmingensis
CGAACTGCTCCGGCTCCCCGTCCCTGCCGCCCGACCCTGAGGAAGCGCTGTGACCGGTGTCCGCGGATACTTCCATCCCAAGACGGCGACGGGCGCCTCCTCGCTCGTCCCCGAACCGCCGTGGCACTACTCCGGCGATCTGCTCACCGTCGAGTACCGCACCGACCCGGCCCGGGTGCGCGAACTGCTGCCCGAACCGCTGCGGCTCGCCGAGGTGGACCCCGGCGCCGTCGCACTGATCTGGGCCGACTGGCAGTCCTGCGCCGCCTCGGGCGAGGAACTCCTCGATCCGGTGCGGGCCCAGTACAAAGAGGCGTTCGCCGTCGTCCGCTGCACCTACCGGGGGCGGACGTACACGCGCTGTGTGTACATCTGGGTCGACAAGGACTTCGCGCTCGCCCGGGGACTGCACCAGGGCTACCCGAAGAAGCTGGGCTCCATCCACCAGACCCGCCCGCACCCCTACGGGCCCGCCCCGCGGGTCGGCGCCGGCGCCCGCTTCGGCGCCACCCTCGCCGCCGCGGACCGGCGCCTCGCCCAGGTGGTCGTCACCCTGCGCGAGCCGTCCGCGGCCAACGGCTTCGTCAACAGCCACCCCATGGCCCACCACCGCTGGCTGCCCTCCGTGGAGAAGGGCAAGGGCCTGGCGCTCGACGAGCTGATCGAGTCCGAAGCCGCATCCTTCGAAGGGGGCCAACCATGGGTCGGCGAAGCGCAGTTGGAGCTTTTCGAGGCGCCCACGGAGGAACTGTCCCGGCTGGAGATCCGGGAGCCGATCGCCGCGTACTACCGGCAGGTCGGCGTGGTGTGGGACGGCGGCCGACTCCTGGAGTCCGGCACCTCCGGCGCCCGATGACCCAGCGAGCCCCGACCGAGCCGACCCCCGGGAGCCTGACGACATGAGCGGACCCACCACCACCGTCGCCGGAGTCACCGTCGACACCCGGCACTGGATCGGCGGCGCACGCCGCGCATCGGCCGGCACCTTCACGGACATGTCACCCATCGACGGCACGGCCCTCGGCGAGATCGCCCGCGGCACCCCCGTCGAGGCCGAGGCCGCCGTCGCCGCGGCCAAGGAAGCGTTCCCCGGCTGGGCCGCGACCCCCAGGACCGAACGCGCCCGCGTCCTGCGTGCCGTAGCCGACGGCGTGGAGAAGCGGATCGAGGAACTGGCCGTCGTGGAGACCGCCGACAACGGAGCCCTCCTGCGCTCCCACCGCCGGGCCGTCATGCCCAGGGTCGCGCACAACTTCCGCTTCTTCGCCGACCGGTTGCTCAGCCTCGAGCACGAGGACTTCGCCACCCGGGGCCACACCAACCACGTCAGCTGGGACCCGGCAGGACCGTGCGTGCTCATCACCCCGTGGAACGCGCCCCTGATGCTGGCCACGTGGAAGGTGGCCCCGGCCCTCGCCGCCGGGAACACGGTGATCCTGAAACCCGCCGAATGGTCGCCGCTGACCGCCTCGCTGCTCGCCGACATCGCCGCCGGGGCCGGGCTGCCCGCGGGCGTCCTCAACGTCGTCCAGGGGTACGGCTCCGAGATCGGCCCCACCCTCACCGGCCACCCGGACGTCCGCCGGATCAGCTTCACCGGTTCCGTGCGCACCGGCCGGAGCGTCGCCGCGTCGGCCGCCACCCACCTCACCCCGGTCAGCCTCGAACTCGGCGGAAAGTCACCCCTGTTGGTGTTCGCCGACGCCGATCCGGACCTGGCCGCCGAGCTCGCCGTCGAGCAGTACGACAACGCCGGACAGGTCTGTCTCGCCGCGACCCGCCTCCTGGTCGAGGAGACGGTCGTCGAGGAGTTCACCCGCCGCTTCACCGCGAAGGCGGCCCGGCTGCGCCAGGGCGACCCGCGGGACGACACCACCGACATCGGCCCCACCATCCACCCCCGCCAACTCGCGGCCGTCGACGGCTTCGTGGAGCGTGCGCTGGCGGCCGGCGCCCGCACGGTCGTCGGCGGCCACCGCCGGGGCGAGCGGTACTACGCCCCGACCCTGCTCACCGACGTCGCCCAGGACTCCGAGATCGTCCAGGAGGAGATCTTCGGACCCGTACTGACCCTGCAGACCTTCACCGACGAGGACGAGGCCGTACGACTGGCCGACGACACCCGCTTCGGCCTGGCCGCCACCCTCGTCACCGGCG
Source organism: Streptomyces kunmingensis (assembly GCF_039533535.1). Lineage (NCBI taxonomy): Bacteria > Bacillati > Actinomycetota > Actinomycetes > Kitasatosporales > Streptomycetaceae > Streptomyces > Streptomyces kunmingensis. Next base: position 190,724 of record NZ_BAAATS010000007.1, read on the forward strand.
ACCCCGAGCGGGCCCGGCGTGTCACCGCCCGGCTGGTGGCCGGCACCGTCTGGGTCAACTGCTTCTACGTCCGCGACCTCCGCGCCCCCTTCGGCGGCGCCCGCCACTCCGGCGTCGGCCGCGAGGGCGGCAACTGGAGCTTCGACTTCTACTGCGACCTCAAGAACACGGTCACCGGGCCGAAGGGATGGCGGGACCATGGGTGAGATCGTCGGAGCCGGCCTGCTCGCCCACGTCCCCACCATCGTGCTGCCCGAGGCCGACCGCCTCGAACTCAACGAGGGCAAGGAGATCACCCTCGTCACCGGCCTGCGGCAACTGCGCGACGACGTCTTCGAGAGCGACGCCTACGACACCGTGGTCGTCCTGGACTCCCACTGGGCCACCACCGTCGAGTTCGTCGTCACCGCACAGCCCCGCCGCTCCGGCCTGTTCACCTCCGAGGAACTGCCGCGCGGCATGTGCCGTATGCCCTACGACTTCCCCGGCGACCCCGAACTCGCCCACCACGTCGCCTCGTTCGCGGACCGGCACGGCACCTGGATCACCCCGATCGACGACGCGTACCTGCCCATCTACTACGCCACCACCAACCTCTGGAAGTTCCTCGGCGAAGGGCTGCCGGACAAGCGGTGGGTGACCGTCGGCGTCTGCCAGACCGGCGACATGGAGGACCACCTGCGGCTCGGTCGCGCGCTGGCCGACGGCATCGCCGCCACCCCAGGGCGCCGGGTCCTCCTCATCGCCTCCGGCGCCCTCTCGCACACCTTCTGGCCGCTGCGCGAACTGCGCGCCCACGAGTCCGGCGACCCGGCGCACATCTTCACCCCCGAGGCACGGGCGGCCGATCACCAGCGCATCGCCTGGTTCAAGGAGGGCCGCCACGACAAGGTCCTGGACCGCATGGACGAGTTCTGGAAACACCGGCCCGAGGCGAAGTTCTTCCACTACCTGATGATGGCCGGGGCCCTTGGCGAGCAGGCGTGCACCGCGCGGGCCCGCCAGTACGGCGCGTACGAGAACTCCATCGGCACCGGCCAGGTCCACCTCTGGTTCGACCGGCCCGAGCACGGCTGGACCGGCACCGGGCTGCCCGCGCCGGCCGCCCCGCGCACCCCGCACAGCCGTACCTGAGGAGGTCTCCGCCATGTCCGAGCACCGCCGCATCCTGCTCGACGGGGCAGCCGTGGACACCGTCCGCGACGGCGACGAACTGGTCGCCGGGGACGGGCGCCGCGTCCAGGCGCGGGACGCCACGCACCTGCCCCCGGTCGTGCCGACCAAAGTGATCGCCGTCCACCTCAACCACCGCAGCCGCGTCGAGGAGTTCGGGATCCGCCTGCCCACCACGCCCACCTACTTCCACAAGCCCACCTCGGCGCTCAACTCGCACCAGGGCGCGGTCGTACGCCCCGAAGGCTGTCACTGGCTCAACTACGAGGGAGAGATCGCCGTCGTCATCGGCAGGACCGCACGCAACATCTCCCCGGCCGAAGCGGGCGCGTACATCGCCGGCTACACCGTGGCCGACGACTTCGGCCTGCACGACTTCCGCGACACCGACGCGGGCTCCATGCTCCGCGTCAAGGGCTCGGACACCCTGTGCCCGCTCGGCCCCGGCCTGGTCACGGAGTGGGACTTCCACGGCAAGAGGCTGCACACCTACGTCAACGGCCGGGTCGTCCAGGACGGCTCCACGGACGAGATGACCTGGGACATGCACTACCTCGTCGCCGACATCGCCCGCACCATCACCCTCTACCCAGGTGACGTGCTGCTGTCCGGTACCCCGGCGGGCTCCCGGCCCGTGCACCCCGGCGACGTCGTCGAGGTCGCGGTCGAGGGGCTGGGCCGGCTCGTCAACCACATCGTCGCCGGCCCCACAGCCGTCCGCACGGACGTCGGCGCCCAGCCCTCCGCATCCGAGGAGGTGCTCTCCACCGCGCTCGGCGGCGACTGGGAGTTCCGCGGCATCAGGCCACCGAAGCGCTGACCACACCCGGGAGGGCCGCATGACACCCGACACGCACGCCGTCACGCACGCCGTCACGCACGAGGAATGGATCCGCCGCGCCAAGGCGCTCGCACCCGTCGGCGCCCATCTGATCGACGGCGCCGACGCCCCGGGCGCGGGCAGCAGCTTCGGCGCGCTCTCGCCCCGCGACGGCCGGACCCTGGCCGACGTCGCCGACGCGGGCCCGGCCGAGATCGACGCCGCCGTCACCGCCGCGCGCCGCGCCTTCGACGCCGGCCCCTGGCCCCGCCTGGAGCCCGCCGAACGCGGACAGGTCCTGCTGCGCCTCGCCGGCCTGCTGGAGGAACACCGGGCGGAGCTGGCGCTCACCATCAGCCTGGAGATGGGCAAACCCATCACCGAGGCACACGACATCGAACTCTCCGCCGTCGCCGGCACGTTCCGCTGGTACGGCCAGCTCGCCGGCAAGCTCACCGACGAGGTGGCGCACACCACCCCGGACGCCCTCGCCCTCGTCACCCGGGAGCCCGCGGGCGTCGTGGGCGCGGTCGTCCCCTGGAACTTCCCGCTGACGCTCGCGGGCTGGAAGGTGGCCCCGGCGCTCGCCGCCGGCTGCACGGTCGTCCTGAAACCCTCGGAACACGCACCGCTGTCGGCGTCCGTGCTCGGGCGTCTGGGCCTGGAGGCCGGACTGCCGCCCGGCGTCCTCAACGTCGTCAACGGAGCGGGCCCGGTGGCGGGCCGGGCCCTCGGCCTGCACCCCGGGGTCGACGTCCTCGCCTTCACCGGCTCCACCGCCGTCGGCCGGCACTTCCTGCGCCACGCGGCCGACTCCAACCTCAAGCGCGTCTGGCTGGAACTGGGCGGGAAATCACCCAACATCGTGCTTCCCGACGCCCCCGACCTGGATCAGGCCGCGGCCACCGCCGCCTGGGGCATCTTCTTCAACCAGGGCGAGATGTGCACCGCGCCCTCCCGTCTCCTCGTCCACTCCTCCATCGCCGAACAGGTCACCGAGGCCGTCGTGGCACGCGCCCGCGCGCTGCGGGTGGGCGACCCCCTCGACCCGGCGACCGAGATGGGCGCCCTGGTCGGCGAGGGCCACCTCCACCGGGTGCTCGGCCATGTCCGTACCGCCGTCGAGGACGGCGCCCGCCTGCGCACCGGCGGCGCGCGCACCCTGACCGGCACCGGCGGCGTCTACCTCGAACCGACCGTCTTCGACCGGGTCGCGCCGGACAGCCCCCTGGCGCGCGAAGAGGTATTCGGGCCCGTGCTCTCCGTCTTCCCCTTCGACGACCTCGACGAGGCGGTGACCCTCGCCAACGCCAGCGAGTACGGGCTCGCGGCCGGGCTGTGGACCTCCGACCTGAGCACCGCACACCGCGTCTCACGCGCCCTCAGGGCCGGCACGGTGTGGGTCAACTGCTACGAGAGGGGCGATCTGACCGTGCCCTTCGGCGGCATGAAGCAGTCCGGCAACGGACGCGACAAGTCCGCCCACGCGCTGGAGAAGTACACCGAACTGAAGACCACCTGGATCCAGTTGTGACCCCCCGCCCGCTGATAGCGATGCCCGCCCGCTTCTCCGCCGTCAGCTCCTGCCTGCCCGAGCCGGGGGAGGTCAACGCCCGCGCCCTGATCGCCTCCGTCTGGCGGGCCGGCGGTGAACCCGCCACCCTCCACCCGTACGCCCCCGAGGGCACGGCCGATCCCGAGGACGTGCGCGCCCGGCTCGCCCGCTTCGACGGGCTGCTGCTCCCCGGCGGCGGTGACATCGCCCCGCACCGCTACGGGGCGGGGCGCACCCACCGGACCGTCTACGACGTGGACGACGAACAGGACGCGTTCGACCTGGAGGCGGCCCGGCAGGCCCTCGCGTGCGGAGTGCCGCTGCTGGCGATCTGCCGGGGCCTCCAGGTGGTCAACACGGCCCTGGGCGGCACCCTCCACCAGGACATGAACGGCGCCGACGGCTCCGGGCAGGGCCACCGGCACCTCCGGCAGTCCGTCTCCTTCGCCTCCCGGTCGGCCCTGGCACGGATCACCGGGACCGACAAGGCCGAGGCGTCCTGCTACCACCACCAGCACGTGGACCGCCCGGGGAAGGGGCTGCGCGTCACCGCGCGAGCCGCCGACGCCACGGTCGAAGCCCTGGAACTCACGGGCGACGGCGGCTGGTTCCTGGCCGTGCAGTGGCATCCGGAGGACACGGCGCACGAGGACTTGGTGCAGCAGCGCCTCTTCGACGCGCTCGTCGACGCGGCGCGGAGCGTCTGACTTCTTCGGGCCGGTTGCTCAGCCGCGGGCGCGGCGTCCGCTGCGGCGCGGGGTCGGGGCCGCGCCGTTCAGCAGGGTCCGGCGCCGCTCCTCGCCCTCCTCCTCGACCTGCTGCACGACGCGCCGCAGCCCGTCGGCCAGGCCACGGCATTCGGCGTCGCTCAGCCGCGAGGTGACGAAGGCCTCCTCCTCGTTGAAGGCGGGGAACACCTCGCGCATGAAGGCCTCGCCGTCGTCGGTGAGGCCGAGCAGGACGAGCCGTCCGTCGCTGGGATGGCCGGTGCGCCGCAGCAGCCCCCGCGACTCCAGCGTGCGCGCGACACCGGTCAGGGTGCCCTTCGAGATGCCGGCCTCCTCGGCGACGTGCCGGGTCTCGGACTCGCCCCAGACCCACACCACCCACAGCACCACGAAGCCGGTCCATGTCAGGTCCGAACCGCGCAGCACCGAGTTCTCCAGGTGCTGGCGGACGGCGGACGCCGCGCGGTAGATGTTGGCGACCGCCGCCATCTGCTCACGCCGGACGGGGATGCCGCCGAGTTTCGCCTCGGCGAGGCTCTCCGCCTGACGGATGGACCGCTGGCTCGGCACGGGCGCTCCCTCACAGTCATGACCGGTCCCGCGCGCGCCGCCGGAACCACGGTCGTTCGGCACCGAATCATACGGGGGCACGTCCGCGCGGCCCGTCCCCCGACCGGGCCGCGCTCGGACAGGCTCCTTCTCTCACCTCAGGGTGACCGTCACGGGCAGCTCCTTGATGCCGTTGACGAAGTTGGAGCGGACCCGGCGGACCGGACCGCTGAGGCGGATGTCCGCGAGGCGTGGGATCAGCTCCTCGAACATGATGCGGATCTCGGTGCGGGCGAGCAGGTTGCCCAGGCACAGGTGCGGGCTCGTCTTGCCGAAGGTGACGTGGTCGTTGGGGGTGCGGGTCACGTCGAAGACGTACGGGTCGGGGAACACGTCCTCGTCGCGGTTGCCGGAGGCGTACCACATGACGACCTTCTCGCCCTGCCTGATGGGCCGGCCGCCGAGCTCGGTGTCGCGGGTCGCTGTGCGCCGGAAGTGGTAGACGGGGGAGGCCCAGCGCAGGAACTCCTCCACGGCGACCGGCAGGAGCCCGGGGTCCCGGCGGAGCAGGTCGAGCTGCTCGGGGTGCTGGGTGAGGGCCAGCATGGTGTGGCTGATGGCGTGGCGCGTCGTCTCGTTGCCCGCGACGACCAGGAGCAGGAAGTAGTTGTCGAAGTCCTGCGCGGAGAGCGGCACGCCGTCGCGCGGGGTCTGGTTGACGAGGCGGGTGATCAGGTCGTCGCCTTGGCCGCCCTTGCGCTGCCGGGCCAGCTCACGTCCGTAGGCGAAGACCTCGGTGGCGGCGGGGGAGCGGAAGGGGAGATCGCGGTAGCGCTCGCTGTCCGGGTCGTCGAGCAGTACGTCCGCGTAGTCGGGGTCCGTGTTGCCGATGATGCGGTTGCCCCAGTCGATGAGCCGGCGGTTGTCCTCGGGCGGCACGTCGAGGAGGCGGGCGAGGACGTTGATGGGGAAGTCGGCCGCGACGTGGGTGACGAAGTCGAACGTGCCGAGGGGCAGCGCCGCGTCCAGGGTGCGGACGGTCAGGCCGCGCAGGAAGTCGGTGTACCGGCTGATGACGCTGTGCCCGAACTGCCGTTGCAGCAGTGTGCGCAGCGCGCGGTGCCGGGTGCCGTCGAGTTCCAGGATGGAGGCGCGTTTGGCGATCTGGTCGTCGTCGACCTCTTCCAGGTTGACGAACCGGGTCGAGGTGAAGGTCTCAGGGTCCCGGTCGACGGCGACGATGTCCGGGTGCCGGGTCAGCGCCCAGAACCCCGAGTTGGGCGCGGCCTCGGGCTGCCAGTGGACCGGGTCCTGGTGGCGCAGGGTGTGGAACATGCGCCACGGCTGTGTGCCGTCGCTGAAGCGGTCGAGGTCGGTGAGGTCGACCTCGTCGAGGGGCAGTGGCTCGACCGGGGCGGATGCCGTCATCGAGGGCTCCTTGGGGGCGGTCCGGATCACAGATGGTCGGCGTACTCGGTGAACTCCCAGTCCGTGACGTGGCTGTGGAAGCGGCCGACCTCGTCGCGCTTGTAGGTGAGGTAGGCGCTGACGAAGTCCTTGCCGAGGAGGCGGGTGAGGCCGGTGTCCGCCTCCAGCGCGTCGAGCGCGGCGGGCAGGCTCATGGGCAGCAGCGCCGCGCGGGCGGTGTCGTACCCGTACCCCTCCAGCGGGGCGGGCGGCTCCGTCGCGTCGAGGACACCGAGCAGGGCTGCCGCGGCGGTGGCGGCGATCAGCAGATAGGGGTTGGCGGAGGCGTCCCCGAGCCGTAGTTCGAGCCGGGCACCGGACCCGCGCTCGGGCGGCACACGCACCATGGCGCTGCGGTTGTCCAGGCCCCAGTCGATGAGCCAGGGGGCCAGGGTGTCGGGGCCGAAGCGCTTGTAGGAGTTGACCGTCGGGTTGAGGAGTGCGGCGAGCGCCGGGGCGTGCGTGAGCAGGCCGGCGACGGCGTGCCGGGCGGTGGCCGACAGGCCGTACGCGCCCGCCGGGTCGTCGAAGACGTTGCGGCCGTCGCCGTCGGTGCACGACAGGTGCAGATGGAAACCCGAACCGCCCGCGTCGTTGAAGGGCTTGGCCATGAAGGTGGCCATCCGGCCTTCTTTGCGGGCGAGTTCCTTGACGGCGGACCTGAGGCGGAACGCCCGGTCGGCGGCGTCCAGTGCCGTGGAGTGCCGGAGGTTGATCTCGAACTGCGCCCCGTCGAACTCGTGGTTCCCGGTGGTGATGCCGATGCCCAGATCGCGCAGCGGGCGCAGGACGCGCAGCAGGTGGTTGTCGGGGTCGGCGCGCAGACCGGCCGTGTACACGACTCCGGTGGCCGTGCTGTAGCGGCGCCAGCCGCCCGCCGCATGCGGATCCGCCTCGCAGAGGAAGTACTCGAGTTCGGGTCCGGCGACCGGGGCGAGACCGTGCTCCGCGCACCGCGCGAGCACCGTGCGCAGCAGGTCACGGGGGGACTCGGGGGCGGGCGCCCCGGTCCTGGCGTCGGTGACGTCGCCGAGGCAGGAGGCGACTCCCGGTTCCCAGGGCAGCGGGGCGAGGGTGGCGAGGTCGGGCCGGACGAGCATGTCGGGCAGCCCGGCGTCCAGCCCTCCCGCCACCGGCACGACGTCGCCGCGCGGGGTGGTGTGGTAGACGGCCCGGCAGAAGGCGAGCCCGTGCGCGCACGCCGTCGGCAGATGGTCGAGCAGGACGTCACGGGCCCGGTCGGTGCCGAGCAGGTCGGGGTAGACCACGCGGACCACGTCGATGCCCTCCTCGACGAGCCGCTCGGTGTGCCGGCGTAGCTGGGAGGGGTCGTGTGCGCTCACCGCTGCCTCCTCGGGCAGTTGGAACGGGGCCGTGACGTGGCCCGGGCGATGAGGTCGCCCGCCGCTTGTTTGATGCCAAACGGTATGTCGACCGTAGGGACGCCGGGCGCCTGACCGCAAGCCCGGCGGCCCAACTTGCTCCGCCTCGGAGGGGATTGACCGCGTCCGCACCCGCACTTACGTTGTTTGATACCAAACGAATGGCCCGGTCGTGCTCGGCGACGCGGCCGAGATCACGGCCCGGGGCCCCACCGGACGCACCGCTCGACTCCGGTACGGCGCCGCCCCGCCCACCGATCAGCGAGGAGCCGGGATGTCGGCGGATCCGCCCCAACGCCCCGCCACCGTGCGGCTGCGGCGCAACGCCCTGGGGGTCGTAGGCGTCCTCTTCCTCGTTCTGTCGGCCCAGGCCCCGCTGACCGGTATCGCGGGCGCCGTGCCGCTGTCGGTCGCGCTCGGCAACGGCCCCGGCGTCCCGGCCGCCTATGTCGCCGCGGGTGCGGTCGTCCTGCTGTTCTCCGTCGGCTTCGTCGCGATGAGCCGTTACGTCGTCGACCCCGGCGCCTTCTACACGTACATCGGCAAAGGGCTCGGCCCGGCCGCCGGGACGGGCAGCGCCGCCGTGGCGCTCTTCGCGTACTGCACCATCCAGGCCGCGATGTACGGCCTGTACGGGGCGACGCTCGCGGGGCTCCTGCGGACGCACGCGGACATCGACGTGGCGTGGTGGATGTGGGCCCTGCTCACCATGGCGGTGGTCCAGCTCCTCGGGGTGTCCGGCATCGACATGGGCGCCCGGGTACTGGCCGTCTTCGTGCTCGCCGAGACCAGCCTCCTGCTGGCGTTCGCACTGGTCACACTGGTGCGCGGCGGCGGTCCCGAGGGGCTCGACCTGACCGGGAGCTTCTCCCCGGGCGCCGCCCTGGACGGCGCGCCCGGGGTGGCGATGATGTTCGCCGTCGCGTCCATGTTCGGCTTCGAGGCCACCGCCATCTACGGCGAGGAGGCCCGGGATCCGCACCGGACCGTGCCCCGCGCCACCTATCTGTCCATCACGCTGATCACCGCGTTCTTCGCCCTCACCTCCTGGATGGTGATCTCCGTCCACGGCGCCTCGCACGCCACCGGGGCCGCGGGCCGCGCACTGGACAGCGGCGACTCCTCGGCGTTCGTCTTCCAGCCGATCGAGGACCTGTTCGGCGCCTGGGCGGGCGATCTGCTGCCCGTCCTGCTCGCCACCTCCCTCTTCGCGGGCATTCTTGCCTTCCACAATTCGGCCAACCGCTATCTGTTCGCCCTGGGCCGCGAGGGCCGCCTCCCGCACGCCCTGTGCGCTCTGAACCGGCGCGGCGCCCCCTGGGCCGCCGGACTGCTCCAGACGGCGATCGCGGTGCTGCTGGTCGTCCCCTTCGCCCTGGCGGACAAGGATCCCGTCGTGACGCTGTTCTCCTGGTTCAGCGGCGTCGCCGTCCTGGCCATCATGCTGCTGTACTTCCTGACCTCCGTGTCCGTGGTCGTCTTCTTCCGCCGCGCGCGCCTGGACCGCCGGCTCTGGAACACCGCAGTCGCCCCCGCCCTGGGCGCCCTCGGCATCGCCGGCGCCATCTGGCTGGTCCTGGCCAACCTGACCACCCTCATCGGCGGCGACCGCACCACCGCCACCTGGCTCGCGCTGAGCGTGCCCGCCGTCTGGCTCCTCGGCGCCGCCGCCCACCGCGTCCGCCCGGTCGAGCCCACGCCCCCGCGCCCCGCCCTCCAGAAGGACCCGCCGTGAGCTGAACCCCCGTGCACCGAACTCCCCGAGGAATGCTTGTGAACCGCTCCCCCCGTCCTCTCATCGCCATCCCCGCCCGCTTCGCGGTCTCCACCTCGGCCCTGCGCCACGCTGCCGAGGTCGTCGCCCGCGCTCTGGTCGAAGCCGTCTGGCGGGCGGGCGGCGAGCCCGTGACCCTCCACCCGCACGCTCCGGGCGGGAGCAGCGACCCGGCGCTCGTCGCCGACCGCCTGCGGCGCTTCGACGGCGTCCTGCTGCCGGGCGGCGACGAACTGGCCGCGGGCCGCTACGGGACCGCGCGGGCGTACGGCACCACGTACGACGCCGATGCCGAGCAGGACGGCTTCGATCTGGCCGTGGCCCACCACGTGCTGCGCACCGATCTCCCGCTGTTGGCCATATGCCGCGGTCTCCAGGCGGTCAATGTGGCGCTCGGCGGTACTTTGCAGGAGCATCTGGCGGGCCGGCGGCGCGAGCACCACCATCTCGTCCACCAGGTCACCGTAGAGCCCGCCACCCTGCTCGAACTGAGCATGGGTGCCCGGGTGGTGACGGCGTCCTGCCTGCACCACCGGCGTGTGGACCGGCTCGGAGCAGGGCTGAAGGTCACCGCGCAGGCGACCGACGGCACCCGTGAAGCGCTTGAACTCCCGCACCGGCGCGCCTGGTTCGCCGGTGTGCAGTGGCACCCCGAGCACACCGCCCCGCACGACCCGGCCCAGCAGGCCCTGTTCGAAGCCTTCGTCCGGGCCACGGGGGCGTCCCGATGAGTACCGCACCGTTCGTCCGCTGCCCCTTCGCAGGAAAGGAAGCCTCATGAAACGTGCCCTCGTGGTCATCGACGTCCAGAACGAGTACGTCACGGGCGCCATGCCGATCGTCTTCCCGCCTCTGACCGACAGCCTCGCGAACATCGCCGCCGCCATGGACGCGGCCGCCCAGGAAGGCGTCCCGGTCGTGGTCGTCCAGCACGCGGCCCCCGCGGGCTCTCCGGTCTTCGCCCGCGGCACCCACGGTTTCGCCCTGCACGAGGTGGTGGCCTCCCGTCCGCACGACCACCTCGTGGAGAAGACACTGCCCTCGTCCTTCGCGGGCACCGACCTGGACGCCTGGCTGCGGCGCGAGGGCGTCGACACGCTCACCGTCGTCGGCTACATGACGCAGACCTGCGACGAGTCCACGACCCGCGAGGCCGTGCACCTCGGCTACCGCGTCGAAATGCTCTCCGACGCGACCGGCACCACGGACCTGTCCAACCGGGTGGGGGCTCTGCCGGCCGCTGAGATCCACCGGGCCGTGCTCGTGGTCATGCAGTCGTTCTTCGCCTATGTGGCCGGCACCGCCGAATGGATCGGAGCTGTCCGCACCAAGACGCCGCTCGGCCGCCCGGACTTTGCAGCCGCTACCGACGCGGGACAGAAAAAGAGCCACGGCTGATTTCCCCCTCAACAAAGGGCCCCGGTGAACCGCGCCGGGGCCCCTTCGTATGCCCACCCGTACGTAAGCGCTTGAATTTCGAATACCTGTCCTAGGTGAGATGGTCTCGGATGGTCCGTGGCCAGAAAAAGCTCGCCGTGAAAGGCATTCGGCGACGGGGGGTGCGCCCCCGCCGTCGGTGTCCTGACGTCGGCTCCCTGGCAGGAAACGGCTCCCCGCCGGGCGCCTGGCGTGGGGCCCGGCGCGCCGGTTGCCTGCGGTTTCCGCAGTCATATGCAGCGGAACCGGTAATTCTCCTCTGCGTGCATACGGTCCACAGTGGCCTGCCCTTTCGGTCCGATGTAGGCACGTGCATGACAAAGCCGCGGCGGTCCGGTGAGGCGTTCGGGCCAAATTGAAACGGGAGAAGGGGAATTGTGTATTTCCGTGCCGCTGACATCTACGGTGGAGCCGCTCCACTACGCCTTGGTCGGCGAAGTCTCGTTGCGTTCTAAATCATCCGGCAGCCGGTAGGGATTGTGCGAAAGGAGGCCCCTGTGACGGAACCGCTTCAGAGTGGGTTGTTGATCGAGGCATTCGATGTACAACTGTTCAGGGAAAGCGCTGAATCGGTCCTCGCCAAGCTGGAGAAGCACCTGGCCGACCTGTCGATCCGCGGCCTCGAACTCGTCGAGCCCGCACAGCTGACCCGGGCGGCCAGGGCGCTGATGACCAAGGAGCGCGACCGGCCGGCCGCCTTCGACGAGGCGCGGCTCGCGGAGATCGTCGACCTCTACATCAGGACCGGCGTCCAGGTCCATTCACCCGGCTACATGGGCCGCCAGTTCTCCGGGGTCGTCCCGCTCTCCGGCGTCGTCGACTTCGTCAGCTCCGTCGTCAACCAGCCCTCGTCGTTCTACGAGGCCGGCCAGCTGCCCAACGTCGCCGAACGGATCATGGCCGACGAGCTCAACCAGTTCATCGGCTTCGAGCCCGGCACCTTCGCCATGGTGACCACCTCCGGCGGTTCGCTGGCCAACCTGACCGCTCTGCTCACCGCCCGCAACAGGGCCTTTCCGGGCGTGTGGTCCCGCGGCAGTTCGGAGATCCCGGGGCCGTCCAGGCCCGCCGTCGCCGTCGGCGCCGACGTCCACTACAGCGTTGCCCGGGCCGCCGGCATCCTCGGCATCGGCGAGGACCGTATCGTGCGGCTCCCGCTCGACGCCGAGCGCCGCATCGATGTCCGCCGGGTCCGCCCGGCCCTGGACGAGGCCGCCCGGCAGGGCCTCGACGTGTTCTGCCTCGTCGCGTCGGCGGGCACGACCGCGGTTGGCGCGTTCGACCGGCTCGACGCGCTGGCCGCCGTCGCGCGCGAACGCGACCTGTGGCTGCACGTGGACGGGGCCCACGGCGCGAGCCTGCTGGTCTCCGACGAACTGCGGCACAAACTGCGCGGCATCGACCAGGTGGACTCCCTGGCCTGGGACGCGCACAAGATGATGTTCGTGCCGGCGCCGTGCACGCTCCTTTTCTACCGGGACCGGGAACGCAGCCGCGGGGCGTTCCGGCAGACCGCCAGCTATGTTTTCGACGACCAGCCCAGTGTGTACACGGAACTCGACAGCGGCGACAAGAACTTCGAATGCACGAAGCGCCCCATGATCATGAGCCTCTGGGTGCTCTGGGCGATGTACGGAAGGGCTCTCTTCGCCGAGAAGATCGAGTATCTGTGCCGGTTGACGCGGTACGCCCACGCGATACTCGAAGAGCAGTCCGACTTCGAGACCCTGCACTACCCCGAGGCAAATATCATCTGTTTTCGCTATCGACCGGAATGGGTTGACGAGGACGAAGTGGCCAGGTTCCAGGTGGAGATCAGGAACCGGGTCAAACACCGGGGGAATTTCTTCATATCGAAAGTCGACGTGGACGGAGTGGCCGCCCTTCGTGTGGTCATGATGAATCACCAGATCACGACCGGGCACTTTCAGATGCTTCTCGATGAGATACGGAAGGCAGGAAAAGCTCAGTGACGAACTCGTACGGGGCCGCGGCGTCGCCCGCCGACGTCCAGTCCATGGTCAACCGGATCATCCCCGATGCGGAACTGACTCCACCCACCATCGACGCCGTGACGCTGCTGCCGTCGTTCGCCGAGAAGATGCGCGAGTGCGAACGGATCTGCCGGCAGCCGTACAGCGAGATCTCCCACGAGATCCAGGACGCCCTGGTCCTGCGCCGGCTGCAGCAGATGATCCACACCATCGGGCTCAACCCGGTCTGGCGCGCACGCCTGGAGACCGCGGGGGCGGACAAGCCCCCGGAGAGCTTCGAGGCGTGGCAGCACGTGCCGCTGTCCGACAAGGACACCCAGCGCGACCTCTTCATGGGCTCCCGCGACGGCATGGTCGTCCCGCACGGCCGCGGCGGGTTCGAGGTGGTCGCCAGCGGCGGCACCAGCACAGGCAAACCCCTGGAGACCGTGTACTCCCTGCGGGAACTGCGCGACACCTATGAGGTGGCCGGCCGGTTCCTCGGCACCTACCAGCTCAACGACCACCTGGCCGGCGCCGATCCCAAGTGGCTGCTCACCACGCTCGCCGACTACCAGATGTGGAGCAGCGGCACGATGGTCGGCGGCGTGCTCCAGAACGTGCCGGGCGTCAACTACATCGGCGCGGGCCCCGTCACCGCCCCCGTTCTGGAACACCTCTTCTCCTACCGGGGACCCAAGGCGCTGATGGGTATCTCGGCGGGTATCGCCATCCTCGCCGAGCTGGGCGCGGGCATGAGCCGCCAGGCCAGAGAGAGTTTCCGGGTCGCCCTGTACGGCAGCGGTGTGCTGCCCCGGCGCAACCGGGCCGAACTGAAGGCGCTCTACCCCAATCTGGCGATCCTCAGCTACTTCGCCGCCACGCAGGCGGAGACCATCGGTCTGCAGCTCGACGAGGCGAGCCCCGTGCTGACCGCGGTTCCGGGCCTGCACCTCATCGAGATCGTCGACGAGGAGGGGTTCTGGGTCCCCGTGGGCGAGGAGGGGGAGCTGGTCGTCACGCGGCTGCACGCCCACGAAGCGCCCCTGCTGCGGCTGAAGCTGGGCGACCGCATGATCCGCAGGCCCCGGCTCGACGGGTATCCGGGGCCGCAGGCCCAGCAGTTCGAGTTCGCCGGCCGCACCGGCGACGTCCTGCATCTCAACGACAGCCAGTACTCCGCGGCCCGCGCGTACGACGCGCTGCGTGACGAACTCAAGTCGGTGGGCGTGGTGGACCTGGACCAGTCGGCCCACGAGATCCAGTTCGCCAACCACCGCGAGAACCGCACCATCACCCTGTACGCCGCCGTGGACGACGTACTCGGACTGACCTACCGCGTCGACTCCATGCTCGGCCCGCAGGGGCTGCAGCAGGTGTTCGTCAACGCCCTGCCGCGGTCCCTCTCCCTGTTCAACGACGGCGAGGCCAACGCCGCCTCGATCGCGAAGACCGGCTACACCCTGCTCGTCAGGTTCGTACCCCGGCACTCGCCGGACATCGAGCGCACGGCGGTCGGCAAGGTGCCGCTGGTCCGTGACCACACCTGATCCGGCGCCCCGGAAGGAGACCCCCTGACCACCGCGTCACCCCCAGAGTCCCGCAGGAGGAACGAGTGGCTTACAAACCGCAGGTCAACATAGTCGCCGTGGTCGATGTCATCGGCGCCCTCTCCGGAGGAACACTGCTCAACGGCAATCTCTGCATGATGGACAACGGCGACCACGACAGCAGCGGACAGGGCACGCCGTACCTGTGCACCGTCGTCCGCCCCGGCCAGGTCGTCCAGTGGACCGTCCTCGCCGTCGACCTGCAGACCCCGGTCGAGATCAAGGGCATCACCTTCCTCGGCCAGAACGGCGAGGTGGTGCCCGCCGACCGGCTGTCCGCCGAGGGGGACGGCGACAAGCTCGACCTGGCGCACTGGGCCGGCATGGTCCCGCCGTCCCTCACCCCCGGCACACCCCACAAGTACCGCCTGGAACTGCAGATGTACGAGGGCGCGCACAGTGTGCTGCACGTCGACTCGCCGGCCCTGATGGGCGCATGAGCGCGACCGCGGGTCCGCACCGACCGGCGACAACCCAGAACGACGAGGTGGAAGCATGGCTCAACAGCTGGCGATCATCGTGCTCGTGGACGTGGGCAGCGCCCTCGAGGCCAACACGCTCCAGGGAAACACGTTCCTGTTCGACAACATGAAACTGCACGGCTCGGAGGGGCAGGGCACCGGCGATCTGGTGACCGCCATCCACGGCGCCTACTGGCGTGACGGTTCCCAGGCCACGGAGCAGGTGCTCAACTGGCTGCCCTACAGCCTGGGTTCCATAGCGCCGACCGTGCCGCGCGGCTACGAGGCGGACCGGGCCCGGCAGAGCGACTCGCAGGCGCTGGCGGAGCTGGACGCGATCACGGCCAAGCCCGACGCGGCGGGCTCCGATCCGGCGGCCGAGCTGAAGCAGATCCGCAAGGCGGTCGGCACCCGGGTCAAGACGACCCGGCGCACCAAGGGCCGCCTTTCGGGACAGAAGATCCTCGACGTCACCGGCCAGGTCGTCACCGACCCCACCAAGGACGCGTACAGCTACCCCGGCCCGGTGATCACCGACATCTACGGCCAGGCCGTCGACGAGAAGATCATGTATCCGGCGGAGTACGGCTCGCCGGACCTGGTGACCGACGGCTGGTACTGGTCCGCCACCGTGGACTCCTCCCGGCCCGGCACGTACGCGTACACGATGCGCATCCAGCTCCACAAGCTGGTGCAGAAGGGGAGCGAGACGCTCTGGGAGCCGGTGAACATGACCTGCGAGTCCAAGCTCAAGGTCACCACCGAGCCCAAGGTCAACGGCTTCACCGGCGCGGGCCTGGGTCTGCTGCCCATCCGGTCGACCGACAGGGGCGGCTCCATGTACGCGCAGGGTCCCGGTCCGCACGACACCACCGCGTAGACGAGGAGCGGCAGATGGCCACCAAGAAGAGGGCGGAGAACAACGACGTCGGCAAGCGGCCCATCTCGATCACCGCGGTCGTGGACTGCGTGGGCGCGCTCGCCACCGGCACCTTGCACGGCAACCTGTACTTCTACGACACCAACAGGGCCGGCGGATCCACCGGCGCCGGAACCGAGGAGCTGCGTACCCGCGTGCGGGCCGGCGACCAGCTTCTGTGGAGCGTCCTCGCCCTGGAGTGCGAGGCGTACCTGGCGATCGACGGCATCGAGATCGACCACGACCTGGTCGAGCCGGAGCGCAGGGTCTATCCCGGCACCGATGTCGCGTACTGGATCGGGACGGTGAAGAAGGACACCGACGGGGACCTCGGCTACCGGGTCAGGTTCAAGGTCGGTTCGCGGGACGAGCCGATCACCACGACGCTGTCCCCGAGCCTGGTCGGCTAGGGCCCCTCGTTCGAAACAGGAGGAGCGATGAGTACCAGCACCATCGGCAGCGCCCAGGAA
Source organism: Streptomyces kunmingensis (assembly GCF_039533535.1). Taxonomy (NCBI): domain Bacteria; kingdom Bacillati; phylum Actinomycetota; class Actinomycetes; order Kitasatosporales; family Streptomycetaceae; genus Streptomyces; species Streptomyces kunmingensis. The sequence goes on from NZ_BAAATS010000007.1 coordinate 207,042, forward strand.
CAGAAGCAGAACCCCGGCCAGCTGAACTCGGTCCAGCTCAACATCGTCACGCTCATCGACATGGAACGGGCGACGGCGACCCAGTCGCTCGACGAGTCGATGTACATGATGGACAACAGCATCGGGGGTGACGGCCAGGGCACCAACCACCTGCAGACGGTCTGCAAGCAGGGGCAGGTGCTGAACTGGATCATCCGGCCGATCGACATGGAGAAGCGGCTCGACAACACCTGGCCGCCCATGCCGAAGATCAACAGCATCGTCTTCCTCGACACCGAGTCCGGGGACGAGGAGGACGTGGCGGAGCGCAAGATATTCACCGAGCTGAAGATCTATGGAGCGCCGGACCGGATGCGCGACAAGTTCACCCCGGTCTACTACTACTGGGCGGGCACCATCCTGAGCACCGCCAAACCCGGCCTGTACCGGTACCGGCTGGTGCTGGAGCTCGAGCAGGAGGGCACCAAGGAGAAGCTCTATCTGAACACCGAACAGCACCCGTCGATCCGCGTCATCGCCGTGTGAGCCCGACACAGCGGGGCGGTGGCCCGAGGTGGTGGCCCGCCCCGCTGTGTGTGTGGTGCCCGGAGGTGCGGGATCAGTGGCTGAGCGCCCGGTCCACGGTCCGGACCAGTTCCCCGTCGGGGGTGTCGCCGTCGAGGGACCAGAACATCGCTCCGCCCAGCCCCTTGGCGCGTACGTAGGCCGACTTCAGGCGCAGGACCTGCGGATCGTCATAGGTCCACAGAGTCGTGCCGTCGAAGAGCCAGGCGTGGCCGCCGCGACGGTCCCGGTACAGCTCGTACGTACCCGAATCCGCCCACGCCTTCAGCTCCTTGTAGTCCGCGTAGCCGTCGGCCCACTGGGCGGGAGCCGGTGCGGCCGCGGGCTGGCCCAGACCGTCGCCGCCGCCGGTGACGCCGGTCCAGCCCTGCCCGTAGAAGGGCATGCCGACGACGAGCTTGCGGGCGGGTGCGCCGCGGTGCAGCCAGGCGTCGACCGTGCCGTCGACGCTGAAGTCGTCGCGGGCGTACAGGGCCGACTGCTGCGCGGTCGTCTTCTCGCCGCTGACATGGAAGTCGTAGCCCTGCAGATTGACGAAGTCGAAGTCCTTCATGATCTTGCGGACCTCGAAGCCCGCGTCGATCTTCGCGGGTGCCGTCGGGACGAAGGCGGACAGCTCGTAGTGCTTGTGCTTCGTGCGGCCGTACGCGTCGAGCTGCTTGCGGAACTCGGCGACCAGCGCGGTGAAGTTCCGCTTGTCCTCCGGGCGGTACACGGTGTCCGTGTCGCCTTCGGAGCCCGGCCACTCCCAGTCGATGTCGATGCCGTCGAACACCCCGGCCGCCGCGCCCCGGCCCCCGCGGGCACCGTCCTCGGGGAGGTTGCCCTTGATGTACAGGTCGACGCAGGACGCGACGAAGGCCTTACGGGAAGCGGGTGTGCGGGCGGCGTCCGAGAAATGGGTCGACCAGGACCAGCCGCCGAGCGAGATCATCGCCTTGAGCCGCGGGTTCTCGGCCTTCAGCTCGCGCAGCTGGTTGAAGTTGCCCGCGAGGGCCTGGGTGTCGGTGTCGGCGACCCCGTCGACGGAGTTCTCCGCGTCGAGCGGGCGCTGGTAGTCGGCCCAGGGGTCCGACTCGCCGGGGACGTTGCCCATCAGGCACTTTCCGTCCGGGCTCGCGTTGCCGAAGGCGTAGTTGAGGTGGGTCAGCCGGGCGGCGGCTCCGCTCTTCTTCAGGTCCTGGACCTGGAAGTCCCGTCCGTAGACGCCCCACTGGGTGAAGTAGCCGACGCGGCGCGGCGTGTCGTGGCCGCCGCCGTGGGCCGAGGCGGCGGGCGCGAAGGCCCCGAGGAGGGAGAGGGAGCTGACGGCGACGGCCGCCCGGGTGAGAAGTCTTCGGCGCAGGCGTGGGCGCATGGGCGGGCTCATTCCTGTGAGGAGCGGCAACTGGCGTGCACGCAGGTGAAGTTATTGGTCTGGACCAAAACGGTCAAGAGGGCGGAACGACGACCTTGGACGATGCACTGCCGTGGCGTCGGACGACGCTCTGCCGGGGCCCCGGACGCGGCGGCCGAGCCCGCCCCAGCGGGATTGTCAGTGGTGGACGGCAGGATGTGGGTCATGACGACGACTTCTGCCGTTCCCGCCGTGCTGTCCGACGCCGCCGCCTACGCCCAGGCGGTCGAGGAGGCCAAGACCGCGTCCGCCGCGTACTACGAGGGCGGCACCTCACGCCTCGACGACGACGCGTACGACCGCCTGGTGCGCTCGATCACCGCGTACGAGTCCGACCACCCGGACCAGGTGCTGTCCGACTCGCCCTCCGGGAAGGTCGCCGGCGGCGCGGTGGAGGGGGACGTGCCGCACACGGTCCCGATGCTGAGCCTGGACAACGTTTTCTCGGACGAGGAGTTCACCGTCTGGGCCGCCTCGGTCGAGCGGCGCATCGGCCGCGAGGTCGCCCGCTGGAACGTTCAGCCCAAGCTCGACGGCCTCGCGATCGCCGCCCGGTACGAGGACGGACGCCTCACGCGCCTTGTCACCCGGGGCGACGGGAGCGCCGGGGAGGATGTCTCGCACGCGATCGGCACCATCGAGGGACTGCCCGCCGAGCTCTCCGAGCCGGCCACGATCGAGGTGCGGGGCGAGGTCCTGATGACCACCGCCCAGTTCGAGTACGCCAACCAGGCGCGCACCGAGCACGGCGGCGAACCGTTCGCCAACCCGCGCAACGCCGCGGCGGGCACACTGCGCGCCAAGGACCGCGCCTACACGGTGCAGATGACGTTCTTCGGCTACGGACTGCTGCCGCTGCCCGGCACCGACGAGGCGCTCGCCGCCGAGCTGGCCGAGGAGGCGCACGGCGCGCTCATGGACCGTGCGGCCGGGTACGGCGTCAACACCCCCGCGAGTACGGCGGTCGCGGGCATCGTGGTGCCGTCCGTCGAGCAGGTGCTCGTCCGGGTGAAGGAGATCGCCGCGCTGCGGGCCGAGCTGCCGTTCGGCATCGACGGGATCGTCGTCAAGGCCGACCTCGCCGCCGATCAGCAGGCGGCGGGGTCGGGCACGCGGGCACCCCGCTGGGCCGTCGCCTTCAAGCTCCCGGCCGTCGAGAAGATCACCAAGCTGGTCGGCGTGGAGTGGAACGTGGGCCGCACCGGCATCATCGCGCCGCGCGCGGTCCTCGAGCCGGTGGAGATCGACGGCTCCACCGTCACCTACGCCACCCTGCACAACCCCGCCGACATCACCCGCCGCGATCTGCGCCTGGGCGATCACGTCATGGTCTACAAGGCGGGCGACATCATCCCCCGCATCGAAGCGCCGGTCGCCCATCTGCGCACGGGCGAGGAGCAGGAGATCGCCTTCCCCACCGAGTGCCCGCAGTGCGGCTCCGGCATCGACACCAGTGAGCAGCGGTGGCGGTGCGAGCGCGGCCGCAACTGCTACCTGGTCGCCTCGATCAGCTACGCCGCGGGCCGCGACCAGCTCGACATCGAGGGCCTCGGGCACACCCGGGTCGTCCAGCTCGTCGAGGCCGGGATCGTGGCGAGCCTGCCCGACCTGTTCGACCGGGTGACGCGCGAGCAGCTGCTCGGCCTGGAGCGGATGGGGGAGACCAGCACCGACAAGCTCCTGGCCGCGCTGGAGGCGGCCAAGCGGCAGCCGCTGTCCCGGGTGCTGTGCGCGCTCGGTGTGCGCGGCACCGGCCGCTCCATGTCCCGCCGCATCGCCCGGTACTTCGCCACGATGGACCTGATCCGGGCCGCGGACGCGGAGGCGATGCAGCGGGTCGAGGGGATCGGCGCGGAGAAGGCGCCGGTCATCGTCGCCGAACTCGCCGACCTTGCCGAGCAGATCGACCGGCTCGCGGCGGCGGGACTGAGCATGACGGAACCGGGGGCCACGCCGCCCGCCCCGGCCGGGGAGGCGGACGGGGACACCGATGCACCGGCCGACGGGGACGCGGGCCCGCTGGCAGGGCTGAAGGTCGTCGTCACCGGAGCGATGACGGGCCCCCTCGAAAAGCTCTCCCGCAACCAGATGAACGAGCTGATCGAGCGGGCCGGCGGCAAGTCATCGGGCAGCGTCTCGAAGAACACCGGTCTCGTGGTGGCGGGAGAGGGCGCGGGCTCCAAGCTCGCCAAGGCCGAATCCCTCGGCGTCCGTCTGGCCACGCCGGACGAGTTCGCGGAGATGGTCGCCGACCTGCTCGACTGACCGGACCCGCGGGCAGGTTCTCAGGGTGCCGCGGCCACCTCGTCGGCGATCTGGCGGTCCTCGCCCGCGGGGTGCGTCACCCGGTGCACGAGCGCGGCCAGCACACCGCCGACCAGGGGCGCGACGATGAACAGCCACAGTTGCGACAGCGCGGAACCACCGGCGAACAGCGCCGGGCCGAGGCTGCGCGCCGGGTTGACGGACGTGCCGGTCAGCGGGATGCCGACCAGGTGGATGACGGCGAGGGCGATACCGATCGGCAGGCCGTCGAAGCCGACGACGGCGACGCGGTGCGTCACGGCGAGCACCACGAACACGAGCAGGAAGGTGAGGACGACCTCGGCGAGGAACGCGCCGCCGGTGTTGATGTGCACCGCGGACCGCGCGCCGTAACCGTTGCTGCCGAAGGCACCGTCGGCGTGGAAGCCCGGCACCTGCTTGGCCAGCAGGAAGAGGAGGGCCGCGCCGGCGATGCCGCCGACGAACTGCGCGATCCAGTAGCCGACCGCGGTCCGCACGTCGATGCGGCGTGCGCACAGCATGCCCAGGGTCACCGCGGGGTTGATGTGGCACCCGGAGATCGGACCGAGCGCGTAGGCCAGCGCCAGCAGCGTGAAGCCGAAGGCAAGGGCGATACCGAGGGTGCCGATGAACTCGACCCCGATGACCGCGGAACCCACGGCGAAGAAGACCAGAAGCAGAGTCCCGATGAACTCGGACGCCAACGCTCTCGTACGCATCGCCACCACCCTCACTACGTCGATACCAGCCGTAAGGAGAGCGTTGGGCCGACAGGGTGGGAGCGCCCCTCGGGAGCCGTGATGCAGGGCCGAACGGGTGAATTACGCGCACGTCGGGACCGAAAGGGTTTCAGCGCCTGTCCCGGCCGCCTGTCACCGCCGCCCGCCTCAGCCGTCCTGGACGGGCAGCGCGTGCAGCTTCGGCAGGTTCACCACGATCGCTTCCTGCGTGCTGCGCGCGATGACGACCACGGCCTCGTCGGCCGGATCCGGATTCTCTTCGCGGTGCGGCACGTACGGGGGCACGAAGATGTAGTCGCCGGGGGCCGTGCGCAGGCGGATCTCCTGCTCGCCGTCGCCCGTGTCCTCGATGAAGACGAACTCCGGGTGTCCGCTGACCACGTAGATGGCGGTCTCGGACTCGCCGTGGTGGTGGTCGGAGGACGATGTCGCGGGGGCGACATGGGTCTGGCCCATCCAGAGCTTCTCCGAGCCCACGGTCCGCCCGCTGACGGCGGCGAACCGGCGCATGCCGCCCGTCTGTGCGGTGTCGCCGTCCAGGGAGTCGGCGCGGATGTGGTGCAGACGGCTGCGCAGCGGGGTGGCGGCCGAAAGGTCCGGGGCGTCGTGCAGATGCGGGTGGAAACCTTCGCCAGGGGTGGTCAGCGAATCGCTCATGGCCCGGACGCTAGAGCGCCCCGGAAAAGGATGTCAAGAGGTGTCCATTGCGTCTCACCTGCGGCAATGTTCCCGCAACAAAGGAACGGGGGAGTACGAAGGACCTTGTCGTGGCCGGGGGTTCAGGCATGATGTGCGCATGCATATCTCCGCGAAGGCGGACTACGCCACGCGGGCGCTCCTCGAGCTCGCCCGTGTCCCCGATCGTCCGTTGACCTGCGAGTCCATCGCCTCCTCGCAGGGGATCCCGTTCCGTTTCCTGAAGTCCGTGGTGGGCGAGCTGCGCAAGGCCGGCCTGGTGCGCAGCCAGCGCGGCTGCGAGGGCGGCTACTGGCTGGGCGACCGTGCCGAGGAGATCTCCCTGCTCGACGTCGTGCGCGCCGTCGACGGTGAACTGATCACCTTGCGCGGTGAGCCGCTGGACGGCCTCGACTACCCGGGCGCCGCCACGGGCCTGCCCGACGTGTACCGCCGTATCGAGGCCGACGCGTCGGCGGTCCTGGCCGGGGTCACCCTCGCCTCGCTGCTGCCGGCCGACGCCCGCGAGCCGCAGCCGGACAGGACCGCCGCATGACGTCCCCGCCCGGCGCGCCGGAGCTCGAAGTCGTCGAGTACACCGACCCGTTCTGCCCCTGGGCCTGGGGTTCGGAGCCCACCTTCCGCCGTCTGCGAGCCGCCCTCGACGGGCGGGCCCGCTGGCGCCGGGTGTACGGCATCCTGTTCGACGACGACGATGACCCGCCGCCCGATCCGGTGGCGGAGACCGCCTGGTACGCCCGCTACGTCGAGCGCATCTGCGGCCACACGAAGGCGCCCCACGCCCCCCTTCTGTTCCGGGTCGCGGCGAGTTCCCGGCCCGCCTCCCTTGTCGCCAAGGCGGCCGAGGAGCAGGGGAGTTGCGTTGCCGACCGGGTGCTGCGGCGGCTGCGCGAGAGCATGTTCGTGACCGGGCGTCCCGCCGACACCCTCGGCTCCGCCTTGCATGCCGTGGAGAGCGTGCCGGAGCTGGAGGTGGAGCGGCTGCGGGCCGACGCGGCCTCCGACGCCGTACGCGAGCGTGTGCGGGCCGACCGCGCCGAGGCGCGCCGGCCGGTCCCCGAGGTGCTCCGGATCGACTCCGACTCGCCGCATCCCGGCGCGGCGAAGGAGGGCTCGGACGGCCAACTCCGTTACGCCTTGCCGACGTTGCTGTTCCGGACCTCCGGCGGCCGTCGTGTCGTGCCCGGCTGGCGCCCCTACGACGCGTACGCCGCAGAGGTCGAGGAGCTGAGCCCCGGCCTGCTGCCGGCGGCCGCGCCGACGCTGCCCGCGGCGCGGGCGCTTCGGCACTACCGCAGCCTCACCGGACCGGAGAGCCGGGCGCTGACGAGCGGCCCGTGGCCACCGCCCGACGCGGTGCGCGTCGACATCCCGGGCGGCCCGCTGTGGTTCCTGACGGAGGAGGCCCGGTCCGCTCCGATCTACCGGCCGAGCGCACCCGGCGCGTCCTGACAAGCCGTTGACCAGCGGCGAAAGTCCGTCCGCCGAATGAGACACCTTTTGGTGTCCATTGACATGGGCGGACGACCGGCCCCAGGATGTGGCACATGCTCACGACGCACCCCGGTGTGGTGTGCCGCTACGTGGATCTGCGGCGCACCTGTAGCGCCCTCTGTCGCTGACCGACCGAGTCCACCGCCCTCCGCGCTGCCCGCGCACTCTTCGGCCGAGCGCGTCCTCGACCGCGCCGCCGCTCCTGTGCTCCGCATCCCGGTCCACCCCGTGACTCGCTGACACCCACGCCTTCGCCCGTCGTGCCCGCATGCCCGTGCGCGCCGGCCGGTTCAGGCGTGCGTCGGTGCCGGTCGCGGGGGCGCCGCCCCTCGCCCCGCTCCCCGCCGCCCCGGGCGGCGGCGGGCCATCGACGAAAGAGAACCATGTCCGGACGCCGCACGCCCCGTCGCCCCGCAGGCCACCCCCGCCCCGCCGCCCGGCTGCGCACCGCAGGTCTCGTGACCGGCCTGGCCGCCCTTCTCGTCCCGGCCCTGAGCGCCTGCGGCGGCGAGGCCGCCTCCGCCGGCGCGGGCTCCGCCCTGAAGTGGACGTCCTCGTACTTCCCCACCCACTGGGACCCGGTCGTCGGCGGCAGCGGCGCCCAGTTCCGTGAACTCTCCCTCGTGTATGCCTCGTTGACGCGTACGGACGAGAAGGGGGACGCGGTCCCGGACCTCGCCAAGAGCTGGGAGTACAACGAGAAGGGCGACCGGATCACCTTCCATCTGCGCTCGGGCCTCAAGTTCAGCGACGGTGAGCCGGTGAACGGCGCCGCGGTGAAGGCCGCCGTCGAGCGGGCCAAGAAGCAGAAGAACTCCGCCCTCTACGGCGACCTCACCTCCGTCGAGTCCGTGGACGCCAAGGGGCTCGACGCCGTCGTCCATCTCAGCCAAGTCGACTACCAAATACCGCAGTTGTTCGGTCAGCGTGTCCTGCAGATCGCCAGCCCCAAAGCCGCGAAGTCCCCGGCGAAGCTGGACCAGAACCCGGTCGGCGCCGGCCCCTTCACCGTCACCCAGGTCATCCCCGGCACCAAGGCGGTCCTGAAGAAGAACCCGGACTACTGGGACGCCGACAACATCCACATCGACACCGTCGAACTGACCTCGGCCCCCGACGCCTCCACCGTCATCTCCGGCCTGCAGACCGGCGTCTACAACTTCGCCGACATCGAACCCAGTCAGGCCTCCGCCGCCAAGAAGGCCGGACTCGACGTCTTCGTCCAGCCCGGCTTCAATGCCTCCAACATCAGCCTGAACATCAACAAGAAGCCGTTCGACAACGACAAGGTCGTCGACGCCGTCCGCTACGCGGTCGACCGCCAAGAGTTCGTGGACAAACTCACCTTCGGCTACGGCGAAGCCACCGACCAGCCCTTCCCCAAGGGCTACGTCGCCTACGACCCGAAGTCCGAGAACGCCTACCCGCACAATGTGGCGAAGGCCAAGAAGCTGCTCGCCGAAGCGGGTTACCCATCCGGCGACCTCAAGCTCAAGCTGGTGATCCCCGCCGAAGACCCGCAGGCCGAGATCGTCCAGTCGCAGCTCGCCAAGGTCGGCATCACCGTCGACATCAAGATCGACAAGAACTGGGCGACGCCCTTCTTCGCCAAGGACCTGACCTTCTCGCTGTACTCCACCACCGGCCGCGACTCCGCCGCGCAGACCCTCACCGCCCACTTCGGCCCGAACGGCCCGCTCAACCTCAGCTCGCCCTACGAGCCCGACGGCTTCGAGTCCGCCATCGCCAAGGTCCGCGAGACGCCGCTCGACTCGCCCGAGTACGCCACGACCTTGCAGGCGGCGACGCGGGCCGGACTGGAGAGCAAGGCCCTCGTCTTCACGTACTCCCAGCCCAACCTCATCGCCAAGAGCAAGTCCATCTCCAAGCTGCCCGCGAACCCGGCCCACATCGACTGGACCGGCGTCACCATCGGCGGCGCCGAGTGAGCGCCCCACGCTCCCGGACCCGGCACGCCCTGGGCCGTGTCCTGGCCGTCATCGGCCGGTCGGTCGCCCTCTTCGTCCCCGTCTTCCTGGTCGCGACCTTCGTGACGTTCGCACTGCGCTCGCTCAGCGGACTCAGCCCGGCGCGCATCCAGTTGGGCGAGGAGGCGACCCCTGAGGCCGTCGCGCGCGTCGAGGCCGAGTGGGGGCTCGACCGGCCCTTCCTCGTCCAGTACGGGGACTGGTTCAAGGGCATCCTGCACGGCGATCTCGGCACCAGCTGGACCAACGGCGCCGACATCTCCACCCTCATCGGCGTCGGACTCGGCGTCAGCCTGTCCATCGCGACGTTCGCCCTGCTGATCGGCGTCGTCGTCGGCTTCGTCCTCGGCACGCTCGCCGCGCTGCGCCGTACCACCTGGATCGACCGGACCGTCACCGGCTTCGTCACCGTGATCTCGGTGATGCCCGCGTTCGTCGTCGGCATCGTCCTGGGCACCGTGTTCGCCGTCGGCCTCCATCTGTTCCCCTCGGCCGGTTACGTGCCCGCAGCGCAGGGCGTCGGACCGTGGCTCGCCCACATCACGCTGCCCGCGCTCGCCCTGAGCTTCGACGTCATCGCCGACGTCGCCCGGCAGTTGCGCTCCAGCCTGATCGCCGCGTACAGCGAGAACTACGTGACCGGCGCCGTCGTCCGGGGCCTGAGCCCCCGGCGGATCTTCTTCGGGCATGTCCTGCGCAACGGGCTCGGCCCGACCCTCGCCACGCTCGGCCTGAAGTTCCCCGCGCTGGTCGGCGCCTCCGTCGTCACCGAGTGGATCTTCGGCCTGCAGGGCTTCGGCCGGTTCGCCAACGACGCCGCCCAGTCCGGCGACGTACCCGCCGTCCAAGGAGTCCTCGTCGTGTCGATCGTCCTGGTCGTCACCTTCAACCTGCTCGTCAATCTCGTCCTGGCCCGCGTGACGCCGGCCTCGCAGAGGGGAGTGTGACCATGGTGCGCCGCGTCCTCGGCCTGACCTCCGGACGGATCGCCGTCGCCATCCTCGCCGTGATCGCCCTGCTCGCGCTCCTCGGCCCGCTGCTCGCCCCGCAAGACCCCCTCGCCACCAGCACCCACACCCTCGCGGACGCCTCGTCCGCCCACTGGCTCGGCACCGACTACCTCGGCCGCGACACGTTCAGCCGCCTCCTCGACGGCTCCCGCGTCAGCGTCCTCGGCTCCCTCGAAGTCGCCCTGACCGCACTGGTCGTGGGCTCCGTCCCCGGCATCCTGTCGGTCTATCTCGGCCGCGTCTTCGAGTGGGTCACGCTGCGGCTGACCGACACCCTCGTGGCCCTGCCGTTCCTGCTGTTCGCCGTCGCCGTGATCGCCCTCCTGGGCAACGGCATCACGCAGGCCATGCTCGTCACCGGCGTCCTCGTCTCCCCGCTGTTCTACCGGGTGGCCCGCGCCGCGACCCTCACCGTGGCCCGCTCCCCGTACGTCGAGGCCGCGCTCGTCTCCGGCGCATCCCTCGGCTGGATCGTCCGCCGTCACGTATGGACGAAGGTGCTGCCGCCTCTCGCGGTCGCCCTCGCCCAGACCATCGGCGTCGGCTTCGTCATCGTCTCCAGCCTCACCTTCCTCGGCATCGGCGTCCAGCCACCCGCCCCGACCTGGGGCGGACTGCTCGCCTCCGACCTCGCCTACCTCAGCCACCAGCCGTGGGCGCCCGTCGCCCCCGCCCTGCTGATCATGGTGACGGTCTGGGCGAGCAACCTCCTCGCCGACGCCATCCGCGACGTCTCCGGCGAAGCGGGCCGCGCCCTCGTCAACCGACGCAAGGCCCGCGCCCACCGCGTCGACACGGCCGAACCCGCCCCCGCCGGAGGTGCCCGATGACCCAGAAGACCCTTGCGCAGCCGGTCGCCGCGAGCGCACAGCGCCCCGCCCCGGCCACACCCGTGCTCTCCGTACGCGACCTGCGCATCAGCGACCTCGCCGGTGACCGCGAGATCGTGCACGGCGTGAGCTTCGAGCTGACGCCGGGCAGGACCGTCGGGATCGTCGGCGAGTCCGGCAGCGGCAAGACCCTCACCTGCCGCGCCGCACTGGGCATCCTGCCCCCGCACTTCGAGGTCACCGCCGGCTCGATCGAGATCGCCGGCAGCGACATCACCACCCTGACGCAGGGCCGGTGGACCGAACTGCGCGGCACCACGATCAGCGCGGTCTTCCAGGACCCCGCCTCCTACCTCAACCCCTCCATCCGCGTGGGCACCCAGCTCGCCGAGGTCCTGCGGGTGAAGCTGGGGCTCAAGCGCCGCGAAGCCCGCGAGCGCGCCGTCGAACTGCTGCGCGCCGTCCACCTCCGCGACCCCGGGCTGGTCCACGGCCAGTACCCGTACGAACTCTCCGGCGGCATGCTGCAACGCGTACTGATCGCCGCCGCCATCGCCGCCGAGCCGCGCATCCTCATCGCCGACGAGGCCACCACCGCCCTCGACGTGACCGTGCAGGCGGAGATCCTCGACCTCCTCGCCGATCTGCGTACGAAGAACGGGCTGGCGCTCGTCGTCGTCTCCCACGACCTCGCCGTCGTCGCGCAGCTCTGCGACGAGGTCCTCGTCATGCGGCAGGGCGAGGTCGTCGAGCAGGGACCGACCCGCTCGGTCCTGCACGACCCGCGCCACGAGTACACCCGGCTGCTGATCGCCGAGCACGAGAGCTACGGCCTCGACAAGTTCCGTACCCCGGCGATGACTTCGGCGAAGGAGGACGCATGAGCACCGGGAACCCGGCCGAGGTGGAGTCCAGCAGTCCGATCCTGGAGATCACCGGCCTCGACGTGCACTACGGGCCGCGCCGCCGGCGCCGCCAGGCCCTGCACGGCGTCTCGCTGAGCGTCGCCCCGGGCGAGACCGTCGGCCTCATCGGCGAGACCGGCTCCGGCAAGTCCACGCTCGCCCGCACGGTCCTCGGCCTGGTGCCCGTCTCCAGCGGGTCGATCGTCGTCGGGGGAGCGGAGGTCGGCTCCTACCGCCGCCGCCAGTGGCGCGAGCTGCGCCGCAGCGGCATCATCCAGTACGTCTTCCAGGACCCGCTGCGCAGCCTCGACCCCGACCTCACCGTCGAGGACTCGCTGAGCGAACCCCTGCTCGTCCAGGGCGTGCCGCGCGGCGAGGCGGCCACCCGCGTCCGGAGCTTCCTGGAGCGGGTCCGTCTGACCGAGGACCTGCTCGGACGGCTGCCCGGGGAGCTCTCCGGAGGCCAGCGCCAACGCGTCGCCGTCGCACGGGCGTTGGTCACCGAGCCCCGCCTCGTCATCCTCGACGAACCGGTCAGCGCCCTGGACTCCGCCAACCGCGTCCAGATCCTGGAGATCCTCAAGGAGCTGCGCGCCGAGGGCACGGCGCTGGTCCTCATCTCCCACGACCTCGGTTCCGTCGCCGGTGTCGCCGACCGTATCGCCGTCCTCTACCAGGGCGAACTCGTCGAGGTCGGCTCCGCCCACAGCCTCGTCAACGAGCCGCGGCACGCCTACACGCGCCTCCTGCTCGGTTCCGCGCCGACCCTGCACGGCGCCCCGGCCGACCGGGCCGAACGCGACGCGCTGCGCGCCCTGTTGCACACATAGAAGCCCGTAGAAACCCCCCGAGAGGAACGACCATGTCCCGGAAGAGGATCCACCTCGCGCTGCACCCCTACGGCGTCGGCGGCCCCGGCCAGCACGGCCTGTGGAAGGACCCGCGCGTCGCCAAGAACGCCAGCATCGACATCAACTACTACATACGCCAGGCGCAGGCCGCCGAACACGCCCTGTTCGACGCCCTGTTCATCGTCGACAGCCAGTTCATCAACGCGACCTACCCCTCGCACTACCTCAACCGCCTCGAACCCCTCACCCTCCTGTCGGCCGTCGCCACCCACACCCGGCACCTCGGCCTCGTCGGTACGGCCAGTTCCACCTACAACTCACCGTTCAACCTCGCCCGCCGCTTCGCCTCCCTCGACCACATCAGCGGCGGCCGCGCCGGCTGGAACGTCGTCACCAGTTTCGACACGGGCACCTCGAAGAACTACGGCCTCGACGAGCACCTCGACTACGCCACCCGCTACGGCCGCGCCCTGGAGTTCGTCCAGGTCGCCCAAGGCCTGTGGGACTCCTACGAGGACGACGCGTTCCCGGCCGACGTCGAACGGAACGTCTTCCTGGACCCGCTCAAGCTCCACGACCTCGACCACGTGGGGGAGCACTTCAAGGTCGCGGGGCCGCTGAACCTCTCGCGCTCGCCGCAGGGCCAGCCGGTGATCTTCCAGGCCGGCGTCTCCGAAGAGGGCCGCGACCTCGCCGCCCGGGTCGCCGAGGGCATCTACGCGCCCGGCGGACCGCTCCAGCAGGCGCAGGAGTACTACGCCGACATCAAGCGCCGCACCGCCGCCCACGGCCGCAACCCCGACCACATCAAGATCTTCATCCACGGCGGGCCCGTCGTGGCCGCGACCGACGAGGCCGCCCGGCTGCGCGAGCGCGAGATCTTCGAGGAGGACAACGACTTCGACCGCCATCTCGCGCTCCTCGGCCGCTCCTTCGGCGCGTACGACTTCAGCGTCCACGACCTCGACGCGCCCTTCCCCGATGTCGCGCACCTCGCCGAGAAGGGCGGCCGCACCGGCGCCGCGAAGATCATCGAGCGGGCGAGGACCGAGAACCTGACTTGGCGTCAAGTAGCGCAGTCGCTGGCCGAGTTCCGCCGCTCGCCGTTCGTCGGCGCCCCCGAGACCGTCGCAGACCGCATCGAGGAATGGTTCGACGCGGGCACCTTCGACGGCATCAACCTGGCCTTCCGCACCGAGGAGGAGCTGGAGCTCTTCGTCGACGGCGTCGTCCCGATCCTGCAGAAGCGCGACCTGTTCCGTACCGAGTACGAGGCCGACACCCTGCGCGGCAACCTCGGCCTGCCCGTCCCGGCCAACCGGCACACCGCCGGGGCGACGGGCGCGTGAGTGCCCCGCGCCGCCTCCGCACCCAGTGCGATCCGGCGGCCGCACCCCTCCTCGTATCCGCACCTACGTCCGCACCGACGTCCGCATGCACGTCCGCGTCCACACCCACGCCCGCATCCGCAGGAGCAGTCGCATGAGCCAGCAGTACACCGACCATCACGCACCCGAGGGCCTGCGCACCCGTGGCACCGTCGTCGTGGTGCCGGGCCGGGGCGAGACCCGTGCGACCTACGACCGGCTCGGCAAGCGCCTCGCCGCCGACGCCTACCGGGTCCGCGTCATCGATGCGGCGGAGCCCAGCGACACTCAACTCGGCGCATATATGCGGGAGTTCGGGGAGCGCCTCGCCGCTGCCGTGGCGGACGCGGCCCCCGAGGACGGCACCGTACGCCCGCTCGTCCTCCTGGGATCCGACACGGGCGCCGCCGCGCTCGCCGCACTGACCGGCAGCCCGGACAGCACCGGCGCACCCCGGCCGGACGCCCTCGTCCTCGCCGGCCTCCCCGGGGACGGCGCCGCCACCAGCGCCGGCTGGGACGACGAACTGGACGTCCGGACGACCTGCCCCGCCCACCGGAGCGTCCTCACCGCCGACCCCGGCGTGCGGCGCGGAACCCTCGACGGCCCCGTGCCGCAGGCCCTCCTCGACGCCGCCCACGCCACCGTCTCGGACCTCCCGCACCTGCTGCTCGTCGGCGAGGACGACCGGCTCGCCGACCACGACGGACTCGGCCGGCTGGCCAAGGCGCTGCCCCGCGCCCGCCACGCCGTGGTCCACGGCGCCCGCCACGACGTCCTGAACGACCAGCAGCACCGCTCGGTGGCCGCCGAGATCGTCACGTTCCTCGAAGCCCTGCGCAACGACCTGACACCGCTCGTCACCGTCGGGGCCAGCGCCTGGTGAACGTGAACGTGTGAACGCCCGACCGTGAACGTGTGCACACCTGATCACACCGCAGACCTCGCTCCACCGAACCCGGAAGGTTCCCCATGGCCGCCGTCCTCTCCGTCTCCGGAAGCCCTTCAGCCACCTCGCGCACCGGCCGGCTCCTGCGCCACATCGACGCCCGGCTCATCGACAGCGGCCACGAGGTGACCACCCTCGACGTCCGCGACCTGCCCGCCGAAGCGCTGCTGCGCGCCGACTTCGGGCACCCGGCGATCATCGACGCCGCGGCGCGGTTCGCCCGTGCGGACGGGATCGTGATCGGCACGCCCGTCTACAAGGCGGCGTACAGCGGTCTGCTGAAGGCACTGCTCGATCTGCTCCCGCAGTACGCCCTGGCCGGGAAGACGGTGCTGCCGCTCGCCACCGGCGGCAGCACCGCCCATGTCCTGGCCATCGACTACGCGCTGCGTCCCGTCCTGACCTCCATGGGCGCGGCCCATATCGTGCCCGGCTGGTTCACCCTCGACAAGGACATCACCGTCGACGGCGGCCGCACGGTCATCGCGGCGGCGTCCGCCGAGGCCCTGGGTCAGGCCGCCGACGTCTTCTCGGCCGAACTGACCGGCCGGGTGAGCGTCCTGGCCTCGTAGCGGACAGGGTGTGCGGTGCCGTTTTGGACACATCCGGGGTGTGTCTGGCAAGGTCGCCCGTCCGTTCCCCTATAACCGGAAGGACGTGGCGCGGTGACCGAGGTGAGTACGCGCAGTGTCCAGGAAGCCGCTGCGGTGGAGCAGCTGCGTGCGAGCACCACGACGCTCTCCATCCCCCAGGGTTTCGACCTGTGGCAGCCCGAGGAGATGGAGGACTGGCTGAGCGAGGTGGAGGACGACCCGGATGTCTCGGACGCCGACTTCTACGAGGCCCGCCAGGCGGTCCTGAGTGCGATGGGCAAGGACACCGACTGAGACGGACCGGGCCGGGACAGGCGGAAGGCCGGACGTCCCGCATGACGTCCGGCCGAGGTTCCGCGCAGTCGGCGCGTGTGCGCGTCAGCTCTTGGGCATGAGCACGGAGTCGATGATGTAGACGTTGGCGTTGGCGGTCTTCACATTGCCGCAGACCACGTTGGCCGTGTCGTTGACCTTGTAGGACTCACCGGAACCGGCCGTGGTGAGCATGGACTTCTCCAGCGTCTCGAACGAACCCTTCTCCAAGTCCTTGGGCGCCAGCTTCTGGCCCACCACGTGGTAGGTGAGGATCTTGGTGAGCATGGCCTTGTCGTTGAGCACCTTGTCCAGGTCCGCCTTCGGGATCTTGTCGAAGGCGTCGTTGGTGGGCGCGAACACCGTGATGTTCTCGGCATTGTTGAGCGTGTCGACGAGACCCGCCTTCTTCACGGCCGACACGAGAGTGGACAGCGCGGGGTTGTGCGAAGCGGCCGTGGCGACGGGGTCCTCGGCCATGCCGTCGAAGGAGCCCGCGCCGTCCTTGGGCACCGAGGAGCAGGCCGGGCCGAACGGCTCCGTCATGGACCCGGAGGAGTCGGAAGGGCTGGCCATGTCCGAAGCCTTGGAGGAGCCGGCCGAGGCGCTGTCGGACGCCTTGTCCTTGGAGTCGCTGTCCGAGCAGGCGGTCAGGGCCAGGGGAAGGACGGCGCTGACGGTGACGGCTACGGCGATGCGACGGATTCGAGTGCGCATGGCAACTCCTCAACGAGATGGTTCACAAAGGCGATCTGCCTTCGTCGGTGGGAATCCGGAACTGATCGCCGCGCGGATTGGTCGATCGCCCGGATGAGTGACAGCCGGTGTGCGAAAGGCGTGGGAGTCAGTCGACGGTGACGACGACGGAGTGCCACCCGGAGGCACCGTCCGGGACGGTCGGTGCACGCTTCTCGGTCTGTGTCTCGCCGGTGCGGTCGGTGGCCCGCACGGTCAGCGTGTGGCTGCCCTTGGTGGCCTGCCAGGGGTAGGACCACTGGCGCCAGGTGTCACGGGTGTCCTCGGCGGCGAGCCGGGCTTCCTCCCACGGCCCGTCGTCGACACGGACCTCGACCTTGTCGATGCCGCGGTGCTGGGCCCAGGCGACCCCGGCGACCATGACGGTGCCCCTCTCCGGCCGGGCGAAGGGCTTGGGCGTGTCGATCCGGGACTCGGTCTTGATGGGGGCCTGCCTGGCCCAGTCCCGCTCGACCCAGTAGGAGTCGTAGGCGTCGAACGTGGTCAGCTCGATGGACTCGATCCATTTGCACGCGGAGACATAGCCGTAGAGGCCGGGCACCACCATGCGGACCGGGAAGCCGTGGGCGAAGGGGAGTGGCTGCCCGTTCATGCCGACGGCGAGCAGGGCGTCGCGGCCGTCCATCAGGTCCTCGACGGGGCTGCCGATGGTCATGCCGTCGACGGAGCGGGCCACGAGCTGGTCGGCGGGGCCGCCCTTGGACGGCGGCCGTACCCCGCACCGCTCGAGCAGGTCGGCGAGGCGGACACCGATCCAGCGGGCGTTGCCCGCGTACGGTCCGCCCACCTCGTTGGAGACACATGTCAGCGTGATGTCGCGTTCGACGAGAGGCATCTTCAACAGGTCGTCGAAGGAGACGGTCAGCTCGCGCGCGACCCCCTTGCCGTGGAGGCGCAGCCGCCACTTCGTGGCGTCGACCCTCGGCACGGTCAGGGCGGTGTCGACGCGGTAGAAGTCGTCGTTCGGCGTCATGAACGGGCTGATGCCGCCGATCCGCAGCGCGGCGCCACGGGGCACGGGCGCGGCCTTCGACGCCGGGGCGGGCAGCACCACGTTCCCGCGCGAGGCCACCGCGTTCTGCCCCCGGGAGCCGCTGAGGGCCCGGCCGCCGAACGCCGCGCCGGTCGACGCGGCGGCGGCCGCGGTGGCGGCGAGAAGGAAACCCCGGCGGTCCCAGCCCGGCCCGGTGGCGTCGTCCCGCTCGCGCGCACCGCCGGCCGGATCGAGCCGTCCGGCCAGCCAGTACAGCAGCCCGGCGCCGGCCAGCGCGCCCACGACGGACGGCAGGGCGTCGGTGAGACTCGTCGAGTCGGGCCGGTTCACCGCGGCAAGGGCGCCGACGGCACCGAACACCAGGACCCCGGCCGAGCCGGCCGACCGCCACCGGGTGGCCAGCATGCCGAGGCCGACGGCGAGCAGGGTCAGCACGGCGAGGATGCCGAGCCGCAGCACGAGCTTGTCGTCCGTGCCGAACTGGCGGATCGCCCAGTCCTTGACGGCGGGCGGAGTGCGGTCGATCGCCGCGCCGCCCACCGCGACGACCGGCCCCGACTCGGGACGTACGGCGGCGGCGAGCAGTTCGGCGACGGCGATCGCCGCGTACCCGGCGAGCAGGCCGCTCAGTGCGCCCAGTGACAGCCGGGGGAGGCCGCGGAGCGGGTGTTGCGTTGCGTCGTCCATGGCGGGAATCCGTCCCCGAGGCCTGCTCGGATTGGTGGTTCACGCCGATGGATCAACCGGCCCGCGTCAGGCGGGCAGCGGCAGCAGCGCCACCGGCTGCGACGTCGGGTGCCGCGAGCCGCCCGCCGGCTCGACCGTGACGCCCATGCCGGACGCGTCGCCCACCGCACCGTCCATGAGCACGGTCTGCGCGGTGCGCCCGGGGTCCATCAGGCCGGCGGGCCGCATCGTGCCGTCGTCGTCGAACCACAACTGGTAGACCTTGCCGCTCGGCGGCCGGGCCATGGACGCGGCCACGAACACGGCCTTGTCCCGCTCCTCGGAGACGACGACCGTGCCGCTCGCGCCGTCCGCCAGACGCGCACTGCGGGTCCTGGCGTCGGGCGCCGCGAGGACGTCGGCCACCTGGTCCGTGGCCTGCTGGGCCTGCCGGGCGTCCTGCCGCGCGTCCCGGGCCTCCAGGTGCTGCCAGACCGTGGTGGCGCCGAGCGCGGCGACCGCGGCGAGGCAGGCGGCCAGCGCCCAGTTCGAGACCGTGCGGCCGCGCCGGGACGCCCCGGCGGCGGCCGGGCCCGCGGAGGTGCGCGGCGGCTCCTGGCGCACGCTGTCGATCCGGCGCAGGACCGACTCCTTGAAGCCATCGGGCGGTACGAGGGTAAGAGCACTTCCGAGTCGGGCCGCCGTGGCGGACAGCTCCCGGACCTCCTGGGCGCAGGCCGGGCACGCGGCGAGGTGCCGTTCGAACTCGGCCTGTTCGTCGGGGTCGAGGGCGTGCAGGGCGTAGGCCCCGGTCAGCGTGTGCAGTTCGGCGGTCATGCGCTCACCCCCAGGCAGTCCCGCAGCCGGATCAGTCCGTCGCGCAGCCGCGTCTTGATCGTGCCGAGCGGCACCGCGAGCAGTTCACCGACCTGGCTGTAGGTGAGTCCACGGTAGTAGGCCAGCGACACGGACTGCCGCTGGAGTTCGGTCAGCGTCCGCAGACAGCGCCGCAGCTGTTCGTGCTCGAGCCGCGTCTCCACCGCCTCGGTGACCTCGTCGAACTCGGGTGTCCGCGCCAGAAGGGCCGCCTGGTGGTCCCGCGCGGCGGCGGCCTCCACCGAGCGGACCCGGTCGATGGCGCGGCGGTGGGCCAGCGTCAGTACCCAGTTGATCGCCGTCCCGCGGTCGGTGCGGTAGCGGGCCGCGTTGCCCCACACCTCGACGAGCACCTCCTGCGCCACCTCCTCCGACTGCGCGCGGTCCCGCAGGACGCCGCGCACCACACCCAGGACCGAGCCCGCCACGGCGTCGTACACCGAGGAGAACGCGTCCTTGTCGCCCTTGGCCACATCGGCCATGAGCTCCTCCAGGGTGGGTCCTGTTCCTGGCGCGGGACCGATGTGGACCGCTTCCTTCACGTTCGAGACCTCCGAGCTCTGCGGGCGCGCACACGTGATCACGGGTGCGGTGGTAATACGGAGCCGCGAGGTGTACGGATGGGTCGGGCCGCCAGATTTCCGACGGCGCAGGCCGGCCCGGGACCGGCGGGACCGGAACGGTCAGGAGCGGCGGGACCGGTGCTCCGCGGTGGCGGCGATATTTCGGGCCATGCCGCCGAACACCACGGAGTGGAAGGGGGCCACGCTCCACCAGTAGGCCTGCCCTGCCAGGCCCCGGGGGTGGAACAGCGCCCGCTGCCGGTAGCGGGCCCGGCCGCCGTCCACCTGCTCCACGGACAGCTCGAGCCAGGCCAGTCCGGGCAGCCGCATCTCGGCGCGCAGCCGCAGCAGCCGGCCCGGCTCGATCTCCTCCACGCGCCAGAAGTCCAGCGAGTCGCCGACCCGCAGCCGGGCCGCGTCGCGCCGGCCGCGCCGCAGCCCGACGCCGCCGACCAGCCGGTCGAGCCAGCCGCGGACGGCCCAGGCCAGCGGGAAGGAGTACCAGCCGTGCTCGCCGCCGATCCCCTCGACCACGTCCCAGAGCCGCTGCGGCTCCGCGTCCACCAGGCACTCCCGCTCGTCCGTGTACAGGCTGCCGCCCGCCCAGTCCGGGTCCGTGGGCAGCGGATCGCTGGGTGCGCCGGGGTAGGAGGCGGAGGACCAGCGCGTGGCGACCTCGGTCTGCTGGACGCGGCGCAGCGCGAGCGTCACGGCCTCGTCGAAGCCGATCATTCCGCCCGGCGGGTCCGGTACGTACCGGGCGATGTCGTGTTCGTGGCAGACGACCTCGTGGCGCAGCGACTCGCAGAGCGGCCGGGCGATGGACGCGGGCACGGGTGTCACCAGGCCGACCCAGTGGCTGGACAGGGTGGGGCTGAGCATGGGCACCGGGAGCAGGAGCCGCTTGGGCAGCCGCGCCTCGGCCGCGTACCGGACCATCATGGCGCGGTAGGTGAGGACGTCGGGGCCGCCGATGTCGAAGGCGCGGTTGACGTCCGGCGGCATCGTCGCGCTGCCGACGAGCGTGCGCAGGACGTCGCGCACGGCGACCGGCTGGATCCGGGTGCGCACCCAGCTCGGCGTCACCATCACCGGCAGCCGCTCGGTCAGGTAGCGCAGCATCTCGAACGAGGCCGAGCCCGAGCCGATGATGACGGCGGCCCGCAGCACCGTCGTCGGAACCCCGGAGGCGAGCAGGATGTGCCCGACCTCGGCGCGGGAGCGCAGGTGCGGGGAGAGTTCGTGCTCGGGGACGCCCACCGGGGTGAGTCCGCCGAGATAGACGATGCGCCGCACACCGGCCTCGCGGGCCTGGTCGGCGAAGATCCGCGCGGCCTCCCGGTCCGTCTCCTCGAAGCCGTCGCCGGTGCCCAGGGCGTGCACCAGGTAGTAGGCGACATCGACGCCGGTCAGCGCCGCGCGCACGGAGGCGGCGTCCATGATGTCGCCGCGCACGATCTCCGTGTCCTTCGCCCAGGGATGGTCGCGCAGTTTGGCGGGGGTGCGGGCCAGACAGCGCACCCGGTGCCCGGCGTCGAGCAGTTCGGGCACCAGTCGGCCGCCGATGTACCCGCTCGCCCCGGTCACCAGGCAGAGCATCCCGTCGTCGGCCGCGTCCAAGACCACTCCCTCGTTCGGTGCTGCTGTCTCCACCCTGTGATGTCACGGTCCGGTCCGCCAGCGGGCGGGCCGGACAGATGTCCGGCGGTCGCCCGCTTTCGGTGGCGGGGCCGGGAGTCTCCCGGCCCCGCCACCGAGTGTCACGTCACGGTGATCCGATCGATGTCGGGTGCCCATCCGGTGGGGTTGGCGATGGTGATGCTGTTGCCTGTACCCGCGTTCAGGGCGACACTCACCGTCGTGGAGGCGGTGGTCGCCCAGTCGGCGGTCGGGGCGAAGTCGATGGTGCGGGTGGCGCCGCCGCCTGCCCGGACGGTCGCCGAGCGGGGTGCGGCCGTCGCGTAGTGGATGGTCAGCGTTCTGGTGCCGCCGCTGCCGCCGTCGACGCCCCGGAAGGTGAGCGCCGCGCCGTTGCCGACGTAGCCGACCTTGTGGCCGCCGGAGCAGCCCGCGCAGTCGGCGACCACGGCGGTGCCGGTGAGCGTGTTGCCGGCGGCTTCGGCCTCGTAGGCGGCCGGGTCGGTCGTGCCGCCGGAGCCCACGGTCAGGGCGCCGAGGTCGAGCCAGCCGTCGGCGTGCTGGCCGGAGTTGGCGAAGCGCAGCTTCTTCGCGGCGGAGCTGACGTCCTCCAGGGGGTTCTTGGCCTTCATGACGAGTTGGTAGTCACCCGAGGCGATGCCGGAGAGGTCGATGCCGGAGTCGAAGTACTGGGCGTAGCCGTAGTCGAGGTACGTGGGGTCGGGGCCGAGGTTCCAGTCGGGGAAGGCCCGGATCTTCTGCGGCATGACCTTGCGCAGGTCCCAGGGGGTGGCCCAGGTCTTGACGACGTTCCCGGAGGTGTCCTTCAGGCCGAGGCTGACCGTCCAGGGGTAGTAGAACGGGGCGACGCCGCTGTTGTTGATCCGCACACCGACGGTGGTGCTGCCCTGCGCGGTGTCGTGGAAGTAGGCGTGGTCGACGCTGAGGTCGTAGCCCATCATCCGGACCGCGGCCCCCACTTTGGCGTCGCCCGCCGCGTAGTCGGCGCTGCCTTCGTTGATCTTCCAGGTGGTGTGCTCGAGTTCGAGGCAGGCCTTCATGTCGTCCACGGCGCCGGTGCCGCCTGGCCAGTCGGCGAAGGCGGTGGACTGGATCTCGGGCCGTACCTCGCCGCCCATGGAGGCGGTGGTCCAGCGGTTCTCCACGCCGTGTTCGAGGGCTTTCTGCAGTTGGGCGTAGGGGGCTCCGCCCAACGACGACGGCAGGGTGACCCCGGCGAGCGGACTGCCCTCGCGGTAGCAGAAGGAGTCGTCGTGGTAGCCGATCCGTGGCAGGCCGTCGGCGGCCCCGCCGGCCGACTCCGCGTATCTGACCTCGACCTTCGTGCGGGTGAAGGCGTCGTTGTAGGCCTGGACGAGCCGGGCGCCGTGGGCGTCGGTGGGCATGTAGTTCGGATACGTGTCGCCCGAGGTGTCGGTGTCGTACGGCCACGTGTGCCACTCGCCCCAGAGCCCGACCAGTCCCATGTGGATGAACCCGATGCGCGGGTCGCCGTCGTAGCGTGCGCCGTACGCGGCGATGAAGTCCTCGAGCGCGTCCAGCAGGTACGGGCTGTCGTAGTCGGGGCTCGTGGTGTTCCAGTAGCTGTTGGTGCGGTTGTCGACGTGCCCGGCGAAGCAGGGCGGGATCGCGTTGGCCGGATGGCTGCCGCTGCCGCCGGGATACTCGATGTAGAAGCGGATCGCGGCCTGGTTGCCGTACGAGGCGGTCTCGTCGAGGGCCTTGTCGAGCACGGACCAGTCGTAGTGACGGCAGTCCGACGCGGAGTCCATGACTTCGGACAGGCCGAAGTAGCTCCAGGTCAGTGCGTGCGGATAGCCCGTGTTCTGGTCGCTGCCCGGTTGGTAGAACCGGGCGAAACCCTTGAGCGGGTTGTCGAGCGGCGCGTCGGCGCGGGTGAGCGCGTGGGCCGGCAGCGAGGGGTCGGGGGCGGGGCCGGGATCCGGACGAGGGGGTGCGCCCTGCGCCGAGGCGGTGGACGCCGAAGCGGACGCGGGTTCGGGCGGCGGGGCGGCCTGAGCGGTGACCGGGAGCGCGGTCAGGGCGACGGCGACGGCCGCGGAACCGAGCGCGGCCAGCAGTCTTCTGCCGCGTCGTCGAGCGAAGGTGCGCATGGGGTCAACCTCCGTGTGTGTCATGGGACTTGGGTTCCTGCGAGGTTCAGCAGCGGATGAGCGGCCCGGTCGTCCGGCGGTGCGGTGGCCTCGTGACGAGATCACCGAATTTATGCGCCAGCATTGACAAAGTTTCGCTGCTGCTCATCAATATGTGTCCACGGAGCCCCACTGACAAGAGGTGCGGCGAAGATCCGCTCGGAGGCGACCCATGGGCGCGGACACGGCAGTTGCGCCACCACCTGAGATGGCGGGCCCCGCCCCGGGCGGACCCGCAGGCTCAGGAAAACCGCGCCGAGCCCGCGACGACCGCAAAGCGGCCTGGCTCTTCCTGGCTCCCGCCCTGGTGGGCTTCGCGCTCTTCTACGCGTATCCGACCATCCGCGGTGTCTACTACTCGCTCACCGACTACAACCTGCTGTCCCCGCCGTCCTTCACCGGCGCGGACAACTACCACCAGCTCATCGGCGACGACCAGTTCTGGAACGCGCTGAAGGTCACCGGCTACTACGTCGTGCTCAACATCGGCTCCCAGACCGTCCTCGGCCTGGGCCTCGCCACCCTCATGCACCGCCTGACCAGGTCGGTGGCGCTACGGGCGATGCTCCTCGTGCCCTGGCTGGTGCCCAACGTCACCGTCGGCCTGCTCTGGATGTGGCTCCTGGACGCCAACCTCGGCTTCGTCAACCACATCCTGGACGCCCTCGGCCTCGGCACCACCGGCTTCTTCACCTCACCGGACCTGGCGATGCCGACCATCGCGGCCGTCAACACCTGGGCCTACACCGGATACACGGCACTGCTGCTGTACGCCGGCATGCTTCAGGTCCCTCAACACCTGTACGAAAGCGCCTCGTTGGACGGCGCGGGCGAGTGGCGGATGTTCACCAAGATCACTCTGCCGCTGCTGCGGCCGGTCCTCGCACTGGTCCTGGTCGTGTCACTGATCGGCTCGTTCCAGATCTTCGACACGATCGCGGTGACCACCAAGGGCGGGCCGGTCAGCGCCACCCGGGTCATCTACTTCTACATCTACGAACAGGCCTTCACGAACTTCCACATGGGCTACGCCTCCGCCGTGGCCGTCGTGCTCGCGCTCGTCCTCGGCGTGCTGACCGCCGTACAGATGCGCCTGCTGCGTGCTTCCCGCTCGGACCTGGCCTGAGGAGACGGACCGTGAACCGCATACGTACGAACAGCATGCGCAGAAGGGTCTCGCCGGGCCGGATCGCCGCCTGGACGGCGCTCACCCTCGCCCTGCTCGTGACCGTCTTCCCGTTCTACTGGATGGTCCGCACCGCCCTGACGCCCGCGGCGGACATCTACTCCGACGCCACCAGCCTCGTCCCGCACCACCCGACGATGATCAACTTCCTGCGTGTCCTCGGGCTGACCAGCGAGGAGGAGGCGCGCGCCGCCGGCGGGTCGGGCGCGCACGTCGACTTCCTGCGCTACCTGCTCAACTCGGTCGTCTACAGCGGACTGATCGCCGTCCTCCAGACACTGTTCTGCGCCATGGCCGGCTACGCGTTCGCCCGCCTGCGCTTCCCCGGCCGGGACGCGGTCTTCGGGGTGCTGATCGCCGCGCTCATGGTGCCGCCGATCTTCACCGTGCTGCCCAACTTCGTCCTGGTGAAGAACCTCGACTGGCTGAACACCTTCGCCGGCATGGTCGCGCCCAGCGTGCTCATGACGCCGTTCGCGGTCTTCTTCCTGCGCCAGTTCTTCCTGTCGATCCCGCGGGACGTGGAGGAGGCGGCCGTGCTCGACGGCGTCGGCGCCTGGGGCATCTTCTGGAAGATCGTGATGCCGATGAGCCGCGGCCCGCTCATCACCATCGGGCTCACCACCACCGTGTGGGCCTGGAAGGACTACCTGTGGCCGCTGCTGACCGGCCGCGACGAGCAGACCCGCGTCCTGACCGTCGCGCTCGGCATCTTCCAGCAGCAGTCGCCCAACACCCAGCCCGACTGGACCGGACTGATGGCCGGGTCCGCCCTGTCGGTCCTGCCCGTCCTCGTCCTGCTGATCGTGCTGGGCCGCCGACTGGTCGAGTCCCTCAACTTCACCGGCATCAAATAGCCGCCCCCGCACCGCTGTTCACCCCCCACGCCGCACGACTCCCATCCCTGTACGAGCCCGAGAGGCCCCTCGTGATGAGTTCCACGCAGAAGAGTTCCAGGCGCCGGCGCACCGGCGCGGCCCTGCTGTGCCTGAGCGCCCTGTCCACCGTCGTCTCCTGCGGCGGGTCCGGCGGCGACTCGGCCGGCGGCACGACCATCGACTACTGGCTGTGGGACGACAAGCAGCTGCCCGCCTACCAGGAGTGCGCGACCGCCTTCCAGAAGGCCAACCCCGACATCACCATCAAGATCACTCAGACGGCCTGGGCCCAGTACTGGACGAACCTCACCACACAGCTCACCTCCGGCGACGCACCCGACGTCTGGACCAACCAGGCGTCCTACTATCCGCAGTTCGCCACCACCGATCAGCTCCTGGACCTCCAGCCCTACGTCGAGAAGGACAAGCTCGACCTCTCCGCCTACCAGGCAGGACTCGCCGACACCTGGGTCAAGGACGGCAAGCGCTACGGGCTGCCGAAGGACTGGGACACCATGGCCCTCGTCTACAACACCACCATGCTCGAGAAGCAAGGTGTGGACGCCGCGCAGCTCGCCGACCTGACCTGGAACCCCGACGACGGCGGCACCCTGGAGCAGGCGATAGCCAAGGCCACCGTCGACACCGAGGGCCGGAACGGCCTCGACCCCGACTTCGACAAGAAGCACGTGAAGACGTACGGCTTCCTGCCCGAGTGGGCCGACGGCTCGCAGGGCCAGAACGGCTGGGGCGAGTTCGCCGCCGCCAACGGGTTCACGTACCTCGACAAGAACCCATGGGGCACGAAGTACCGCTACGACGACCCGAAACTCGCCGAGACCATCGCCTGGTTCAAGCACCTCATCGACCAGGGCTACGCGCCCCGCTTCGACAAGCAGTCGAGCGTCGCCAACTCCGAACTGCTCACCGCGGGCAAGGGCGCCATCATGGTCGCGGGCTCCTGGACGATCCCCACCTTCACCGACCCCAAGGTGAAGCAGAAGCTGGCCTTCGCCCCCCTGCCGACCGGCCCGGCCGGCCGCAAGAGCGCCATCAACGGCCTGTCCGACGCCATCTGGGCCGGCAGTGAGCACAAGGACCAGGCCTGGAAATGGGTCGAGTTCCTCGCCTCGGCCGACTGCCAGAACCGGGTCGCCGAGCACGCCGTCGTCTTCCCGGCCCTGAAGTCCGCCACCGACAAGGCGCTCGCCGCGCACCGGGCCAAGGGGCGTGACGTCCACGTCTTCACGGACATCGTGGGGGACAAGGACAGCACGTTCCAGCTGCCCGTCACCGAGCACGGCACCGAGATCGGGCCCATCGTCCAGGACGCCGTCCAGTCGGCCATCCTCGGCCAGGCGCGGCCGCAGTCCGCACTCAAGTCGGCCAACGACAAGGTCAACGGCCTCTTCAAGTAGCCCAGGCCCCGCTCACCCGCACATCCGCACATTCCTACGCAAGGAGATCCATGGCCCAGGTCGTAGACCTCGCAGGGCGCACGTTCGCCGTCGAGCTCACCGGTGACGCCCCGCCCCGGCCCGTAGACGGAGGCCTGCTGCTGCCGCCCGGCCGGGTGGCCCTGCTGCACAGCCTCGGCGACGCGCTGTTCTACCGGCACGGACACAACTCCTGGAGCCCGTGCGGCTGGACCCGGCTCTCCGCCGCCCCGCTGCGCATCGAGAGCGACGAACGCCGCGTCACCGCCGACGACACCGTCTGGGACGACCCCGCCCGCCACCACTCCTCCGCCGTCGCGGCCCTCCAGGGAGCCGACGGACAGGTACTGCTGCTCGGCGCCCTCGGCCTCGACATCCCGCGCCTCACCGCGGACCGGGACGCGCTCGCGGGATGGTCCGAGCGGGGCGACGCCCCCTGGTTCCTGGCCTACGGCGACGAGGAGGAGGTCTTTGCCGCCTACGCCCGGCACCTCGCCACCCGGATCGGACACAGCCGCAAACGGGCGGGCAACGTGTGGTGCAGCTGGTACGCGTACTACGAGAACATCACCGAGGAACAGCTCACCAAGGACATCACCGCCCTGCGCGGTCTGCCCTTCGACGTCGTCCAGGTCGACGACGGCTGGGAACGGACCGTGGGGGACTGGCAGCCCAATGACAAGTTCCCCTCGGGAATGCGGGCGCTGGCCGACCGGATCACGGACGCGGGCCTGCGGCCCGGTCTGTGGATCGCCCCGTTCATCGTCCTCCCCGACTCCGACACGGCCCGCGACCGCCCCGAGCTGCTGCTGCGCGACGGCCGCGGCGAGCCGGTGGTCGCCGGCCACAACTGGGGCACCGGCTACTGGGCCCTCGACCTCACGCTGCCCGCGGCGCAGGACCACCTGCGCGAGACGATCCACCGGGTCAGCCGGGAATGGGGCTTCACCTACCTCAAGCTCGACTTCATCAACGGCGGCGCGGTACCGGGCGCCCGCTCCGCGGACCTCGGCCGCGAGGAGGCGTACCGGCTCGGCCTGCGAATCATCCGCGAGGAAGCGGGCGCGGACGCCTACCTCCTCGGCAGCGGCGCCCCTCTGCTGCCGTCCCTGGGGCTGATCGACGGCATCCGCAGCGGCCCCGACGTCGCACCCCTGTGGGAGCACTACGCGACGCAGGACCCCTCCGACGCACTCGCCCGCAACGCGGTCGTCAACGCCCTGCACCGGCTCTGGCAGACACCCCTGCTCGAGGTCGACCCGGACGTCGTCTACTTCCGCAGCAGGCTGAACCTGCTGACGGACCAGCAGCAGAGCTGGCTGCGCGACCTCGCCGACATCTGCGGATTCCGCGCGGTGTCCGACCCGCCCGGCTGGCTGCACCCCGACGAACTGCAGGCGATGACCCAGTACTTGGCCCACCACCCCGAGATCCGCAGGCTCGGCCGCTACCGCTTCGCACTCGACGGACGGGAGGTCGACTTCACCCCGGCGGTCATGCCCGAGTCGGAACAGCGCTACCCGATCGCCTGATGCCTTACCCCGCTGCCAGGAATTAGTAAACTCCTCAGCATTATTGAGAAGCATTGTTGAGTAGCGGGCACCGCAACCCCTCCAGGGAGCACCAGCATGGCGACGACCGGAACAGACATGTCCCGGATGCGCGAGATGAACCAGCTGTCGATCGTGTGGGCGCTGCGCGGCAATCCACCCTCCACCGTCACCGAACTCGCGGGCCGCGCCGGACTGTCACGGCCCGCCGTGGACGTACTGGTGCAGGCGCTCGTCACCGACGGATGGGCGGAGGTCGAGGAACCGGGGGCCAGCAGCGTCGTCGGGCGCCCCGCCCGCCGCTTCCGGTTCCGTGCCACCGCGGGCCACGCGCTCGGCATCGACATCGGCGTCCACAAGATCCTCGTCATGGTGAGCGACCTGGAGGGCGACATCGTCCGCACCGCGCGGCGCCCCGTCGACCCCGAGGCGGCGCCCGAGGCGCGGCTCGCGGCCGTCGACTCCGTCATCGACGAGGTGCTGGCGGACGCCGGCATGACACCGTCCGACATCTGGGCCGTCACGGTCGGCGTGACAGGACCGGTCGACGCCACCGGCCGCACCACCCTGTTCAGCCCCCTGCCCGGCTGGCACACCACCGATCCGGCCGCCCACCTCGCCACCCGCTTCACCTGCCCGGTCCAGGTCGAGAACGACTGCAAACTCGCCGCCGTGGCAGAACGCTGGAAGGGCGTCGCCCAGGACGCCGACGACATCGTCTTCCTCCTCGCCGGGCTGCGCACCGGCGCCGGACTCATCCTCGACGGCACCCTGCGCCGCGGCCACGGAGGCGCGGCGGGCGAGATCGGCGCCCTCAAGGCCGTACGGTGGCTCACCGCCCCCGACCACCTGGAATCCTGCCCGGGCGTACCGGCGACGGCCGGCGAAGCGGCGGCGTGGGTGTTCCAGGCCGCCCGCGAAGGCGATCGGGACGCGAAGACCGCCGTCCGGCGCTACGCCCGCGACCTGGCGATCGGCGTCGCCGCCCTGGTGCTCGCCCTCGACCCCCAGGTCGTCGTCTACGGCGGCGGGTTCTCCCGCTCCGCCGACGTGATCCTCGACCCGCTGCGCCGCGAACTGACCAAGCACTGTCTGCGTCTGCCGGAGCTGCGCACCTCGACCCTGGGCGACGAGAGCGTGGCTCTCGGGGCGCTGCGCCTGGCCCTCGACGAGATCGACAGCCGCCTGCTCCGCGACGGACTGGCGGCCCCGACGGCCCCGCGGGGGTAGGCGGCTCGGCGCGGCCACCCGGCCCCAACTGGTGGCCGAAAGACCGGAATTGGTCACTGAGGCGGTTCCGTTTCGGTGCCCGGGGACTACGCTGGAGCCGTACCGTGAGTTGCCCGAGCCGGGTGGATCCGGCGCAGGGGTGGTTCGGACGGTTGACAGGGATCGAGGCGGCAGGCAGCACGTTCCGTCAGCGGGCATGACACGGCTGTCGGCAGCCGACTTTCAAATGGTGGCCTCTTCGGGCGCGTCTGTGCGCCTTGCCCCAGCCCGCTGCATGGTCCGGGGGGTGACGGAAGGGACGCCTGTGATGTCTGCCGTACCACGTGATGTTCTGGTCGCCCAGGCCGTCTTCGACCTGGCCGCGCGCCCGGACGGATTCGATGTGCTGGAACTGATGCACGATCTGACGACGCACACGGTGCGTCTGGTGGGGGTGCGCTCGGCCGGGGTGACCATCCTGGACCACGACGGTCGGGTCGACTACCTCACCGCCTCCGACGAGGACTGCCGGCGCCTGGAAGAGGACCAGGTCGAACTGGACGAGGGGCCCTGCGTGGACAGCACGCGCAACGGCAGCCTCCTGTCCCCGGTGAACCTGCATCGCGCCGGCCTCGGTTCCCAGCGCTGGCCCCGGTTCACGCCGCGGGCCCTGGCCGCCGGATACAGCAGCGTCGCCTCGGTGCCGCTGCGCGTCTCCGAGAGCGCCGTCGGAGCCGTGAACCTGCTGCATGCCGGGCCCCGCCGGCTGACCGGTGTGGACCTGCAACTGGTCCAGGTGCTCGCGGACACCGCCGGGACCCGCCTGCACCAGCGCCGGACCCTGATCGCCCGGAACGACGTCATCGCCCAGCTGGAGACCGCCCTCAGCTCACGCATCGTCATCGAGCAGGCCAAGGGCATACTGGCCTCCCGCCTCGGCACCGACGTCCAGGACGCTTTCGTCCGGCTGCGCGCGCACGCCCGCTCCCGGCAGCAGAACCTCACCGACCTGGCCCGCATGGTCGTCCGGGGACAGATCCCGGCCGACCTCGACAGGACACACTGAGTGGCCCGCGACCAGTGGGACAGCGACTCCGGCGATGTCCCACCGCCCCGTGACGCCCTGACCGAACTGCTGGCCCGCGCCCGTCGCGCCATCCGTTCCGGATACGGACCGGGCCGCGCGCTGCCGTCCCCCACGGCGCGTCTGTTCGGCGTCGACGCCCTGACCCTGAACGCACTCACCCATGAGCGTCAGCTCGAACTGCTGTGGGCCGACCCGCCCGACGGGCTGGGGCCCGAACTCGACACCCTGCAGTACACCCTGGGCGACGGCCCCACCCTGCAGTCCGCATACGAGGGCCGGACCGTGACCGAGCCCGACCTTGCCGCGGCCGACACGGCCCGCTGGCCCCTGTTCCTGCCCGCCGCCGCCGGCACCCCCGTCCGCGCCGTCGTCGCCCTGCCCCTGCTGCTCGGCGGTGCCGGTGTCGGGGTCCTCACCGGCTACCGCACGACCCCCGGGTCCCCCACAACCCGCCAGCTGGACGTCCTCCGCGACCTGGCAGCCACCCTCCTGCTGTTCCTGACCGCCGACGTCGCCGTTCAGGCCAACGGCACGACACCCGGCACCGGCCTGCGGCTCTACCGAGCCGAGGTCCATCAGGCCACCGGCTATCTCGCCGCCGAACTCGACATTCCCCTGGGGCAGGCCCTGGTGCGGCTGCGGGCACACGCCACCGCCTACGACCGCGCCCTGGCCGACCTCGCCCACGCCTTCCTCACCCGCAGCCTGGCCGCCGACGCCCTACACCGGTGAACCCCGGACCACAGGCCGGACGCACGACCGCGCGCATCGCCCCTGGGATGATGCGCGCGGCCCGGCCGGGCGCGGGATCAGGGCGCCCAGGGCGCCTCCACGGCCCACGTCGTGTCCTCCGCGAACAGACTCGGGTTGTCCGCCGCCCGCGATCCGCCGGGGACGGCGAGGTACACCTCGGAGTTGTAGTGACGCAGGTACTGGCCCGGGTAGTTCTGGGCCATCAGCCGGACGCCGCCCTGCCCCTGGACCGCGCAGAACGTGGCGTCCGCGCGGAACAGCGCCGAGCCGTCACCGGCCTCCCGGTGCACGCGGAACTCGCGGTGGCGCAGATACTCGCCCGGATAGTTGCGGGACTCGAAGGAGTAGCACGCGCTGTCGGCGAGACCCGGCACGATGCGCCACGTGGCGTCGCTCTTCAGCAGGGCGCTGCTGCCGCTGCCCACGACCTCGGTGTACGCGAGAGCGTCCTGGTGCCGCAGGTAGCGGTCGGTGTAGCCGGGCGTGGTGACCCGCAGCGACCTGTACCCGCTGGGCAGGGTGACCGGCGCCGCCGTACTCCGCGAAGCGTCGATCAGGGCCTGGTTCGCCGCCTTGATCCGCCCCTGGTCGACCTTGGTCACCTGACGGTCGTACGTCAGCAGGCCGTTGACCTCGTTCTCGACGTCGGTGATCTCGGTGTAGACCGACGCGGAGAGACCGGCCGGCATCTGCTGGAGGCGCAGCGCGTCGATCAGACCGATGAACCGGTTGTTCAGGTGAGCGGCGTCGGCCTGGTCCTCGTAGGAGAAGCCGTTGCCGGGCGACCACTCGTGGCCCGGCACCCGCAGCCCGAGTCCGCCGAACTCGCCGAGGACGGCGGCCCGCGTCGACGATGGACGGGTGACACCGGGACCTACGTAGTTGTGGTGGTCGATCACGTCACCGTTGCCGCCGTCGACCGCGCCGCAGCAGTTGATACCGCTCATGTTGTCGACGAGGCGCGAGGGGTCGGCCGCCTTCACCTTGTCGGCGATCCTGGCCTGGTCGTACTGGCCCCAGCCCTCGTTCTGGTTCACCCACATCACGAGCGACGGGGAGCTGCGGTGCTCGTCGATGACCTGGTCGAACTCGGCCTCCCACTGCGTGCGGGCGGCGGCGTCCGGGGCGCGGGTGTCCATCGCGGGCATGTCCTGCCATACGAGGAGCCCGAGCCGGTCGGCCCAGTAGAACCAGCGCTGCGGCTCCACCTTGATGTGTTTGCGGACCATGTTGAAGCCGAGGTCCTTGTGCTTCTGCAGGTCGTACTTGAGGGCGTCGTCGGTGGGCGCGGTGTAGATGCCGTCGGGCCAGTACCCCTGGTCGAGGGTGCCGGTCTGGAAGACGAACTTGCCGTTGAGCAGCAGCCGTTGCTTGCCGTCGAACGTGCCGCGCGAGATCGACCGCATCCCGGCGTACGAGCCGACGGTGTCGACGACCGTGGAGCCGCTGACGAGTTCGGCCTTCACGTCGTACAGGAAAGGATCATCGGGCGACCACAGATGCGGGTTGGCGATGCGCACCGAGACCTGCGATCCGACCGCGCCCGTGACCGTGCCCACCGTCGTGCCGCCGGAGCTGACGGTGACGCGCGCGCTCTGGCCGCTGATCCCGTCGCCCCGGACGGTGACGCGCAGGGTCGAGTCGGACAGGTTCGGCACCATGTCGAGGCGGGTGATGTGGGCGGCGGAGGTGGGTTCCAGCCACACGGTCTGCCAGATGCCGGAAGCGGCGGTGTAGAAGATGCCGCCGCCGGGGTGCGGTGTCACGTCGTTGATGCGCTGCTTGCCGACGGCCTGACCGCCGGTCTGGGTCGGGTCGAACACGGAGACCACGATGGTGTTGGTGCCGCCGTTGAGCAGGGGCGTGATGTCGTGACCGAAGGCGTCGTAGCCGCCGTTGTGGACGGCTCCGGCCTGCTGCCCGTTCACCCACACCGTCGTACGCCAGTCACTGGCGCCGAAGTTGAGCTGGACCCGGCGGCCGTTCCAGTTCGACGGCACGGTGAACGTGCGCTTGTACCAGAGCTTGTCGTTCTGGGTGATCTTGCGCTGGATGCCGGAGAGCGCGGACTCCGCGACGAACGGGACGCGGATCTGCTCGCTGAACGAGGCCGGCTGTCCGGCGCTCGCCGAGGTGACGGCGAAGTCCCAGATGCCGTTCAGATTGGCCCAGTCGGGGCGGGTGAGCTGCGGCCGCGGGTACTCGGGAAGCGGATTGTCCCGGGAGACCTGGCCGGTCCACGGCGTCGTCATCGGAGACGGTTTGGGGGTCCAGGCGGCCGGCGCGGCCTGTGCCGCGGGGGCCAGGGCGGTGGCGCCGCCCAGCAGCAGCGCGAGGGTGCTCAGCAGGATGCCGAGCGCGTGCCGCACGGATCTGAGGCGGGTGGGGGCGGGGCGATGGCGCATCGGAGCTCCTCGTGACGCAGGTCGCGGCCGGTGGGGCCGCCGGACGGCGGTACGGAGGTGCGGGTTCTTTCTCTACAACGCTGTACAGAGGGGGACCGGCATGCGGCCCGGTTCCGGGGACCGGTGGTGGGGGAGCCGGAGACGTCGCAGGCGGGCACGTGCAGCCGATGCCACGTTCTTACATCGTTGTAAGAGGGTTTTACGCACTGCCCGCGGGCGCGTCAACGCTCCGGACGCGCAAATCTGCGCGGGCGGTCGACGAGGGCCGAAAACGGTTCAGGCCGCCGGGCCGCCGGTGCCGCGGTGCGGGCCCAGTTCGCCCAGGACGGCGGCGAGTTGGCCGGGAGTGAGGGCGGGGGAGGCGAGCGGGAGCGCGGCGGGCGCGGTGTGCAGTCCCGCGAGGAACAGGGCGAGCGGCCGGCGCCAGGCGTCGGCGTCGGTCGCGGCGGTCAGGGCCGGAACGGCGCGGCCGAGGGCGGCCAGCGCGAACAGGACGTCCTCGGCGGTCACCTCGGGACGTACGGTGCCCTGCGTGCGGCCGCGCTCCAGGAGCAGTTCGACGGTCCGGCGATTGTGCGCGTGCACCGCTTCCAGCGCCTCGACGCCCCGCAGGCCGGTGGTCATGAGGTCGTTGGTGCCGCGGTCCGTGGCGAGCACGGTGAAGACGGACTCCAGGTAGCCGGTCAGCCCCGCCCAGGCGTCCGGGGCCTGCCGGGCCTCCTCGCCCGCGGCCATCGTGTCCGTCAGCGGTTCGCGGAAGACGGCGTCGACGAGTGCGACGCGGGTGGGGAAGTGGCGGTAGAGCGTCGCGTTGCCCACCCCCGCCCTGCGGGCGATGACATCGAGCGGCGCTTCCAGACCCTGCTCGCGGAAGACCTCCTGGGCCGCCTCGATCAGCAGCTCCCGGTTGCGACGCGCGTCGCGCCGGCGGGGAGCGGTCCCAGGATCCGCACCGGTGCTCATCGTCGTCCTCCATCAGGGTCTGCAGCGGCAAGCGGGGAGTGCTCCCCGGGCGAGATGCTATCGCCCCTCCAGTAAACGGGGAGTGCTCCCCACTTGGCCGCGCGAGTGAGCGGCCGGACCGGCGCCCGGCGCACACACGACCGGGGTACGGCCCCCCGGGTTTCTCCGCGAGGGACCGCACCCCGTGCCGTCAGTCCTGGGCCATGGCGGGCGGAGCCACGCCCGTGCCCCAGCTCGTCGGCCTGTCCGAGAGCTTGACCTTCTCGGTGCCGGAGCGGAGCAGGTCCTCATGGGAGAGCCAGCTCTGGCGCAGCTTGCCCTTGCGCGTGTCCACGGAGGACACGTATTGGAGCTTCGACGCGTCGGCACCCGGCGCCTCGATGCTGATCCTGCGTCCGTGCTCGGGCCGGATCTCGACCTTCTCGAACATGGGCGCGGAGACGATGTACTTCGCGGAACCGGGCTGGGCCTCGAAGATCCCGGCCATCGCGAAGACGAGCAGCGACGAGGTGGAGCCGAGGTCGTCGTTGCCGGGCATGCCGTACACGCTGTCCGTGAAGAGCGTCCGCATCGCCCGCAGCACCGCGGAGGTCTTCCACGGCGCACCCGTCCACGCGTACATCCACGGCGCGTGGAAGTCGGGCTCGTTGTTCGGGTTGAAGGCGAAGTTGTTGTGGTAGTCGTAGGCGCCCGTCACCCACGACTCGGACGCGGCCTTCGCCGGGTCGGTGAGCACGGTCGGCAGGTCGAAGAACTTGTCGAGCCGCTGCTCGGCCGCGCCCTGCCCGCCCATGAGACCGAAGAGGGTCTTCGGGTCCTGCTGGGCGAGCCACTGGTACTGCCACGCGGTGCCCTCGTGGAAGGCGCCGGACTGCGTCGGGTCGGGATCGCCCGCCAGGCTGCCGTCGGCGTTCTTCGTCACCGGGAACCCGGTGAAACCCTGCGAGGTGACGTCGGTGTCCCACAGCTTGCTGAAGTTGTCGCAGCGCGAGGCGAGCGTGGCCGCCTTGTCCTGGTATCCGAGACCGTCGGCCATCGTGGACAGCGCGCAGTCGGCGAGCGCGTATTCGAGCGTCGCCGAGCCTGCCTGCCGGCTGTCACCGTACTTGTAACCGGGCAGGTTCTGGTAGCCGACGAAGCCGTTCTCGACGTAGGTCGGGTTGCCGTCGCGGCCCCGGAAGAGCGACTGGTCCGCAGGCACCTCATTGACGTTCTTCCACAGCGCGTCGAAGAGCTGCCGCGAGGTGCGCTTGTCGAGCAGACCACGGTTGTACAGGTCGACGACCCACGGGGTGACGGGGTCGCCGCTCATCACGTTGGTCTCGCCGCCGCCGAGGCCCCAGCGCGGCAGCCAGCCACCGTCCTGGTAGACGCGCAGCACGGACTTGGCCATGTCCGTGGCCTTGTCCGGGTTGAGCAGAGCCACCAGCTGGTTCTGCGAACGGTAGGTGTCCCAGAGCGAGAACATCTGGTAGTACGGCGCGTCCGCCCGGTGCACCTTGTCGTCGAAGCCGCGGTAGCGGTTGTCGACGTCGGAGCCCACCGACGGGTGCAGCAGCGAGTGGTAGAGCGCGCTGTAGTACGTGCGCTGGTCGGCGGTGCTGCCACCGGCCACCCGCATCCGGTTCAGCTCGTCCTGCCAGGTGTCGTGCGCGCCGGCCCGGGCCTTCTCGAACGACCTGGGCTGCTCCGCCTCGCGGTTGAGACGCGCGCCGTCCACCGAGGTGTAGGACAGGCCCACCGAGGAGCCCACCTGCTTGCCCTTGGCCGGGTCGAACGACAGCCAGGCGCCCGCGCGCTTGCTGCCGCGCGACGCCTCGCGCTCGCCCGGGGTGAGTGTGCCGTCGGTCCACGTACCGAAGTCGGCGAACTTCCGGTCGAACTTGGCGCTGAAGTAGACCCGGTAGCGCTCCTTGCCGGTCTCGCCGCAGAAGTTGCCGCCCTGCACCCAGCCCTCGACGGTGTCGTTGCCGACCACCTTGATGTCACCGGCGTACGTGCTGCCGTTGCTCTCGCCGGCCTCGATGAGCACGTTCTCCGCGCCCGATCCGCCGGGGTATGTGTAGCGGTGCTGGCCGGTCCGCTGCGTCGCGCTGAGCTCGGCCTTGATGCCGTTGTCGAACTTCACGCCGTAATAGCCCGGCGACCGGGTCTCGTTGTCATGGTTGAACTTCGCGCCGTACTGCGCCGGGTCGGACGACGTGACCGCGCCCGTGGTCGGCATGAACCGGATATTGCCCATCGTCTGACAGCCGACGCCCGACAGGTGCGTATGACTGAAGCCCAGGATGGTGTCCTGCGCGTAGTCGTAGGAGGCGTACTTGTTCAACTGTGTGTCGGGGCTCAGCTGCACCATGCCGAACGGGGCGGCGGCGCCGGGGAAGGTGGTGCCGTCCCCGTTGTTGCCGATCGACGTGTCGACCAGCTCGGTGGGGTCATCGGCGAACCGCGGCCCCCGCTCCCGGGCGTTCGCGACGCCCGTGGTGACGGAAGCCGATGCCATGGTGGCGATGATCAACAAGGCGGTGGACAGGCGCTTCCACGCTCTCATCGAGATCCTCTCTCGTACGACAACGTTGTCATATTCGTGCCTGTCGATCTTTGTGCGTGGGGTGCCGCTACGTCAATGCATCGTTGCAAGCCGCTGGCCCGAAGTCAGCTCAATGCAGGTCAAAGCCCCTCGGTGGTGTCCGGCGGGCGGGACAGGACGACCAGGCTCCGCTCCTCCACCAGGAGCGACGTCTGCGCCTTGTACTCCGTCTCGTCGCAGACGCCGTCCGCTTCGGCCGTGTCGATCAGCTTGGTCCAGCGGATGCCGAACGCGGCGTCGGGCAGCGTGAACTCCGTCGGTCCCCAGTAGCAGTTGAACAACACCAGGAAGGAGTCGTCCACGACCGTGGGCCCCTTGAGAGCGGGCGCCGAGATCTCGTCGCCGTTCAGGAACACGCCGATGGCGTGGGCGTCCGGCCGCCGCCAGTCCCTGGGCGTCATCTCCGCGGCGTCCGGCCGCAGCCAGACCAGGTCCGGCAGCCGCCGTCCCTCCTGCGTGCCCCCCTCGAAGAAGTGACGTCGGCGCAGCACCGGATGGGCCTTGCGCAGGGCGATGAGTTCGCGGGTGAACCGCAGCAGGTCCTGCTGCTCCTCGTCGAGTTCCCAGTCGATCCAGCTCACTTCGTTGTCCTGGCAGTACACGTTGTTGTTGCCGCCCTGGGTGCGGCCGAGTTCGTCGCCGTGGCTCAGCATCGGGATGCCCTGCGACAGCATCAGCGTCGTCAGGAAGTTGCGCTGCTGACGGCCGCGCAGCTCCCGCACCGACGGGTCGTCCGTGGGCCCCTCCGCGCCGCAGTTCCAGGACCGGTTGTGGGCTTCACCGTCCTTGTTGTTCTCGCCGTTGGCCTCGTTGTGCTTGTCGTTGTACGAGACCAGGTCGCGCAGGGTGAACCCGTCGTGGGCGGTGACGAAGTTGACGCTCGCGCGCGGGCGCCGGTACTCGTGCGCGTAGAGGTCTGCGGAGCCGGTCAGGCGGGAGGCGAACTCGGGCAGGGAGCGGTCGCGGGCGCGCCAGAAGTCCCGGACGCCGTCGCGGTACTTGCCGTTCCACTCCGACCACAGCGGAGGGAAGTTGCCGACCTGGTAGCCGCCGTCGCCGAGGTCCCAGGGCTCCGCGATCAGCTTCACGCGGCTGATCACCGGGTCCTGCTGGATGATGTCGAAGAAGGCGGAGAGCCGGTCCACCTCGTGGAACTGGCGGGCCAGGGTGGCGGCGAGGTCGAACCGGAAGCCGTCGACGTGGCACTCGGTCACCCAGTACCGCAGCGAATCCATGATCAGTTGCAGCACGTTCGGGTGCCGCATCAGCAGGCTGTTGCCGGTCCCCGTCGTGTCGTAGTAGCGGCTGAAGTCCTCGTCGGACAGCCGGTAGTAGGACGCGTTGTCGATGCCCCGGAAGGAGATCGTCGGCCCCTTCTCGTTGCCCTCGGCCGTGTGGTTGTAGACCACGTCGAGGATCACTTCGAGGCCCGCGGCGTGCAGGTCCTTCACCATGGTCTTGAACTCGGTGACCTGCTCGCCGAGCGTTCCGTGCGCGGCGTAGGCGTGATGCGGCGCGAAGAAGCCGATCGTGTTGTAGCCCCAGTAGTTGGAGAGCCCCTGGTCGAGGAGGAACCCGTCCTGGGTGAACTGGTGGACGGGCATCAGCTCGACCGCGGTCACACCCAGGGACGTGAGGTGCTCGATGACGGGCGGGCTCGCCAGACCGGCATACGTGCCGCGCAGCTCCTCCGGCACATCCGGATGTGTCTGCGACAGGCCCCGCACATGTGCTTCGTAGATGACCGAGTCGGTGTACGAGTACGACGGCGGCGCGTCCGAGCCCCAGTCGAAGGCGGGGTCGACCACGACCCCGCACAGCCCGTGTCCCGCCGCGCCGTTCGGGGGCGCCTGTTCGTGGATCGCGAGGGCGTAGGGGTCCAGCAGGAACGCCTCGGGGTCACACCGGTGCCCCGACGCCGGCTCCCAGGGGCCGTGGACGCGGTAGCCGTACCGCCGGCGCGGGCCGACGTCCGGGAGATAGCCGTGCCAGACGAAACCGTCGACCTCGGGCAGCGTCACCGAGCGCTCGGTTCCGTCCGGCTCCAGCAGGACCAGGTCGACCTGGGAGGCCACGGCGCTGAACAGTGCGAAGTTCGTACCGTGGCCGTCGTAGGTGGCCCCCAGCGGATAGGGGCGCCCGGCCTGGACGTCCCCGTTCCCGGGGCCCGTCGGGCGCGCCGTCACGACGTGGTTCCGGCCGTCTCGGACGCACGCGCGGCGCTGCCGGGCGCGGCCGGGGTCTGCGGCAGGGTGAGTGCCTCGCTGGACCACGGCTCCGGCTGCACGGTGGCGAGCGGCTCGCGGTCGTGATCGGTCTTGCGCAGGGAGAACCAGACGATGCGCCGGTTGTTCGTGAGGCAGCTGCCCCAGCCGTCGCTCAGTGTCGCTATCTGGTGCAGATGGGGGTGCGCGTCCTTCTGCCCGCCCTCGGAGGCGTCGGGGTGCGACACCGCGGTGATCAGGTGCTGACCGGTCCACCAGGTCTCGATCGCCACGCGCTCGACCGGCCCGGCCGCGGCCGCCTCCAGCAGCAGCCCGACCCCGCGTGTCGCCGACGTCACCAGCTTCTGCAGCCCCCAGTACCGCAGGTGGGCGGCCACGATGCGCTGCATCTGTCCGACGCGCTCCACCGAGGAGTCCACCTCGACGTGGTAATAGCGGGGATCCGTCCGGTCGTTCATGGTTCTTGCTCCTCACCACGTGACTCACGCGGCCGCCGCATCGACGTGGTCGTGCGTACGGAACGTGAGCTTGGGTCGCTCGAGAGTCAATGACCACATTCAGGTGCGTACTCCATTCGTGCAACACGAGAGTGATCGGGTGGTGACGCTCGGCTCAACAGGACGGATGGCCGATCACCCCGCACCATGGTGGAAAGCGACCGCGTGTGACGGCTCGCTTTCACTCCGTGCAGGTTCGGTGAGCCGCGGACGCGTGCGTCCGCGGATTCCAGGAGGTCGACGGATGCCATGGACGCATCACAGGTCGGCGAGGAGATCGAGGTAAAGCTGAAGCACTACCGGTGGTGGCAGAGCCGATTCCTCGCCTCTCCCGCAGACGCCCGGGTCCGCGCGCGTTTCGAGCGGTCCGTCGAGGTGCTGTGCGCCGCGACAGGTGAACGATGCGGGCGCGAGGCGGCGTCCACGGCCGAGCGACGGCTCCGGAGCACTGGAGGTGGCAGCGGTGACAGCTAGGGCACAGCTTGTTCCTGTGCAGATCGAGGACGTGCGTCCGCGTGTCCACGGCGGCCGCGGCATGGCGAAGGCCGTCGCCGGCGAGTCCTTCCCGGTCACGGCCCTGGTGTTCGTCGAGGGATCCGGCATCGTGCGGCCGCACGCCGTGCTGCGTGACCCCGAAGGCCGCACGGTCCAGTGCGTCACCATGCGCGAACTGGCCCCGGGCGAGGACCGGTGGAGCGCCGCTGTGACCCCGGCGTCCCCCGGCCGCTGGAGCTACAGCGTGCAGGCGTGGTGCGACGTCGTGGCCGCCTGGCAGCGCGACGCCGCCATCAAGGTGCCGGCGGGTGTGGACAGTGACCTCACGCTCGAAGAAGGCGCCGTGCACCTGGAGCGTGCTCTGGGGCGGGTCACCGACGAGGCGGCCAGACGGACGCTGTTCGAGGCCATCCGTGTCCTCGGCGACGGTGCCCGGGACGACACGGAGCGGCTGGCGGCGGCCCTGGCGCCCGAGGTCTGCGAGGTGCTCGCGGCGCACCCCCTGCTCGACCGGCTGACCGAGAGCGCCCCCCTGCCCTTGTGGGTGGAGCGGGAACGGGCCCTGTACGGGGCCTGGTACGAGTTCTTCCCGCGCTCGGAAGGCGCGGTAATGGAGGCGGGCGCCCCGCCGGTGAGCGGCACGTTCGCCACGGCCGCACGCCGGCTGCCGGCGATCGCCGCGATGGGTTTCGACGTTGTGTACCTGCCGCCGATTCACCCGATCGGCACGACGTTCCGCAAGGGTCCGGACAACAGCCTCACGCCGGGCCCGTACGATGTCGGTGTG
Organism: Streptomyces kunmingensis; assembly: GCF_039533535.1. Classification (NCBI taxonomy): domain Bacteria; kingdom Bacillati; phylum Actinomycetota; class Actinomycetes; order Kitasatosporales; family Streptomycetaceae; genus Streptomyces; species Streptomyces kunmingensis. The sequence continues at coordinate 248,751 of NZ_BAAATS010000007.1, forward strand.
CCCTGGGCCGTCGGTTCGGCGGAGGGCGGGCACGACGCGATCCACCCCGATCTCGGCACGCTCGACGACTTCGACGCGTTCGTCGGGCGGGCCCGGGCGGAGGGCCTGGAAGTGGCGCTCGACTTCGCGTTGCAGTGCTCGCCGGACCATCCGTGGGTGGAGAAGCACCCGGAGTGGTTCCAGCACCGTCCGGACGGCTCCATCGCGTACGCCGAGAACCCGCCGAAGAAGTACCAGGACATCTATCCGCTCTCCTTCGAGCAGGACCTGCCGGGGCTCATAGCGGAGACGACCCGGGTGCTGCGTCATTGGATGGCGCACGGCGTGCGGATCTTCCGGGTCGACAACCCGCACACGAAACCGGTCGTGTTCTGGGAGCACGTGATCGCGGACATCGGCCGCACCGACCCCGACGTGATCTTCCTGGCGGAGGCCTTCACCCGGCCCGCGATGATGCGGGCGCTGGCCGAGGCCGGCTTCCAGCAGTCGTACACGTACTTCACCTGGCGCAATACGAAGGCCGAACTCACCGCGTACGTGCAGGAGTTGGCGGGTGAGTCGGCGGCGGTCATGCGGCCGAACTTCTTCGTCAACACCCCGGACATCCTGCATGAGTTCCTGCAGCACGGCGGCCGGCCCGCCTTCGAACTCCGCGCGGTTCTCGCCGCGACCCTCTCGCCGTCCTGGGGCGTCTACAGCGGATACGAACTCTGCGAAAACGCTCCGCTACGGTCCGGTAGCGAGGAGTATCTGCACTCCGAGAAGTACGAACTGCGGCCGCGGGACTGGGAGTCGGCGCAGCGCGAGGGACGCACGATCGCCCCGCTGCTCACCGCGCTGAACGACATCCGGCGCCGCAGTCCGGCCCTGCGCGGACTGCGCCATGTGCACTTCCATCAGGCCGACAACGACGCCGTCATCGTGTACTCGAAACACACCGGCTCGAACACGGTCCTGGTGGTCGTGAACCTCGACCCGCACCACACCCAGGAGGCGACGGTTCGCCTCGATCGCGCACAGTTGCACGTCGGCGACCAAGCCTCGTTCCCCGTGCGCGACGAACTCACCGGGACCACCTACACATGGGGAGCGACCAACTACGTGCGTCTCGTCCCGGGGGAGTCACCGGCCCACGTCTTCACCGTCGGCTGAACCGTCCACCCATCTCCTTCATCCGCGTCCACGGAGGCCGATCCGTATGTCCACGGACGAAATGGCGCAGTTCCCGTCTCTGCCCGCCAAGACGCCTGACCCCGAGTGGTTCAAGCGTGCCGTCTTCTACGAGGTGCTCGTCCGCTCCTTCTACGACAGCAACGGAGACGGCGTCGGTGACCTCAAGGGCATCACGGCGAAGCTGGACTATCTGCAATGGCTCGGCGTGGACTGCCTCTGGCTCCCGCCGTTCTACACCTCCCCGTTGCAGGACGGGGGCTATGACGTCTCGAACTACATCGTCACGCTGCCCGAGTTCGGTGATCTCGCGGACTTCGTGGAGTTCGTGGACGCGGCGCATCAGCGGGGCATGCGCGTCATCGTCGACTTCGTCATGAACCACACGAGCGATCAGCACGAATGGTTCCAGAAATCGCGCTCCGACCCGGACGGTCCCTACGGTGACTATTACGTCTGGTCGGACGACGACACCAAGTATGCGGACGCGCGGATCATCTTCGTCGACACCGAGGCCTCGAACTGGACCTTCGACCCGGTCCGCAAGCAGTACTTCTGGCACCGCTTCTTCTCCCACCAGCCGGACCTCAACTACGAGAACCCGGTCGTCCAGGAGGAGATCCTCGCCTCCCTGCGGTTCTGGCTGGACCTCGGCATCGACGGTTTCCGTCTGGACGCGGTCCCCTACCTCTACGCGGAGGAGGGCACCAACTGCGAGAACCTGCCCGCGTCCCATCAGTTCCTGAAACGAGTCCGCAAGGAGATCGACGCCCATTACCCCGACGTGATGATCCTGGCCGAGGCCAATCAGTGGCCGGAGGACGTCGTCGACTACTTCGGCGATTTCCCCTCGGGCGGCGACGAATGCCATATGGCGTTCCACTTCCCGGTGATGCCGCGCATCTTCATGGCCGTGCGGCGCGAATCCCGCTACCCGATCTCCGAGATCCTCGCCAAGACACCGGCCATCCCCGCCAATTGCCAGTGGGGCATCTTCCTGCGCAACCACGACGAGCTGACCCTCGAAATGGTCACCGACGAAGAACGCGACTACATGTACGCGGAGTACGCGAAAGAACCGCGGATGCGCGCGAACGTCGGTATCCGCCGGCGTCTGGCGCCGCTCCTGGACAACGACCGCAACCAGATCGAGCTGTTCACCGCGCTGCTGCTCTCCCTGCCCGGCTCGCCGATCCTCTACTACGGCGACGAGATCGGCATGGGCGACA
>NZ_BAAATS010000008.1:0-12920 GCF_039533535.1 Streptomyces kunmingensis
CACCTCGAACGCACCCTCCGCCGCGGCCTGCGGCACATCCAGCTCCGTCCCAACCTGATCGACGGTTGCCTGACCGAAACCGGGCTCGAGCTGACGCATCATCCGACAACACCCCGACAAGGTCAGTAATCCGCCGGCTGCAGCGCACCGCCTATGACGTCAGCCGCTACCTCGACGAGGTCAATCCGCCTGGCCAACCTCTTGGCGACGACCGGCTCGCGGACCCCGGTCCCACCGCGGCCAGTAACTACGCTCTGGCGGTCGGTGCATCCTTGCCTGGCGGGCGGTGCAGACCGGGCGAGCCGTTCCCCAGTACGACTGATCCCCCACAGTGATGATTCTGGAAGCGCCAGTATGAATCTTGCCGCGGCGGGATGATGCCTTTGGTGGCATCGCCTGTGGGCTTGACTCAATCCCTCACTGACGCTGCGGCTGTCCGTCTCGTGAACTGTCGGTCCACCAGGCGGTGCCACTCGCACGTAGCGGGTGGGGCTTTCGTGACCTGATAGGTGCTCGACCATCGGTCCCATCACTGTGCTGTCCGTCAGCCCGGCCCAGTACGGCTATCACCGGAGCATGCCCAACCCCCTGTGCGGCCCGGCGGGGTGAGGGTCGAGGCCACTCGGCGGCGGGCGGCCGAACTGCGATTACAGGCGGGGAAACTCGTCGCGGAGAGCCGGGCGCAACGCGGGGCGTCAGCCGCTCAGTTGAGCGATGGCGGCTGACGGCACGGCCGAAACCCTTGTCGGCGCTATTGCCGGGCGGCGGCACTGGTGCGTCAGTCGCCCTCGGTCACGGCTGCTCGGTGGGACAAGCGTGGCCATGGCGGCATGGCTGCCTGCAGCCGGCCCCAAGGCAGGGGACGGTGAGGTGATACCGACACCCATGCTTCAGAACCCCGGAGGCAATGGGTGACGTTCGATGCACCGAGCAGGCTGCCAGCTGGAAGTCGAAGGAAGCCGAAGCGCGGGTGGCGGCCCTGGAGAGGGGAGCCGCCCAGGTGCGCCAGGCGGTCGTCTCGTGAGTGATGCGTCGATCAATTTTGCCTAAGTTGCACATGACCGCGGTCGGCTGTCCCGGTGGTCATCTCCCTGTCAAGAATTCGGAGCTTGGCGCTTTGACCAGCGGCAACAACCACACGGCTGCTGGCAGATCTGCGACATCACCCACGCGCCGCAAGGGTGATGTCGCAGATCTGCCAGCAGCCTTCGTGAAGGGACTGCTGAACTGATCAACGCAACGACCGGTGCTTCACAGGATGGGGATCATGGCCTCGACAACCAGCGCCACCACGCATACGCCTGGCGGAAGCGGTTTGCCGACAAGATCCCCCCTGGTCGGATGGCTGGCCGTGTTCGCGGTCATGCTCGGAATCTTCTCGATCGTCACGACCGAGATCTTGCCGATCGGCCTGCTCACGAAGATCGGTTCCAGTTTCACCATCTCCGACGGGATGGCGGGCCTGATGATGACCATGCCCGGTTTCCTCGCGGCGGTTTCTGCGCCCGTCGTCACCGCGGCCACCACACGCGTTGACCGCCGCCTGATGCTGTGCGTGTTCATACTCTTGCTCGCTGCGGCGAACTTCCTGGCCGCTTCAGCACCCGACTACTGGCTCGTGCTGCTCTCCCGCGTCCTGGTCGGCATCGTCATCGGCGGCTTCTGGTCCATCGGGGCCGGACTCGCCGAGCGCCTGGTCCCCCCGGAATCGGTCGACCGCGCCACCGCCGTGATTTTCTCCGCGGTCCCCCTGGGATCGGTCCTCGGTGTGCCGGCAGGCACCTTCATCGGGGACGTTGCGGGCTGGCGCACAGCGTTCGCCGTCATGGGCATCCTGACGGTCGGCGTTCTGGTCATGCTGCTGCTGTTCGTGCCGGCCCTGCCGGCGAACCAGGCAACCCGCCTGAGCGTGCTGCGCGGGATGTTCCGCAGCACCAACACACTCTTCGCCCTCCTGCTGACGTTCCTCCTCGTGCTGGCCCACTTCGGCACGTACACCTACGTCACCCCGTTCCTCGAAGAGGTCACCGAAGCCAGCTCGACCCAGATCACCGTGTTCCTGCTGATCTACGGCGCCGCGGGAATCGCGGGCAACTTCGTGGGCGGTGCCGCGGTCGGCCGCTACCCGCGCGCCGTCCTCGGCTTCGCGGCCGGCCTGATCGCAGCAGCGACACTACTGCTGCCAGTACTGGGCCACTGGCCGATCGGCGCGGTGGCCCTGCTCATCGTCTGGGGGGCCGCTTATGGCGCTGTCCCCGTCTCCTCCCAGACATGGTTCACCAAAGCAACCCCCAACGCCCCCGAGGCCGCCTCGGTCCTGTTCACCGCGTCCTTCCAGGCAACGATCTCCACGGGTGCGCTGGTCGGCGGGTTCATCGTGGACCGCAGCTCGCCGTCCACCGTCATGACACTCGGCGGCCTCACCGCCGTCCTCACGATCGCGGCGCTGTGGGCCCACTTCGCCCGCCGTCTTACCTGGCCGGACAACAGCTGAGCCCTGAGCACCTCCTGAGCGGCATTTTTCAACCTCTGGACGAGGCCCCGGAATCATGGCTGCGCCCCTGCCGCGCTGCCACAGCTAGGTGGCGCTGCGCTCGCTCGCTTCGCGATACCGTCGCTCCATGGTGGCGGGGTGGGCGTCGTCGTCCGACCGCCCCGCTCGCAGCAGATGCCGCCACTGGTCGGGGCTCCAACTGGCCGGTTGCGTACTACCGATGAACTCCTCGACGAGCGCAAGGAAGCGCGCCGGATCGGTGTGGAAAGGGAAGTGTCCGGCCCCGGGGAAGATTTCGAGGCGGCTGCCGGGCATAGCCTCGTGCGCGGTGAAGGCGTGGGTGACCGGTAGGACGCCGTCCCTGTCGCCCCATACGAGGAGCGTGGGCATGCCCTGAGCGAGGTAACAACGGTCCAGCATGGTGACTACTTGGCCGCGCCAGTCGACGACGGACCGCAGCGCGCGGACGAATGCCGCCCGCGCCCGTACGTCCGGCAACGCCTCCACCAGACCCATCAGATCCGGGGCGTCCCGGCCCAGAGAAGTGCCGAGGAGCCGGAGCAGCGCGACCACCGACCGCACCGGCCCGCCGGCGCCGGGCAGCCCGAGCAGGGAGAGCAGCAGCGCGGCGCCCGGCAGTGAGATGCCCCGCAGCACGGGGGTGACCTGCGGGCCGACCCCTCCCGTGCTCACCAGGACGAGCCGGTCGACGCGCTCGGGGTATTGGTAGGCGAACTGCATCGCGACGCCGCCACCGAACGAGTGCCCCACGAGTGTGACCCGCTCGATGCCGAGGACCCCGAGCAGATCCCGGACTCCGTTGGCGTACGCGGCCACCGAGTAGTCGGCCCGCGGTTTCTCGGACGCACCATGACCGAGCAGGTCGGGGGCGATGACGCGGTGGGAATCCGCCAGTTGCGCTATGAGCGGGTCCCACGTCGCCGATGAGTCCCCGATTCCATGGATCAGCACCATCGCAGGTCCCTCACCCGCGGCACGGTACGCGCGCCGGTAACCGTGCACGGTACGGAACCGCAAGGCCACCTCGCTGCCGTCGCCGGCGAGGTGCCGTCCGGGCGATATCTGCTCCATGGGCCGCACTTTATGTGGATGGGGCCTCCGAGTGGTTTCGGATGGGTTTCGGGTGCTGGAACAGGGCCGAGCGCGATCTTGCCGTCGTGGTCGGTCCAGCTGCGGCAGCGGCGGCGAAACCCGTGACCACCCCCGCCTGAGCGGATGCTCCTGCCCCTCCCCTGCGGATACGGCCGGGGCCGCCTCGGGCCGAGATCCAGGTGCGCCGGCCGTTTCCCTGTCGGTGCCCAGCTCTTGCAAGGCAAGTCGGTGCCCAGCTCTTGCAAGGCAAAAGGCAGATCGCCGCATGACCCCTCGGCTGGGCACCGAGGATCACCGTGAAGGAGAACGACCGGTGAGCGCGTTGTACCGGTTGATCGACGCGGAGAAGGCGAATTACCCGGTCGTGCTGTTGTGCCGGGTGCTGCACGTCGCCCGCTCCTCCTATTACGCGTGGCGCGAGGCGAAACCACCCGTCAGGAGCGCCGGGCGGCCGACGACACGCTCGCCCACGAGATCACGGTGCTGCATATCGCCTCTCGCCGCACTTACGGTGTCCCGCGCATCCACGCCGAACTACGGCGTCTGGGACGTCGGGGGAACCGCAAGCGCATCGCCCGCATCATGCGCGAGCGCGATATCCACGGCGTCACCCGCCGCAAACGCCGCTCATCGACCCGACCGGACAAGAAGGCGACGCCGGCCCCGGACCTGATCTGCCACGACTTTGATGCCGAGCGGCCCGGGACCAAGCCGGTCGGTGACATCACCTACCTGCCCACCGCCGAGGGCTGGCTCTACCTCGCCTGCTGGCTGGACCTGGCCACCCGCGAGGTCGTCGGCTCTGCCATGGCTGACCACCATCGCGCCGAGCTCGTCGTCGACGCCCTCGACATGGCCTATGGCCGAGGGAACCTGGAGACCTTCTACAACCGCCGCCGCCTGCGCAAGCACAAGATCTTCGGCTACCTCACACCAGCCGAGACCAGACAGCGACACCAACACACCCTCGCGGCATAACCGACGAGTGTCCAAGAACACGGGGAAACTTCAGTGTGCGTGACCGCCGGGAACCGGACGGCGACGACCAGCGGCGCTACTTATGTGGCACCCCGGCGGGGCCTGCGGGGCGGGGGTGGGGCGCCGGTCATCGTCGCAGCGCTCTGAGCCACTGGTCTGCGACGACGTGTCTGAGCTGCGAGGAGTCAAGAGCCGCGGGTGCGAGGAGCTGCTGCATGCCGATTCCGCGCAGCTGCCCCAGGACCGCGATCGCGGTGGCATCGGGGTCGGCCTCCGCGCGGATCTCGCCCTCGGCGATTCCGGTGGCGATGTCGGTGCGCAGATCCGCGCGGAAGCTGTCGTCGCGTTCCTGGAAGACGGCGGAGAGCTCGGGCGAGGTGGCGGCCTCGACCCACAGCAGCAGGAACGCCCGGCCTGCCACGGCACCGTCACCCATACTTCTTATGTAGCCGTCGATCAGCGCGATCAGGCGGTCGAGGCCGGGTGGCATATTGCCGATGCCGGGGACGAATCCGCTCTGGCTGGACTCGGCGAGCGCCTGGAACAGCGCCTGCTTCGAACCGAAGTAGTGGGTGACGATCCCTCGGCTGTACCCCGCGCGCTCGCCGACAGCCGCCAGGGTGGCCGACCGCACGCCCGTCTCCACCACGACTTCCGCCGCGGCCTTCAGCAGGGCGGCCCTCGTAGCGGTGCGGCGTTGGACTTGCGTACGGCGTTGGCCGCGTGACGACGCGGTGAGGGGCTTCTTGGCTGGCATGAGCTGCAGTCTAGCGATCCTCGTTCACTTGCGTGTCGTACAACAAGTATGTGACGGTGGGCGTGCAGCTGTCGGGTCGTCGGATAGGTGGTTACTGATGAGGGTCGTGTTCGTTCATGGGAATCCGGAGAACGCCGCGGTATGGGACCTGCTCTGCAACGAGCTGCGCGGAACCGAAGCCGTCCGGTTGTCTCTCCCGGGATTCGGGGCGCCCGTCCCGGAGGGTTTCGGGTGTGCTGTCGCCGAGTACAGGGACTGGCTGATCGGCCGGCTGGAGGCGATCGGCGAGCCGGTACACCTTGTCGGGCACGACATCGGCGGAAGCACGGTGGCGTCGGTCGCCATGAAGAGGCCGGACTTGCTCCGGAGCTGGGTCAGCGACTCGCTGGGCGTGTTCCACCCCGACTACGTGTGGCACGACCTCGCTCAGCAGTGGCAGACACCCGGCGTGGGTGAGGAATCCATATCCAGGGTGATGGGTGGCAGCCTGGAGGAACGCGCCGAGCGCATGACAGCGAGGGGCATCCCCAGGCCCGTAGCCCTCCAAATGGCCCCCGCCCAGGGACCGGAGATGGGGCGGGCGATCCTCGCGTTCTACCGCTCCGCCGCCCAGCCGGTCATGGCCGAACTCGGACGAGATCTCGCCGATGCGGCGAAGCGGCCCGGCCTCGCGATCATCGGTACGGATGACCGGTTCGTCGGCTCGGAGGCCATGCGACGCGAGTCGGCGGCAAGAGCCGGGGCCGAGACTGCCGTCCTGCGCGACATCGGGCACTGGTGGATGGTCCAGGACCCCGCTCGCAGCGCGCGGGCACTCACCTCGTTCTGGGCCGGCTGCGGGCAGGCCAACTCGCGCTGAGCCGCCTACGGCGATGGTCCGCGGCGTCACGCGCCGCCGGTCGTCGTGCTCATGGTTGCCCTTGGCACGTAGACGCCAGTGCATAAGTGGCGGGTGGCGGCGGTGGGTTCATCGGTCGCTGCCTCGGCCGGTGGCGCATGTGAAGTGGCCATTGTGCGCACGGCGTGAGACGACGAAGTCCCGCCGGGAAGGGCTGACGGGATTTTGCGCGCGGTCGCCGCAGAGTTTCGTCGTCCTTGATGAGGTGGGCTCCGCCCGCGGATTGCCGCCGTTGTCTGCTACTTGTCGACCAGCGACATGTGGTGCTCGTTGTAGCGGTCTCCTTGAACCTCGAACCGGCCGGCGAGTTCGTTGAGGTCCGCCAGTTCGTCGGCGGACAAGAGCAGTTGGGTGGCGCTGGAGTTCTCCTCGATTCGCGCGATGTGTCGTGTGCCCGGAATCGGAACGATCCACGGATGCTGCGCGACCTGCCAGGCGAGTGCGACCTGCCCGGGTGTGGCGCTCTTGGCCTGCGCCAGGGTGGCGATGTGTTCGACGAGAGCCTGGTTCGCCGCGCGGTTCTCGGCCGTGAATCGTGGAATGTTCGTGCGGACGTCACCGGTCACGAACGAGGTCGACGCGTCCACCGTGCCGGTCAGGAATCCCTTGCCGAAGTGTGTCCCGTAAATGATCTTCAGATTGCCTCGGGCATGGCTGGTCTCCGTGCGGCCCGCTCGCTTATCCGGTGAGGGCGAGGTTGTGCATCCGGGCGATGCCGAGCATGGCGTGGTGGACGCCGTCGCCTTTGAGGCGGCAGTCGCGGAGGATCTTCCAGCGCTTCATGCGGGCGAAGGTGTACTCGACGCGGGCTCGGACCTGCTTGTGGGACTTGTTGTGTTCCTTTTTCCAGTCCGGGAGTCCGGCCTGGCCGCGCTCGCGGCAGTGGGGGATGACGAGTCCGGTGCCCGGATAGCCGCCGTCGGCGATCGTCATGGTCTTGCCGGCGGCGGCCTTGGCGCCGGACTCCTCCGATGCCTTGCAGTCGTTGCGGTTGCCGGCGAGCGGTCGGCCGACCACGACGATCAGGCGGGTGTCGGCGTCGATGACGACCTGGTGGTTGGTGGAGTACCGGTAGTTCTTCGACCGCTCGGCAATGGTGTGGTCGCGAGGGGGACCAGGGTGCCGTCGACGATGGGCACGGTGTTCCTGGCGAACCGCTTGCGGGGCTGAAGTGCGAGCATCGGCCCAAGGTGGTCAATGATGCGGTCCGCTGCCGATTTGGAGACCCCGAACAGCGGGGCAAGTTGCCGCATGGTCAGGTTCGTGCGCCAGTAGGCCGCGACCAGCAGGGCCCGGTCCTCCAGCGGAAGGCTCCACGGCCGGTCCTTGCGGGCGGCGTCCGCACCCTGGCGCCGCAGAACGGTCACCAGCTTTCGCACGGGCGGGCATGATCCGGGCTGCCGGCACCGGCGCGGGCACGGCGCTCGCGGGAACGCTGCTCGCGCTCGCCTCCCAGCACGCATACCGGGGCATGGTGCTGGCGGACGCGCTCTCCTTCGTCGTCGCGGCAGTGACCGTCGCCGTGTTCGTGCGCGCTGCACCGCGGCCCGCGCACACGCCTGGCGGCCAAGCACCGAACGGGGTGCGGCAGTTGCTGCGCAACCGGCCGTATCTGGGCCTGATCGGCGTGAACGTCGTGTGCAACATGTGCACGGTCCTGCTCGCCGTGGCGCTCCCGGTCTACGCGGTTCACGGGCTGCACGCGCCGGCCTGGTCGGTCGGCGCCTTCCTCACCCTCACCACAGCGGTCGTGGCCACCTGCACGGCCGAGGCCACCCGCCGCGTCCGACGACACACCTCGCGGGGCGGCGCGATGGCCTGGGGCGGCCGGCTCTGGGCGGCCTGGTGCGCGGCCGCCGCGCTGGCGGTGCTCCTGCCCCAGGGCCCCGTGCTCATCGTCTACCTGACGCTGATCATGCTGCTCTGGGCGACCGCGGAAATGCTGCACGGACCTGCCGCCAACGCGCTGTCCGCGGACGCGGCGCCGGAGGGAGCCCGCGGAACCTATCTGGCAGCATTCCAGTACTCGTTCGCGGCCGCGGACATGGTGACACCCGGCCTCTTCGGTGTCCTGTACGGCGTCGACCAATTCATGCCCTGGGTCGTCATCGGCTGCCTGGCACTCACCGCGAGCACGGCCATCAGGCCCCTGGAACGGCGCCTGACCAGCAGCACAGTCACCAAAAGCCACGTGGCCCAACTGACAGACGGCAGGCCTCAAGAGACACGTGAGGCTCTCTGACCTGGTGTGTAAGGAATTCGGACAGGTTCTTGGGTTCGGAAACTGTGAACGAACCCCGGCTGTGAACGAGCCAATCCTTTGATGACAGAACGAGGTTCCCTAGTTGTGACTGAGCGACTCAGTTGGCGCCCGAGTGCTTGCGTTGGGCTGACTGAGCGTCACAGTCGGCCCCTGTCGGAGGTCCGCGTGTATTGCTTCAGCTCAGGGCGTGTTCCAGGGCGGCCCGGTGCCGGGTGGTCCACCGATACGCAGCTTGAACCTCGCCCACCACCCCGGCCTCGCGCAGGCGGACCATCGCGGGTTCGCCTTGATCCGCCGCGTCTGCGATTCCACGCCAGCACCGGTCTTGCCACCACAGCACCGACGCCACCAACTCGTCGCGGTCGGAGAGCCCGTAGGCGTCGGCGATCAGGCGCATCCTCCGGCCGATGTCGGCAGGAGCGGCATCGGGACCCAGGCGCAGGTACTGCCAGCAGACGTGGGCGACATCGTGGATCCGATCGCCGGGGGCGGCCAGATCCCAGTCGATGAACCCCACCGGCCGGATGCCGTCAGCTGTCGGCCGGTAGACGGTGTTCCTGGGCGCCAGGTCGTTGTGACACACCACCTCCGCCGTGTCGGCCAGCACTGTCCCCGCGGTCAGGTCGTGGAACTGCCGCACCAGTCGGGCTACCGCGGCCAGGCTCTCATCCGCGTACACATCTGCCGGCTGCTCCGCCTCCCAGGCCACATGGCCCTGCAGATAGCCGAGCACCTCCTGGCCCTGGCCGTCCAGACCGAGGTGACGAGGCGCCCCACGCCAGCCGCGCGCCTCGAAGAGATGCAGCAGTGCCGCGACGAAGTCCGCCCGATCTGAGGGAGGTCGCCGCACCGTGTCCCCAACGCGGACGACTCGGTTGATGAACCCTCCCGGCAGCGGAACCTCAGTCATCCGCCCAGACTGCCAGAGCACGGCGACTGGCGGCTCGCACGAAGCACACTCCTCATCACCGAGGCGAACTGAAACGCAGTCAGGTGATGAGCGGGCGGAGCGGGACGACGTTGTCGGCGGCCGGGATGGCCTGTGGCGGGGCGCCTGCCCTCTGTGTGAGAACAGCGCTGGCGAGCGTGATTTGTGTGACTGCTGACGAAGTCTGTGGATTTCTGCGTTCTGCTTCTGGACGGTCTCTCTGAGCTGGTTGACGGTTTCTCGCAGTCGCTTCTCGGCTTCGCCGGGAAGCGCTCCCCATCGACCTGGATCCGGCACCCCGCTCGTCGTCATCGATCTCGCGGACACGCACTCGTTCTGCCACTCGCACAGCCTGACGACACCGCGCCGTCCGGACCAGCATCCGAACGGCGCGTCACATCACCACAGTGCAAAGGTGCTCCGATGCGGCACTAGAGGGTAAGTACGATCTTTCCCCGGGCGTGGCCGGTCTCGCTCAACTGGTGTGCCGCAGCCGCGTTCTCGAGGGCGAAGGCCGCCGCGACCGGCACAGTGAAGCGGCCCTGCTGGGCGAGAGCGGCGGCCGCGGCGAGTCCTTCGACGGCCTGCGGGTCCGCGCCGGGGCCCGCCGAGCGTGACAGGTGGACCCCGTACTTCGCCGCGTTCAGGTCGGCGACCGTTATCACCTGCTCCGGGCTTCCTGCGAGGTCCACCAGATCGGGCAGCGAGCCGGATCCGGCGCAGTCCAGGACGACGTCGACTCCGTCCGGTGCCAGGGTGGTGACCCGTTCGGCCAACCCGGGGCCGTAGGTGGTCGGTGTCGCCCCCAGTCCCGCGACGAACGCATGGTTGTGTGCGCTGGCCGTACCGAAGACGTGCGCGCCGCGGGCCGCCGCGAGCTGGATGGCGACAGTGCCGACCCCGCCCGCGGCGCCCTCGATCAGCAGGGTCGTGCCGGCGGTGACCTTCAGCCGGTCGAGCGCGCGCGTAGCGGTTTCGATGTTCGCGGCGGCGCCGGCCTGCTCCCAGCTCAGCGCGTCCGGCTTCGGCGCCCAGGCGGCCAGGACGGCGTACTCGGCGTTCGCACCGCCGCGCTCGGCGAGATCGACGATGCCGAAGACCTCGTCGCCCGGCCGGACACCGGTGACGCCGGGGCCGACCTCGTCGACCGCACCCGCGGCGTCCACGCCGAGGACGTGGGGCAGGCGCAGCGGCATCATGTCGCGGAACCGGCCTGAGCGGAGGTAGCAGTCGGCGGGAGTGACACCAGCGGCCCTTACGGCCACCCGGATGCGGCCTGGTCCCGCGTGCGGTTCCGGCATGTCGGCGACCTCGAGGACGCTTGCGGGACCGTACTCGGAGAATTGCAGTGCTCTCATGCCGCCGGACGCTATCGGAGCACCCCGTCCGTTTAGCTAAAGTGAGAGCGGTGACGAACCGATTGCCTCACTCCCTGCGCGCCGATGCCCGGGACAACCGCGAGCGCATCCTCGCTGTGACTCGCTCCGTGTTCGCTGCGGAGGGGCTGGACGTGGCGATGCGCGAGATCGCGCGGCGTGCCGGGGTCGGCCCCGCGACCCTGTACCGACACTTCCCGACCAAAGAGGCGCTGATCACCGAGGTCTTCACCGAGCAGATGGCGGCCTGCACCGCCATCGTCGACGAGGCGCTGGCCGATCCGGACCCCTGGCGCGGCTTCTGCCGGGCGATTGAGAAAGTGTGTGAACTGCACGCACAGGACCGAGGCTTCACCGTTGCGTTCGTCTCGGCTTTCCCACGCGCGATCGACTTCACCGCGGCCCGGGAGCGGGCACTGGGCAAGGTCGCCGAGCTCGCCCGCCGGGCCAAGGCGACGGGCAAACTGCGCCCGGACTTCGTCCTGGACGACCTGATCATGGTGCTCATGGCCAACGGCGGCATCCGAACCCCATCGCCGGCCGCTGCGGTGGCCGCCTCTCGGCGCTTCGCCGCGCTGCTGATACAGGGCATGCAGACCGAGCCGGTCAGGCCGCCGTTGCCCCCCGCAGTCCGGCTGCCGCTGGCAGTTCTGACCTAGCGTGCACCGGGCGGGCACGCTCTGCATCGAAAGCGGCCAGCGCGGCGAACGCGCGCAGTACCTGATCCGGGCTCAGCTCCGCAGACACAGATACACCGTATTGACCGGCGGGCCAACGCGGCGTCTGTAAGTCTTCAGGCCGGGGGAGCGCAGGGGCCCGGCGGAGCAGATCATGCTCCGCCGGGCCCTCTTCATGTCGCCTGGACCGCCGTCGCGGACCCCCTGTGTGCCGAGTCCACCAAGCGCTGAGGGTCGCCGCGGCGGTCCGTCTCCCTGGGCCCCGGAGGGCGCCTCCTCCGCCGCCGCGGTCGACGACGCACCGAACGGCGCCGTAACCGAGGGGGCCGACGCCATACGTGCCCGTGGGTGATGCTGTGCCTGCGGTCTTCCCGAGCCCGCCCGGCGGTTGCTCCGCTCTCCTGCCTGCTCACGGACCAGGTCCTTCGCCGCTACGAGCGTGACCGGTACGGCGGGCCGGCCACGCTCGTAGTCACGTAACGCGGCCGCATCCAGCAAGCCGGGCGGCCGCCGAGCTTCGGGATCGCTTCGTTGGTGGGCGGGTGGGTGGGCTTGCTTGTCCCAGGCGGGTGAGTGTGCGTTGTTGGGCGGGGCTCCAGTGGCGTGGCTGGCCGTGGTGGACGCAGATGACGCCGATCAGTTGGCCGTCGGGCGCGGCGACGGGGATGGAGGCGACTGCCGCCACACCTGCCTCGGTGAGGACGTCTAGCGGGGGAGGTGTGCCAGAAGAGGGGGGAGGAGGTGCTCTCTTCGACGAAGACGGGGGTCCGGTCGGCGCCCGCCGTGCCGCAGCCGCTCTGCTCGTCTCCCAGCTCCACCGTTTCGAAGTAGCGCAGAAAGAGGCGGTGGAAGCCGTGGTGGGTGACGATGCTCAGGGAGCGGCGTTGTGCGTCGTAGAGCTGGGCGTTTCCCATGGGTGCGCCGCTGACGTGTCGGGCGACGTACAACAGGTCGTGCAGGTAGGCGATGTCGGCCTGGCGTTGGCGCGGGTCGGCGGGAGGCGAGCAGTGCCGGACGACCTCGAGGGCGTCGGGGTCGCCGGTCAGGCGCAGCATGCGGATGACCTCGCTGTGGGCGCGCGCGATACGCAGTTTTCCGTGGCAGGCCGCGTGCCGGAGCGCGTCGGTGAGCCAGAGCGCCCCGGCGGCGCCGCAGAACGTCACCCGGCTCAAGTCGAGTCGCACACAGTCCGCTTGGGCGAGGAGCCGGTGCACCTCGTGCTCCACTTCGGGGACGGAGGCGATATCAAGTTCGCCCGCGACATGAAGGACGGTCCGCTGCAGCGATCCGGTGACCTTCATCTGGACATGCTGCGTCGGGCGGGACCACGCCACCTTGCCCCCTACTGAGGTTCTCGTTAGTTCTGTGGTGTTTCTGGGTGGATTGTCAGTCTGGTGTGGGTGAGGAAGGACCACGGGAGCTGTTCGTCGCAGCAG
>NZ_BAAATS010000009.1:0-76564 GCF_039533535.1 Streptomyces kunmingensis
CACCTCGAACGCACCCTCCGCCGCGGCCTGCGGCACATCCAGCTCCGTCCCAACCTGCTCGACGGTTGCCTGACCGAAACCGGGCTCGAGCTGACGCATCATCCGACAACACCCCGACAAGGTCAGTAACTGCGTGACAACCGCGACGCACAACCGCGAACAACCGTGGACGTCAGCGGACCAACGGCGCAGGTGACAGACACCGCGGCCCAAGCACAACGGCCGCCTCAAGTTGCTTCGGGACGAAGCGGGCGCAGAGAAAAGCCGCGTCAGGGTCGGAAGCGGGCAAATCCGTCGGACCGGTCCAGGTGAAACGGTGCGCCGGGACGTGTCGGGTGCCAGCCCTGGGCGAGGGCCGATGTGATGGCGGTGCTGACATCGCTGGGCAGCACCGCGGCGCTCGGCGCTCCGAACCAGTTGCTGGCATGCGGCTGGTTCGTGGTGACGACGAGGGTCGTGCCGGGGTCATCTGCGTGCTGCACTGCGTACGTACACGGCTTGTCACAGAGAGCTTGGTCATACGTGGGCCGGCGGCGCAGGCGCCAGCGGTAAGTCGTGCCGTCGACGACGATGCGTCGTGAACCCTTGCGGCCGATCGCCATGGTGAGCCCCCATCCCTGCACCGGTCGCGATGCTAGCTGGTCAGAGCATGGGGGGAGTCGAGAGTTTCGGGCCGTCCCTGGGTCGGTCCTCAGTGGTCCGCGTTCGGCCCATAGCAGCTCCGGTCCCATACCGGCCCTGACGATAGGTTGGCATGAACCGAGCAACGCACAGAGACCAGGGGGAAGTTCGCGTGAACGAAGACGAAATCCAGCGTGCAGTGGCTCGGGGGATCAGGGACTACGAGAAGTCACGGCCAAAGCCCAAGGGCATCATTGACGAGGCGTCCAGTGCCGCATGCGGCTGCATCGCGCTGTTCGTGGCGGCTCTGGTCGTCATGGGCATAGTCGTGGCGTAACCGCTAGCCCCACCCGTCGGCACGGTCCGCTCGCGCCCGCACAGCACTCAGAAGTGAAGCTGTTGGCACAAGGCCTCTTCCTCGTGCCACAACCGTGCCGGAACGAGCGGGGAGCCACAGGGAACGGCAGGCGCCAGCAGGGTGTGCACCCTACATCCGCCAGAGAGTTCCTTCCGCAGGTCAGCCGCCAAGTCGCCCAACCTCGCTCCTAAAGCGGGTGTCGCAGGTTCGAATCCTGCCGGGGGCACCAGTTCAGAAGGGGGGCCACCTCAGAATTTTCGGAGGTGGCCCCCCTTCTGCATCCAGGCCTGACATCAACGACGGAAGTCACGGACGACCGCGACGCCCCCTGAGCAGTCGGTCCGTGTGGCTCGTTGCCCCGCGCCGGGTGTCCGAACGACGCTCGCTCCACGGTGTGTGGGTCAACGGCGGACGGGATGGTGGCTAAGGTGGGTGGGGTTCGGGTGAGCGTGCTGCTTCTGTCCATGGTCGAGACTCAGGGCAGTCCGCCTAGCTTGTGCGTACACTCGCGCCGACATCTTCCGGTGTGCCGAAGGGGGGCCACATGGAACGCCGATGCGGCATCTGGCTACTCATTGGTGTCGGGCTTCTGGCCATCTCACGTGGACTGCCACGCTTGCTCTCGGCGCCCTTCGCGGTATGCGTGATCTTCGATGTGCTGGGCTTCGTTCTGCTCTTCGCGTCCCTGGTGCTGGGTATCCGCGCTGAAGTCAGGCGCCGGGTCGGCGAAACTGCGGACCCTTCCCGTGCCCGATGGATTGGGAACTCACGGTGACTCGCGCCACGACGGTTTTCGGGATCTCTCGCCGGTCAGGAGTAGAAGCCTCGGCCGTACTCCTCGGGCCCGACAGTGAAGTCGTCCGGACGATCACGGCGAAGCTCGTCGTATCTGACCGCGAACGCGTCGATGGCCTCATGAATCGTGCAGCCCGACGTTTCGCGGATCGTCCTGAGCGCGAACATGATTCGGTGATCGAGGATGTCACGGTCGACGCTCGTCGGCAGTGCGGTCACGGACCCTCCGAAGTGCTGCACCGGACGCACCGTTGCAGGCGGGCGCAGGCCACCAGCGCCCTGCCGTCTTCGGTGAAGTAGAACAGGAAGGTCCATTTCTGATCGGCAGAATCGATCATCCCTCCTCGCATCGGCTGTCCATGCTCTCTCTGATGCGAAGGGCGGCCAGAGCAGCCACGGACACCTCGTCGTCACCGGCCAACAGCTGTTCCAGCGCATGCCGTTCCATGGTCACCCCCGGTGCTCAGTCGCGTCGCCGTCGCCGATCAGGTCCGCCGGGAGATTGGCAACCACCAAGGCGATCGCGTCTTCAGCCGTCGGCGCCTCGCCGAGGCGGCTCCCGTAGCCGGCCGCATGGACGGAGTACGGCGGCTCGCCCAGTACGACGAAGGGCAGGTCGTCGCTGGGTTGCGGCTGAGGCCATGGTGGTGCCTGGCGGAGGAACTTGAGCGTGCCATGCGTGTGAAAAGGGTAGAAGTTGCGCAGTACTGGCTGGGCGTGAGCGGCCGCTGCGACGGGCGGCAGCGTGTCGTCGAACCACCCTCGGGTATGCGGCCTGCGCTCCAGCAGCCACGTCCACGCGGTCTCGACGTCAGGGGCCTCGGGCATGGGCTCATGATCCCGTGTTCGACTGCGGATGGGAAGAGCAACCGTGGGGTGCCCTCAGCAGGGTTCACAGTATGCGACATTGCCAACTCCCATTACTACAGGGACAGTTGAGACAGATAGGTATGTGTTGTACCTGACGGGGGGCAGAGATGAGAGTCACCGTGGCCGTCGACGCCGGGGGCGGGGACGCGGTCGGAGTCTCGGATGATCTGTATCAGTGGCTGCGGCAGGACCCTGATCTGCGCGGGTTCATCCGCCGCGAGGCGGCCGTCGCGCCGCCGGACGGGGCCATGGGCGCGTTGGGGGAGCTGATCACGCTGCTGCTGGCTCCCGGTGGTCCGACGGCGGCTCTGGGAGCGGCCGTCGTGGTGTGGCTCCAGAGTCGCCGGGGGAACCAGACCGTCACCATCACCCTGCCGGACGGTACGCAGGTCGTGGTCGCCTCGGAGAAGGTGCGCGGCCTGACCGCCCAGGGCACCAGCGAGCTGGCCGAGCGGGTCACCGCGGCGCTTCGGCAGGAGCGAACGGAAGCGGGGGCAGGGGGAACGGCACGGGATACGGCGGAGGATGACGGCCGGGTCGGGCCGTCGCGAGAGGTGGGCTGACGGTGTCGTCACGGGGGACGTCTGATTTACCGGGGAAATCGGATCCACCTGGGAGAGCGGATCCACCTGGGAGAGCGGATCTATCAGGGAGAGCGGATCTATCAGGGAGCGGGGCTCCATCCAGGAGGGCTGATCTCACGGGGGCCGGTTGCCACGCGCTGGTGGTCGGGGCAGGCACCCACCCGGGGCAGCAGTTGCCCGCTCTGCCGTCCGCTCTGCGGTCGGCGCGGGACGTCGCCGAGGCGCTGAGCACAGTGTGCGGTATGGGCGACCGGGTCACGCTGCTCACCGACCCGGCGTCGCCGAGCGACGTCCTGGAGGCACTGGCGGCGGCCATCGGCCGGGCCGAGCCCACGGAGGAGCGGTACGAGCGCGGAACCGTTCTGCTCTACTTCGTCGGGCACGGGCTGCGCGGGCCCGGTCAGCAGCTGTACCTGGCGACGGCGACGACCAAGTCCCAGGCCGACATGGCGCACTCCGTCCCCTACACGGAGATCGAGCGCTACCTGAGCGACGCCGCCGCCGACCCCGTCGTGATCCTCGACTGCTGTTTCGCGGGGAAGGCCCGGGAGCCGGGCCGGCAGGCCGCAGCGGACCCGTTCGCCGGTGCGCGGCCCGCCGGCAGTTACCTGCTCGCGTCCGCGATGCCCAACGCATTGGCGTACGCCCCACCGGACGCGCAACACACCCTCTTCAGCGGCCAGTTGCTCAGCCTGCTGCGGGAGGGCGACGCGGGCGGCCCGAAGTGGCTGACGCTGGGCGGCGTCTACCGGCTGCTCGACCAGCGGCTCCAGGGCAGCGCGGCCCGCCCGTACGGCGGTGGCACCGCGCGCATGGGCGAACTGACCCTCGCCGGCAACCGCCGGTACGAGGCACGGCCGGGCCCGGACACCGGGCAGCCCGTGGCCGATGCCCCGGATCCGGATGCCGTCTGCCCCTACCCCGGCATCCTCCCCTTCCTCCCCGAGCACCACCGTCTCTTCTTCGGCCGGGAAAAGCTGACCCGGGACCTGCTGCGACGCGTCGAACGGGCGCGGCCCGGTGAGCCGGTGGTCCTGGTGGGGCCGTCGGGTGTCGGCAAGTCCTCACTGCTGCGGGCCGGACTGAGCGTGGCCGCGGAGCAGGCGGAGCTCGGCCCTGTACGGCTGGTGTCCGCGCCGGGCGGGTGGCCGTTCCGTACGCTCGCCGAGGCGTGGGCGGCGGCCGTGGGCAGGGCGCCCTCCGACGTCGTACGGGATCTGGAACGGGGGCGCTTCAGCCCGCCCGCAGCTACGGGGGCTACGGGAGCTACGGGAGCTGCAGGGGCTACGGGGCTTTCGGCCGGGCGGGCACCGCGGGTCCTCGTCATCGACCAGCTCGAGGAGTACTTCACACTCTGCTCGGACGCGGCCGAACGTGAGCGCTTCGCCGCCGCCCTCACCGCGGGAGCCTCGGAGGAAGGGGACGGCCCGCGTCTCGTCCTGGCGCTGCGCGCCGACTACTACGGCGACGCCCTGAGCGACCCCCGTCTGGCGCCTGTCGTGCGGACGGGTCACTTCGCCGTGCCCGCACTGGGCGACGAGGAGGTCGAGGCGGCGATCGTGGGCCCGGCGGAGTACGCGGGCCTGCGGTGGGAGGAGGGCGTACCGCAGCTCCTGCGACGCGATGTGAACGAGGAGCGGCGCACCGCGGGCGACGCCGCGGCTCTGCCCTTCCTGGCCTACGCCCTGCCGGAGATCTGGCTGCGGCGGCAGGGGACGACGCTCACCTACGCCGGGTACGCCGGTGCCGGAGGCATACGGGGCGCGGTGGCCGGGGCCGCCGACAAGATCTACGACGCTCTCGACGAGACCGGCCGCACGGCCCTGCGGAGCCTCCTGCTGGCCATGGTCCATGTGGCCGACGGCGAGGGGCGGTTGGTACGCCGCCGGGTGCCGCCGGAGGAACTGGCCGGGAGCGAGGACCTGTTGCGCCGGCTCGCGGACGCCCGCCTGGTCGTCGTCGACGAGGAGGGCGGCGCCCAGCTCGGCCACGACTCGCTGCTGCACGCGTGGGGGCGGCTGAGCGGCTGGATCGACGAGGTGCGGGACGACCTGCTGAGACTGCGGCGGCTGACCGCGGCGGCGGAGGGCTGGGACGAGGCGGGACGGAAGCCGAGCGGCCTCTACGAGGGCGACACCCTGGAGGAGGCGAAGAAACTCACGACGGACGACGCCCGGGCGGCCCAGACAACCCAGGCAGCCCGGACAACCCAGATAACCCAGGCAGCCCGGACAACCCAGGCAGGGCAACCGGCGGTCACCACCGGCTCAGCCGCCTCCGCACCGCCGTCACCGATCCGCGTCCCCGTCCCCGTCCCCGTCCCCGTCCCCGTCCGCCAAGTAGTACGGGATTTCGTCGCCGCGAGCGACCACGCGCGTCGGCGTCGACGCTTCGTCACGCGGGCCTGGATCGCCGGTCTTTCGGGCCTGGTCCTGGTGGCCGCGTCGCTCTTCGGGTGGGCGTTCCACGAGAACCGGGAGGCGGCGAGCCGGGAGAAGAGCCTGATCGCCAGGGAGCTGGCCACCCAGGCCGACACCCTGCGCGAACGCGACCCGCAGACCGCGCTCCGGCTCAGCCTGGCGGCGTACCGTACCGCGAAGACCCCGGAGTCCCGCTCCAGCCTGTACACGGCGGCGACGACCGTCACACCGGCCCGTCTCGTCCCGAAGAAGCGGCACCGCAAGCCGGTTCTCAACGTCGCGTTCAGCCCGGACGGCAAGGTCCTGGCCGCGAGTCACCGGGGCGGCCGGGTCCAGTTGTGGGACCTGTCCGAGCCGACCGACCCGGTGGAGGCGGGCCGGTTCACGCTGAGGAGCGGAGCGGTCATCGCCTACCATCCGCGCTCACGGATTCTGGCCGCGCAGTCGGCGGACGAACTGACGCTGTGGGACACCGCGGACCCGCAGAAGCCGCGGCGGATCTCCCTGGTCCGGCTCGCCCACAGTGTGACGTACACGCTGGCGTTCAGCGCGGACGGCCGGACCCTCGCGGCGGGCAGTCAGAAGGGACTGCTGCGGCTGTGGAACGTGAGCGACCCGGCCCGCCCCACACTGCGGACGCATCGGACGATCACCACGGTGGAAGTGATCTCCTTGGCGTTCACCCGCGACGGGCACCACCTGATCACGGGCAACGGCAACACCGAGGCGGAGAGCGGGACCGCACAGGTGCGGCTGTGGGACGTGCGCGATCCGGACCGGCCCGTGCTGCGGGACACGGAGCGGACCGAAACGGTCATGGCGGTCGCGGCCCACCCCCGGCGCGACCTGGTGGTCGCGACCGGTGCGGGGAGAATCGCCTGGTGGGAGGTGGCGGACGGGCGGGAACTGCGGCGTGTGAAGACGAGGCAGTACATGGACCGCTGGGGTTCAACGGATGGCACACCGTCGCTCGCGTTCAGCAAGGACGGCAGATATCTGGCGGGAGCGGACCGCGCCGACGGCGCCAAGCGCGCTGAAACGGACCGCAAGTTGGCGGATCTGGTGGACGGCGGGCCCGGGATCACTCTGCCGACGGGTGAGCCGTCCCAGTCGGTCGCCTACAGCCCGGACAGCCGCTATCTGGCGGCCGGTGAGGTGGGCGGAGAGGTGCGGCTGTGGCCCGACCGGCCCTGGGCGCCCGCGTTCGACGGCGGCATCTACGTCACGCCCCAGGCGGGGACCAGCCCGTTCAGCCCCGACGGTGAGCTGGTCATCGCCACGCAGACGAACGCGGACAGCACCCGCACGAGCAAGGTGTGGGACATCAGCGACCCGGACGCGCCGAAGGTCCGGTACGCCCTGCCGAAGGAGTGGGAGGCGAAGTACTTCCTCACGCGAAGCAGGACACCCGTGTTCCTGGCGCATCACTGGATCAAGGGACTGGATCACATGTTCCAGCTCTGGCAGTTCGACTCCGACGGAGCCTTGAAGAAGAGCCCCGGCATCCGGCTCACCGCCGACGCACCGAGCATCGCCGTGAGTCTCGACGGTCGTCTTCTCGCGCTGGGTTCGCTGGAGGAGCCCGACATCGCGCTGTGGGACATCCGGGATCCGGCGAAGCCCGTACACCGGGGCACGGTCGGAGTGAAGGCGAGCGGCAACCTCATGAGCACCGGAAACCTGTGGTTCGCCGGGGAGCGGTCCCTGGCGACGGTCGAGGACGGGCGGCACATCAGGTTCTGGGACCTCACCGACCCCGCCCGGCCCCGCAAGGGCGGCCGTATCGACGAAGCGGCGACGATGTACGGCGCGATGTACGACGACTCGTCCCAACTGCTCATCACCGAGGCGACGGCGGACAACCTCCAGCTCTGGGACCTCTCCCGGCCCGCGCACCCCGTCAAGGGCGGCCTGCTTCCGGCCGCACCAGGGGGCTACTTCCCCACGCACAACGACGAGTTGGCGGCGGCGCTCCGCGATGGAACCGTCGAGTTCTGGGACGTCACCGACCCCGCTCACCCCCGGAAGAAGCACAACGACCTCGTGCTCGACCGCCAGGTCACGTCGGTCGGTATGACCCCCGACGGCCGCAACGCGGTGACGAGCGAGCCCTACCGCATCTGGTCCGTCGGGAAGGACGGGCGGTGGAACACCCCGCAGGTCGTCACACTGGAGAACGCGGCTGCGATACATGTGCCCCCGGCGAGCTCCCCGCAGGGCCCCCGTTGGCTGGCTGTCGCGGACGACGGCAACTCCGGACTGACAGACGAGAAGACCTACGTGCTCGACTTCGACACAGACCGCCTCTACAAGGCACTCTGCGCGTCGTATTCCATGAGCATCCCCGAAGACCGGTGGAAACAGTTGTTTCCGCACCTGGCCTACCGCACGTCCTGCGGCTGACCTTTCGTTCGGCGTGGGGCGTCCTTATCGTGGGCCGATGACGTCGATCAAGAAGTTCCAGGTCACCTTCGACTGCGCGGAACCCGAGCGCCTCGCCCGGTTCTGGTGCGAGGTGCTGGGGTACGTCGTGCCACCGCCGCCCGAGGGGTTCGGTACGTGGGACGAGTTCAAGCGCGCGCAGCCGCCCGAGGAGCAGGACGCGTGGTTCGCCTGCGTCGATCCCTCGGGTGTGGGGCCTCGGCTGTACTTCCAGCGCGTCCCCGAGGGAAAGGCCGTCAAGAACCGGGTGCATCTCGATGTGCGGGTCGGGACCGGGCTCGTCGGTGAGGAGCGTCTCGCCGCGCTCGAGGCCGAGCGCGCACGGCTGGAGCCGCTCGGGGCGAAGCACGTGCGCACGCTGTACGACGGGAACGACGCGTGTATCCCGATGCTGGACATCGAGGACAACGAGTTCTGTATCGACTGAATCTGCACGGACTGACTCTGCACGGACTGACTCTGCATCGACTGACTCTGCTGTGACTGAGACGTGATCGCCATGACCGAAGCACGCGCGCGGGCCCGTTCCCGTACGCGCACAAAGCCGACGGCCGTGAAGGTGGCGCCCGCCGTCTCCGTGGCGGCCGGCATCGGAGGGCCGGCCCTTGCCGCGCTAGCGAGTTGGAGCAGCCTTCTGCTGGTCGTCCAGGGGCGGGTGGTTCCCGGCTGGGCGGTGAGCGCGGGTCTCCTCGTCGTGGTGCTCGGCCTTCGCCGGTGGGTCTCCCGGGCGGCGGGCGGCCCGGCGGGGCTGTCCGGGCCGCGCGCCGTCCGGGTACGGCGGGGTCAGCGGCTGCTGGTCGCCGTAGCGGTACTCGGCACGGCGTGGGGCGCCGTGGACGACGTGATCTCGGGTGCGGAGTACCACGTACTGCGGCCCGCGGGGCCGGACGGCTGCACGGCCGTGGTGCGGGAGACGTCCTTCCTCGTGATCGGCAACGGCGAGGTGTACGCGGTGGGGCGTACCGGGCTGGCCGTGGGCGCGGCCGGGGCCTGGACGGTCGATGATGGTTACCGGCCCGTCGAGGGTGGGACGTACGCGTTGGTGTGGGGGCCCGACGGCGGATCCCTGCGGGTCGACGGCCGGACCACCGACCCCGTCGTCAGCGGCGGATCGGCGGATGTCGACTGCTGGTGGTGACTCTTCAGTGCCCGGTAGTGCCCGGTAGTGCCCGGTAGTGCCCGGTAGTGCCCGGTAGTGCTCGATGCAATCGCTCAGGTCGCAAGGAGCGGGGTGAGCAGTCCGGCCGGGTCCGTGTTGGCGGGGAGGTCGCTGACCTGGCCGTCGCCGACCTCGATCACCCGCCAGGTGCCGTCCGTACGGCGGCGGGCGAGGTCGGTGGTCACGAAGCGGCAGCCGAGAGCGCGGACCAGCCCTCGCAGGTGGTCGACGTCCGGGCCGGGGTGCAGGTCAGGGGTGTCGGGGTGGGCCTTGATCAGGAGCGGGACCCCGTCCAGCCACCAGACCCGGGCCTCCCCCACCGCCGCGTCGAACGGTTCGAAGGCGCGCAGTACGACGCCGCCCGCGAGGTCGTCCCCCTGGAGTTCGGTGAAGCGGCCCACCACTTCGCGGACCGCCGCCGTGTCGGCCAGGTCGGGGAGGTAGCAGGCCTCGTCCCAGTCGTGCTTGCGGGACTTGACGTAGTCCTTGACGATCCCGGGGCCCGCGGGCAGCGCCGCGGTGAGTTCGGCGAGCGTGGCGGGGGCGGGCGGCTGGTGCGGAGCGCAGGCCGCGTGGGCGCTGGGCGGGGTGACGTCGGTGAAGGTGGCGTACCAGCCGGGGAGTTCGTGTGCCGCCCGGTACATCGGGGCGGTGGTGCGCAGGTGGGTGCCCCGGCGGGCCAGCGCCGCGTCCAGGTCCGCGTAGGTCCGCGCGGGGATCATCCAGCCCCGGTACCAAGCGGCGCCCAGGTCCTGGGGGACCCGGCGTACGGCTTCCTCGGTGTGGCCCGCGAGCAGTGCGTCGTGGTCGATCAGAGCCACCGCGGCGCCGGCCCGGCGGGCCGCGTCGGCTTGCGGCGCGAAGTGCGGGTCACAACGCCGGGGAGCGAGTGGGTCGTTGCACAACAGCAGAGAGGCGGGCACCCGGCCACAGTAGCGACGCGGAAGCCCCGGCGAGGCGGCGGAGCTGCGAGGCAGAGGACCAGCCGGGTGGCCGAGCAGACGGGCGGCGAAGCAGCGAGGCAGAGGACCAGCCGGGTGGCCGAGCAGGTAGGCGGCGGAGCAGCCAGGTGACAGCCGCTCCACCGACACGGAAGCCCGGGGTCACCGGTGTGCCGACACGGAAGCCCGGGGTCACCGGTGTGCCGACAGGCCCCCCGGCCCGCCGAGCCGCGGGCCCCCGCGCCGCATCGCCGTGATCACCGCCGTGACCGTCGCCGTCGCCGCGAGGCTGCCCAGCATGAGCAGCGCCACGCCGACCGCGAAGAGGCCGCTGGAGTCGTCCGACCAGTCGACGTACGCGGCGACGGTCAGGCCCGCCGTCGTGCCGAACACCGTGGCGGCCCGGTGGCCGCGGGAGGCCGCCCAGACCGCCGGGGCCAGCAGGGTCACCACCAGGCCGAGCACCTGCCAGGCCTCGTACGGTCCGGTCGTCGAGCCGTCGGCGTGCACGTCACGGTGCTGGTCCCAGCCGAGCCAGGCGGCCCATGCCGCGGCCGAGATCCCGGCCATGACCAGGACCGGGACGAGCTGGTTGAGGTGGTTCCGGGATCGTTGTTCCATACGCCCAGCGTCGCCGGACGCCCTCCGCCGGCCCAGAGCGCACGTACTCAGATCCACCCGAGTAGGAGTGAGTACTGCCAGGAGTGAGTACCGCCCCGGCCGACCGCCACGTAAGGCCCGGCGACGCGTAAGGCCCGCCGCAGCATATGGCCCGGCGCCGCGTCAGGGCCCGGCAGGGCCCCGCAGCGACCCCACCGTCTTCAGCAGCCGGTCCGCCCGTTCCCGCAGCACCGGATGGGCCAGCACCGTGTTGCGCAGCCCCCGGACCGGGCGCCGCCACAGCCGGTGCGCCGCCGCCACCGGATGCGTACGGCCCGCGAAACCCTCGCAGACGCGCAGCTCACGGGTCTTGAGCCAGTCCTTGTACTCCTTCTCGCCGCGGCCCCAGTCCAGGAGGCGGACGCCCTGGCGGCCTGCCGCCTCGACCATGCGCAGGTGCATCATCAGGCCGGGCGAGTAGTAGCCGTACTCGGGGTCGTAGGCCGTGAACCAGGCCGCGAAGACCGTACGGGACACCGGGCCGAAGTGGGCCGCGACCGGCCGGTCCCCCGCGTAGACGACCGAGAGGACGCCCGTGAAGTGATCTTCGCGGACGTCGAAGAGGTGGTCGACGAGGTCGACTATCCAGGGGCGGGCGAAGCGGTCCATGCGGCCGGTCCTGCGGTACTGGGCCGATTTCCACGCCATGAGCCGGCGCAGCACCCGCGGGTCGCGCTCGTCGTAGACGAAACGCATGTCGCCCACGTTGCGGCTCAGGCGGCGTTCCTTCTTCAAGGTCGTCCTGGCCTGGCCGGGGTAGGTCGCGCGCAGCCATTCCTCGTACGAGTCGTGGCCGCCGTCCTTCAGGTCGAGCACCGGTGAGGCGAACGAACCCGTGACGTAGCGGCCGAAGGGCTTCTGCTCCTCCACGAGGTGGTCGAACTCGAAGACCGAGAGACCGCAGGCCCGCAGCAGTTCCTGTACGTCCCAGCTCACCCCGGGCCTGTGGACCAGTGCCTGGCAGTCCGAGAGGCCGATGCCGATGGCACGGCCCACGCCCAGCGGGCCCGCCTCGTACGGGAAGAAGCCGACCGGCTCGCCCCCCTCGCGCAGGACGGCCACCCGCGCCCGGCCCCGGTGTCTGCCGACCCCGTCCGCGAACTCCGGTGCCAGGAACGGGTTCTGGTAGTCCGGCGACTCGTCCATCGTCTCGTGCCAGGCACCGCGGAGCACGGTACTCAGGTCCTCGGGTCTATAGGTCGTGATTTTCACCGGCGAACGCCCCCCTGTTCCCCCATGGGGCTCAAAGGTCGCGAAACAGTACGCACGCTGTCAAGAGTGCACCAGCCAGGATCAGTTCCGCGTGTCACCGTCGTACGCGGCCCCCATCCCGGCGCCGGGGCGCCCTAAATCCGGGGTGTCCTGGATTGGACCCGGGATGTCCTGGATTGGATCCGGGGTGTCCTGGATCCGGGGTGTCCTGGATCCGGGCGTGGACGTGCATGTCGTGCCAGCCGTCCGTGTGCAGCGCCGAGCTGCGGCGCGTGCCCTCCAGCGGGAAGCCGGCCTTGAGCGCGACCCGGCACGACGCCTCGTTGCGGGTCGAGTGCTCCAGGTCGAGGCGGTGGAAGCCCGCGTCGAGGGCCCAGTCCGTCAGCGCGGCCAGGGCTCTGGGGGCCACACCCCGGCCACGGGCCTGCGGCAGCACCCAGTAGCCGATCTCGGCGCCTCCTTCCATGAGGTCCATGTCGCGCAGGGCGATCCGGCCGAGCGGGGCGCCGTCGGCGGTCCGGGTCACGAACCACTGGGCCGCTTTCTCCCGCCGCCAGCTCTCGTGCGCCTCCTCCACCCAGGCGCGCGCCTCGTCCAGGGACTCCATGCTGCGGGCGTGCCAGTAGCGCAGGGCGGGGTCCTGGAACGCCTCGTGGACGGCCGGGGCATCCCGCAACTCGCAGCTGCGGAGGGTGAGTTCACCGTCGTGCGTGCGCAGGGTCGGCTGCGGGGCCGAAGCGAAGGTGCCCGGCTCGATGGCGTGCGTGATCTCGATCGGCATGATCCGCATCATCGCCGGGACCGGCCACCCACGCACCCGAGATACCGGGACCGGCCACCCACGCACCCGAGATACCGGAGCCGGCCACCCACGCACCCGAGATACCGGAGCCGGCCACCCACGCACCCGAGATACCGGAGCCGGCCACCCACGCACCTGAGATACCGGAGCCGGCCACCCACGCACCTGAGACTGCGCGTACCGACCGGGCCGATCGCCGCCCCGCTGTTGCAACATATGCACGCCTGTTGCGCAGGAGCTGCTAATGTTCTGCATGGCCCCAGCGGGATGTCAATGAAGGGACGGCGATGACGGGTACGGCTGTCTGCCTCGGCGAGACGATGGCGCAGGTCACGCCCGCCGACGGGGAAGGGCTCGAACGCAGCCGTGAGCTGCGGCTCGCTGTCGCGGGCGCCGAGTCGACCGTCGCCCAGTACCTCGCCGACCTCGGCCACCGGGCCTCCTGGATCAGCCGCGTCGGGGACGACCCGTTCGGCCGGCGGATCGTGGCGGCGGTCGCGTCGCGGGGCGTCGACGTGAGCGGCGTACGGGCCGACGCGACCGCCCCGACCGGCGTTTACTTCAAGGACCCGGGGCCCGACGGGACCCGAGTGCACTACTACCGGGCCGGTTCGGCGGCCTCCCGGATGGGCCCCGCCGACGCCGGCCGCGTCGACCTGACCGGCGCCCGGCTGCTGCACCTGACCGGCATCACCCCCGCCCTGTCCGAGGGGTGCGCCGCGCTCGTACGGACCCTGATGGAGCTCGCCGCCGAGACCGGCACGCCGGTGTCGTTCGACGTCAACTACCGCCCCGCGTTGTGGGGTTCGAGGAGCGAGGCCGCCGTGACGCTGTCCGCGCTGGCCCGCCGCGCCGACGTCGTTCTCGTAGGCCGCGACGAGGGCGAAGCCCTGTGGGGCACTCCGACCGCGGAGGACATACGCGACCACCTGACGCCGCGCGGCACTTTGGTCGTCAAGGACGGGTCCGTCGGCGCCACCGAATTCGACGCCGGTGCACGGGAGTTCGTGGCAGCGCCGGCCGTGGACGTCGTCGAGGCCGTCGGTGCCGGGGACGCCTTCGCCGCCGGATACCTCAGCGCCCTGCTGAACGGGGCGCCGGCGCACGAACGGCTCGCCCTCGGGCACCGGCTCGCGGGACGCACCCTGCGCAGCATCGAGGACTACGTACCCGCCGTACCGGCAACCACAGCGCTTACAGCGGCCACAGAGGAGAACTGACGTCGTGTCACAGACCGTACGGCGGGCCATCGACATCCTGGAGTTCGTCGCCCGCAGCCCCCGCACCCAGACCGAGGTCGGCGAGCACCTGGGTGTGCACCGCTCCACCGCGCTGCGGATCCTGGAGTCGCTCACCGAGGGCGGCCTCGCGCGCCGGCTCCCCGACGGGCGGTACGCGGTCGGTCACCGGCTCGCCGGCCTGGCCCACCTCGCGCTGGAACAGTTCGGCCTGAAGGACGTCGCGGGTGAGCACCTGCGCGGGCTCGGCGGGCGGTGCGGGCACACCGTGCACCTCGCCGCGCTCGAAGGCGACCGGATCGTGTACGTCGACAAGGTCGACCCGATCGACGGCGTGCGGCTCTACTCGCAGATCGGCCGCCCGGTGACGCTGCACACCGCCGGCGTCGCCAAGGCGATCCTCGCGCACCTGCCGCGCGAGCGCGCCGCCGAACTCCTGGCCGGCTGCGACTTCGCGCCGCACACCGGCACGACGCTCACCGACCCCGCCGCCTACCGCAAGGCCCTCGACGAGACGCGGGCGCGCGGCTTCGCCGTCGACGACGGCGAGTACGAGGACTACGTGAACTGCCTCGCGGTCCCCGTCCGGGACAGCGGCGGCGGGGTCGTCGCCGCCGTGTCCGTGACCGCCCTCAAGGCGAGAGCGGATCTGTCCGCCCTCGAAACCGATGTGCTGCCGGATCTGGTGGCCACCGCCGAGACGATCTCCAAGGAGCTGGGATGGCGTCCGTGAACCCCGAGAGGTCCGTGAACCCCGCTATGCCGGTGAACCCCGCGATGCCCGTGAACCCCGCGATGTCCGTGAACCCCGCGATGTCCGTGAACCCGGCAGTGCCCGGGGCCCCGACCTTCGATGACCTGTTCGCCAAGGCGCCGGTCATGGCGATCCTGCGCGGCCTGCCCGTCGACAGGACCGTCGAACTCGCCGTACGCGCCTGGGACCTGGGCATCGAATGCGTCGAGGTACCTGTGCAGGACGAGACGGCCGGCCAGGTCCTCGCCGCCGTCGTGGCCGCCGGGGCCGAGCGCGGCAAGGCGGTCGGCGCGGGCACCGTGACCTCGGCCGAGCGGCTGGAGCGGGCGGTGGCGGCGGGGGCCGCGTTCACCGTGGCCCCGGGGCTCGACGCCGAGGTGGCGCGGGCCAGTGTCGCGGCCGGGCTGCCGCATCTGCCCGGGGTGGCGACGGCCAGTGACGTGCAGGCGGCGCGGGCGCTCGGGCTGACCTGGCTCAAGGCGTTTCCGGCGAGTGTGCTGGGGGTTGGGTGGTTCCGGGCCATGCGGGGGCCGTTTCCGGAGGTGCCGTTCGTTGCCACGGGGGGGATGGATTCGGGGAACGCGGCGGAGTATTTGGCTGCCGGAGCCAGGGTCGTCGCCGTTGGATCGGCGCTGGAGGATCCGGAGCAGCTTTCCCGACTCGCCGAGTTGTTGGCGCACTGACACGGGGCTCCGCCCCGGACCCCGCTCCTCAAACGCCGGAGGGGCTGGATTTGACGGCCGTCTGCTCAAGCTAGGAGTTACCCCCCATGAACATCACCTCCCTCACCACCTACCTCGTAGCCCCCCGCTGGCTCTTCCTGAAGATAGAGACGTCGGAGGGGGTGACCGGGTGGGGGGAACCCGTGGTCGAGGGGCGGGCCCATACCGTTGCCGCCGCCGTCGACGAGCTGGCCGACTACCTCGTCGGCAAGGACCCGCTGCGGATCGAGGACCACTGGCAGGTCATGACCAAGGGCGGCTTCTACCGCGGCGGGCCCGTCCTGTCCTCCGCCGTGTCCGGGATCGACCAGGCCCTGTGGGACATCAAGGGCAAGGTGCACGGCGTCCCGGTGCACGACCTGCTGGGCGGCGCCGTCCGGGACCGGATGCGGATGTACTCGTGGATCGGCGGCGACGACCCGAGCGAGGCCGCCGAGCACGCGCGCGAGCGGCTGGAGCAGGGCTACCGGGCCGTGAAGATGAACGTCGGCGGACGGCTCAAGCACCTGGAGACCGCGCGCGAGATCGACGCCGTCGTCGAACGCGTCGCCTCCGTGCGCGAGGTCATGGGCCCGGACGGCGACGTGGCCGTCGACTTCCACGGCCGTACGTCCCCGGCCCTCGCCAAGCAGCTCGCCCGCGCCCTGGAACCGCTGCGCCCGATGTTCATCGAGGAGCCGCTGCTACCCGAACTCAGCGCCCAGTACGGTGATTTCGCGGCGGCGACCAGCATTCCCGTGGCCACCGGAGAGCGGCTCTACTCCCGCTGGGACTTCGAGCCCGTGCTGCGGTCCGGCATCGCGCTCGCCCAGCCCGACCTCTCACACGCGGGCGGCATCTCCGAGGTGCGCCGGATCGCCGCGCAGGCCGAGGTGCACGGCGTGGGCCTCGCCCCGCACTGCCCGCTCGGCCCGATCGCGCTCGCCGCGTGCCTCCAGGTGGACTTCGCGAGCCCGAACGCGTTCATCCAGGAGACCAGCCTCGGCATCCACTACAACGTCGGCTCCGACCTGGGCGACTACCTCGTCGACACGTCCGTCTTCGACTTCGACACCACCGACGGTCACATGGCCCGGCTGACCGCGCCCGGCCTCGGCATCGAGGTCGACGAGCAGGCCGTCATCAAGGCGGCGGCGACCGGACACCGCTGGCACAACCCGGTCTGGCGCCACACGGACGGCTCCTTCGCGGAGTGGTGAGCCCCCGCCCCGCGCTCCGGAGCGCACGCGGCACCCCCGCACTCCGGGGCGCGATGGACAACGCCGCACTCCTGTAACCGAGTTGTGGTCGAACCCGCATGGTCCGTATGGGGTCCGATACCGGCCATCGGCACCTATTCTGGATCGCCATGGAGGGGGACTCCTCAGGGCCACTGATCGTCATGCCGCAGCAGGCTGCGCCGCGTGACGCCGATGTCGAGCTGCCCGCGGAAGGTCCCGACGTCACCGCGCTGCCGGAGATCCGGCCCCGCGCTCCGGTGGCCGGGGACGCGCGGGACCAACGGCCCGGTCTGGCCGCGGGCGAGCTGCTCGCCGGGCAGTACCGGGTGGTGCGGCGGCTCGGCCTCGGCGGGATGGGGGACGTGTATCTCGCCCGTGACGAGAAGGTCGACGACCGCGAGGTCGCCGTCAAGACACTGCGGCCCGGTCAAGTCGCGTACGCGGCGCACGCGTTGGAAGAGGAGCGGCAGGCCTTCGCCGACCTCAACCACGAGGGCATCATCCCCGTCTTCAACTACGGCACCCACGACAAGGTCGGCGACTTCCTCGTCCTGCCGTACGTCGACGGGCTGAACCTGGACGAGGTACGGGCCCTCGCACGGCTCACCCCCGCCCGGTTCGGCGACGCCCGCTTCCACGAGTTCGTGCTCGCCTACGGGGTGCGCATCCTCTCGGCCCTGGACCATCTGCACTCCCGGCCCGCCTCCGCCGCCCGCGTGTACGGGGACCTGAAGCCGCAGAACGTGATGCACGACGGCGCCGCCATCAAGGTCGTGGACGTCGGATCGATCCGGCCGGCGGGTGCGCCGGGCCTGACGACGTACGGGTTCCGCGCCCCGAACGTGCTCCTCAGACCGAACGAGGTGGCCGGCGCGAGCCGGCCCCAGGACGACCTGTTCGGGCTCGGCGAGACGCTGCGCACCCTGTGCGGGCTCGGCGAGCACGCCCGCGACCTCGGGCCGCTCGGCGCGCTCGACCGGCTGCGGGAGGGCGACACGCTGACGGCCCGCGCCGCCCTCATGACCACCACGCCCGCCCCCACCGGCCTCGGCCTGCTCTCCCTGGCCCGGGTGCTGCGCCGCGCCACCCGCTCCACCCCGGCCGACCGGTTCGCCGACGCCCACGAGATGGAGGTGCAACTGCGGGGTGTGTGGCGGGAGTTGCGTTCGCTGCGGACCCGGGACGAGACGTTCGAGCCGTCGCCGCTGTTCCTTCAGTCGCCGTACGCCCTCGACGGCGGCCTCGGCACCGCGCCCGACCTGCCCCGCTGGGCCGTGCCGCCCGGCGAGGACCCGCCGGGCCCGCTGCACGCGCCGCCCGCCGCCGCCGACGCCGCGGCCCGCCTTCCGGTGCCCCGGCCCGACCCGCACGACGACCACCACGCCGAGCTGAGCCGCCTCGCCGACGCCGACCCCGCCGCGCTGCTGCAGAACATCGCGGACTGGCGCGAGTCCGTCGAAGTGCGCCTGCTGCGCTGCCGCCTGCGACTGCGGGTCGCCCTGCACACCGACCCCGACGAGACCGGCCCGGACCTCGCCGAGCAGGAGCTGACCGGCGCCGCCGACGTCCTGGGCCAGGAGCGCGCCCGGCGCGACTGGCGCATCGACTGGCACCGCGGCCTCCTCGCCCTGGCCCGCGACGACGCCGCCGCGGCCCGCGACCACTTCGACCGGGTCTACGGCGCGATCCCCGGCGAGTACGCGCCCAAGCTCGCCCTCGGCCACTGCGCCGAGCGCCTCGGCCGCCACCACGAGGCGCTCACCCTCTACGAGGCCGTACGGCTGCGCAATCCGTCGCTGGGCAGCGCCGCGTTCGGGGCCGCGCGGGCCCGGCTCGCCCTTGCCGGCCCGCGCGCGTGCGCCGCCGCCCTCGAGGCGCTCGACGCGGTGCCGCAGCATTCCCGGCACCGGACCGCCGCCCGCACCGCGACGGTCAGGATCGCCGTCGAGTACGCCGCCTCCACCGACGGCCTGGGCGCCGCCCTGGTCCGTCTCGCCCGCCTCTTCACCGAGCACGGCCTCACCGACGAACCGGCCCGGGTCCGTATGAAGGCCGAGGTGTGGGAGGCGGCGCAGCAGCTCGTGGCGGGCGGCATCATCGACGCGGCCGGGCTGAAGCAGCTGGCCCGGGAGACGGCGGCCCGCGACGGCGAGGCGCGCGACGCCGGGGCCCGGCTCGCCTTCCCCGCCCGGGAGAGGGCGCTCGCCAAGGACCTCTCCGGCTTCTACCTCTTCCTCGCCCGCCAGACCGCCCGCTCGGCGGACCTTCCGGGCTCCGACGCCATCGCCGAACGACTGCTGGACCGCGCCTACTTGGTCCGCCCGCTGGCCCTGCGCCACTACCGGGAGCGGCGCCCGCTGCCCGCCCTGCTCCGCCCCTGGCTGAGGCGGAACGGGTGAGGCCGCTGCCGCGCCGCCCGGCGCCCCGTCTGCCCGATGCCCTGCGCCGCACCGTGTCCCGCTGTGCCGATGTCCTGCGCCGCCCGGCACCCCGCTGGGTCCAGGTCCTGCGCCGCCTGCTGTGGCCGCCGGAGGGCCGGTCCCGTAACCGCGCCTACCTCCGCGACCGGCTGATCGCGCTGCCCCTCCTCACGGTCGTCGCCTTCACCACGCTCGGCTGGGCCTACGCGGACGTGCGCGCCGACTCGACGTACATCCGCACCGAACTCGCCCCCGCCCTCGGCGACCTGGCCGACGCCAGGATCTCGCTGCTGATCGCCCAGCGGGAGGCAGAGGTCAGCCTCGACGCGGGCGACGCGGTGGAACTCTCCGGCCTCGGCCCCCGCTACGCCGCCCGTACCGGCGCCGCCGCCCAGGACATCGCCCGGCTCTCGCGCGGCGGCGCGTTCGGCGAGGCACAGCGCCAGGAACTCGACGTCGTCTCGGGGCTCATCGACGGCTACGAGGAATGGATCGCCTGGGCCAGGACGAACGTGGGAAACGACGCGCTGCGCAAGGCCGGACTCGCGTACGCGCAGAGCATGCTGTGCTCGGAGGAGACCGCCGAACCGACCACCGACCGCAGCGCGCCCTATCCGCCGTGCGGCGCCGCCCGGGGTGTCGACGCCACCACCGTCGTCGACCGCATCGCCGCCCTCGAACGCGAGCTGCGCCACCGCCTCGACGACCGCTCCGCACTCGGCGCGCGCGTCCTGGCGGCCGCCGCCGTCTCCCTCGTCTCCTTCACCCTCCTTGCGGTCGGCGTGTGGCGCACCCTCGTCTTCCTGCACCGCCGTATGCGGATCCGGGTGAGCGTGCCCCTGCTCGCCGCCGCGCTGCCGCTGCTCCTGGTGCCGTGGGCGGTCGCCGACGGGGTGCGGTCGTGGAGTGCGCAGCGCGACGCCGTGCCGTACGCGGACGTACTGGCGGACCGGGCGTCGCCCGCGGTCGAGGTCCACCTGGACGAGGATCCGCTGGCCCCGCCCGACCCCGCGGCGATCCGCCCGGCGACGGCGCGGATGGAACACACCGTGGGGCAGGGCCGGTTCGGAGACGTGGGAGCGGCAGCGGCCTGGGTGATGCCGGTGGGCCTGCTGTCCGCCGGGGTCATGGCGGGGGCGCTGCACGCGTACCGGCGGGAGTACCTGGTGGTAGGCCGCGGCGGAGGTACGTCATGACGGACACACCCCTGCAAAGGCGTCATGGGAGACGGCTCCTGCGAAGGCGATACGGGAGACGGCTCCTGCGCACCCTCCTGGCCGCCTGCCTGCTGGGCCTCGCGGCGCTCGGCGGCGGCTGCTCGTCCGGTGGCGACGACACCCAGGTCGTCGTGCTCGGCCCGTGGACCGGCCCCGAGGGCGAGGCGTTCGAGAAGGTACTGCGCGACCTGTCCCCCGGTTCCGGGCACCGCTACGTCTACAAGGGCACCCGTTCCCTGCGCGAGACCCTCGTCGCGCAGCTCGCCGCCGACGCGCCGCCCGACGTCGCCATCCTCAACAGCATCGGCGAACTCACCGAGTACGCGGCCCGCGACAAGCTGAAGCCCCTCGACCCGTCCACCGCCGAACGCGCCTACGCTCCCTGGTCCCCCACGCTCATGGTCGACGGCAGGCGCCGCACGTACTGGGTGCCGCTCAAGGTCGACCTGAAGAGCCTCATGTGGAGCAGGACGAACTCCTCCGGCGCCAAGCCCCGGTGGTGCGTGGGCATGGCGGCCCAGGCGACCTCGGGGTGGCCCGGCACCGACTGGGTCGAGGACATCCTGCTGCACCAGGCGGGCCCGACCACGTACACGCAGTGGGCCACGGGACAGCTCGACTGGGCGAAGTCCCCCGCGGTGAGACGGGCGTTCAAGACCTGGGCAGGCCTGCTCGAGACGGGCGGTTCCCGTTCCCCCACCGCGGTGGAACGCTCCCTGACCATGTCCTTCTGGGGCACCACCGACCCCCGGAACCCGGACGGCGACCCGCGGGGCCTGCTCGGCGGTTCACTGCCCGGCTGCACGCACGAGCACCAGGCCTCGTTCGTACGGTTCGTGTACGCGCCTCGCAGCGACATCCGGGTCGAGCCGGCAGCCCGGTTCCTCAAGGGTTCGGCCGCGCACAGGAACGCGTTCGAGGTGTCGGGCGACATGGCCGCCGTACTCACCGACAACCCGGGCGCGCAGGAGCTGGTGAAGCGCCTGACCAGCGAGGAAGGCCGCGAACAGTGGTCGAGCGCGGCGCGGCCGCACCTGCGCCCCTTCTTCCCCGACCGGTCGGACCCGCGGCCCGAGGACAACGCGGCGGCGCAGGAGATCGCCTCCTACCTCACCGACGACGCGAACAGGCTGTGCTTCGACGCCTCGGACGTGATGCCGCCGGTGCTGCGCGACGCGTTCTACCGTGCGGTCCTGAAGTACTTCGGCCACCCCACGGAGCCGACCCTGAAAAAACTCCTGACCCAACTGGAAACGGTCCGCGCCCAAATAGCCTCCCCCACCACCCCCACAACGATCCGCCCCCCGACAGACATCTGCAGCTAGCAGAGATCAAGCCCCTCCGGCGGCGCCAAATCAAGCTGCTCCGGGAAAAATCCAGCCCCTCCGGCGATTGAGGAGCGGGGTCCGGGGCGGAGCCCCGTGCCCTCAGCCCAAGGGGGCAGCCCCTACCGAAGCTCCTCCGGACAGGGCGTCCCCCGGGACCACCACTTATAGGGCGCGGCCAAGTGATACGTCCCGGCCCGCGGAGCAACAAGCTGGGTCCACTTGTCCCCCTCCGCATCCTCCTCGGTCTCGAACAAACACCCATGCACGTTCGAGTACCGCTTGGGCGCAGACTCATCAAGCTCCCGCCCCCGCTTGGACGCCTCGGTCTCCGAGGGCGCCTCCAGCGCCTTCCCGTCGGAGTCGACGACCGCCAGCCACGGCGAGTACGGGACACGGATGAGGACCCGCCCCGGCCTGGTCACCTCGATGGTCAGCTCGGCCTGCTCGGCGGCGTCCACGACGGCGTTCGGCTCGGCGAGCGGCGTCGGGTCGGTCACGGCGAACAGCTGCCAGTTGGCGTCGCCCCACACCTGCTTGAGGTAGGGAAGCCCGCGCTGCACCAGCTCCCGCTCGCGCTCGCCGCCGTCCCCGTCCGGTTCGCCCTTGGGCAGGACGACGTAGTGCACGGCCCAGCGCTTCAGCCAGTCGTGATAGTTCGCCGAGTTCAGCGTGTCGTCGTAGAAGAGGGGGTTGCGCTTCATGTCGGCCTGGCGGGTCCAGCCACGGGCCAGGTTCACGTACGGGGCGAGGGCGGACGCCTCCCGGTGCGAGCGCGCGGGGACGACCTCGACACGGCCGCGCTCGGCCTTGACCTGCTGGAGTTCGTTGACGAGCGGGGCGAGTTCACGGGCCCAGGAGGCGGCCGGAGTCGTGTGCACGACGTCGTCGACCGACTTGAACCCGATCCAGCCGTTCAGCCCGGCGAAGGCGATCACGGTGACGTACCACTTGCGCGAGCGCGGCACGGTGAACGGCAGCATGGCGAGCAGCGCGACGCCCGCGAACAGCATCGGCAGACGCGTGATGTTGGAGCCGATCTGCGAGCTGATCAGCCACACGAGCAGCACCGACAGGGTGTAGACGGCGGAGGTGATCCGGACCGTCTTCCACTCCTTGGGGGCGAGGACGCAGATGAGGACGCCGTAGGCCATCGGCAGCAGCGCCGACCAGAACGACATCGGCTGCGTGCCGGAGAACGGGAACAGCCACGCCGAGAGCCCGACGACGGCGGCGGGCGCGAGCCCGAGCGCGTACGCTCCGGGCCACCGTTTCTGAAGGAAGAGCGCGACGGCGACGAGCCCGACGTACAGTCCCGCCACGGGCGAGCAGGCTGTCGCGATCCCGGCGAGCGGCGCGGCGACGGCGGCCTTCGCCCACCGCTTGTAGCGCCAGCGGTAGGGCCAGCAGAACACGGCCGCGGCCGCCGCGAGACCGAACATCATGCCGAGCCCGAAGGTGACGCGCCCCGACGCGGCGTTGCACAGCAGGGCGAAGACTCCGGCGAGCGCGGGCCACAGCGGCTTCGCGACGACGCGCGTACGGATCAGGATCAGGGTCAGCAGGGCGGCGGACAGGGTGCCGGCGATCATCATCGTCGTCCGGACGCCCAGCAGGGACATCAGATACGGCGACACCACGCTGTACGAGACCGGGTGCATGCCGCCGTACCAGGCGAGGTTGTACGCGGAGTCGGGGTGCCTGCCCACGAACTCGGCCCAGGCGTCCTGGGCCGCGAGGTCACCGCCACTGTTCGCGAACGTGAAGAACCAGATGATGTGCAGCACCGCGGCGACGGCGGTGACGAAGAGGACGGGACGCTGCCGGGCACACGCCACCCATCGGGACACGCCACGGGCACCATCGCCGCTATCGCCGCCATCGCCGGAAGTCTCCTCCGGCCCGCTCGTGGGCTCGGGCTCCTTCGGCTGCTCGTCCTCAAGCCGTATTCGCACGCGCCCGGCACCCGGCTCGGCGTCGTCGTCGGCGCGCGTCGGCCCCGCTGTGGTCACTGCTGACACTCCCCGTACGTACGTACCGTCGTCGTTCGCGACCGAGGGAACGTCCCGGTCCTGCCCCGGTCTCGCGACGCTAGCACGGGCATCGCGCACGGGCGCCGCGGGAGGCCGGGGTCGCCGGCCTCCCGCGGAAGCGCTATGCCACGCGCTTGATCTTCGCCCCGAAGCCCGGCTCGGCGAGGTCCTTCTGGAGCGCCACGGGAACCTCGACGGCGTCGTTCTTGCCGTCGCCGACGCTCAGGACGCCGACCTCGGTGCCGGCCTTCGCGGTGTGCGGAATCGTCTCGCCCTTCTTCCCGTCGAGCTGCAGCCGGACGGTCAGGCCGGACCAGCCGACGGCGGAGACGTCCTTCGTGGCGACGACCGGGGTGGTGCCGCCGAGGCCGTCGTCGACCCGGCCGACGACGTCGCCCTTCTTCACGATGGTCTTGGCGGTGAGCGCGCTCTGCCCCGACTCGATCAGTTTCCTGACGACGCCGGTGACCTCGTCGATGTTGGCGGTGCCGTTGCGCCCGTACTGGCCGAGGGCCGCGCCGATGATCGTCTGGGTCTTGCCGCCGACCTGCTTCTCGGCGGCGAACAGGATGTTGCCGCCGGCCGCGGTGGTGGTGCCGGTCTTGATGCCGATGGCGACGGTGGGGACAAGGCCGAAGAAGTTGGTCTGCTTCTCCCCGTTGAGGTCGACGTAGCTGGGCTGCCTGGAGATCTCCTTGAAGACCGGGTTCTCCATCGCGGCGCGGCCGAGCTTCACGAGGTCCTCGGCGGTGGAGACGGTCGTCTTGTCGAGGCCGCTGGGGTCGGTGTAGGTGGTGTTCTTCATCCCCAGCTCCTTCGCGGTCTTGTTCATCTTCTCAACGAACGCGGACTCGGAGGATTCGCCGGTGTCCCAGCGGGCCAGCAGCTTGGCAACGTTGTTCGCGGACGGCAGCATGACGGCTTGAAGGGCCTCGTACTCGGTGATCTTCTGGCCCTCGGAGACCCGCACCACCGACTCGTTCCCGGCCTTGCCGGTCTCGTAGTGCTTCTCCGCGGCCGCGTCGACGGGGATGTTCTCGCCCTTCTCCCCCGTCTTCATCGGGTGGTCGCGCAGGACCAGGTAGACCGTCATGACCTTGGCGATGCTCGCGATCGGTACGGGCTTCTGGTCACCGGACGTGCCGAACGTACCGATGCCGTTCACGTCCATGGCCGCCTGGCCCTGGCCGGGCCACGGCACGGACGGCTTGCCGCCCTCGAAGGAGACGGACTCCTGCGCGGTGAGCTCGAGCGTCGGGTCCGGCAGCGGACGCACGACCTGTACGACTGCAAAGACGACGATCAGGAGCAGGACCAGCGGCGTCCAGATCTTGAACCGGCGCACGGTGGTGCGGACCCGGGTCTCCGGGGGCGGCGGCGTGTTGGTCAGCTCGGCCAGCAGGTCCAGCGGCGGCTTCGGCGGCAACGGCTGCTGCGTGGTCCGCTCCGGGGCGGGCTGCTCCGCGGGTCTGGCGGTGTCGGGCGCGGGCCCCGTCCTGCTGTCGAGCGTCCTCAGCGGCACGAACCTGCTGGTCCGCTCGGCCTCGGTCTCATCGGCCTTGGCGGCGCCGCCCTTCGCGGGGCGGTCCTTGGCGGCGCTGTCCTGCGCGGCGTCCTTCGACCCGGCCTTCGCTCCGGCGTCCGGTCCGGCCTTCGCCGGGTCCTTCGCCGCGGGCGACTTCAGCATGGTCGTGGGCTGGTCGACCGGGGGCACGGGGGCCTTGAACACGGCGGTGGGCTGATCGACCTTCGGCCACCCACCCTTCACGCCACGCTCGTCCCCGGCGGTTGCGGGCTTGGCGGCGTCAGGCTTGTCATCGGCATCAGGCTTGGCGGCCTTGGCCTCGGAGGCGCCGTCCTCAGGGGTGCTGTCCTCAGGGGTGCTGTCCGCAGGGGCGTCGTCGGACTCGGCGTCCTCGGCCTCCTCGACGTCCTGGGCAGGCTTGGCGTCCCCGGCAGGCTCGGCGGCCTCGACCGGCTTGGCGTCCTCCGGTTCACCGGGAGCCGTCTCGGCAGCCTCAGCGCCCTTCGCGGGACCGGCGACGGCCGACTCGGGGGCAACCCCCTCGGAGCCGGCCGCAGCGGCCGCTACCGGCTCGGCATCGGCGTCATCGGCGCTGCTCGGCTCAGACTCGGCGTCATCGCTGGAGGCGGAGTCACCGCCGGCGGTCGGCTCGGGCTCGCCATCCTCGGCAACAGCCGGCTTCGACGCGGCACCGCCACTCGGGGCAGCCTCAGTCTCGCCCTCCGCACCCGGGGCATCACCGGAATCGGCGTCGGCATCAGCACCACCGGCGACATCCGCCCCGGCCCGGCCACCGTCACCGTCACCGTCACCGCTTCCAGCGGCGTCACCACGCTCGGCGTCACCGCGCCCGCTGTCGCCGTCTCCGCCCTCGGCGTCATCGTCGGGCCCGCTCGACACCCAGGCCGCCACGGCGGCCCTCAGCCGCGCGTCACCGGCCTCCTCGGCAGGCGCGGGCTCCGCGTCACCGTCGTCCTTGGCAGCCGCGCCCCCGGAACCGGAACCGTTCCCGGACGCCGCCGCGGATTCAGCATCCGACCCGGATTCAGCACCCGCCGTACCGGTTTCGGCATCCGTCGTACCGGATTCGTCCGCCGTCTCGGAACCGGTCTTCGCCTCCGCGACGTCTCGGACCGAGAACACGGCCGTCGCCTGATCCACGCCAGACCCCGACGGAGTCTCCCGCGCCACCGCAAGGCGCGGGTCCTGTTCGTCCCGGGCCGGGCGACCCGACGCCTTGTGCTCTTCGCCCGACCTGTCCGGGGTCCCCGCCACCGATGCCTCCTCGACCGCTCACCACGAAAAGCCGGACAGGCCGATCCTGTCTGGCCCTGTCCGAACCATGTACCAGTGTCCTGTGTGGGGCCTTAACCCCCGTGGTAGACGAGAACGACATACCTACTGGTTCCCGCACAAAGCAACCACGCACTCTCGACAGACAGATGTGAGAGGGGTCACCCTGTCATTCATCCACGCGGGGAGGCATGGATGGGCAGGAGCCGCAGAACACTTCCGGAGGAGCTTCTGCTGCTGGCGCTGGACCCGACCACGGGTACCACCGCACAGCCGCAGTCGCTCGACCTAGGTCTGGCCGGAGCACAGCTAGTAGAGCTGGCGCTGGCCGGACGGATAGCCCCAGACGGGGATCGTATCGCCGTGGTGGCACCACGGCCGACCGGAGATCCGACTCTGGACTGCGCGTTGGAGTTGCTGCGAAGGCGCGGCGCTCCTGTGCGGGCGGTCCACTGGATTGGCGGGCCGCGTCTCGGGCTGCGCCAGACCTACCTCTCGCACCTGGAGCGGTGCGGCATGGTGCATGCCGTGGCCGGCCAGATGTGCGGGGTACTGCCGACGACTCGCTATCAGGCGACGGACACGGCGATCAGCCGGGAGATCAGGTCCCGGCTGGATTCAGCGATCCGTACCGGCGTCCCGCCGGACCCACGGACCGCGGCGCTCGCCGCGCTGGCCCATGCGGTCGGACTCGGCAAGCACCTGTACCCGGGCAACGAGGGACGCTCGTCCCGCTCGCGGCTACGGGACCTGATCAGGCACGACCCGATGGGCGGCCTCGTGGCGCACGCCGTGATGGACGTCCAGAACGGTGTGGCCGCTCAGCCACGCCGCTCGCCCGCCGCCCCGGCGGGCCGGGGAGCACCGGAGCCCGCCAGGGGGGTTCCGATGCAGCCGCGTCACGGTCCGATGGCTCGCGCCGTGGCCCACTAGGCGAACGGCAGGACAGGCACACACAGCACCACAATCACGACCAAGCACGACCAAGCACCACCTCGCATCACACGCACCACCTCGCATCACACGCACCACCTCGCTTGACCCGCACCACCTCGCATCACCTCGCTTCACTCGCAATAGCGCCGCGCCGCAGTCCCCAAGACCCGGTCCGGGAGCCGCTGTACCGCGCGGGGCGATGAGTTGGACGTCCGCGGAACGAATCGGGCGT
Source organism: Streptomyces kunmingensis (assembly GCF_039533535.1). Taxonomy (NCBI): domain Bacteria; kingdom Bacillati; phylum Actinomycetota; class Actinomycetes; order Kitasatosporales; family Streptomycetaceae; genus Streptomyces; species Streptomyces kunmingensis. The sequence goes on from NZ_BAAATS010000009.1 coordinate 27,780, forward strand.
CCGGCCATCGCCCCGCGCGGTCGCGTTTGCGCTGGACATCCCGTACACACATCCGCTCTTTCCCGGTGTTTCCCAGCGCCGGGAGCCCCCGAGTGGCAATCTGCTGAGCAGCAGATACGGAACGTAGAAATACGCAACGTACAAAAAGATGCACGCAGCCGGAGGTGCACGTCCCGTGGCGTCCAACGTCAATCCCACCGTCAGGCGACGCCGGTTGGGCCAGGAGCTGCGCAGGCTCCGCGAGCTCAAGGGCATGACCGCCGAGGAGGTCGCCGAGCGCCTGCTGGTCTCGCAGTCGAAGATCAGCCGCCTGGAGAACGGGCGGCGAAGCATCAGCCAGCGCGACGTACGCGACCTGTGCGGGGTGTACGAGGTCGAGGACCACCGGATCGTGGACTCGCTCATGCAAATGGCCAAGGACTCGCGCCAGCAGGGCTGGTGGCACTCCTTCGGCGACATCCCGTACAGCGTCTACATCGGTCTGGAGACCGACGCCGCGAGCCTGCGCGTCTACGACCCCCAGGTCGTGCCCGGCCTGCTGCAGACCCGCGGTTACGCGGAGGCGCTCATCAACGGCGCGCTGCCGGAGACGACCCCGCAGGACATCGAGAAGCGCGTACAGGTCCGCATGCGCCGTCAGGAGCGCATCCAGGCGCCCGACAATCCGCTGCGTCTGTGGACCGTGCTCGACGAGGCGGCGCTGCGCCGGGGCGTCGGCGGCAAGAACATCATGCGGGAGCAGCTGGAGCACCTGGTCGAGCAGTCGCAGCTGCCGCACGTGACGGTGCAGGTGATCCCGTTCGAGATGGGCGCGCACCCCGGGCTCAACGGCCAGTACGCGATTCTGGAGTTCCCCGACGCGGCGGATTCCAGCGTGGTCTACATCGAGGGCGTCACCAGTGACCTGTACCTGGAGAAAGCCAACGATGTCCAGAAGTACAGCGTCATGTACGAGCACTTGCGGGCACAGGCGCTGAATGTGGAGCAATCACGGCAGTTCATCTCGGAGATCGCCAAGGAGTACGCGCGCTGACCCGCCTGCCCCCACGTCAGCGGGCGCCGCGCGCCGGCGCGGTCCGCGACGATATCCGGAAGGCTTGATTCCACTCCGTTTCCCGCGGATTTCATGCCTCCGAGGCAAAGGCGACGCACGGTACACCTTCGCCTCGGGGGAATGGAAGACTCACATGGAATATGCCATCCGGTCGGGTGAATGCCCGCTTCACGCACCCAAGTTGGCGAGTAGCGTCGATCACGCCATCAGGACATCATCGTTGGCGAGAACCGCCCTGGACCTCCAGGCGGGGATGCAATTCGACCACTGGCTAAACCGGAGCAAACATGGCAATTCAGCAGGGCGCCACGGAATCCTGGATCAAGTCCTCGTATTCCACGGGGAACGGCGCGTGTGTGGAGGTCAAGTCTCCCGAGCTGCACGCGATCGCGGTGCGCGACTCGAAGGTCACTCAGGGCCCTTCGATCGGCTTCGGCCCCGAGACGTGGAATGCGTTCGTGCACGAGGTGAGCACGGGTTCGTTCTAGAACGAAGAACGGCACAACAGCGACATATGCACAAAAGCACCACATCACCACATCACCACCGGCAAGATCAGAACCACCAGCACCACCAGCGTAATCAGCACAACCAGCGTCATCAGCACCACCGTGGGAGCCCTCTCGACTGGCCCGCCGTCCCGGCCGAGGGGGCTCGGCATTTTTGCGTCAACGCTTGCGTCACCGCCTCCCCTCACCGCAATCGATCGACGTACCGATCGGTCCCCGGCACGGTCGGAACGAACGGCGCCACGAGCTCCACCCGGGCCCCGAGCCCCGCCCCCGCCACCTGCTCCCCGAGCCCCGCGAACCGTTCCTCCCAGCACGCGCGCGGATCAGCCTCCAGGAACCACAGCAGGGTCAGCCGGGTGCCGACGCCCTCCACCTGCTTCACGTAGGTCATCCGGTCCCCCGGGAGCGGTGTGGGCCGGAAGAGCGTGACCATGGCGGCCGGCGACCCGGCGAGCGCCTTCGGCAGATGCCGCGACCGCAGCCACTCCACCAGTGCGGCCGACTGCTCGGCGCGTTCCACGTCGATGACCTCCAGGACCAGACCCGCGTAGGGATGGTCGAGGGCGTGATGGTCGCGCGGCCCGGCGGCGCCGTCCCGGTAGACGGTCGCCACATGGTCCTGGAAGGCCGTGAAGACGTGGGTGCGGTCCTGGTAGACGCGACCGTCGCGGTTCAGGCGCCTATTGATGCCGACGGTCCACTTCATGTGGTCGTCGTAGCGTCCTTCGGTGATCCAGTACGTGGAGAGGTAGCACCCCGCCGTGACCGGTTCGGCGACCGCCGACTTCTCGGGGTAGCGCAGAAGCTGAAGGTCCCTGGTCGCGACCCAGCGCCGCCCCGCGTACATCCAGGGCATGGCCATCGCGCCGGCGTAGTAGTGATCGTCCTCGTACCAGCGGTTGTACGCGTACTCGTGCCCGGCGTGCGGTTCCACCATGGTGATCAGGGCGTGCCCCGGCCGCACCCCGTACGGCCCGAGGGCGGCCAGCTCCGCGTAGGTCTCGCTACGTGTGTCAGAACCTGCATCGTCCATTGCCACTCCCTCCTCGAACCACCTTCCAAACTCCTCGCGCGCCCCATACTCTGACGCTCCGTCAGAAATAAGGCCAGACTCGGGAGGCCCCCAATGGGGAACGGTGAGCTGCTCGCCGGAAGGACCGTGATCGTCTCGGGGGTCGGCGCCGGGCTCGGCCATCAGGCCGCGGCGGCCGTGGTGCGCGACGGCGGCAACGCGGTACTGGGGGCGCGCACCCGGTCGCAACTGGCGAAGTCGGCGGCGGACCTGGATCCGTCCGGCACCCGCACCGCGTACCGGTCGACCGACATCGGCGACGAGGGTCAGTGCGAGGCCCTGGTGGCACTGGCGCGGGAACGGTTCGGCGGGGTGGACGCGGTGGTCCATGTCGCGGCCTGGGACAGCTACTTCGGGGGCCTGGAGGATGCCGACTTCGCGACCTGGAGCAAGGTCATCGACGTCAATCTGCTCGGTACGCTGCGCATGACGCGGGCCTGCCTGCCCGCCCTCAAGGAGCGCGGCGGCTCGGTCGTCATCATCGGGACGCAGTCGGCGGTGGCCGCCCCGTCACAGGTGCGGCAGGCGGCGTACGCGGCGTCGAAGGGCGCGCTGACGAGCGCGATGTACTCACTGGCGCGCGAACTCGGCCCGCACCGGATCAGGGTCAACACGGTGCTGCCGGGCTGGATGTGGGGCCCGCCGGTGCAGGCGTACGTCCAGTTCACGGCGCACGCCGAGGGCGTGCCGGAGGACGAGGTCCTGGGCCGGCTCACCGAGCGGATGGCGCTGCCGGAGCTGGCCACCGACGGCGATGTGGCAGACGCGGCGATTTTCCTCGCATCGCCCCGCTCCCGAGCCATCACAGGCCAACAACTACTGGTGAATGCAGGCGAGTTGATGCGCTGACGCATCCCCGATGCCGGCCGAGGCCGTAAACGGTACCGGCCGAGGCCGTGAACGGCACGGCACCCCTCCTCACTCCCTCCCTCTCCCCTCACGCGACCGCACGGGACCCGCATCCCGTGCGGTCGTTCGCGTATGTACGGCTACTGGGGCTACTGCGGCTACTGACGAAGTGCCCGCTCATGGTGTGGCCGGGGTCACGTGCACGACAACTCCCCGCCTGGTAACGAAAATGCAAAATCGTTCTACTTGCTGATCCCGGTTCACATCCATGACCCCCGAAACCCTTGACCGACCGACCGAACAGGCGGTTCAATCCCGGAAGTCCCCGCTCCCGCACGGGGGCGCCCGCTGATACGGACGTACTGACGAAGAGCCGCAACGTTCACAAGGCGGACCCCTGGAGGGGGCACATGAACAGTCTCGACTGGGCCGTGCTCATCGGCTACTTCGGCATCATGGTCGCGATCGGCGTCTGGTCCCACAAACGCGTGGACAACGTCTCCGACTTCTTCACGGCCGGCGGAAAGATGCCCTGGTGGCTGTCCGGCATCTCGCACCACATGTCGGGCTACAGCGCGGTGATGTTCACCGGCTACGCCGGCATCGCGTACACGTACGGCGTGACGTCCTTCGTCACCTGGTCGTTCCCGATCGCGCTCGGCATCGCCATCGGCGCGAAGCTGTTCGCACCGCGGATCAACCGGCTGCGCTCACGACTCCACGTGGCGTCGCCGCTCGAATATCTCAAGAACCGCTACAACCTGGGTACGCAGCAGGCGCTCGCCTGGTCGGGCATGCTGCTGAAGATCGTGGACGTGGCTGCCAAATGGGCCGCCATCGCCACTCTTCTCTCCGTCTTCACCGGCGTCTCCATCAACCAGGGCATCCTGATCACCGGCGTCATCACGGCGATCTACTGCACCATCGGCGGGCTGTGGGCCGACGCGCTGACCGAACTGGGCCAGTTCGTCATCCAGCTCATCGCGGGTGTGGCGATGTTCGTGGCCGTGGTCTCCAAGCTGGGCCCGTTCGGCGGCATCTTCGGCGTCTGGGACGAACCGGAACTGGCAGGCCACGGAAAACCGCTGGTCGGCCCCTACGGCACGGTCTTCCTCCTGGCCTTCCTCTTCATCAAGCTCTTCGAGTACAACGGCGGCATGCTCAACCAGGCCCAGCGCTACATGGCCACGGGCAGCCCCCGCGAGGCCACGCGCTCGGCCCGCCTCTCGGCCATCCTGTGGCTGGTGTGGCCAGTGGTCCTCTTCTTCCCCATGTGGGTGTCGCCGCTCCTGGTGAAGGCACAGAAGCCGGACGGCTCGGACTCGTACGGCCTGATGACGGAACAGCTCCTCCCGCACGGCCTCCTCGGCCTGGTCATCGTCGGGTTCTTCTCGCACACGATGGCCATGTGCTCCTCCGACGCGAACGCGATCGCGGCGGTCTTCACGCGAGACGTGGCCCCCGCGATCTCGAAGAAGGCAAAGGAACAGTGGACCGGCAACAAGGGCCTGCTGGCAGCGCGCCTGACAACGGTGATCTTCCTCGGCCTCTCGATGGCGGTGGCCACACAGGTCAACTCGCCGACGTTCAAGGACATCATCACGGTCGTCATCAAGTGGGTGGCGGGTCTCATGGGCCCGATCGCGATCCCGATGATGCTGGGTCTGCTGCGCACCTTCCGCAAGTCCGGCCCGACCGCGGCGCTCACCAGCTGGGCGATGGGTCTACTGGCCTTCTGGCTGGTCAACTACCCGATCAGCTGGAACGTAGAGGGCGGCGTACCGCTCCAGTACCAGGTCTCGATCCCGCTGGCCGTCTCGCTCGTCCTCTACATCGTCATCGGCTTCGTCAAGCCGGAGGACACGCCTGAGCGGGATGCGCTGATCGAGCGCCTGAACACGGACGACGACGGTCCCGGCGAGGCCGGCGCGGCGGCGATCCCGTCCCCGGCGGCGGCCCAGGACGACGTACCGCTCCGCTAGGTGTACCCGTCTTCCGCCCCGGGCCCCCTCTTTAAGGGCGCCCGGGGCGGAGGCGTCTCTGCGGCATTTCGCCCGCGGCCCTGTTGTCATGTCGCGCCCGGCGCTTGGGTGCCGCCTTGCCCACCCTGCCGCCCCAGGCGGCAGATTGCCCAAGGCGGGGTGGGATGCCCAAGGCGGGGTGGATTGCCCAAGGCGGGGTGGGTTGCCCAAGGCGGGGTGGGTTGCCCAAGGCGGGGTGGGTTGCCCAAGGCGGGGGTGGGATGCCCAAGGCGGGGTTGATTGCCCAAGGCGGGGTGGGATTGCGTCGGCGGCAGACTGCTCGAGGCGGGGTCGGCTTCGGGAAGGCGAATCCGGTGGTCAGTCGGCGACGAGACGTACGGGTGGGGACGGGTTGGTGTGCCCCCGCAGGACTCCGCAGGCACGCAATCCCGGCCCACTCGCCTATGGCGGACAACAGGGGTGGAGACCGAACCGGCCGAGGAGGTACACCAACCCGGCCCCACCCAACCCACGTCCCGGCGCCCGCCCCCGGACCGCTCAAGCCCGCGGATACCGAGCCAGCCACCCCGGCGAAGAAACCCCCGGCCCATGCAGCGCAGCCCCCTGCGTCATCTCCATGGCGAAATCATCCGCGAGCTCCAGAATCGTCGCCCGCCCCTCAAGCTCCGCAACCCAGGCCGGCGGCAACGCCGTCTCGCCGTGCAGGGCCCCGAGCAACCCCCCGCACAACGCCCCGACATCGGCCGAGGGCCCGTCATGGTGCACGGCGAGCCCCAGCCCGTGCCGTATGTCCTCGCCGACCAGCGAGCAGTACACGGCGGCAGCAAGCGCCCCGACCGCACCCCCGTCCCCCACCAACTCCCCGACCCGCGCAGCACTGGGCATCCCCCGCCGCACAGCCCCCACCGCATGCTTGAGCGCGTCCACGACCGGCGGATGCCCGGGCCGGGCCGCGAGCAGTACGAGGGTGCGCTGCACGGCGGCGTCGAGCGAGTCCCCGCGGGCCAGGGCATGCACGATCACGGCGTACGCACCAGCGGCAAGGTAGGCCTCGGGTGCCCCGTGCGTATGGACGGCGCACTCAACGGCCAGTTGGAGCACGAGCTGCGGCTCCCACCCCACAAGAAGCCCGAACGGCGCGGACCGCGTCACGGCCTCGGGCCCCACGGCATCAGGGTTCTTGGGCTTGTCGAGGGTGCCCATGACGTCGTTGCCCAGCCCGAGCAGACAGGCCTGGGAGGCTCCGCGCCGCGAGTACAGCCACTCCTCGCGCGCCAGCCACCCGTCTTCCTTGCGGCGCTCGTCGGGCCCCCAGTCGCGCTGGGTGGCGGCCCACCGCAGATAGGCCCGGTGGACATCGGTGGGCGGGTGCCAGGCCCCCGTATCACGGCGGACCTGCGCGCGGATGAGCCCGTCGACGGTGAACAGGGCGAGCTGCGTGGCAGCGGTCACCGCCCCCACCCGGCCGTACACGGCCACGAACTGGGTGAGCCCGGCGGCACCGTGCGCGTCCCGGATGCCCTCGAGGGTGAGTCCGGCGAGCGGGGCCCCGAAGGTGTCGCCCAGCGCGGCACCGAGCAGCGTGCCGCGTACCCGGCTGCGGAAGTCCTGCTGCTCGACGCGGCCCCAGACGGCCGCGGCGGCGACCGGTGCGCCCATGGGATCCCCTCCTCCGGGCAGCACTGTAATCGACCGAGCGCGACCGGATACGTTCGCTTGCGCGACTGATGCGACAGCACCTGGTATGCGCGGAGACGCCCTTGAAGTCGCTTCAGCCTAAATTTGCCCACTTCGCGAAGGCGTACGCGCTGGGCCGCGCCGTGAGGCGGGCGTACCACCACGGGTACGCCCACCCCTCAGCTCATACCTAGCAGAGGCAGGGCTCGGTGCCGAAGCCGAGACCGCGGATCTCGGAATCGTCCAGCGCGCCGGAGAAGGCGTGCACCTCGTCGACAGCACCGCGCAGGTACTCGCCCCAGGCACCGTCGACATGCCCGCGTCCCACCTGCAGCCCGCCGCCGCTGTGCCACGGGCCGTGGAAGGACGCGATCGCCGCCGGGTTCGTGTAGCCGTCCACGTAGAGCTTGATCTGGTCCGTCGCATCGTCGTACACGACCGCCAGCCGTTGGCCCGGACCCTGACCGCCGCCGCCGCCGGCCTGCTGCTTGACGACGGTCTCCGCCGCCCCGGTCGCATCGGCGCCGGTCATCACCAACTCCCAGGTGTGGGTCGTGGGGACGTAGCGCACTTTGAACGCGTCCACGTTCTGGCCGCCCTGCGAAAGGACCGTCATCGGGCGATCGGGGTCAAGATCGGCGAGGCGGACCTTGACACCGATGGTGAAACTGTCATTTGTGTCCACGACGGGCTGAGACGTGGAGGCGTGCCCGGCGGCCCCGTCCAGGGCGAGATGCCCGTCGCCCACGAGCGCGTACTCGGTGTTCGGGCAGTCCGGGTCCAACGAGCATTCGAAGTCCGGGGAATGATGGATCGTCGCACCGTCGGACAGCATCAACGGCGTGCCTCCGTGCAGTTCCGGGCTCGTGCCGTCCTCGGCGTTCTCCAGCGACCAGTGGCCTTGCAACCGGGGCTTGCGACTGCCCAGTTGGGCGGCCTCGTCCGGAACGACCACCCGGTCGTAGACCCGCAGGTCGCCCACGTCACCGTCCCAGTGATCGCGGTATCCCGTGGCATCGCGGGCCCGTCCGACCTGAAAGGCGCCCGGGGCCTCGACCGGTGTCGCCTCCTGCGGTGTACCGACCGCGTGACCGTTCACGTACAGCGTGGCGAGTCCGGTCTCGGTGTCGTAGACGCCCAGGACGTGGGCCCATTCGCCGCTTTCGGGAGTACCGCCGGAGACCTGCGCTTCGCCGACGCGGAAGGACCACACCGGCGCGGAGTCACCGCCCGGCCGCAGCCCCAGGGTGAAGCCGGGAGCCCCGTCGGCGTCCTGGCCGGCGACGGTCCGGGCGGCGTCCGTGCGGGCCGGGCGCACCCAGCCGCCCACGGCGAAGGTGTGCCGCGTATCGAGGACCGCCCTGTCCGGAGTCAGGTATCCCTGCTCCGTCCCGTCCAGGCGCGCGGTGGTGGTCAGCGGGGTGCCGTCCGGTGCGGTGGCGCCGAAGGCGACTCCGGTGCCGGCGCGGGCGGCGGGCCCTGCGACGGCCGTGGCCGACTGCGTGCCGGCGGGGTCGGCGAGGTTCCAGCGGGCGGTGGGGGCGCGGCCGTCGTCGACGAGGAAGGAGTACGTCGTCTCATTGCTGGCCCGGTGGGCCCGGTCGACAGCCTGAACGGTCAGACTTCCCCTACCCGACTGGGTGGGCAGGTACCGGATGGTCGCGGGCCCCCCGGGCTCCTCCGGCCGCGCGGTCTTGTAACCACCGTCGAGCCAGTAGCGGTACGAGACGACATCCTCGCTCGGCGAGTCCATGGTGAAGGTGCCGTAGTTCCCGACTCCGTCGGCCCACCGATCGTCGTCGGGGTACTCCGGCGAGGAGACGACAGGCTTCTCCGGGCTCACATCGTCGTAGACGAACTCACAGACGGAACCGCCGTCCTCCGAGCTCCACGCCGAGGCCACGGTTCCGTCGTTCGCCCGTACCCGCCAGGACACGACGGTGTTCGGCGGCAGGTCGTCGGGCAGCTGCCAACGCTGCGTCGTACCCGACGATGTCAGGCGCGATGTGTATGTCCGGCGTTGCTCCGAACCGTCGGCGCCTGTCCACCACGCTTCGAACTCGCCCTGTACGAAGTTGGTCTCGTAGGGCTGATTGTCTTCTTCGGGGTCGTAGAGCACGGCGGTCAGCCGCGGCGACTCCGAAACATACGGCCGGTCCTCCCCCGCGGCACACCGCTCACCCCCCGAGGCCAGATCCTGGACGAGCGGCCGCAGCGGCGGCAGGTTGTCCACCGCCAGGGCCGCGGACGGCGCCGAGGCGACCGTCACCGCCGCCACCCCCACCACGGCCACCCGTCTGAGTCTGCTCCAAGTCCTGTCACTGCGTATCAAGTTGAGCCCTCCCCTGTCGTTCCGCTCCACAAGCGAACCGCAGGAGGCTAACAACAGGCACTGACAGAACGGCGGGCTCAGTCCCCCAACACCGGCAACAGCTCCGGCAGATGCCCGTCAGAGGCGGCAGCGGCCCGGACCCGCTCCTCCGGGACGGCCCCGTAAAGCGTCGTCCGGGGCTTGGCCGGGCGGCCCGCCGCATCCGCTACCGCCACCAGGTCCTTGACCGACTTGTACGAGCCGTAGGACGAGCCCGCCATCCGGGAGATGGTCTCTTCCATGAGGGTGCCGCCGAGGTCGTTGGCGCCGGAGCGGAGCATCTCGGCCGCGCCCTCGGTCCCCAGCTTGACCCAGCTGGTCTGGATGTTGGGGATGTACGGGTGCAGGAGGATCCGGGCCATCGCCGTGACGGCCCGGTTGTCGCGGGTCGTCGGGCCGGGCCGGGCGATGCCCGCGAGGTACACGGGCGCGTTGGTGTGGATGAACGGCAGGGTCACGAACTCGGTGAAACCGCCGGTCTCCTGCTGGATGCCGGCGAGGGTGCGCAGGTGGCCGAGCCAGTGGCGGGGCTGGTCCACATGCCCGTACATCATCGTCGAGGACGAACGGATGCCGAGCTCGTGGGCGGTCTTGATGACCTCGATCCACGTCGCGGTGGGCAGCTTGCCCTTCGTCAGGATCCAGCGGACCTCGTCGTCGAGGATCTCGGCGGCCGTGCCGGGGATCGAGTCGAGGCCGGCTTCCTTGGCCGCGGTCAGCCACTCGCGGATGGACATGCCGGTACGCGTCGCGCCGTTCACGACCTCCATCGGGGAGAAGGCGTGGACGTGCATGCCGGGGACGCGTTCCTTCACGGCGCGCGCGATGTCGAAGTAGGCGGTGCCGGGCAGGTCGGGGTGGATGCCGCCCTGCATGCAGACCTCGACGGCGCCGACGTCCCACGCCTGGGCGGCCCGGTCGGCGACCTGCTCCAGGGAGAGGGTGTACGCGTCGGCGTCGGTGCGGCGCTGGGCGAAGGCGCAGAAGCGGCAGCCGGTGTAGCAGACGTTGGTGAAGTTGATGTTGCGGGTGACGATGTAGGTGACGTCGTCGCCGTTGACCGTCTTGCGGATGTCGTCGGCGATCCGGCACAGGGCGTCGAGCGCGGGCCCGTCGGCGTGCAGTAGCGCGAGGGCCTGCTCGTCGGTGAGCCGGGTCGGGTCGTCGGCGGCCACGGCCAGGGCTTCCCGTACGTCGCCGTCGATCCGCGAGGGGATCATGCCGGGCGCAGCTTGCTCGCGCAGGGCGTCCCAGTCGCCGTAGACGACGTCGAAGTCGTCGCGCCGGTCGCTGGTGCGGCCTTCGGTGTCGATGGTGTGGTGCAGGTCGGTGCGGCCGGACGCGGCGACGTACCCCTCGTCGGGTTCCTGCCAGGGCCGGCCGACGACGGGTGCGTCCGCGACGGCGAGGCCGGTCTCGGGGTCGGCCAGGGCGCGGACGTGTGGGAGCAGCCGCGGGTCCAGCCACGGCTCGCCGCGTGTGACGAACTCCGGGTAGACGCAGAGCCGTTCCCGCAGTTCGAACCCGGTGTCGGCCGACTGCCGCGCCAGCTCTTCCAGCTGCGGCCACGGCTTCTCGGGGTTGACGTGGTCGATGGTCACCGGGGAGACGCCACCCCAGTCGTCGATCCCGGCGCCGATGAGACGGGCGTACTCGCCGTCGACGAGGTTCGGCGGGGCCTGGAGGTTCCCCGACGGGCCCATGATGTGCCGGGCGACGGCGACCGTGGCGACCAGGTCGTCGAGGTCCGCGTCGGGCATGCCGCGCATCGCCGTGTCCGGCTTGGCGCGGAAGTTCTGGATGATCAGTTCCTGGATGCCGTGGTAGGAGCGGGCGACGCGGCGCAGCGCGAACAGCGACTCGGCGCGCTCCTCGTACGTCTCGCCGATGCCGATGAGCAGCCCGCTGGTGAAGGGCACCGACGACCGTCCGGCGTCCTCCAGGACCCGCAGCCGTACGGCGGGCTCCTTGTCGGGTGAACCGTAGTGCGGCATCCCCGGCTCGGACCACAGCCGCTCGGCGGTCGTCTCCAGCATCATGCCCATGGAGGGGGCGACGGGCTTGAGGCGCTGGAAGTCCGTCCAGGACATGACGCCCGGGTTGAGGTGCGGCAGCAGCCCCGTCTCTTCCAGGATCCGGATCGATATGGCCCGCACGTAGGCGATCGTGTCGTCGTACCCGTGCGCGTCGAGCCATTCGCGGGCCTCGGGCCAGCGGTCCTCCGGCTTGTCGCCGAGGGTGATCAGGGCTTCCTTGCAGCCGAGTTCGGCGCCCTTGCGGGCGATGTCGAGGACCTCGTCCTGCGACATGAACATCCCGTGCCCGGCGCGCCGCAGCTTGCCGGGGACGGTCACGAACGTGCAGTAGTGGCACTTGTCACGGCAGAGCCGGGTCAGCGGGATGAAGACGCTCTTGGAGTACGTGATGACGCCGGGCCGGCCCGCTGCCTCCAGGCCCGCGTCGCGCACCCGGGCGGCGGAGGCGGTGAGCCCGGCCAGGTCGTCGCCGCGCGCCTGGAGGAGGACGGCGGCCTCGGTGACGTCGAGGGCGACACCGTTGGCGGCCCGTTTGAGCGCGCGGCGCATCGCGTTGGCGGTGGGTGGGCCTGCCTGCGTCTGGGCCGTGGGTACGGCGTCCGGATCACTCATGAAGCGAGCATACGAGTGCATGTGTCTCATACGTACTGGCGGAAGGCCTCCCCGCACTGGGCGACGCCGTCCCCGTACTAGTGGGAGCCGTCCCCGCACTGGGCGACGCCGCCCCTGTACTAGTGGGAGCCGCCCCCGTACTGGTGGGAGCCGCTCACATACTGCTGAAACCCGTCGAGGGCCTTGAGGACGGTCGTCTCGTCGCCGGGCGGCAGTTGCAGCACGACCTCCTCGACGCCCTGCCCGGCGTAGTGCGCGAGCTTCCCGGGCGTGGGCACGACCGCGTACGGGACGATCCGCAGGGCCCCGGGGTCGCGGCCCGCCGCCTCCCAGGCGGCGCGCAGTCCGGGCAGGGTCCGGCTGAGGCCGCCGCCTCCGATGGGCATCCAGCCGTCGGCGTAGGCGCAGATGTGCTCGAAGAGTTTCGGTCCGGCGGCGCCGCCGACGAGGATGCGGGGTGCGCCGCCCCGCACCGGCTTGGGAAAGGCGTGGCTGGCACGTACGGACTGCCCGGGGCCACCGCCCTCGTACGCGGTCGGCTCGTCGGCCCACAGGGCGCGCATGAGCCCGATCCGTTCCCGGGTCAGCTCTCGTCGCGTGCCCCAGTCGACGCCGTGGTCGGCGGCTTCCTCCTTGTTCCAGCCGAAGCCGACGCCGAGGGTGAAGCGGCCTCCGGAGAGGTGGTCGAGGGTGGCGATCTGTTTGGCGAGGGCGATCGGGTCGTGCTCGGCGACGAGGGTGACGCCGGTTCCGAGGCCGAGGCGCCGGGTCACGGCGGCGGCCTGCCCGAGCGCCACGAACGGGTCGAGGGTCCGGGTGTATTCGCGGGGCAGGTCGCCGCCGTTGGGATACGGGGTGGTGCGTTCGGCCGGGATGTGGGTGTGTTCGGGGAGGTAGAGGCCGGTGAAGCCGCGCTGTTCGAGTTCGCGGGCGAGGCGTACGGGGGTGATGGTCTCGTCGGTCAGGAAGATCGTGGTCGAGATCCGCATGCGGCATTCGTAGCGGTGGGGGCGCGAGGAGTCCATGGGCGCCGGGCCCCGGATGTTCGGAGCGTCCGGCCCCCAGATGCTCGGAGCGGGTGGCTCGTAATCCGCCGTAATCCCGCGCTCCCCTTCCCTTGCCCCGGAGTTCACGGCTCAATGCCAGGGTCGCACCTGTCACATCCGACACCCTGGGGAGCCGCGATATGTGCACCGACGACGAACTCGGCACAAAAGAAGCCGGCCTCGGTAGACGCGCGCTGCTCGTGACCGGCGCCGCGAGCGCGCTTACGCTCGGCACCATGAGCTTCGCCAGCGCCGCCGATGGCTCGCCCGACGGCTCGTCCGAGGGCTCGACCGAGGGCTTGCCGGACGGTTCGCAGTCCACCAAGTCGCTCAAGGGCACGCTGCCGCCGGGCGCGCCCGATTTCGTGTATCTGCCGGTGGAGGTACCGCGCGGGGTACGGGAGATCAAGGTCTCCTACACGTACACGAAGGCGACGGTCCCGGCCGGCACGCAGAACAACGCGCTCGACATCGGCATCTTCGACGAGCGCGGCACGGCGCTCGGCGGCAGGGGTTTCCGTGGGTGGTCGGGCGGCGCGCGCACGGAGTTCTTCATCCGGGTCGACGACGCGACGCCCGGCTACATCCCGGGTCCGGTGCGCGCCGGTACGTGGCACATCGCGCTGGGCCCGTACACGGTGGCGCCGGAGGGCCTGCCGTACGAGGTGACGGTGACGCTCACGTACGGGGAGCCCGGGAAGGCGCCGGCCCGCACGTATCCGCCGGAGCGGGCGCGCGGCCGGGGCCGTGCCTGGTACCGGGGTGACTGCCATGTCCATTCCTGGTACTCGGACGGCCGCCGTACCCCGGCCGAGATCGGCGCGCTGGCCCGGGCGGCCGGCCTGGACTTCATCAACTCGTCCGACCACAACACGCACTCCTCGCACGCGCACTGGGCGGACGTGGCGGGCGACGATCTGCTGGTGATGCTCGGCGAGGAGGTCACGACGCGCAACGGTCACGTCCTGGCCCTCGGCACCGAGCCGGAAACCTTCATCGACTGGCGTTACCGGGCGCGGGACAACCGCTGGGCGAAGTACGCGCAGGAGATCCGCCGGGCGGGCGGCCTCGTCGTCCCGGCGCATCCGCACGCGACGTGCATCGGCTGCGGCTGGAAGTTCGGCTTCGGCGAGGCGGACGCGGTGGAGGTGTGGAACGGCCCCTACACCCCGGACGACGAGATCTCTCTCGGCGACTGGGACAACACACTCGTCGCCTACGCCCGTTCGGGTCGGCGTTCGGGCTGGATCCCGGCGATGGGCAACAGCGACTCGCACCGCGACCCGGACCGTATCGGCGGCCCCCAGACGGTGGTGCTGGCCGACGCCCTGACCCGGGACGCCATCCAGGCGGGCATCAAGGCGGGCCGCTCCTACGTCGCCGAGTCCAAGGACGTCGAGCTCACCTTCACGGCAACCGGCGGCAAGGCGGCCCGGGCGGGCATCGGCGAACGCCTCCCGGTCTCCTCCGACACCCCGGTCACGCTCCGCCTGGACGTCAAGGGCACCCCCGGCTGCACCCTCCACCTGGTCACGGACCAGGGCACCCTCTTCACGTCCCCCGCCCTGCCCGCCTCCGGCACGGGCACGGCGACCTGGCAGACAACCCCGTCCTACGCGTCATACGTCCGAGCGGAGATCCGCCACGCCCCGTCGGTGCCGGGCCTCCCCGGAGCGCTGGCGGCGTTCACGAACCCGGTGTTTTTGGGGGCGTGACGAAACCAGCCCGGCTGAAGCGTCCCTGGTGAACGGCACCCACGAGTCCCGAGCCGTTCATCAGGGAGCACCCTCGTCACTTCAAGGGGCACGTCAGTCATGCGCCGCTCCCCTCTGGCCGGCGGGGCGCGCGGCCTCCAACGCCGACATCACCTCGGTCGAGTTCCGGATCAGGACGCGATGCCGGTATGCCCGTAGGACAGCGGCCACGCCCTCCAGATCATTGATCGGCGAGACGCTTGTGGCCTCCGCGAGTTCAGCCTCGAACTTCTCACGGTCGCCAGGAAGCCCGTACCGGTCAAGCGCCGCCCGCAGATCACCGACAGTGCTGATCGCGGGTACAGGCATCGCACACCGCGCCCCATCCGCAGGCAAGGCAGGCACTACCGCACCCCGCATTCCGCCCACAGCAGCTTCCCTCCCGACGTCTCCGGGAGGGCGTAGGCCCCCCAGTCGTCCGCGTACGCCCTTACGAGAAAGAGCCCGCGGCCTTCCTCGGCGGTCAGGTCCGCGCTGGGCACGCAGGTGCCGAATCCTGGCGGGATCTTGGGTTCCCCGTCCCACACGGCCACCCGCACGCGGTGCGCGTCCACGGCACCCGGCCCGATCCGCAGCGCGTACGGGCCCGTCGTGTGCCGGTGGGCGTTGGTGAGCAGCTCCGACGCCAACAGCTCGACATCGTCGGCCAGTTCGGCCCGTCCGTACGCCACGAGGACCGACCTGAGCGCCGCGCGGGCGATGCCCGGGGCCCGGGGGTCGTGGGGCAGCTGGAAGGTGTACGTGCCTGGAACCGGGCCGGGTGAGGCACCCAGCGGCGATACGGTTGACATCGAAGTCTCCGTTCAGCGAGAGGAGTTGGCGATGCGGAACTTGGTGCCCAGTGACCCGGCCGCTCCGTCGAGCGGGGTGCTTCTGGACGAGGCGCCTGAGACGAAGATACCCAGGCAGGAGAAGCCCTTATCCTTTCCGGCAGAAAACCCTAATCAGCCACTCATCTGAGTGACCAAGGAGGCGCGCAGTCCGTGCGGACCAACCCAACGGGACGTCAGCAGCGCCTCGGCGCTGAACTGCGCAAACTCCGCGAACGAGCCGGCCTGACATCCACCAGGGCGAGTCAACAGCTGGGCATCAAACAGAATCAGCTCAGCAACACCGAGTCCGGGCGGATGGGTGTGAGCCCCGAGCGGGTACGGACCCTGGCCCGCCATTACGACTGCGGCGACAAGGCTCTCGTACAGGCCCTCACCGCCATGGCCGGAGAACGGACGCGCGGCTGGTGGGAGGAGTACCGCGGCATGCTCCCCGCCGGGCTACTGGACCTCGCCGAGGTCGAACACCACACCACCCGCCTGCGCACGGCCGTCACCCTGCACATCCCCGGCCTCTTCCAAACCGCGGAGTACGCCCGCGAGGTATTCCGCCAGTCCGTTCCCGATCTGCCGCCGCCGGACGTCGAGCACCGGGTCTCGTTCCGCGTGAAGCGTCAGTCGGTCCTCTACCGGGACCCGCCCACCCCGCAAGAGGTCATCATCCACGAGGCCGCCCTGCGTATGCGGTTCGGCGGCGAGCGCGTGATGAGCGCCCAACTCACCTACCTGCTGGACCTGAACGAGCGCGAACACGTCACCGTACGAGTGCTCCCGTTCGCGGCCGAGTCCCTCCCCGGGTCGGGCCATTCCTTCTTCTACTTCGAGGGCCCCGTGCCCCAGCTCGACACCGTGAACCTGGACCAGTCGCACGGCCCCGCCTTCCTCGACGCCGAAGCGCAGTTGCACAGGTACCGCGTACTGCTCGACCGCCTGGAGGCGGCATCCCTCCCACCCGACAAGTCGAAAGACTTCATCCACAACATCAGCCAAGAGCTGTAAGGAGCCGACGATGCGCACTCCGAACTGGCAGAAGTCGTCCTACTGCCCCGAAGGCAACAGCTGCGTCCACGTCTCCGGCACCGCCACCCACATCCGCATAACCGAGTCATCCGACCCCCGCGAAGCGATACTCACCGCCACCCCGGCCGCCTTCGCCTCCCTCCTCCACACGCTGAAGAAGGTCCCGACCCGCGCCGCCCCCGAAAGCACGGACGGCCCCGGTCCCCGGATCGGCATCGCCTTCGGCGCCGCCGACGCGGTGTACCTGCGCGAGACGTCCTCCCCGGACACCGTCGTGACGACCACGCGAACGAAATGGGACGCCTTCGTACGCGGCGTCCAGGCAGGCGAGTTCGACCACTTCCTCGACGCAGCCGAAAGCTGACGCTCAGCCCGGCCACACGATCGACTGCAACTCGCTGTACGCATGCAGCGCGTACGAGCCGACGTCCCGCCCCACCCCGCTCTTCTTGAAGCCTCCGAAGGGCGCCTCCATGTTGCGCCCGACGGTGTTCACGCCGACACCACCGGCCCGCAACCGCCGCGCGACGCGAAACGCGCGGGCGACGTCGCCGGACCAGACGTAGTCGATGAGCCCGTACTCGGAGTCGTTGGCGAGGCCGACAGCCTCGTCCTCGTCCCCGCCGAACGGCACGACAGCGACCACCGGCCCGAAGATCTCCTCCCGCACCACCCGCATCTCGTTCGTGCAGTCGGCGAGCAGCGTCGGCGCCACATAGAAGCCCGTCCCGAACCCCGGCCGCTCCCCGCCCGCGACGACCGTGGCGCCCTCCTTGCGCCCCAACTCCACGTACGCCTCCACGCGTTCACGGTGCGCGGCCGAGATGACGGGACCGACGACCGTCCCCTGCGCCCGCGGATCGCCGACCTTCATGAAGCCCACGTACGCGGTCAGTTTCGCCACGAACTCGTCGTACACGGAGCGGTGCACGAGGGCCCGCGTGGGCGCGGTGCAGATCTGCCCGCTGTAGAAGGCGTACGTCGTCCCGATCCCGGCGACGGCCGAGTCGAGGTCGGCGTCGCCGAAGACGATCGCGGCGCCCTTCCCGCCCAGCTCCATCAGCTGCCGTTTCATGGTCCGCCCGCACACCTCGCCGATGCGCTGCCCGACAGCCGTCGAGCCGGTGAAACTGACCATGTCGACGTCGGGCGAGTCGACGGCGGCCTCTCCGACCCCCACCTCGGCGCCGCTGACGACGTTCACGACGCCGGGCGGCGCGCCCGCCTCCTGCAGCGCGTCCGCCATCCGGTACACGGACAGCGGGTCCTGCGGCGCGGGCTTCACGACGACGGTGTTGCCCATGGCGAGGGCCGGTGCGACCTTGCCGGCCGGGTTGGCCCACGGGTTGTTGTAGGAGGTGATGCAGGTGACGACGCCGACGGGCTGCCGGACGGCCAGGGCGCCGATCACCCCCGCCCTCCCCATCGGCCCGGCCTCGTTGATCTGCGGCGGCAGCCCCTCCTCCACGGGTTCCAGGGCGCCCCGGGCGTACCGCCGGAAACGGGCGGCACCCACCGCGACCTGCATACCTCGCGCGGTCCCGCTGGTGGCCCCGGTCTCGGCCTGCGCCAGCTCGGCGTGGGAGGAGAAGTCCCGCTGGATGAGGTCGGCGGCCCGGTCGAGGATCGCGGCGCGCTCCCGGGGTGCCGTACGCGACCACCCCTCGAAGGCATCACGGGCGGCGCGAGCGGCGTCGTACACCTGCCGCCGGGACGCCTCGGGCGCGTGCCCGACGACGGCTTCGCTCGCCGGGTCGACGACGTCGTAGTGCCCGCCGTCCGGCTCGACCCACTCACCGCCGATCAGCAGTTTCCGGGCGGCGCTCACCGGGTGCTGACCGTCCGCGTGTCCTGCCCGGAGCGGAGCACCTTGCCGGGCACGGCACCGGTGACCACGTCGTGGCGCATGGCCTCGACGCCGTTGACCCACACGGCGGTGATCCCGATGGCCTTGGAGTCGAGGCGGGGGCTGTCGCCGGGCAGGTCGTGCACGAGCGTGGCCTTGCCCGCGTCGATCGTCTCCGGGTCGAAGAGCACGAGGTCGGCGTGCCAGCCCTCCCGCACCCGCCCGCGCTCCCGCAGCCCGAACAGCTGGGCGGGATCATCGGTCAGCATCTTCACGGCCGCTTCGAGGCCCATCAGCCTGCGTCCGCGCAGGCAGTCCCCGATGAACCGTGTCGTGTACGGCGCCCCGCACATCCGGTCCAGGTGCGCGCCCGCGTCGGAGCCGCCGAGCATGACGTCCTCGTGGCTCCAGGTCTCGGCGCGCAGGGCCCACGAGTCGGGGTCGTTGTCGGTCGGCATCGGCCACAGCACGGTCCGCAGCCGGTCCTCGGCGCAGATCTCGACCAGACACTCGAAGGGTTCCTGCCCCCGCTCGGCGGCGATGTCCCGCACCACACGCCCGGTCAGTCCCTCGTTCGGCCCCGAGTACGTGTCCCCGATGACGTACCGGCCGAAGTCGGTGAGCCGCCGGAAGACACCGGCCTCCTTGCTGTCGGCGCGCCGCAGCATCTCGGCGCGCACGTCCGGGTCCCGCAGCCGGCCGATCCGCTCGTCGACGGGGAGCCCCAGCACTTCTCCCCAGCCCGGGATGAGATTGAGCGCGCAGAAGGTGCCGAGCGACATGTTCATCGGCGTCAGGATCGGCATGGTCAGGGCGATGATCCGGCCGCCCGCCTTCCGTGCCCGTTCGCTCGCCCCGAGCTGCCGTGGCACGCGCTCGGGGACGGCGGCGTCGACGGTCAGCACGTTCCAGTTGAGCGGCCGCCCGGCCGCCGCGCTCATCTCGACGAACAGATCGATCTCGGCGTCGCTGAACTGGTCCAGGCACCCGGCGACGATCGCCTCGATCTGCGTCCCCTCGTGCTCCCCGACGGCCTGGCTCAGCGCGATCAGCTCGGCGGGCAGGGCGTGCCGCGACGCGACGGGCTTGCCGTCACCGTCGGAGTGCGTGGACGACTGGGTGGTGGAGAACCCCCAGGCCCCCGCGTCCATCGCTTCGTGGAAGAGGTCGAGCATGGCCCGCATCTGCTCCGGCGAAGGCTGCCCGCCGACCGCCTCCGCGCCCATCACGTACCGGCGCAGCGCGCAATGCCCCACCATGAACCCCGCGTTGACGGCGATCCGCCCGTCCAGCGCGTCGAGGTACTCCCCGAACGAGTTCCACGTCCACGGCGCCCCCTCCTCCAGAGCGACCAGCGACATCCCCTCGACCTTGGACATCATGCGCCGCGTGTAGTCGGCGTCCTCGGGCCGCGCGGGATTCAGCGGCGCGAGCGTGAACCCGCAGTTGCCGCCGGCGACCGTGGTCACCCCATGATTCAGCGACGGCGTCGCGTATGGGTCCCAGAACAACTGCGCGTCATAGTGCGTATGCGGATCAACAAACCCGGGCGCGAGCACGAGCCCCGAGGCGTCCTCAACTGCCCGGGCCTCTTCGGTGACAGCGCCGGCCTCGGCGACGACGGCGATCCGCCCGTCCCGAATCCCGACATCGGCGACGAACGCGGGCGCCCCGGTCCCGTCGACGACGGTGGCACTTTTGATGAGGTGATCAAGCACGATCGTGAACCCCTTACCTAAAGCCCGGCAAAATCAAGCACAGCAAACTCAAGCCCCTCCGCAACCCATTCCAGCCCCTCCGCAACCAGATTCAGCCCCTCCGGCGATTGAGGAGCGGGGCATGGGGCAGAGCCCCAATTCCAGCCTCTCCGGCAATTGAGGAGCGGGGCCCGGGGCAGAGCCCCGCAACCTCAGCACCAAGAACGCCCCGACCTTCCTGTCCGGGAGGAGAAAGGCCGGGGCAGCTCAGCGAATCACCCCCGGGCCCCCCGAAACCGGGAAGTCCGGTGGACCGGATCCGTATCGATCTTCGGAATCACGTGCTCCCCGATCAACCGAATAGAATTCAACGTATCCTCGTGCGAAACCCCGATAGGCAGCCCGAACGACAACTGATCGGCCCCCGCCCGATCCCACCGCTCGCACTGCCCGAGCACCTCATCCGGATCCCCACAGATCATCAGCTCCTCCGCGATGAGCAACTCGATGATCTCGGCGCTGTACTCCGGCAGAATCTCCGGCCACTCAGGAATCCCCTCGGGCCGGGGAAACGTGTCGTGATACCGGAACACCAGCGACTGGAGGTAATTGAGCCCGCCGTTCACGGCGACCTCGACGGCCTTGTCGTGCGTCTCGGCGCAGATGGCCGTGGACGTGACCATGACGTTGTCGTTGACGAAGTCACCGATCGGCTCGGCGTCCTGGATGGCGGTCTTGTACTGCTCGAGGACCCACTCCATGTCGGAGACCTTCTGGACGCTGAAGCCCAGCACCCCGAGCCCTTTCCTGGCGGCCATGGCGTACGAGGGCGGGGACCCGGCGGCGTACCACATGGCGGGATGCGATTTCCCGTACGGCTTGGGGAAGATCTTTCGCGGCGGCAGCGACCAGTGCTTGCCCTGGAACCCGACGTACTCGTCCTGGAGCCACATCTTCGGGAACTCGGCGATGGTCTCTTCCCAGATCTCCTTGGTGTAGTTCATATCGGTCACGCCCGGTATGAACCCGAGGATCTCGTGCGAGCCGGCCCCGCGCCCGCTGCCGAACTCGAACCGCCCCTCGCTGAGATGGTCGAGCATGGCGACTTTCTCGGCGACCTTGACGGGATGGTTGACCTGGGCGAGCGGATTGAAGATTCCGGACCCGAGATGGATCCGCTCGGTGGCGTGGGCGAGATACCCGAGGAAGACGTCGTTCGCCGACAGGTGCGAGTACTCCTCCAGGAAGTGGTGCTCGGACGCCCAGGCGTATTTGAAGCCGGACTTGTCCGCCTGGATGACGTACTCGGTCTCGTTCATGAGCGCGCGGTGCTCGGCGGTCGGATCCGTCAGCGCCTGCTTGCCCACATATCCCTGAACAAAAAGTCCGAATTCCAAGGAGGTTCACCGTCCTCGTCAGTTTCTGACGGTTCGTCAGATTGGCTGTGCCGACTGTCGCACCGCACCCGTGAGGCGTCAATACCTGACGCTCCGTCAGGAGACCCCCGGGGTCTCTCGGGTCAGAGAACCGAAACCCCCGCCAGCCACCCCCCGTCGATCACGAACGGCTGCCCGGTGATGTACGCCGAGTCCTCCTCGGCGGTCAGGAAGAGCGCGAGCCGCGCGACCTCCTCCGGCCTTCCGACCCGGCCGAGCGGCACGAGCTTGCGGTAGAACCCGTCGAGCGCCGCGGCGGCCTCCTCGGTGTCCGCGGCCGGGTCGAGCTGCGCCGGGTTGCTCATGGCGGTGTCGATGGCGCCGGGACAGACGGCGTTGACGCGGATCCCCTTCGCGGCCAGCTCCAGGGCGGCGACCTTCGTCAGCCCGACGATGGCGTGCTTGGTGGCGGCGTACGCGCCCACGTACGCCATCCCCGTCACGCCCGTGTACGAGGCGGTGTTGACGATCGAACCGCCCCCGGCCGCCGCGATCTCCGGCGCGACGTTCTTAATCCCGAGAAACGCCCCCACCTGGTTGACCTGCACTATCTGCTGGAACTCCTCCAGCGGGGTCGAGACCAGCTCGTTGAAGCGCAGGATGCCCGCGTTGTTGACGAGCCCGTCGATCTTCCCGAAGGCGTCCTTGGTGGCGGCCACGGCGGCGGCCCAGTCCGCCTCCTTGCTCACATCGAGACGCACATACACAGCGGCGCTCCCGATGTCCTTGACGACGCTCTCGCCCGGCTCGTCGAGCACGTCGGCGACGACGACCCGCGCCCCCTCGGACGCGAACAGCCGCGCCTCCTGCTCGCCCTGCCCGCGCGCCGCCCCCGTGATGAGGACGACACGCCCGTCGAGCTTTCCCATGGTCCGTACTCCTCAGCTCGGTTCAGCCCTATATGGGGTGCGGCAGCACGGTTCAGCCCAGTAGAGGCGCGACACCGCCCGCGAACGCCGCCATCTGATCGACGAGTTCGGCCCGCCCGCGACTGCGGAACCGCACCTGGATCTGCCGCACCCCCATGGCGGCGTACGCGCGCAGCGACTCGGCGATCGCCGCCGGGTCGCCGGAGACGGTGCGCCGCCCGACGTCCCAGGACGGCGCGCCCACGTAGAGCGGTTCGGTGATGGCGCCGACGGTGAGGGGCGCCTCGATGCCCGCCTCGGCACGCAGCCGCTTCAGCGTCGCGATCTTCGCCGGCAGCCGGTCGCGCGGATCGCCCTGCGGCAGCCATCCGTCGCCCTTGAGCGCGGCGCGCCGGACGGCCGGGGCCGACGATCCGCCGACCCACACCGGGACCCGCGCCTGGGCGGGCCGTGGCCGCTGCCCGAGCCCCTCGAAGGCGTACAACTCACCCTTGTACGTGGGGAACTCGTCGGGCCCGAGCGCGGCCTTCAGCGCGTCCACGTTTTCGTCGAGCACGGCCCCGCGGCGCTCGAAGTCCACCCCGAGCGCCTCGAACTCCTCCTGTACGTGCCCGGCCCCGACCCCGAGGATCAGCCGCCCGCCGCTCAGGTGGTCCAGGGTGGCGTACTGCTTGGCGGAGACCAGCGGATGGCGCAGCCCGACGACGGCGACGTGGCTGAGCAGCCGCACGCGTTCGGTGACGCCCGCGAGGAAGGCGAGGGTGGCGACGGGGTCGTACCAGGTCGTCGACATGGCCTCGGCGAGCCGGCGCGGGATGGCGACGTGATCGCAGCAGGCGATGTAGTCGAAGCCGCCCCGGTCGGCGGCGCGGGCGAGTTCGGCGAGGTCGCCGGGGCCCGCATCCGCCTCCCAGGGTTCGGCGTACATGGTGCTCTGGGACTGGATCGGGAGCTGTATCCCGTACGCGAGCCGCGTCATACCCGGACCCCTACCTGACGGACCGTCAATTATGGATGCCGGACATCCTGATACCTGACGTACCATCAGACAAGGGTCATCGCCTCATTTCACGTGGGGACTCAGGCCGGCCGCCACAACCCCGCCTCCGTCAACCCGAGCAGCTCGATCGCGTTCCCCCGCACGATCCGCTCGACGGTCCGGGCGTCCAGATGCCCCATCTGCGCCTCGCCGACCTCCCTGGACTTCGGCCAGGTGGAGTCGGAGTGCGGGTAGTCGGTCTCGTAGAGGACGTTGGCGAGACCGATGGAGTCGAGGTTCTTCAGCCCGAACGCGTCGTCGAAGAAGCAGCCGAAGACATGCTCGGCGAAGTACTCGCTCGGCGGCTTCCTGACCTTGTCGGCGACGCCGCCCCAGCCTCGGTTCTCCTCCCACACCACGTCGGCGCGCTCCAGGATGTACGGGATCCAGCCGATCTGCCCCTCGGCGTACATGATCTTCAGCCCCGGGAAGCGCTCGAACTTGCCGCTCATCAGCCAGTCGACCATCGAGAAACAGCAGTTGGCGAAGGTGATGGTGGAGCCGACGGCGGGCGGCGCGTCGGCGGACGTGGACGGCATTTTGCTGCTCGACCCGATGTGCATGGCGATGACGGTGCCGGTCTCGGCGCAGGCGGCGAGGAACGGATCCCAGTCGTCGCCGTGGATGCTGGGCAGCCCGAGGTGCGGCGGGATCTCGGAGAAGGCTACGGCGCGCACCCCCCGGGCGGCGTTCCTGCGCACCTCGGCGGCGGCGAGCTCCGCGTCCCAGAGCGGGACGAGGGTCAGCGGTATGAGACGTCCGTGCGCCTCGGGCCCGCACCACTCGTCCACCATCCAGTCGTTGTACGCGCGCACGCTGAGCAGCCCGAGTTCACGATCCGGGGCCTCGGTGAAGGTCTGGCCGCAGAAGCGCGGGAAGGTGGGGAAGCAGAGGGCGGACTGGACGTGGTTGACGTCCATGTCGGCGAGGCGGGACGGGACGTCGTAGGAGCCCTTGCGCATCTGCTCGTACGTGATGACCTCGAGCTTGATCTCGTCCCGGTCGTATCCGACGGCGGTGTCGAGGCGGGTGAGCGGCCGGTGCAGGTCCTCGTAGATCCACCAGTCCCCGATCGGGCCGTCGTCGCCGGGCGCCCCCATGACGGGCGCGAACTTGCCTCCCAGGAACGACATTTCCTTCAGGGGCGCGCGCACGATGCGGGGTCCGCTGTCGAGGTACTTCTTCGGGAGGCGGTCGGACCAGACGGTCGGAGGCTCGACGGTGTGGTCATCGACGGAAATGATCCTGGGGAAGTCGACTGATTCCGGGGCATGGCGGGTGTTTCCGGTCTCCGTGGTCTCCATGCGCTCACGGTAGCGCCGATCTGACGACCCGTCAGCTAGCAGATGTTCGGGTTCGTACGCGTGAGGTCTCTGTGATGGCTGTCTCCCACGGCTGACGTATCCGGCAGGAACAAGGCAAACTGGCGGGGTTGTCTTTTGACGGCCCGTCTATTTGGCGGCGCGCCGCCTGGACGACCTCAAAACGGCAGTGACCGGTGCTGGTGCGGCAGGGGGCAGCGATGGACGGTGGAGCGCGGGTACCGGAGCAGCGGCGTCCGGGCGCGGCCGGGGAGCTCCCGGACGTGCCACCGGCCGCCGGCTCCGACCTGCGCTTCAGCGTGCTCGGCCCGGTCCGGGCCTGGCGCGGCGGCGAACCGCTGGCGACCGGCTCGCCCCAGCAGCGGGCGCTCCTCGCGGCCCTCCTCCTGCGCGACGGCAGGACGGCGACGGCGGGGGAGCTGATCGACGCGGTCTGGGGCGGCGAGTCCCCGCAGCAGGCGCTCGCCGCGATCCGCACGTACGCCTCGCGGCTGCGCAAGGCCCTGGACGCGGGAGTCCTGGTCAGCGAGGCGGGCGGGTACGCGATCCGTGCCTCGAGCCCGGACGCCCTGGACCTGACCGCCGCCGAATCGCTCGTGTCGGACGCCGAGAAGGCCCGCCAGGCCGACGACCTGTGCCAGGCCCGCAGCCTGATGAACAAGGCGCTGGGCCTGTGGGACGGCGAGCCCCTGGCCAACGTCCCCGGCCCGTACGCCGAGACGCACCGCGCCCGCCTGCAGGAATGGCGCCTCCAGCTCCTGGAGTCCCGCCTCGACATGGACCTGGAGCAGGGCTGCCACGCGGAGGCCGTCTCCGAACTGACGGCCCTGACCGCCGCCCACCCCCTGCGGGAGCGGCTGCGCGAGCTGCTGATGCTGGCGCTCTACCGGTCCGGCCGCCAGGCCGAGGCGCTCGCGGTCTACGCGGACACGCGCCGGCTGCTCGCGGACGAGCTCGGCGTCGACCCCCGCCCGGGCCTCTCCGAGCTCCAGCAGCGCATCCTCCGGGCCGACCCGGCCCTGGCCGAACCCTCGGCGCCCGCCGCCGAACCCACCTCGACACCACTGCGCCCCGCCCAGCTGCCCGCGACGGTCCCGGACTTCACCGGCCGGGCCTCCTTCGTCACGGAGCTGAGCGAGGTGCTGTCCGCGGCGTCCTCGGAGGCGGGCACGGGCTCGGTCATGGCCGTCTCGGCCGTGGCGGGCATCGGCGGTGTCGGCAAGACGACGCTGGCCGTGCACGTCGCGCACGCCTCCCGGTCCGCCTTCCCCGACGGCCAGTTGTACGTGGACCTCCAGGGCGCCGGCGCACGGGCGGCGGAGCCGGAGACGGTCCTCGGCTCGTTCCTGCGCGCCCTCGGCACACCCGACACGTCGATCCCGGACTCCCTGGAGGAGCGGGCGGCGCTGTACCGCTCGGCCCTCGACGGCCGCCGCGTCCTGGTCCTGCTGGACAACGCGCGGGACGCGGCCCAGGTCAGGCCCCTGCTCCCCGGCACGGAGGGCTGCGCGGCGCTGATCACGGGCCGGGTCCGGATGGTCGACCTGGTCGGCGCCCACCTCGTCGACCTGGACGTGATGTCCCCCGAGGAAGCCCTCCTGCTCTTCACCCGCATCGTCGGCCGGGAGCGGGTGACGGCGGAGCGGGAAGCGGCCCTCGACGTGGTGGCGGCCTGCGGCTTCCTCCCCCTGGCCATCCGCATCGCGGCGTCCCGCCTCGCGGCCCGCCGCACGTGGACGGTGGCGGTCCTCGCGGCGAAGCTGGCCGACGAGCGGCGCCGCCTGGACGAACTGCAGGCCGGTGACCTGGCGGTGAAGGCCACGTTCGAGCTGGGTTACGGGCATCTGGAGCCCGGCCAGGCGCGCGCGTTCTGCCTGCTCGGCCTGGCGGACGGCCCCGACATCTCCCTGGCCGCGGCCGCGGCCGTCCTCGACCTGGACATCGAGGAGACCGAGGACCTCCTGGAGTCCCTGGTCGACACCTCCCTCCTGGAATCAGCGGCTCCCGGCCGCTACCGCTACCACGACCTGGTCCGGCTCTACGCGCGTGCGTGCGCCCAGCGGGACGAGCTGCCGGCGGTGGAGCGGGAGGCGGCGATGTCGCGGTTGCTTGACTTCTATCTGGCGACGGCCTCCCACTCCTACGCGGCCGAGCGGCCCGGGGACCGGACGGTCACCCACCTCGAACCGACCACGTATCCGGGGCAGTCCTTCGTCAACACCTCCGAAGCCCTCGACTGGTTGCACACCGAGGCCGAGTGCCTGCTCGCCTGCGTACTGCAGTGCCTGAAGCCGGCCACTCTGCGCCGCGCGGTCGACCTGCTCCTGGCCGCCATCGATCTGTCGGAGTCCGGCGCGGGGTCCCGCCGCTACGAGACGGCCGCGATGGCCGCGCGGGACGCCGCGGCACGGGTGAACGACGCGCATGCCGAGAGGCGGGCGCGCATCACCCTGGCTCAGGTACTCAGCCACGCGGGCCTCTTCGAGGAGGCCGAGCACGAGGCCCGGCAGGCCGACGTGCTCTGCCAGGACTTCACGGACGACCCGTGGAGCAGCAGCAGCGCGCCCAACCAGCGCGGCATCATCGCCAACTGCACGGGCCGCTACGCCGACGCGGAGATCTACCTGCTCAGGGCCGTGGAGGCCTTCCGCGCCGACGGCAACCGGCCCGGTGAGGCGAGCGCGGTCTGCAACCTCTCGCGGGTACTCGCCTCGATGGGCCGCAGCGACGAGGCGGTCGAACTGGTCCAGCGCGGCATAGAGATCTACGACGACCTCGGGCTGACCGTGCGTCTCGCCAACGCCCGCTACGCGTCCGGCATCGTCCTCACCCAGGCGGACCGGCTCCCCGCGGCGCTGGAGCAGCTGCACGAGGCCCTGCGTATCTTCCTGGAGAGCCGCCAGCGGCTGTGGGAGGGCACGACGCACTTCCGTATCGCCGAGGTCCACCTCAAGGCCCTGCGTCACGCACAGGCCGCACAGCACGCGGAACAGGCACTGGCCACCGGCTGCATAGGCGGCGACTGGATGCGCGCCAACGCCCTGGTCCTGCTGGGCAAGGCGCTCGCCTCGCTGGGCCAGTCCGACCGGGCCCGCGCCTGCTGGGTCGACGCGCTGGCGATCCACGAACCGGCCGGAGCGGCCGAGGCCGACGAGGTGCGCCGCCTGCTGACCCGGCCGGTCGCCGCGCTCTAGCCGAGGCCGGGCCCCGGGCAGGGCCGAGCCGTTCATCGTTTGTTTATTGCTCCCTGCCAGTCTCGGACCACGACGATCCGTCGCGTCGGGGGGCAGACGGATCTCTCGGGCCTCACAGCTACTGTGAGGCCCCCCGGAACGCCCGTTCGGCGACCCTCGGGGGAGTCGCCGAACGGGCGCTTCCTCTGGAGCGCCGATCAACTCAGGGAGTTCGCACGATGAGCAAAATCGAGAAGGACACCGAATTCACCACGCAGGACCAGCACTCTCCCGCGCCGCCGGCCGTCACCGAGATCACCACCATGGACCAGCACTCGCCCGCCCCGCCGGCGGACTCCGAGATCACCACCATGGACCAGCACTCACCGGCCCCGCCGGCCGTGGGTGCCAACTAGAACTTCCTTCCCGACGGGGATCGGCCGCGGCGGCGCGGAGGGGGAGCCGCCGCGGCCGAGTCATCTGCAGGGGGCCGAGCGAAAGCTCGGCCCCCTTTTTCGCGCGTGTACGCGGTTCCGGTGACCGCCTCGTGGAGAGGTCGTGACGGCAGCCCGGCGCAAGGCCTCCCCCGTCACGGAACTGTCCCGGCGGCCCCGGCCACAGGCCCCGTCCCGCGCGCCCGGGACGAAATCGTGTAACAGCCATGTATGAGGGAACGGTCGCAGGGAACGGCCGGGCGCCCCGAGCGGGTCCTAGTGATCAGCAACGCCAGTGATCAGTACGCCAGTGATCAGTGACGCCCGCTCCCGCCGAGCACCCGGCACCCGGCACCCGGCCTCCGGCGCCCGGCACCCGACCGCAAGGAAGAAACAATGCGCGCCCACAAGCTCACCCTCGCTGGCCTGGCCCTCGTCGCCGGCCTCTCGCTCACCGCCTGCCAGGGCGGCGACGACTCCGCCGCGAGCGGGAACGACTCCGGTTCCACGGCGAGCGGGTCCTCGTCCTCCTCCGAAGGCTCCGGCTCCCAGGACTCCGGCTCCGGGAACACGGGCGGCAGCGCATCCGGCAGCGGCGCCGCGACCACCACGGACTCCGCCGAAGGCAGCGGCGGCGGCCAGATCACCACCGGCAACTGCAAGACCTCGAACCTCGCCGTCAGCGGCACCCACGGCATGGGCGAGGGCACGTTCACCGTCGCCTTCAAGAACACCGGCGGCGACGCCTGCACCCTCAAGGGCTTCCCCGGAGTCGACCTCAAGGTCGACGACGGCAAGGGCGCCATCAACGCCGGGCGCAGCAAGCTCGCCGCCCCGGCCGTCGCCCTCAAGTCCGGCGAGGAGACCCGCTTCACGCTGCACTACCCGCGCAACGACACCGGCGGCTCCGGCGTGGACATCACCCGGCTCGTCGTCACCCCGCCCAACGAGACCCACTCCAAGACCCTGACGGTCGCGATCAACCTCCCCGCCTCCGACAGCCCCTCCGACGCGGGCGTCACGGTGGACCCGGTCGGCACGGGCAAGCAGTAACCGACAGCCGGTACGCCGCGGACACGCCCGGCCGCACAGCCGGCCGGGCCCCGCAGCCCAAGACTCATACCCACCAGCACCAGCACCAGCACCAGCAACAGCAACAGCAACAGCACCAGCAACCGCTAGCCGAACACCCGCGTCTCCACCACCGGCAGCCCCTTCACCCACCAGTGGTCATAACGCCGGTACGCCGCCGCATCCCGCCCCGTCAACAGCCCCCGCAACCCCCGCGCCTCCTCCTCCAGCGCCTCCCAGACCTCCCCGGGCAGCGGCCGGAACGCGCCCACCTCGACGCCCGTGCCGTCCGGCGCCATCCGCCAGACCCCGGCCACGTACCCGTCCACAAGCACCGTCGGCAGCACATCCCCGTTCACCCGGGTCACGTGCTTGCGGTACTCGGGGGCGAGGACCCGGCCCCGGTCGGCGTAGGCAAGGAGCACGCTGTCCCACATCGCCATCAGACGCGGCGGCGCGGGAACCTCCCCCGACGGACGGACAGCGCCCGGCACGTCGTACAGCACCGTCCCGCCGGGCCCCGCGAACTCCTCCAGGTCGTCGCCGAGCGCCGCCCGCACCCGTCCCTTCTGCACGAGGCCGAACTGCGCCATGTCCGCCACGGACGCCGGCCCGAACCCCTCCAAGTAGCGGCTCACGAGCACCTTCAGCCCCTCCGCCACCACCTCCGGGTCCCGCAGAACCGGACGGTGCGCCCGGCCCGCCGCCACGAACCGCTGCCCGCTGCCGGACACGTACGCCCACGGAGCCCCCTGGACCGGCTCGTGCCACAGGGGCGCGTACTGCCTCAGCATCCGCCAGGCCGTCGGCGTCAACGAGCCCTCCACACCTGCCTCTTGAGCCAGCCGCTCACCCAACTCGGCCGAGGTGCCCGCCACTTCGGCCCGCGCCAGCAGGCCGGGCAGCAGCACATCCGCGTCCGCCTCCGTCAGCCCCGACGCCTTGAACCGCGGATCCCGTAGCCGCGCACCCCGTACCGTCGGCTCCACCGCCGCGCGGAAAGCGGCGTAGTCGTCGACGTGCACCGCGTGCAGCGTGATCCGCATCAGCGTCGACTTCACCACCCGGGCCCCGGCGAGGGCGGCGTCCAGCTCCGCCGGCGCGAACCCCGCCACCCGGTTCCACAGCGCCACATACGGCGAAGCGGGCTGCTGCGCCTGTAGCGCGACAACCCGCCGTACCGCGTCCTCGATCCCGAGCGGCTGCCGCTCCAGGAGCAACTGCCGGGCGAGAGTGGACCTGTTGAGGGCGCGCTCAGTGATCGCTGTCATGCCAGGGATTCTCCCGGCACGCCTCGCAACGGAAACTCCTGGGGCTCAGCCCAGCCGCCGGGCCACCTCGGTCGCCCAGTACGTCAGGATCATGTTCGCGCCCGCCCGCTTGATCCCGGTCAGCGACTCCATGATCGCCCGGTCCCGGTCGATCCAGCCGCGCTGCGCCGCCGCCTCGATCATCGAGTACTCGCCACTGATCTGGTACGCGGCCACCGGCACGTCCACCTCACCGGCGACCTTGGCCAGGATGTCGAGGTAGGGCCCGGCCGGCTTGACCATGACCATGTCGGCGCCCTCCTCCAGGTCGAGCGCCAGCTCCCGCAGGGACTCCCGGGTGTTGGCCGGGTCCTGCTGGTACGTCTTGCGGTCACCCTTCAGCGACGAGCCGACAGCCTCACGGAACGGGCCGTAGAACGCCGACGAATACTTCGCCGTGTACGCGAGGATCGCCACGTCCTCGCGGCCGATCTGGTCCAACGCGTCGCGGATCACGCCGATCTGACCGTCCATCATCCCGGACGGGCCGACCACGTGCGCGCCCGCGTCCGCCTGGACCTGCGCCATCTCGGCGTACCGCTCGAGCGTCGCGTCGTTGTCGACCCGGCCCTGCTCGTCGAGGACACCGCAGTGGCCGTGGTCGGTGAACTCGTCCAGGCACAGGTCGGACATGACGATCAGCTCGTCCCCGACCTCGGCCCGTACGTCCCGCAGCCCCTGCTGGAGGATGCCGTCCGGGTCGGTGCCGACCGTGCCGGCGCCGTCCTTCTTCTCCTCAAGGGGCACACCGAACAGCATGATCCCGGAGACGCCCGCCTCCACGGCCTCGGCCGCCGCCTTCTTCAGCGAGTCCCGCGTGTGCTGGTACACACCGGGCATCGAACCGATCTCGACCGGCGCGTCGATCCCTTCCCGCACGAACGCGGGCAGGATGAGATCGGCCGGATGCAGCCGCGTCTCGGCGACCATGCGCCGCATGGCGGGAGTCGTGCGCAACCGCCGGGGCCGCGAACCGGGGAAAGAGCCGTACCGAGTCACTGCACTGTCACCTCGTACCTACGTCTGCCTGCGTGTACCGACGCCCAGTTGCGTCAATGAAGCGGGGCGGGCCCCCGGCCGAAGCCGGGCACCCGCCCCCACTCTGTCCTACGGAGCCGCGCGCCTGCGCCGCGCCCCCGGCCGCCGCTCACTCGGCCGGGTCACCGGATCACCGGCCTCGACCGCCGCGTCCCGGCGCCGGGCACCGAACTCCGCGAGCGCCGCGGCCAGCTTGTGCACCGACGGCTCCGGAGCCATCACATCGACCCGCAGGCCGTGCTCCTCGGCGGTCTTGGCGGTGGCGGGGCCGATACAGGCGATCACCGTCACGTTGTGCGGCTTGCCCGCGATACCGACCAGGTTCCGTACCGTGCTCGACGACGTGAACAGGACCGCGTCGAAGCCGCCGCCCTTGATCGCCTCACGCGTCTCCGCCGGCGGCGGCGAGGCGCGCACGGTCCGGTACGCCGTGACGTCGTCGACCTCCCAGCCCAGCTCGATGAGCCCGGCGACGAGCGTCTCCGTGGCGATGTCCGCACGCGGCAGGAACACCCGGTCGATCGGGTCGAAGACCGGGTCGTAGGGCGGCCAGTCCTCCAGGAGCCCTGCGGCCGACTGCTCGCCGCTCGGCACCAGGTCCGGCTTG
Source organism: Streptomyces kunmingensis (assembly GCF_039533535.1). NCBI lineage: Bacteria > Bacillati > Actinomycetota > Actinomycetes > Kitasatosporales > Streptomycetaceae > Streptomyces > Streptomyces kunmingensis. The sequence continues at coordinate 60,437 of NZ_BAAATS010000009.1, forward strand.
ACGCCGAACGCGATCAGCGCGTTCGCCGTCTGCTCACCGACCGCCGCGACCTTGATCCCGGCGAAGGCACGCGCGTCGAGTCCGTACTCCTCGAACTTCTCGCGTACCGCCTTGACCGCGTTGACGGAGGTGAAGGCGATCCACTCGTAGCGGCCCGTGACCAGGCCCTTGACCGCGCGCTCCATCTGCTGCGGCGTACGCGGCGGCTCGACGGCGATCGTCGGGACCTCGTGCGGTACCGCGCCGGACGACCTGAGCTGGTCGGAGAGCGAGGCCGCCTGTTCCTTCGTGCGCGGGACGAGCACCTTCCAGCCGAACAGCGGCTTGGACTCGAACCACGACAACTGCTCGCGCTGGGCGGCAGCGGAACGCTCACCGACCACGGCTATCACCGGACGGTTGCCCTCCGGCGACGGCAGCACCTTGGCCTGCTTCAGCGTCTGCGCGATCGTGCCGAGCGTCGCCGTCCAGGTCTTCTGGCGCGTCGTCGTACCGGCGACGGTCACGGACAGCGGGGTGTCCGGCTTGCGGCCGGCCGCGACCAGCTCCCCGGCGGCGGCCGCCACCGAGTCGAGCGTCGTCGACACGACGACCGTGCCGTCGGACGCGCCGACCTCGGTCCAGCAGCGCTCGGAGGCCGTCCGGGCGTCGACGAACCGCACGTCGGCGCCCTGCGCGTCCCGCAGCGGGACACCGGCGTACGCGGCCACACCGACGGCGGCGGCGACACCGGGCACGACCTCGAAGTCGATGCCCGCGGTGGCACAGGCGAGCATCTCCTCGGCCGCGTACGTGTCGAGACCGGGGTCGCCCGGCACCGCACGCACGACCCGCTTGCCGCCCCGCGCGGCCTCCATGACAAGATTGGCCCAGTCCCTCAGAGCCGGGACCACGACGGCAGTTGACGCCCCGTCAGCGGTTGCCGTCCGCCCCGGCGTGCCCGCGTCGAGCACGGTGACGCCCGCGCCGGCGTGCGTCCGCACGACGTCGAGCACTTCGGGCTCGGCGATCAGCACATCCGCTCGGGCCAGGGCCTCCACGGCGCGTAGTGTCAGGAGTCCTGGGTCACCGGGACCGGCACCAAGGAAGGTGACGTGCCCAGGTGCGCAGGCGGTCGATTGAGGCGTGGTGGGGCTCAAAGTGCTCGCTCCCCCATCAGACCGGCCGCACCCTTGGCCAGCATCTCGGCGGCGAGTTCCCGCCCGAGAGCCAGCGCCTCGTCCTGGGACGAGGGCACGGGACCGGTGGTGGACAGCTGCACCAGCTCGGTGCCGTCGGGGGTACCGACGACGCCGCGCAGGCGCATTTCGTTGGCAATCTGCCCGTCGGCCAGAAGGTCGGCCAGCGCACCCACAGGTGCACTGCAGCCGGCCTCCAGGGCGGCGAGCAGGGCTCGCTCGGCGGTCACGGCGACCCGGGTGAACGGGTCGTCCAGCTCGGCGAGCGTGGCGGCGAGTGCGCCGTTCTCGGCGGTGCACTCGACTGCCAGTGCCCCCTGACCGGGGGCGGGCAGGACGATGTCGGTCGCGAGGAAGTCGGTGACCTCCGCCGTGCGACCGATGCGGCTGAGCCCGGCCGCCGCCAGGACGACGGCGTCGAGCTCTCCCTTCTCGACGTAGCCGATGCGGGTGTCGATGTTCCCGCGGATCGGCACGGTCTCGATGGTGAGTCCGTGGCTCAGCGCGTACGCGTTGAGCTGGGCCATGCGGCGCGGCGAACCCGTACCCACCCGGGAACCTGCGGGCAGCTCGGTGAACTTCAGGCCGTCGCGCGCGATCAGCACGTCCCGCGGGTCCTCGCGCACCGGCACGGCGGCCAGCGTGAGCTCCTCGGGCTGCGCGGTCGGCAGGTCCTTCAGCGAGTGCACGGCGAAGTCGATCTCGCCGCGCACCAGCGCGTCCCGCAGAGCGGTGACGAAGACACCCGTCCCACCGATCTGCGCGAGGTGCTCACGGGAGGTGTCCCCGTACGTGGTGATCTCCACCAGCTCGACCTCACGGCCGGTCAACTGGCGTACGGCTTCGGCGACATGCCCGGACTGGGACATGGCCAGCTTGCTGCGCCGGGTCCCCAGCCTCAGTGCTTTGTCGGCGGCGGTCATGCCGGGCCTCGATTCTTGCCTACCGTGCCGGTAGCGGATTCACGGTCTCGGGGGGTGGCCCGGGAGACGGATGCCACCGTCTCCTGGTCCAGGTCGAACAGGGTCCGCAGCGCGTCCGCGTACCCGGCACCGCCGGGCTCGGCGGCCAGCTGCTTGACCCGTACGGTCGGCGCGTGCAGCAGTTTGTCCACCACGCGCCGCACGGTCTGGGTGATCTCCGCCCGCTGCTTCTCGTCGAGGCCGGGCAGCCGGCCGTCGAGCCGGGCGATCTCGTTCGTGACGACATCCGCGGCCATCGCACGCAGCGCGACGACGGTCGGCGTGATGTGCGCGGCCCGCTGGGCGGCACCGAACGCGGCGACCTCGTCGGCCACGAGGGACCGCACCTGGTCCACGTCGGCGGCCATCGGGGCGTCGGCGGAGGCGTCGGCGAGCGACTCGATGTCGACGAGGCGGACCCCGTCGATCCGGTGCGAGGCGCCGTCGATGTCACGCGGCATCGCCAGGTCGAGCAGGGCGAGCGCGACCCGCCGCACCGGCTCCGGCTGCCGCTCACGGCGCATCTCGGGCACCCGGCCCGCGGCGGCGAGGGCGGCGATGGTGTCGGCCTCGGAGGGCCGCACCCGCTCGCCCGGCGCGTTGTCCACCCAGGCGCCGTGCTGCTCGAGCTCGGCCGCGTCGAGCCCGGCGACCGCCGCCTCGCCCTCGACCGAGAACCCGCCGCGCACGGGGGCACCCGGGTCGACGGGGCAGCCGTCGACCGCGGCCTTGGCACCGGCGGGTGACGCCTGGGGCGGCACGTCGCCGCCCGCGGTCGGCGTACGGCCCGCGACGGCCGCGCGTACGGCGTCCGCGGTCAGGACCAGACCGGTCGCGCCGGTGCAGGAGATGGCGACGTCGGCACGTGTCAGTTCGTCCGCCACGGCATCCATGGCGACGGCGCGGGCGGCCGTACCGCCCTCGCCCAAGATCTCTACGAGCCGGTCCGCGCGCTCGAGGGTGCGGTTGGCGACGACGACCTCGGCCACTCCGGCCCGCGCGAGCGTCGCCGCGGCCAGCGACGACATCGAGCCCGCGCCGATCACCAGCGCCCGCTTGCCCGCCGCCCACTCGGCCACCGGCTCCCCGGCGGCGAGCTGCTCGAGCCCGAAGGTGACCAGGGACTGACCGGCACGGTCGATCCCGGTCTCGGAGTGCGCGCGCTTGCCGACCCGCAGGGCCTGCTGGAACAGGTCGTTGAGGAGCTTGCCCGCGGAGTGCAGCTCCTGCGCCCTGGCGAGCGTGTCCTTGATCTGCCCGAGGATCTGGCCCTCGCCGACGACCATCGAGTCGAGCCCGCACGCCACCGAGAACAGGTGGTGCACCGCCCGGTCCTCGTAGTGCACATAAAGATAGGGAGTGAGCTCTTCCAGACCTACGCCACTGTGCTGCGCGAGCAGCGTCGACAGCTCGGCGACACCGGCGTGGAACTTGTCCACGTCCGCGTACAGCTCGATGCGGTTGCAGGTCGCGAGCAGCGCGGCCTCGGCGGCCGGCTCGGCGACGAGCGTGTCCTGCACCAGCTTGGCCTGGGCGTCCGCGTTGAGCGCGGCCCGCTCCAGGATGCTGACCGGGGCGCTGCGATGGCTCAGCCCTACGACGAGGAGACTCATGCCGGCATCACGGCGGGCACGTCCCCGTCGGGTCCCTTGCGGTCGTTGGCGGTGGGCTTGGTGACCTTGGCGGCGGGCCCCTCGACGCCCACGGCACCCTCGGCCGCCTCGATCGCGCTCTCCCCGGCCTTGCGCTGCTCGTGGAAGGCGAGGATCTGCAGCTCGATGGAGAGATCGACCTTGCGTACGTCGACACCGTCCGGCACGGACAGGACGGTCGGCGCGAAGTTCAGGATGGAGGTGACACCGGCGGCGACCAGACGGTCGCAGACCTGCTGCGCGGCGCCGGCCGGGGTCGCGATGACGCCGATGGAGACGCCGTTCTCGTCGATGATCTTCTCGAGGTCGTCGGCGTGCTGCACCTGCATGCCGGCCACGGTCTTGCCGGACATCGCCGGGTCGGCGTCGATGAGGGCCGCCACGCGGAACCCGCGCGAGGCGAAACCGCCGTAATTGGCAAGCGCGGCACCCAGGTTGCCGATACCGACCATCACGATCGGCCAGTCCTGCGTGAGGCCCAGCTCGCGTGAGATCTGGTAGACGAGGTACTCGACGTCGTAGCCGACACCGCGGGTCCCGTACGAGCCGAGGTACGAGAAGTCCTTGCGCAGCTTCGCGGAGTTGACGCCCGCCGCGGCCGCGAGCTCCTCGGAGGAGACCGTGGGTACCGAGCGTTCCGACAGAGCGGTGAGGGCTCGGAGGTACAGCGGGAGACGGGCGACGGTGGCCTCGGGAATTCCTCGGCTGCGGGTCGCCGGTCGGTGAGTTCGGCCAGTTGCCACGGTGCTCCTGCGGGTAGAGCGGGGCTGCGGGCGGCTCTGCGTTCCTGGACCGCCCCGTCGAATGCAGGCTATGTCTTTGTGAACGCGTGCACAAAGATGGTGTCCGATTTGCCCGGCCAACGTGACCGGGGTCACGCGCCCCCGGCGCGCTTTTCCGGAACCGGCGCGCAGGCGGCTTCGTTGCTCACCTGTAGGGGGCAAAACCGCGCACCTTCCTTACGATCCACGCCCCCGAGACCAAAACCGCCCTCGATCCTAGGCGACTTTCGGGAACAGTTGGACTCATCGGTCAGTGACGTGCGCGACCGCGGGCGGTGTCCGTGCGCACACCGCTACTGCGTGAGCGCACGCCGCAGTCGTTCCTCCTTCACCCGCCAGAAGTCGTGCTGCGCACCATCGACGAGAACGACCGGGATCTGCTCCCAGTACTTGCGGTACAGCTCCTCGTCCTCGTTGATGTCCTTCTTCTCCCAGACGGCGCCGACCTCGGCACAGACCTTTTCGATCACCGCCTGTGCGTCATCACACAGATGGCATCCGGGCTTACCGATCAGCGTGACGACACGCTCTGCGGGATTCTTCTTCTCGCCACGACGGAAAATGGGACTCATACCGGCCATTCTGGCCTCACCACCGACCCTTGTACGACGCCGGATTTTCGACGGAAGACAGCTTCCCGAAATCCGCACGACTCCGGAAGCACCGAACAGACTGGCTATGCTCACGCCATGTCCCGCCCGTCGCCCGACCGCCACCCCGGTAGGAGGCACGCCGTGCCGCTGATTGGATTCGGATGGCTCGCACCCCACAGGCGCCCCGCCACCGCGCGGAGCGTGCTGGCGGGCGAGGCTTCGGCGGAGGCCGCCCGCAAGACCTCCCTGGAGCTGGAGGAGCAGCCGCAGCCCGCTGACGGCGCGGGCACAGGCGCGGAACCGGAGTTCCCGGTCGTCGGCGACGACAAGGCCGCCGCCTTCTTCGACCTGGACAACACGGTGATGCAGGGCGCCGCGATCTTCCACTTCGGCCGCGGCCTCTACAAGAGGAAGTTCTTCCAGCGCCGCGAGCTGACGAGGTTCGCCTGGCAGCAGGCCTGGTTCCGGCTCGCCGGGGTCGAGGACCCCGAGCACATGCAGGACGCCCGCGACAGCGCGCTCTCCATCGTCAAGGGCCACCGCGTCTCCGAGCTGATGTCCATCGGCGAGGAGATCTACGACGAGTACATGGCCGAGCGGATCTGGCCCGGCACCCGCGCCCTCGCCCAGGCCCATCTCGACGCGGGCCAGAAGGTCTGGCTGGTCACGGCCGCGCCCGTGGAGATCGCCACCGTCATCGCCCGCCGCCTCGGCCTGACCGGCGCCCTCGGCACGGTCGCCGAGTCCATCGGCGGCGTCTACACGGGCAAGCTCGTCGGCGAACCGCTGCACGGCCCCGCGAAGGCGGAGGCCGTCCGGGCACTGGCGTCCGGGGAGGGCCTGGAGCTCGGCCGCTGCGCCGCGTACAGCGACTCCCACAACGACATCCCGATGCTCTCGCTCGTCGGGCACCCCTATGCGATCAATCCCGACGCGAAACTGCGCAAATACGCGCGCGAGCGGGAGTGGCGACTGCGGGACTACCGCACCGGCCGCAAGGCCGCGAAGGTCGGCATCCCGGCCGCGGCCGGCGTCGGCGCGGTCGCGGGCGGCACGGCCGCGGCCATTGCCCTGCACCGGCGCCGTCGCTGACGGAGGGTCTTACCCGCCTCCGGCTCCGGCCAGTCCCGTTGATACCACTCGGCCACAACGCGTCATCGCCATAGCCCGAACATGACCTGATCCGATCAGTAAGTGGTCACTCTCTGGTGCTCGAACCATCGTCGATCAGCTACAGAAGTGACGTAATCGATGATTTGAGCAACTCGGTGTAGCGCTCCCTGCACGAAGCGTTATTCTCCTCAGACGCATTCCGGTACCCACACGTCAGCACGACGAGTGAACAGTTCCGCACTGCACGTGATGGAAGCTCTGCCTCTGGGAGTCCCGTGTTTCAACACGTCGGGGTTGACGCCTCGGGCCTGGCTACGCTGCGCGCAACGGTCGCCGACCGCTTGCGCGGCTTCGTCCCCACCGCGTACGCCGTCCCCGCCCTCGCCGTCGCCGCACCCGCCGGCCCATGCTTCGCCATGGCCGACTCCGGTGCCGCCACAGTCGGCCGACGGACACGCTCCGGAGCCGCCGGCGCCTCCGGTACGTCGACCACGTCCACCCCTGCCCGCCGCCCCGCCGCGGACAGCGACAGCGCCCGCATGATGGAACTCGTCGAGCGCGCCCAGTCGGGCGAGGCCGACGCGTTCGGCCGCCTGTACGACCAGTACAGCGACACCGTCTACCGCTACATCTACTACCGCGTCGGCGGGAAGGCGACGGCCGAGGACCTCACCAGCGAGACCTTTCTGCGCGCCCTTCGCCGCATCGGCACCTTCACCTGGCAGGGCCGCGACTTCGGCGCCTGGCTGGTCACGATCGCGCGCAATCTGGTCGCCGACCATTTCAAGTCGAGCCGCTTCCGCCTGGAAGTGACCACCGGAGAGATGCTCGACGCCAACGAGGTGGAGCGCTCCCCGGAGGACTCCGTCCTCGAGTCCCTCTCCAACGCGGCCCTCCTCGACGCCGTACGCCGTCTCAACCCCCAACAGCAGGAATGCGTCACGCTGCGATTTCTGCAGGGTCTGTCCGTCGCCGAGACCGCACGCGTGATGGGAAAGAACGAGGGCGCGATCAAGACCCTTCAGTACCGGGCCGTGAGAACGCTGGCCCGGCTCCTCCCGGACGACGCCCGCTGACGACACCCCTGATGACACCCGCACGAACTGTCACCGTCCGCGATTCTCAACTCACCTTCTGTGAAGGTGAGATGTGATCGCGGTCGGATCATCTTTCGTCCGTAACCCAAGTGCCGCGCCGCTCGTTGTGCGGGATGCAGGCTCCCTGTGGTCACTCCTGGACCGGCTTCGCTCACTCGATCGTGTGCAAGTCGTCAGGGCGTGCAACCCTCAGGACCCCTTGGGGAGTCGACCACATGGGAGTCGACCGTCATGACGAGAGGAGGTGCCGCCAGTGATCGCCAACGTATCGGCACACCGGCGGGCGGACGCCTTCGCCCAGGCCCTCGAGGACCAGTCCGACCTGGACCCGGCGGCGCAGCAGCCGGAAGAACCGGCCGCTCAGCAGAGCGACCGGTCCGATCGGACCGACCGGGACAGTCTTCTGTCCCTCGCCTCCGGCCTCGGCGAGCTGCCCAAACCGCAGATGGACCCCGAGGTCAAGGTGGTGCAGCGGGCTCAGCTCGTCGCCGCCATGGAGGCCATGTTCAAGGAAGGCGCCGTAGGCACTTCCGTACCGGAGCAGCGGTCCCGGTCCAAGGGAGCGCACCGGGCGAGTTCCCTGCGCAAGCTGCGACCGCGCTCGCGCCTGTCCAAGGGCATCGCCGCGGGCGGCCTCACGGTCGGCGTGGCCGCGGGGGCGTTCGGCGGAGTGGCCGCCGCGAGCTCCGACGCCCTGCCGGGTGACAATCTCTACGGCCTCAAGCGCGGCATGGAGGATCTCAAGCTGGGCATGGCCGACGGCGACTCCGACCGCGGACAGCTCTACCTCGACCATGCGTCGACGCGGCTGAACGAGGCGCGGAGGCTGATGGAGCGCGACCGCGGCGGTCACCTCGACCATGAATCCGTGGGCGAGATCCGGCGCGCGCTCTCCGGGATGCGCTACGACGCGTCCGAGGGGCACCGTCTGCTCAGCGCGGCGTACAAGCGGGACGGTTCGCTCGGTCCGATCCAGGCCCTCTCCGCGTTCACGCAGTCGCACCGCAAGAGCTGGAGCGCGCTGAGCGACCGGCTCCCGGTCCAGCTCGGCGATGTGCGGGACCAGGTGAGCTCGGTCTTCGACGCCATAGACGAAGAGGTCGCTCCGCTGCGTTCGCTGCTGCCCCAGCCGCCCACCCCCGGCGGCTCCGCGAGCACCGGCAGGCACAGCGGTACGACGCCGGGGGCATCCGGCACCGACCGGTCGACGCCCTCCGGCCCGACCGACGCCGACCGGCACGGCGGCAGCTCGACCAAGCCGAAGCCCTCCAGCTCCGGCAGCGGCAAGGACGACGGCCTCCTCGGCGAGACCACCGGCGGCCTCCTGGACCCGCCGAAGGACGAGACGAGCCCGACCCCGTCGGACGGCGGATCCGGCCCCACGGGCCCGGCCAGGCCGGACGTGACCCTGCCCCCGCTCCTGCCCGGCCTGCTGCCGGGCCTGGGCATCGACGGCGAGGACGCCAAGTAACACCGAGGGCCCGGGGCTTGCCCCGGGCCCTGCCACTTGCCACTTGCCACTTGCCACTTGCCACGGATCAGAAAAACACCGACCGCCGCTGCACGAGCAACTTGTACAGCGTGTGCTGGATCTGTTCGCGGACCTGGTCGGTCAGGTTGAACATCAGCATCGGGTCCTCCGCCGCCTCCGGCGGATACCCGTCCGTCGGGATCGGCTCCCCGAACTGGATGGTCCACTTCGTCGGCAGCGGCACCGCACCGAGCGGCCCCAGCCACGGGAACGTGGGCGTGATCGGGAAGTACGGGAAGCCCAGCACCCGCGCCAGCGTCTTCGCGTTCCCGAGCATCGGATAGATCTCTTCCGCGCCGACGATCGAGCACGGCACGATCGGCGTCCCCGCCCGCAGCGCGGTCGACACGAAACCGCCCCGGCCGAACCGCTGCAGCTTGTACCGCTCGCTGAACGGTTTCCCGATGCCCTTGAAGCCCTCGGGCATCACCCCGACCAGCTCGCCGCCCTCGAGAAGACGCTGCGCGTCCTCCGCGCAGGCCAGCGTGTGCCCGGCCTTGCGCGCCAGCTCGTTGACGACCGGCAGCATGAAGACCAAGTCGGCCGCGAGCAGCCGCAGATGGCGCCCCGCCGGATGGTTGTCGTGCACGGCGACCTGCAACATCAGTCCGTCGAGGGGCAGCGTCCCCGAATGGTTGGAGACGATCAGCGCCCCGCCGTCCGACGGGATGTTCTCGACGCCCTTCACCTCGACGCGGAAGTACTTCTCCGCGATCGGCCGCAGCATCGACATCAGGACCTGGTCGGTCAGTTCCTTGTCGTAGCCGAACTCGTCGACCTCGTAGTCCCCGGTGAGCCGCCGCCGCAGGAACGCGAGGCCGCCCGCGACCCGCCGGTCCCAGCCGCCCCGCCCCTCGGGCGCCGGCTCCCCCGGCTCCGGCCCGGGGCCCGGCTGCTGCACCGGCAGCCGCTGCACCTCACGCACCTCCCGGGCGCCCCCGGGCTCGCCCGTGCGCCGCGCACCGCCGGCCGGGCCTCTGCGGCGCACGGAGCCCTTTCCGGTGGCCCCCCGCGACCTGTCGTCGTCGAACGGAATGACCTTGGCATCCGCCATCGTTCACGCGCTCCTCAGTTGGCGCTCTGCGTCGGGGGGTGGCTGAGTGTGCGCCCGCCGCCCAGGAAGGGCAGCGACGCGATCCTGTCCACAGCTCCCGCCAGGGCCTGGGGCGGCAGCAGTCCGGGGCCCCGGCCGCGGACGAAGTCCGCGAAGGTTTCCGCGGTCGTGTATTCGGGCCGGAATCCGAGCGTCTCCCGCATCTGGGCCGTCGACACCATCCGCCCATGGGTGAGCAGCCTGATCTGCTCGGGCGAGAAGTCCGTCGCGCCCAGCGTACGCAGCGCGCTGCCCACCCAGGTCACGGCGGGCAGCAGCACCGGGACGGTCGGCCGGCCGAGGCGGCGCGAGCATTGCGACAGCAGCAGCACGCCGTCCCCGGCGATGTTGAAGGTCCCGCTGTTCAAGGTGCCGCGTGTCGCCTCGTGCGAGGCGAGCCGCAGCACGTCGATCACATCGTCCTCGTGCACGAACTGCAGCCGCGGGTCATAGCCGAACACGGTCGGCAGGACCGGCAGCGAGAAGTACTCGGCGAGCGGCGAATCGGCTGTGGGACCGAGGATGTTGGCGAACCGCAGCACACACACCGCGACGTCCGGGCGGCGCCGGGCGAACCCGCGCACATACCCCTCGACCTCGACGGTGTCCTTGGCGAAGCCGCCGCTCGGCAGCGACTTCGGCGGCGTCGTCTCGGTGAACACGGCCGGGTCACGCGGCGCGGACCCGTACACGTTCGTGCTCGACTTCACCACGAGCCGCTTCACGCTCGGCGCCTTCTGGCACGCGCCGAGGAGCTGCATCGTGCCGATGACGTTGGTCTCCTTCACCGAGCCGCGGCCGCCGCTGGCCAGCGGGGTCCCGGTGACGTCCATGTGCACGACCGTGTCCACGGAATGCTCGGCGAGCACCCGCGCGATCGTCGGCTGCCGGATGTCGGCCTGCAGGAAATCCGCGCCGCCCAGATGGTGCGCGGGCGGCACCGCGTCCACGCCGATCACCCGGTCCACATCGGGGTCCCGCTGGATCCGTCGTACGAAACGGCCCCCCAGCTGCCGGGCCACCCCGGTCACGAGCACGACCTTGCCCAAGATCAGCGCCTACCTTCCGTCCCAGCCCCGCCGCGCGTCGCATCCCCGTGTCGCGGCTCACGTTAGCGGTTCGTTGTTGCGCTGTGATGACCACTCGATGCAGGAAGTGACGACAGCCACAGGCGTACGTACAGAGCAGAGCCTGCTACGCGTGGTGCCCCGACCACGAGTGCCTGCCGGAACTTGTCCGAAACGCACTGTGGCCCTCCCACCGAACGGTGAAAGGGCCACAGACCGCGTTTGATGCAGCGGTCGCTTACTTCTTGTTGCGACGCTGCACACGCGTGCGCTTCAGCAGCTTGCGGTGCTTCTTCTTCGCCATCCGCTTACGCCGCTTCTTAATGACAGAGCCCACGACTACCCTCGCTCACTTCTCGGACAACCCCCACGGTGCGGGGACAATCACTCGGTGCGGGGCTGCATTGGGGCCCACACGACCTACGGAGGGCCAGCGTACCCCGCCCGAGCGCCGAGCTTGAAATCGAGGGGTCCCGGGAGCTCCCGGAGGACCTCCCGGGGGTATCGATCAGCCCGTTTCCACCCCCACATAGGACTCGCGGAGGTACTCGTGAACCGCTTGCTCGGGGACGCGGAAGCTCCGCCCCACCCGGATCGCGGGCAGATGACCGCTGTGCACCAAGCGGTACACGGTCATCTTCGAGACGCGCATGACCGAGGCGACTTCCGCCACGGTCAGGAACTGCACCTCGTTCAGAGGCCTACTCTCACCAGCAGCCATGACACACCTGAACCTTCCGCACTCGACGGCCACCGGCTTCCCCTTCCGGTGACTCAACGTCGTTGCGTGCTCACTCCCCAGACTAGGGGCGTGTGGTGCGAGTGGGGAAGAGGAGCAGCGATCGGCCGCCTACTGTGACAGACACGCTCGATTGAGTACATAGCGAGTAAGCGGTCGGTAGTAATCAGACCGCACAGCGTCATCAAGCGGAACGACGACGGACACCTGCCCCTCCGCCTCACCGACGAACAGTGCGGGATCATCCGTATCGGCCAGGCCGATGGCGTCGAACCCCAACTGACCTGCACCGCAGACCCATCCGTGGTCTCCCACGACAAGGTGCGGAAGCGGTCCCCCGGCCTCCGCACAGGCCGCCAGAGCGGTGCGAACCGGGAGTGGCGAGTGCGTGTGCGCGCCCGTCTCGGGGCCGGCGGGCAAGGCGTCGGGTTCCCGCACCAGCGCGACTCCTCGTACGTAGTCAAGGTTGTACGTGCGTAGGCCGAACCGGGTCGTTATGTCGACACTCCGACCCTGCGCGGGGGTGAGGACAGGGCATCCCAGCGCCGACATGGCGTCCGCCAGCGCGGCGTAGAAGCCGAGCAGGCGGTGCGGATGTCCGGTTCCGAAGAGCACCGGGGAGCGCGTGTGGACGGCCCTGCCGAGGCGGTCCCCGAACGCGTCGAGCGCCGCCAGGGTCAGCTCCGGGTCGATGACGTCGGACCCCGAGGTGTGGCCGGGGTCGCCCGAAACCCCGCATTTGTCCGCCATGAGGGCGAGCAGATCCCGCTGGCCCCAGGCGTATTGGGGATCGAGCCCGAGGAGCACACGCGGGTCCCTCGCCTCGAAGAGGCGGTAACTGCGCAGACTCTCCTCGCGGGAGGTCGCCACGGGCCCGGCAAGCCGAGCCGCCAACAGGTGCGCACGCAGGGCGCCGGTGCTCAACACGCCTGCGATGCTGGTGCATTGAGGGCCCGGATGCCCCCAAAACGCCTGAACACCCCACACTTGGAGTAATCCCGGGCGCATGTCGCACCGGCCCGCCCGGAGTTTGCTACGCAGGCCGGCCCGGCCGCCCCGGGGCAGCGGCCCCGAGGACCTAGGGCAGCAACCCGCGCAGCGGGAACGCCGCCCTCCGGGTCGCCAGGATCGCCTGGTCGAGCCGGTCCGCCGGGTCGTAGCCCGCCTCCCACTCACGGTGCTCGACGGGCCAGCGCCCGTCGGTCATCCGCCCCGGCGCCAACTGCCGCGTCCGTGCGTACACTTCCTGCCGCCAGCCTTCCGGCGTCAGCGTTTCGGGCGCGATCTCCCGGCCGGCCGCGATGGCGACCAGATGCGTCCACGACCGCGGCACGACGTCCACGACCGCGTAACCGCCACCGCCCAGGGCGACCCAGCGCCCGTCGGCGTACTCGTGCGCCAGCTCATGAGAGGCGACCTGCACGGCCCGCTGCGCGTCGAGCGACACCGCGAGATGCGCGAGCGGATCCTCGAAGTGCGTATCGGCCCCGTGCTGCGTCACCAGGACCTGCGGCCGGAACTCCGCGAGCAGCTCCGGCACCACGGCGTGGAAGGCCCGCAGCCAGCCCGCGTCCCCGGTCCCCGCCGGCAGCGCGACATTGACGGCCGTCCCCTCGGCGGGACCGTCCGCCCCGGTCTCCTCGGGCCACCCGGTCTGCGGGAACAGGGTCCGCGGATGCTCGTGCAGCGAGATGGTCAGGACGCGCGGGTCCTCCCAGAACGCGGCCTGCACGCCGTCCCCGTGGTGCACATCCACATCCACGTACGCGACCCGCTCGACGCCCAGCTCGAGGAGGCGGGCGATGGCGAGGGCGGCGTCGTTGTACACACAGAACCCGGACGCGGCGCCCGGCATCGCGTGGTGCAGCCCGCCGGCGAAGTTCACGGCGTGCAGGGCCTCCCCGCGCCACACGGCCTCGGCGGCGCCCACGGACTGCCCGGCGATCAGTGACGACACCTCGTGCATACCGGCGAACGCCGGATCGTCGACGGTCCCGAGCCCGTACGCCTGGTCGGCGGCGCCCGGATCGGCGGACGCGGCCTTGACCGCCTCCACGTAGTCCTGGCGGTGCACGAGCCGCAGCGTCGACTCACCCGCCCGCTTGGCCGCGACGACCTCGACGTCCCGGTCGAGCCCGAAGGCGTCCACGAGACGCCGGGTCAGGTCCAGCCTGACCGGGTTCATCGGATGACCGGGGCCGAAGTCATACCCCGTCACCGCCGGGTCCCACATCAACTGCGCGCGGCCGCTCATGCTTGCCACCGTATCGGTCCTGCCCGGAACCGAACGACGGGGCGTACACGAGCGTCACCAGCACCAACACCATCGGCACGAGCATCGCCCCGCGATAACTCCACGCATCGCCCAGAGCACCCACAAGCGGCGAACCGATCAGAAAACCCACGTAGTTGAAGATATTGAGCCGCGCGACCGCCGCATCGGAGGCGCCGGGGAACATCCGTCCCGCGGCGGCGAAGGTCTGCGGCACGATCACACAGAGCCCGAGCCCGAGCAGCGTGAACCCGAGCATCCCGACCCAGGGCCCGGGGGCGACAGCCACCACCCCGAACCCGGCGGCGGCCACCACCGTCCCCATCCGCACCACGGCCACGGCCCCGAACCGCCGCACCCCCACATCCCCCACGGCCCGCCCCACCAGGGTCGTGACCATGTACACGTTGTACGGGACCGTCGACAGCTGCTCGGAGCTCCCGAGCACGTCCTGCAGGTACTTCGCGCTCCAGTTGGAGACGGTCGAGTCCCCGATGTACGCGAAGGTCATGACCAGGCACAGCGGCAGCAGCATCTTGAAGACGAGCCCGCCCGCCTGCTCCCGCACCACCGCGCCCTCGACGGCCCCCGCGCCCCCGTCGACGTACCACCGACTCGCGACGAGCGCGGCGGGCAGCAGCACCACGACCACCGGCAGATACAGCACGAACAGCGACAGGTCCCAGTGGGCTCCGGCCCACGCGAGCGAGGCGCCGACGATCCCGCCGAGGCTGTACACGGCATGGAATCCGAGCATGATGCTGCGCCCGTACGCGCGTTGCAGGCTTACCCCGAGCATGTTCATGGACGCGTCGAGGGCGCCCACGGCCAGTCCGAACGCGCCGAGCGCGACGGCCACCTGCCACAGGCTGTCGCCCGCGCTCACCCCGAGGAGCGCCAGGAGTACGACGGGCTGCGACCAGCGCAGGACCCGGCTGGGCCGTACCCGCTTCACCAGCTGCTCGGTGCCGACGCTTCCGACGCCGGCCAGGATCGGCACGGCGGCCAGAAACAGGGGCAGCAGCCCGTCCGAGATCCCGTACTGGTCCTGGACGGCGGGGATCCGTGTCACCAGCAGCGCGAACGCCGCCCCTTGGGCGAAGAAGCCGAACCCCAGCGATCTTCGGCCCCGACGCATCGCGCCGGTTATGCCGTCACTGCCGTCCGTGCCGTCACTGCCACCCGCGCCATTCGTGCCGCCCGTGCCATCGGTCATGGCGGCACAGCGTAGGCCCACGCCCTACCCGTGGGTAGATGGATCAGGGAACCAAAAGACGACCGTGACCTCAGTCCAGGAGTCCGGGCAGTTCCCGCATGTCCGCGAAGAGCCGTCCGGCGCCGTCCAGCCGCTCGGCCGGTGTCATGGCGGTGAACCCGTACACGTCCATCCCTGCGGCCACTGCGGCCTGCACCCCGAGCGGACTGTCCTCGATGACCAGGCATTTCCCGGGTTCTACGCCCATTTTCTCGGCGGCGTAGAGAAACAGGTCGGGTGCGGGCTTGCCTCGCCCCACGTCCTGCGAACTGAAGATCCGTCCTTCGCCGAACCATCGGTCGAGCCCGGTCGTCCGGTGCCCGACGCGGATCCGCTCGTGACTTCCCGAGGATGCGACGCAGTACGGCACTGCGTCGGCGGTCAGTTTCTCCAGTACGTCGACGATGCCGGGCACGGGCTTCAGCTCTCGCTCGAACGCGGCGAAGACCCGTCCGTGGAACACGTCGTCGAAATCGGTGGGCAGCCGTTCGCCGGTCCGCTTGTGCACGAGATCGTGTACGCGGTGCATGGCAGCGCCCATGTAGTCGCGCAGTGAGTCTTCGTACGAGGTCGGGTGTCCGAGTTCGGTGAGGTAGCCGGCAAGAAGGGTGTTGGAGATCGGCTCGCTGTCGACGAGGACACCGTCGTTGTCGAAGATGACGAGTTCGTAGCGCATACGGTCGACCCTAAACGCAGAAAAGCCCCGTGCCGAATGGCACGGGGCTTTTCTCTTAATATTAGTTCGGCGGCGTCCTACTCTCCCACAGGGTCCCCCCTGCAGTACCATCGGCGCT